>NZ_SAXU01000001.1:1200000-1800000 GCF_008016455.1 Brachyspira aalborgi | reverse complement strand
GCAAAAGTAGAATTGCAAAGAAGTTCAAGTTGCGAAGGTTGTTCAATTTGTTCTTCGGGCAAACCTATCGTTTTACGAGCTTTAAATAATATAAACGCGGAAAAAGGCGATAATGTTATAATAGAAGTCGAAGAATTAAAAAAAGGATTAAATTTTTTAGTTTATGCCGTTCCTTTAATTTGTCTTATAATCGGATATGTTATCGGAGATTATTTTTCAAAATTAATATCGATAAAACAAAATTTAGGACCAGTATTTTCTTTCGCTTTATTTTTTATCTACATTATTTTTGGAATTTTAAAATTAAAAAAGAATAATAAAATAATAGCGAATATAATTTGCAAAAACGAAGTTATATCAGATAATGAAAAATAAAACTATAATCACGGCATTAACCGTTATAATAGCTTCTTTAATAACTTATTTTTTTGTTTCAATAAAAAAAGAATATCCGCAACTTTATAATATAGAAAACGATGTTATATCTTCTGTTAATAAAGTTAATGGATTAAAAATTATTCCTAAAATTGAAAATTTAGAAAACGAAAAAATAAAAATTTTAACTTTTAATAAAGTTTCAAATTCAATTTCTAACGCCGTAAAATATGCAAATTATTTATGGAAAAACGAAGGTTACTATATAATAACGAATAATAATTTCGGAAAAGAAAACGGAAGAGTAGAGCTTGCAAAAAATTCTTCAGAAAATGGAAAAATATTAAAAGTAAATGTAAATTGTTATACAAACGATTCTTTTTCCGTTGTTATAAGTCTTATAAACGGAAGTCTTTTATTAAAAAACAATATAAGCAATAATTAAATATCGCTCATACTAAAATTTAGCCAATATCCTAATTCTACAAATAACTTTTTTTCTTCTTCCTCAAAATGAATATTTCCGCTTTTATATTTTTCAAGTATTTTATAAAAAATATTTTCGTAAGTGTTTCTATCTATCGGCATATCGTTATTTGATAAAAATTGTATATCGCTTAAAAGCTCAAATATTATTTTAGGATTTCCCGTTTCATATAATTGATTCAAAGCGTTTTTAATATTGTCTCCTATTAAACTTGATATTCCGCTATTTGAAACAAACATTCCCGCATGCCTTGCATTTTTTAAACCTTCGGAAACTTCATCGTAAGCGTCTCTTCCTCTTTCAAGAATTTTTTCTCTTAAAATCGGAGAAGCCATAGCGCCCATAAGTCGCCTATAATCGTAATCGGGAGTTATTCCGTTTGAATTAAAATATTCAAATAATTCTTTATACTCGGGATAAATATCATGCATTAATTTATCTAATTTTTTTATGTCGTCTTTAAATATCTCGTTTGCAAATTTATCTCTAACATCGGAAGTTAAATCTTTTAAAGATAAAGTATAAACTTGAGAATTGTCAATCTCTTCGTAAATTTGAGAGATTTGAATTTGATTTTTTAATTCGTAATTTTCTTTAATTGTTTTCGCCTTAAAATATATATCGGAATCTATATTATCTATCAATATTCCCTCGATATAATTTTTTTCTTTTTTTGTCGCTCTAACTATATGTTTAAATATATTTAAATTATCTTCTTTATAATCTGACGCGATTAAATTAAATATAAAATGATTTATTATATATAATTTATAAAACGAATCTTCTTTTTCTTCTTTCTCGTAAAAATATCTCGCCGTGAGATGCTCGGGTTTATTGCTTATTGATTTTTCTAAAGTCTCTAAAAATTCTTTATAAGCTTCTTCTACGAATTTTGCATTTTTATTTTTTACGAGCATTCTCGCATAATGAAAAGACTGTTCTGCATATTGCATATTTTTAACGGGTTCTAATCTCGAAACATCTTCAAAAAACCATCCGCAAGAAGTATAAGAAAATAAAGAATATTTATAAGATTCCATTAAAAATATAAATTCTTTAAACGAAATATATTTATTGCATATCTCATACAAATCTTTAGCGTCCGAATCGTTATATATCGCTCTAACATATTCTTCTCTTAAAGAATTTCTCGTATCGTTAGTGAAATCTAAAAAAGTGCTGAATAATTTATCTTGCATATTTCTTAAAATATCGAAAGCTTCTCTTAAAGGTTGCCTCCAAGATAAATCGCATCCGTCCCAACCTCCGCAACCGCAGGCGCTTCTCCATCTTTCAACTCCATGCGAACAACTCCATGAAGTTCCGCGTCCGCCCTCGCCTTCATGCAATATAACCTCTTCGGTTGGCGGAAACATATTCAAATAATGCTCGTAATTTGTAGGAATAATATTATCTCGATGAATATTTTCTTTAAAATACCATGAAAGACACATATCGGCAAAAGCTTCATGATGTCCGTAGCTCTCTCCGTCTGTAGCAATATTTACTAAATTTCTATTTCCATAAGCGTTTCTTATTCTCTCGGCGAATTTATCGGCAGACCTTAATAAATGCTGAAAAGCTATATCGTTTGAAATATAAGGGTCGTAAAAAAACACGGCTATTTTTTTACCGTTATGTCCGTATAACCAATAAGGTTTTGAAGTGTCGATTTGTCCGCCCGAAACATCTATTAAAGTTGAATTTTTTACATAATGCGCTTGATAAGGCGATAAGATAGTAAATTTAACTCCGCAGTCGTATAAAGCGTCAACTACATCTAAATTAATAGCAGTTTCCGAAAGCCACATTCCGTTTGATTTTCTTTTAAAATATTTTTCAAAATTATATAAGCCCCATTTTATCTCGACTCTCATATCTTCTTTTTTAGCCAAAGGCAAAATAATATGATTGTAAACTTGAGCTATAGCGTTTCCAAAACCTAATCTTTCTATGCTTTTTTTATCGGCTTCGACTATTCTCTCAAGCAAATCGTTTCTTGTTTTTGCAATATAATCTATAAGAGTCGGACCGAAATTAAAACTCATAAACTGATAGTTATTTGACATATCGGCTATTTTTCCGCCCAAATCAAGTATTCGCGAATAAGCGTTCGGGCTATAACATTCTTTAGTTATTCTTTCATTCCAATCATGCGAAGGAGATGCGCTCGCTTCTTTAGGAATTTCTCCCAAAAAAGGATTCTCTCTCGGCGGTTGATAGAAATGTCCATGTAAAATTAAGTATCTCATGTTTGATATTATATTATAAAATTATTTAATTTGCAAGAACATATATATACAAAGCGCCTCGTATAAAAATCATAAAAAATATATTGTTTATAAAGTTTAAATAAAAAAGACACCGTAATAAATACGATGCCTTTTGTCTTATCTTATCAGTTTTTATTAATTTTAAATTTTATTGTTTTTTAAATGGCTCATAAACTCCTGGTTTCGATTTTAAAGTGACAATGCAAGTAGTTGAGCTTGTAAATGAAAAAGTTACTTCGTCTTTACCACTTGTAAAATTGAAAGTTAAAACAACATCAAATTTATTAACAGTTGTGTCTTTGTTTTTATCCCAATCTGTTATTGTAGCTTTAACTCCATCATAAGTTATCTCTCCTTTATCGGTGAAAGTGAAAGATGTTGCTGTATCCGCTTGACTTTGCCAAGTTCCTACTAATATCAGAAGGTTTAAATGGCGAAGGTGCGCTTCCGCCACCTTCTGGATTTTCATTACTTTTACAAGAAGCAAAAGCAAAAACTAAAACTGATAAGAGCATAATAATAATTTGTTTAGATTTCATTGTGAAATCCTCCTTTAAAAAATTTTTATTTATAACTAAACAAGAAATTTTTATTTTCCTTGATAAGCTATCGAAAGTAAATTTGATTGAAGTTAAAAAAGATTTAACTAAATTATGCAATAAAATTGAGACACTTAAAAATTTAAATGCCTTTAAAAATTGAGATATATAAAATTTAAAATTATTATTTAAGATATAATTATGGCTTTGCTTTGCTTTGCTTTGCTTTGCTTTGCTTTGCTTTGCTTAACAAATTTACAGTATTTTTATTTGTTGTGATTTTCATATCAAACTTTCCTCACCGATTTCTCGGCAAATATTTTTACAATTAAATTATACAACATTTAAAAAAATTAGTCAATAGTTTATTTTAAATTTTTTTCAATATTGATTAATTTAATTTAACAATATTATAAAACATTTAAAAATTTTTGTCAATAATAAAATTTAAATATTTTTTAATTTATAGAAATTTTTAACATTGATTAAAAAATTTGTCAATACTTTATTTTAAAAAATTAAAAATATTTATTAATTAAATACGCTTGAAAAAATTATATTTATAGTATAATATTGATTATCTTAAAAAATTAAAATTATTAAACGGAGCGAAAAATGGATTACAGTTCCACAATAAACTTGCCAAAAACCGATTTCCCAATGAAAGCGGGATTAAAAGAAAAAGAGCCTAAAATAATACAAAAATGGGAAGAAGAAAAAAATTATAAGCGACTTAGAGAATTAAGAAAAGACGCTCCAAAATGCATTTTGCATGACGGTCCGCCTTACGCTAATGGCGATATTCATATAGGAACGGCATTAAATAAAATTATTAAAGATATTATAGTCCGATATAAATCGGCAAAAGGTTTTAACTCTCCTTATATTCCTGGATGGGATTGTCATGGAATGCCGATAGAATTAAAAGTGCAGGAAAGTTTGGGAGATAAATATAAAGAAACTTCCAAATTTATAATGCGAAAAAAATGCAGAGCCTACGCTCAAAAATATATCGATATTCAAAGAAAACAATTTAAAAGACTCGGAGTTATGGGAGATTGGGAAAATCCTTATCTCACTATGTCGCCCGAATACGAATCTGAAATAGTTTCGGTTTTTTCTCAACTTGTAGAGAGAGGATATATATTTAAAGGTTTAAGAACTATTCATTGGTGTATTCATTGCGAAACGGCTTTAGCGGCTGCAGAAATAGAATATGACGATAATCATGTATCAAACAGTATTTATGTTAGATTTCCCGTTTTAAATAAAATAAACGATAAATTAAACGGTAATGTAGATGTTATGATATGGACTACTACGCCTTGGACATTGCCGTCAAATATGGCTTGCGCTTTCAATAAAAATTTAGAATATGCGGCGGTTAAAATAGGCGATAGATACGCGATAATGACAACAACTTTAATAGAAACTGTTTTATCAAAAAATAATTTAACTTTAGAAGGACTTGATATAATTCCAATATCTTTGGAAGAGATAGAAAAATTGGAAATAGCGCATCCGTTTATAGAAAATAGAAAATCCGCTGTAGTATTTGCCGATTATGTTGAAACCACTTCAGGAACGGGAATAGTTCACACAGCGCCAGGACATGGTTTAGAAGACTATCAAACGGGATTAAATTACAATTTAGATATTTATTGCCCCGTAGATAGAGAAGGAAGATACACTAGCGATTATAAAGAAATGGAAGGCGTTAGAGTAACTGACGCTAATCCTAAAATAATAGAAATTCTAAAAAACAACGGAAGATTATTTTATAAAGAAGATATAAGCCATAGTTATCCGATTTGTTGGCGATGTAAAAATCCTTTAATATTTAGGGCTACAGACCAATGGTTTATGAATATGAAGCATGATAATATTGACGAGCGAACAGTTAAATCGCTTGAAAATATAAAATGGTATCCGATTTGGGGACATGATAGAATGAAAAAAATGCTTGATAATCGTCCCGATTGGTGTTTATCAAGACAGCGTTCTTGGGGAGTTCCGATTCCAGCTTTCTATTGTAAAAAGTGCGGTAAAACTTTACTTACTTCAGAATCTACAAAACATTTTGCAGAAATAGTAAAAGCTAAAGGAATGGATATTTGGTTTGAATTAGAGCCGAAAGATTTGCTTCCTGCGGGAACAAAATGCGAATGCGGAAGCGATGAATTCGGCAAAGAAGAAGATATATTAGATGTTTGGTTTGATTCGGGAGTTTCTTCTTTCGCTTCTCAAAAAACAAATAAAGATTTAGACGGAAATTTTCCCGTTGAAATATATTTAGAAGGAGGCGACCAATATAGAGGTTGGTTTCAGGCTGCAATTTGGCCCTCAATGGCTATAAGAGGAATTCCGCCATATAAAGAATTAATAACTCATGGATGGACATTAGACGAAAACGGAAAGGCAATGCATAAAAGCGCGGGAAATGTTGTCTCACCTTTGGATGTAATCGACAAATACGGAGCGGATATATTGCGACTTTGGTGCATAAGCGAAGATTTCACTCATAACGCGAGAGTGGGCGACAATATGATGAAAGCGATAGCCGACAATTACAGAAAAATAAGAAACACTTTCAGATATTTGCTCGGCAACTTAAACGATTTCGATTTTGAAAAAGATAAAATTGAAATTGAAAAACTTTTTCCCGTTGACAGATACGCTTTATCTAGATTATATAGTTTCGTTAAATCTGCAGAAAAATCCTGCGATAATTACGAGTTTCATGTATTCTATCAAAGACTAATAAATTATTGCGTAGTCGAACTTTCGGCAACCTATTTGGATATAATAAAAGATAGATTATATTGCGATAAAAAAGATTCTATATCTCGAAGAAGCGCTCAAACCGTTTTAATAGAAATTTTGGATGTGTTGGTTAAAGTAATCGCTCCTTTCCTACCTTTCACTATGGATGAAATTTGGGGACATTATAAAAAATCTTCTTCCGTTCATTTGGAATTATGGACGGAATTAAAAGAAGAATATATCGATTTGGAACTTGAAAAAGAATGGGAAACCTTGCTTAAAGTAAGAGGCGATGTTTTGCTTTCGCTTGAGCGGGCGAGAGACAATAATACAATCGGAAAATCTTTAGAAGCTTATATAAATATATCGCCAAAAGATTCAGCCGTTAAAGATTTGTTAATTAAATATAATAAATACTTAAACGAAATATTTATTGTAAGCAAAGTTATAGTCGAAGATAAAAAAGACGATTCTTTTATTGAAGGCGATGTTTCATTTGTAAAAACAATCAAAGCGGAACATGAAAAATGCATTCGTTGTTGGGGACATTATGAAACGGTTGGAGAGAATAAAGAACATAAAGAATTATGCGCAAGATGCGTTGAAGCTTTGAAATAAAAAATAAGTTTATAATAAATAGCTAATTAAAAATTAATTAAAAAACTATAAAAGAATAAATTTATTTAAATTCTTATTTTTCAACTTGAAATTTATAAATTATATTATAATATAAACAAATCGTTAATTTAAAACAAGGAGTATTTAATATGTCTTTAATAGATAATATAGTAGCGAGAGAAATTTTAGACTCGAGAGGAAATCCTACCGTAGAGGTGGATGTTTATTTGGATAGCGGAGCTTTTGGAAGAGCGGCAGTTCCATCTGGGGCTTCAACGGGAGAGCATGAAGCCGTAGAATTAAGAGACGGAGATAAAGCAAGATATTTAGGCAAAGGCGTTCAAAAAGCGGTTGAAAATGTAAATGAAATTATTTGCAATGAATTATTAGATATGGACGCTTTAGAGCAAGTTGAAATTGACAGAACTATGATAGAAATTGACGGCACGGAAAACAAGGGAAAACTTGGAGCAAATGCAATATTGGGAGTATCTCTTGCAGTAGCTAAAGCTGCCGCCGATGAACTTGGCATTCCTCTATACAGATATATTGGCGGAACAAACGCTAAAACTTTGCCCGTTCCTATGGCTAATATTTTAAATGGCGGCGCACACTCAAGCGCTCCTATAGATTTTCAAGAGTATATGGTTATGCCCGTAGGTTCTTCAAGTTTTAAAGAAGGAATTCGTTGCGTAGCCGAAGTTTTCCATAATTTGAAAAATATTCTTCATGATAAAGGTTTAAGCACAACCGTTGGAGATGAAGGCGGTTTTGCTCCAGATTTGAAAGACAATGAAGAGCCTTTGAAAGTTATTATGCAAGCAATAGAAAAAGCGGGTTATAAACCAGGCGAAGATGTATGCATTGCTATGGACCCAGCTTCAAGCGAATTTTACGATAAAGATAAAAAGAAATATATTTTCAAAAAGTCGGATAAAAGAGAGCTTACTTCCGCGGAAATGGTAGATTTTTACGCTCATTTGGTAAATAATTATCCTATCATATCAATAGAAGACGCTACGGCTGAAGACGATTGGCAAGGATGGAAAATCTTAACCGAAAAATTAGGCAAAAAAGTTCAGTTAGTTGGAGACGATTTATTTGTTACAAATGTTAAAAGACTTCAAATGGGACTCGATAAAGGAGTCGCTAATTCTATATTAATAAAAGTTAATCAAATAGGTTCTTTAACCGAAACTTTAGATTCAATCGAACTTGCTAAAACTCATAATTATACTTCCGTAGTTTCGCATCGTTCGGGAGAAACCGAAGACACTACAATAGCCGATATAGTTGTCGCCACAAACGCGGGACAGATAAAAACGGGAAGCGCTTCAAGGAGCGATAGAATAGCAAAATATAATCAACTTTTAAGAATAGAAGAAGAATTAGGAAATAGAGCCGTTTATTTAGGAAAAAAAGCTTTCTTTAATTTAAAATAATTCTTATATTAAGTATAGACAGACCTATTTCAAATTCTAAAAGGTTTGGAATAGGTTTTTTCATTATTTTTAATTAAAGGAGTAATTATGGATAAATGGATAGTATGGGATAAAAAATTTGAAGTCGGCTATAAAAGAATTGACGACCAACATAGAGAACTTATTAATATAATAAATGATTTGCATGCTGCGTCAGAATTGGGCGACTTATATAATTCCGAAGCTAGAGATAAATTTAAAATTGTTTTAAAAAGAACAGTTGATTATGCGACTTATCACTTTGCCACAGAAGAGAAGATAATGAAAGCCGTTCATTATAAATATTTTAAAGAACATATTTCAAAACATAGAGAATTTTCTAGCAAAGTTTTGGAGAATGTTATTAAATACACAAACGGCGAAAATGTCGATATGGATGATTTTATTGTTTATTTAAGAGATTGGCTTTTCAGTCATATTATAGGCGAAGATAAAAATTTTGTTGACGAATTAAAAAATACGCTTGAAAAAATGAAAGAAGAAGACGAAAGAGTAAAATAATATCTTAAAAATCAGGCTGTATTTTTTTAAGTATCATTATATAATCGTATTATCAAAAATAAAAAATATTTAAAATACTATTGATGCAAAACGAAATAAAAAAAATATGTATTATAACCGATATAAACGGAATATACGGATTCGGGCATTTTACTCGAATGAAATTTATAGCAAATAAACTTAACTTTTTTTACGATTTTATATTTTCTTCAATTAACGACAAAAGCGATATATATTCAAAGCCAAATATTGAAACTTGCAAATTTAACGAAATAAAAAATATTCGTCCTTATTTAACTATAATCGACTGCAGAGAAATCGATAAAAAATATATAAAATATTTAAAAAAATTATCTCCCGTTATAATCGTAGACAGCGTTGGCGAAGAAAGAAATTTTGCCGATATGATTATAGAAATGTTGCCGAATTTAGAAAACGGCGATTTGGTTAATATAAAGCCTTTTTTTACTACAATTCTTAATTCTAATATAAAGCCGAAATACGACAGCGAAGCTCCGATTCTAGTTTATTTGGGTTTTAATAATCGTTTAAAAAATAAAGCTTTTGAAATAATCTCAAAAATAGAAAATAAAAAATTTGTGTTTGTAGAATCTGAAAATAAAAACGAAAATATAATTTCAAAAAATTTTTCTCCCGATATATTTGAAAATTCTTACTCGGCGGTTATAACTTATTTTGGGCTTACCGCTTTTGAATGCATTGAAGCTAAAATTCCCGTAATATTATTATCGCCTACAAAATATCATAACGATTTGGGAGAAAAATGCAAAGATATATTTTTTAATTTAGGATTTTTTGAAGAAGTTGATATTGAAGAGGCTTTTAATAAAATAAATAATTTTCTTTTTGATTTTAATTTGCAAAATAAATATAAAGAAAATTCTAAAAATATAGATACTGAAAAATCTATTGAAAGAATAAAAATTATAATCGATAATATCGCGGATTTTAAAAATATAAAATGTCCTTTTTGCAAATCAAAAAATATAAAATTAAAAAATAGAAATGCAGAATCGAATTTATATAAATGTAGAAAATGTAATTCTTTATTTAGAAAATTTTTCTTTCCCATTTCAACCGATTATTCTTCAAAATATTTTATTGAAGATTATAAAAATCAATACGGAAAAACTTACGAAGAAGACGAAGAAAATTTGAAAGCTCTCGCAAAAAATCGTTTGGAGATAATAAAGAATATTAAGCCCGAAGGCAAAATATTAGATTTAGGTTCGGCAATGGGATTTTTCTTAAAAGAAGCTTCATTAAACGGATACGAAACCGAAGGAATAGAGATAAGCGAATATGCGGCAAACTACTGCGTGAGTAATCTTAATTTAAATGTTCATAATATTTCTTTACTCGATTTTGAATATAAAGAAAAAGAATACGATATAATAACGGCTTGGTATGTTTTAGAGCATATATACAATTTCGACAAACTGCTTGAAAAAATATTATTTTCTCTTAAAGAAGACGGAATTTTTGCTTTGGCTATGCCCAACGGAAACGGAATTAGCGGAAAGTTTAATAAAAATTATTTTAAGATTGTTCCCACAGACCATGCTTTTGAAACAAATTATAAAGCTTTAGATAATTTTTTAAAAAAATATTCTCTAAAAAGAATTCATTTAGAAAACAAAAGCGTTTATTATAATAGATTTTGCGATATTTTTAATTTAGGATTTTTAAAAGAAAATAAAGGATTCAAAAATTTTTATAATTTATTTGCAAAAAAATATAATTTAGGCGACACTTTTGAATGTATATATAGAAAGATTAAATAGTTATTATAATTTCAAATTTATCGCTCTCAATGACATTCAAATAAAATTAACTTAATAAATACTTTAAACAAAAAATAAAGCGCCCTTCGTCCGCAATAAACCATAACATAAAAAATTATAAAAATCATTTTGACAAATAAAAATATTCTGTTATAATATTCTTATTATTAAAAAATATTTTATATTTTTAAACGACTATTTTATAAGTTTTCTTTTAGTATTAAATAATATAGTCAAAATATTTTGAAAATTTATTGGTTTAAATTTTTAAATATATCAAAGAAAATATTTATTATATAACTAAAAAACTAAAACAAATGAACATAGATAATGCTTCAATAAGCAAAGCTACAGGTTTGAGTATAGACGAAATAAAAAACTGTAAAATCTCATTTGATTAAAAATTGATTTTATAAAAATATTCTTAATTTCTTTATATAAAAAATTATAAAATAAAGCGTATAAAATACGAATATTATAATATATTTTATATTTAGGATTTTAATTTTTAATGAAAAAAATATTGATTTTTATTTTAACTTCTATTTTATTATATTCTCAAAATATAACCGAAAACTCTCTGCCTTTAAGGGCAAAAAATTTTATAAATATAAATTTTCCTGGCGATAAAATCGAAAGCGTTAATTTGCATAAAAATGGCGAAGGCTATGAAGTAAAAATAAAATCGGGATTTGACTTTATTTTTTATGAAACGGGATTATGGAAAAGCGTTAAAGCAAACGATACAAATTTAACTATTCCAAGAAGTTGCATCCATAAAAATATGGTTAATACTATAGATAGAGAATATCCTTTATCAAAAATAAATTATATAGAGAGAAGAGATAAAAATTTTTTAATAATATTAAATAATAAAATTGAAATTGAATTAAGCGGATACGGTTTAATTATAAATAAAAGAGATATAAATTAAATATAGAATTTATTTTTTGCGATTGATTTATTTTTTTTTAATGTTAACATTTTAAATTAATTATCTTAATAAAAAATAATCGATTATATTATGATTGAAAATATAAAGAAAAGAAGAAAGAAAATAAAAAAACTTCTTAAAAGAAAGAGAAGACAAAAGAGAATGAATTATATTAATAATTTATCTATTATTAAATTTATGTCTCAAATAGACGACAAATTATTTTTAAAAATTTTCAAAGATAATAGAAGAGGATATTTTAAAAGTTTTATGAAACTTATGAGCAGACTTGGTGACGGTTATGTATGGGCTTTCTTATATTTTTCGCTTTATATGTTTAGAATAAAATACGCCATTTTATATTTTGCGAGAGCTGCCTCCGCCGTATTTATTTGTATATTTGTTTTTTTGTATATAAAAAGTTTTTTTAGTAGAATGCGCCCTTATAAAAAGCATGATAAAATTCCTATAATGTATCCTCCCGATAAACATTCTTTTCCTTCGGGACATACTATGGTTGGTTTTGCAATATCTTTTTCTGTTGGAAGTTATAGTTTTGGTTCTGCAATTTTATTTTATACTATAGCTTCGTTAATAGCTTTTAGCAGAGTTTATGTTGGACTTCATTATCCTTTGGATGTTATATGCGGAATAGTTTTAGGAAGTATTATAGGTATGTTGACAAATATGGCTTTTTATTATATGATAGGGCTTCCTATAGTAGGACATATATAATATGAAAAAGTGAAAAAATAAATATAAATTTTTTTATATTTTTAGTTGACAAATTTTTTTTATTATAATATAATTATTAGCAAGTTATTGTATATAATTGCTTAACTATAAATATTAAGGAGTGTGCGCTATGAAGTTTTATAGAAGTATGCGAGATAATTTTCGCTACCTCGTAATTGTTTGCTTGTTCATATGCATAAATTCGTTTGCTGTTTATGGGCAAAATATCAGCGTCTATATGGAAACAAGATTACTTTATAATTTTGAAACATTAGACGAATGGCAGCCAATATCGAATGCAAGTAGATTTATGTTTACGGGCGAAAGAACAAATGAAAACGGTGTTGTAATGAAATATCCGAATATGAGATTATTTGCAACAAAGCCTTACGGTATGGGTAATCAGGGATATAATTCCACCAATTCTTTATCGGTAAGCGTTTCTTTTTTCAGAAGGTCTTACAACTTTTTTGATTTAGTTCCTACTGTTCAAAAGATTATACCTGGTAAAGCTCAAACTTTCGATGTATGGGTATGGGGAGGAAATTATAATTATTCGATTGAGATGCTCTTCTCGGACTATAACGGTTATACCTATACTTTGCCTTTAGGTTCTTTGAAGTATATAGGCTGGAGGAATTTAAGCACGGCTGTTCCGTCTTTCATACCTCAATCAGAACCTTATGTTCCAAGGGCTAAAGGTTTAAGATTCTTAAATTTCCGTTTTTGGGCATCGCCTGAAGAAAGAGCGGATAATTTCGTTGTGTTATTGGATTATTTCCAAACGGTTACCGACACATTTAGAGAATCTTATGACGGTTCTGATATTGAAACTACGCTTGGACAAGAAGTAGGCGGAAGTTCTTCGGAACAATATACCGAAGGCGGAGCTAGAGTGGTTGGCGAAGGTTCAGAAGAAAATACAGAAGAGCAACAATAAGATTAATTTTTAAGGAGAAAATATAAAATGAAAAGATTAAGTATTTCGATAATAATGTTGATTTTAACTGTTGCATTCTTGTTATTTGCGCAAGATGCGGCTGAACAAACTGACGGAGAAGAGGGTAATAATTTCGTTACCGAATCTATGACTAATTTCTTGATAGATAATTTTGAATTTGCCAATACATGGCAAGGAGCTATGCCAAGAGATTACGGTTTGGTAAGTATTATTCGTAGAGAAGGCGGACCTTCAGATGTAGTTGCTGAAGGAGAAGAAGAGAATAAATATATACTCGGAGCTAAAGTTGAATATTTTAGAACGGGTTATCCTTATTTTTCTATTACGCCGCCAAGACCTGTGAAAATTCCTGGCTATACTAAAGAGATAAGCGTTTGGGTTGCTGGAAGAAATCATAACAATATGATGAGTTTCTATATTTACGATATAAACGGAAAACCTCAATCTATAGGAAATGTTCCTCTTAACTTTGTAGGTTGGAAAAATGTATCGGTTCAAGTGCCTGCTAATGTTAAACAGGAAGATTTTAGAGGACAGGTAGAGCAGGGAATCAGTTTTATGGGTATATTTATTAAAGTTGACCCTAAAGATTCTTATGGTAAATATTATATCTATTTCGATAATTTAGTGGCTAAAACGGATATGTATTTAGAAACTTATAGAGAAGAAGATGACCCTATAGATAATTGGTAACATAGTAACAAAAATATTGATTATAATTGGGAAGTAAATATTTTTTATTTCCCAATTTTTTTATTTTTTATAAAGTAAATAATCCTATAACGATTAAATCTATAAAATATAAAATTGAAATTAATTTAATTATAATATATCATAAATTATTATATTAAAATATTTGGAGATAAAAATGTCCCTTACGAATAAATTACTAATAATAGGTTTTATACTTTTATGCATATACGCTATTATAAGCAGAATAGTTAATAATAAAAATAAAAACGAAAATGATAAAGACGATAAAAAAGAAGATAATATTAATAAGGATTAAATTTTTTTTATGTTAAATATAAATAATATAATAAAGACTTTAATTATTTTATTTTCGATTTCGTTTATTTTATATTCTCAAAATACGGATAGAAATAACAAAACCGCATTTTTTTCTGCCATTGAAAGCGGAGATATAAAGAAAGTAAGAGAGCTTATAAGAAACGGAATCGATATAAATATAACGGACGAATATAATTGGAGCGCATTGCATAGAGCGGTTCAATTTAACAAAAGAGAGATAGTGAGAGAATTATTATTAAATAAAAAAATAAATATTAATCCTATTCTTCCAAATGGCGCTATACTTGAAAATGACGGCAAAAAATGGTATGCGGACGGCGAAACTCCTTTATTGCTTGCTTCATATTATGGATATTCTGAAATAGTTACGATTCTTCTTAATTTCGGCGCTAATATTCTTGCAAAAGATAATGTAGACGGCGCTATGGCTATACATATTGCTTCTGCAAGAGGTTGGACTAAAACGGTTTTGGCAATTTTAGAATCGTATTCCGCTAAAAATACTAAAGATATTGTAAACGTCGTTGATAATACGGGAACTACTCCTTTAATGTGGGCTGCTATGAATAATCGAGTTTCCGTTATGAATTTAATTTTGAAATTTGGAGCTTATATCAACGCTCAAGATGATGACGGTTGGACAGCTTTACATTTTGCGGCTGCATCCGATAGTTATAAAGCGGTTGAGATGCTTATTAATAATAAAGCGAATGCAAATATTAAAAATTTAGACGAAAAGAAACCTGTAGATATTGCTTCGGATACGGATATTCAAGCTTTATTAAATAAATATACTAAACAATAATAAATTTTTATGGACGCTAAAAAATTACAGAGATTCAGCGAATACAGTATCGGAACTTATTTGCTTTGCCCTAAAAAATACAGATATATCTATATAGAAAAACTTTATACGAAACAAAAAAGAAAAATCAATAAATATTTTATATTTGGAAATGTTATTCATTTAACTTGCAGAGAATTCTATCAAAAGAGAGCGGAAGAGAGAACTATAGAAAATCTTTATAATATATTTAGAGAAGGATGGAGAAGAAGCGGAATAAGACCGTTTTTTAAAACGAGAGAAGAAGAAAAAGAATTAGGAGAAAAAGGATTATATATGCTTTCCAATTTTTATAATTCATTCGGGCAGAAAGTTCCTTATTTGATAGAACATTATATGGAAAATATATTTAAAGATTATGTTTTTTTTGGCAGAGTCGACAGAATAGATTTATCTGCAGACGGAACTTTACAAATCGTGGATTATAAAACTAATAAATATTACGATGTCGGAGAAGATAACGAAGATAGAGAAAGGAAAACCGTTCAACTTAAATTTTATGCAAATCTTTTAAACAGTTTGAAACCGAATGTTACAAGCGCCTCATATTATCATTTTGAAGACGATAAATTTGATACTATTGAATTTAATCAAAAGTCTATTAAATATTATGGCGAATGGTTTGACGAGATAGTTAACGATATAAGATACGATAAAACTTTTGAAAGAAAATTAGGAAAACATTGCGATTTTTGCGACTTTTATAAATTATGTTATAACACCGAAAATAATTCTGACAATTTAATTGCATATTATGAAGAGCCTAAAGAAAAAATTGATAATGAAAATAGCGAAGAATTATTTAAATAAATACTAATAATAAATTAGAAATTCCTTCTTTAGCCATTCCAACCATAGAATGAACAGAATGAGGTTTTACTCTTATAATATCGCCTTCTTCCACATCCACAATTTCCTCTTCAACCGTATATCTAACTTTTCCCGTGAGAACTATTACCATCTCTTCCGTTGGATGTTCATGATAAGGTATTAATTGATTAGTTTTTTGCCTAACCGAATAAACCGTATATCCTTTATCGGATAAAGTTTCAATTAATTTTTCATCGTCTTTTACGCAATTAAATTCTTTTTTAGTTGTGGATTTATAATAATATTTTTGTTCGGTCATTTTCGCCCTCATTATATATTAAATTTCGGATTAAAGAGTTATAAAATTTAATTTGATGAAGGCAAATATAATATAAAAAATATTATTTTATTTTCTTATAAAGCTTTTTTATCAATCCTATTTTTCCAAAAGCTATATAATAAAATAAAGCAAGAAGTAAAACTATAGGAATAGCTATGGCTACAAATCCTATTAAGAAAAATATTATACTTGAAAAAAAGTATTTCAAAAAATTAATTGTATATAAAAATTTATCATAAAAATTTACATTTCTTCGCATAGCTTCGGGATTTTTTATCGTT
Organism: Brachyspira aalborgi; assembly: GCF_008016455.1. NCBI lineage: Bacteria > Pseudomonadati > Spirochaetota > Spirochaetia > Brachyspirales > Brachyspiraceae > Brachyspira > Brachyspira aalborgi. The sequence continues at coordinate 1,783,221 of NZ_SAXU01000001.1, read as the reverse complement.
ATATTTACTTTAGAATATTCTATAAGGCTTGTAAGATTTTCAAAATTTCCTTTCATTCTTTCTATTTCATAAGTTAAATTATTTATTCTATCCTCTACGCTTAATATTTCTTCTATATTTTTTGCTTCTTTCAAATAACTTCTAAATTTGTCTAAAAGAGCTTCTCTATTTTTTATTCTATTTTCAATGTCATAATAATTTTCAGTTATATCTTCCGTGTTAATATTTTTATTTTGAACATTTTGATTATTTTCGATAAATTCTAAAAAATTATATAAATTATCTTTTGGAATTCTTAAAGCTATAAAATATCTATATTTATAACTGTCAATATTTTCAAAATAGCCCTTATATTCTTTTACTTTCTCTTCTATCGATTTATAAGATTTTTCAATATCTTTTGAGTTAACGCTTAAATCAACGCTTATAATTAATTTTCTTTCTTTTATGTTATTCTCTTCAATTTCATTTTTGCTATTATAATTATTAAAAGATTCTGTTTTTCTTTCGGATACGCTTTCTTCTCCAAAAGAATTATCCGCCGTAGTTTGAATAGTTCCATAATTATCGGTATTTGCTCTTGCGCATGAAATTAAAATAATTATAATAAAACTATATATTATATTTTTCATTTTCTTTCCTACTTTTTTAATATTATAACAATATAATATATAAAATATAATTTATCAATCATAATTTTAAATAAAATTATAATGCAATTAAATTTATTTCCGACATTTATAATAATGTTTTTAATATGATTTGGAGATTATATGTTTAGGAATATATTTATTGTTATATCTGTTTTGTTTATTTTTTCATGTAAAACTATAGAAATTCCGCCGCAAAAAGAAGAACCTAAACCTACAGTTAAAAAAGAAGAAGAGCCTCCTAAAATAAAAATCAAAGAGTTCGGAGCGGACAACGAGGTTTTATGCGTTACAATCGGAGATAAAATTTATTATGTATTGGGAAAAAATAGCTCTCAAAATATAAACGAACAGAATATAAAAAATATTTCTCTTGTAGCGCCTTTAAAAATCAGCGAAGAGATAGTAAAAGGTTATAAAGGAATAGTTATTACATATTACGATGTAAAAATATTTTTAGGCGAAAAATCTTCAAGCGAAGTTAAAGTCGGACTTTTTGAGCCTCAAAAAAATTCTTGGACTGTAGGAAACGATACAGACAGAAGCCAATCAATACAATTAAAACTTTCGGATAGGTCAACAGGACTTATGACTATTGGACGTTCAAGCATATCTTTATCGTATCGCTAATTAAATAATCAATATTTAATTACAATGTTTATCGGATATTTTTCAATCTCTTTTCTTCCGTTTAATTCTTCAAGTTCTATTAAAAACGAAGAGCCTATTACATTTCCGCCTAATTTTTCAACCATTTTAATCATAGCTAAAGCCGTTCCGCCCGTAGCGATTAAATCGTCAACGACTAAAACATTATCGCCTTTTTTTATCGCGTCTTCATGCATATATAAAGTGTCAGTTCCGTATTCTAAAGCGTATTCTTCCGAAATAGTTTTATAAGGCAATTTTCCTTTTTTTCTAACGGGAATAAATCCGCAATTCATTTTATAAGCCAAAGCCGAACCGATTAAAAAACCTCTGCTTTCAGCTCCTACTATTAAATCTACTTTTTTATCTTTAACTTGTTCCGCCATTTTATCTATAGCCAACTTAAATGCGTCCTTATCTTTTAATAAAGTCGTTATATCTCTAAATAAAATTCCTTCTTTAGGATAATCTTGAATACTTCTTATATAGTCTTTTAATTCCATAATAAATACCTCTCTTAAAAGATAACATTTTATTATATAATTAATTTCATAAAAAATCAATAATTTTTATATTTTAATTTATAATTTTCTGCAGGAATTTCTTATAACTATATTAGGCTGAAGAGTTATATTAATATTTTCTTTAACTCTTCCAGTTATTATATTTAGAATAGCCAAAACGGCATTTTTTCCCATTTCGTAAACTTGAGACGATACCGTTGTAAGTCCTATTATCGAAGAAAAAGGTATATCGTCATATCCTACTAAAGAAATATCTTCAGGTATAGATAATCCGCATTCTTCTGCGGCTTTTTTTATTCCAAAACACATAATATCGCATGCGGAAAATATGGCGGTGTATTCCAAATTTGATTTTATAATTTCTTTCATTTGTTTATAACTTTCGTCAAAATCAAAATCCGCCGTTTTATAATATTTTCTAATGTCAAAATCTATATCGTTTTCATTTAAAGCCATTATAAAACCGCTAAATCTTTCTTTTTCAGAACTTATATTTTTAGCTCCCGCCATATAAATAATTTTTTTATGTCCCAAATCTATTAAATATTTTGTGGCATTATAAGCGCCTTCTTCATTATTGCTGCCTACATAATTTGTATTTTCTATGTCGACTTTTCTGTCTAAAAATATTATTGGAGCGTTTGATTTTTTTATTATGTCTTTAAAATATTCCGTATTTCCTATAGACGGAATTATTATATATCCCGATATTCCTATATTTCCTATCTCTTTAAAATATTTATTTAATATATCTCTGTTTTCTCTATATTGCGATAAAACTATATGATAACCGTATAAATTAGCCGTAACTTCTATTCCTTGTATAATATTCGCAAAAAACGGATTTGTTATATCGGGTATAATAACCGAAATGATTTTTTTATTTTTCTTTTTTCTATTATATCCGTCCGATTTTATTATTTCGTTAATTTTATTTTTTATTCTTTCGTCTACGCATTCGTTTCCATTTAATACTCTTGAAACCGTAGCTATTGAAACATTAGCTTTTTGAGCAATTAATTGAAGAGTTATTTTCTTTTTGTTCATAATGATATTTATTTTAAATTTGTTTTATAGTTTATAGATATATTAATATATGTATGTTTATTTGTCAATATTTTATATTTTTAAGAATAGTTTTTAATTTATTTAAATTGCAAATAAAAGTATTTTAATCGAAGTATAATCAAAATTATACAAAAAAATTAAAACGAAACTATTGCAACATTTTATAACTATTGATAAAATAAAACGATTATTAAACATTTAAATAATTTTTAAAAAATAGGAGAAAAATATGTTTAAAAGCGAATATGTAAAAAAAGTTTATGACGATTTATGTAAAAAAAATGAGGGAGAAAAAGAATTTCTAAATGCCGCTCTTGAAATATTGGAATCTTTAGAGCCTTATGTTATAAAAAATCCTATAGTTGAAAAAGAAAAAGTTCTTGAAAGATTTATAGAACCTGAAAGACTTATAATTTTTAGAGTATGTTGGGTTGATGATAATCATAAAATTCAAGTTAATAAAGGTTATCGCGTTCAATATAGTTCCGCTATTGGTCCTTATAAAGGCGGGCTTAGATTTCATAAAAGCGTTAATGCTTCTATAATTAAATTTTTAGGATTAGAGCAAGTTCTTAAAAATTCTTTAACTTCGCTTCCAATGGGCGGAGGAAAAGGCGGCTCGGATTTTGACCCGAAAGAAAAAAGCGACAATGAAATTATGGCATTTTGTCAAGCGTTTATGACAGAATTATATCGCCATATCGGACATGATACCGATGTTCCCGCGGGAGATATTGGAGTTGGCGGAAGAGAAGTTGGCTATTTATACGGACAATATAAAAAAATTTGCAATGAATCTGTAGGAGTTTTCACAGGCAAAGGATTAACATTTGGAGGCTCGCTTGCAAGAACGGAAGCTACGGGATATGGATTATGTTATTTTACTGAAGAAGCTTTAAAAACATTAAAGAATACGGATTTTAAAAATAAAACTGCAATAGTATCTGGAAGCGGAAATGTTTCAATATACGCATGCGAAAAAGCTATTAATTTAGGCGCTAAAGTTGTCGCTATGTCGGATTCCAACGGTTATATTTACGATGAAAACGGAATTGATTTATCTTTAATTAAACAAATAAAAGAAGTTAAACGCGGAAGAATAAAAGAATATTTGGATGTTCATAAAAATTCAAAATATTCTGATAATTGTAAAGATATTTGGAAAATTAAATGCGATATCGCTCTTCCATGCGCGACTCAAAACGAATTAGATTTAGAAGACGCTAAAATTTTAGTTAAAAACGGAGTTATAGCCGTATGCGAAGGAGCAAATATGCCTTCAAGTTTGGAGGCCGCTAAATATTTTATTGATAATAAAGTAGTATTCGGACCTGGAAAAGCAGCTAATGCGGGCGGAGTCGCTACTTCTGGACTTGAAATGTCTCAAAACTCAATGCGTTATTCTTGGACTTTTGAAGAGGTTGATTCTAAATTAAAAGATATAATGATTAATATTTTCAAAAATACTCATGAAACCGCATGCGAATTTGGAAATCCTTTCGACACTCTAACGGGAGCAAGTATCGCGGGATTTAAAAAAGTATGTAACGCTATAATTAGTCAAGGAGTAATTTAAATAAAAAATCGTTTAATAAATTTTTAACTATAAATTATTAACGAATATATTATTTAATTTATTTTAAAATATTTATTTAAAAAGTATTGCATATTTTTTTATAACTATTATAATATTACTATAAAAAATAATCTTAAAAAATTGTAGGTTTAATTTGTTTTATGAAAAAAGTTAATTTATGTTTATTAGGAGCTTCTGGCGCCGTTGGTAAAGAAATGTTAAAAGTTTTGGAAGAGAGAAAATTTCCAATCAACGAATTAAGATTACTCGGCAATAAAGACGCTGGCAAAAAAGTATTATTTAGAGACAAAGAATATATAATAGAAAAAGCGGGTAAAGATTCTTTTAAAAATATGGATATTACTTTAGTTGCAGTCGGAGGCGATATAAGTAAAAAATTAAGTCCGATTGCAGTTAAATCTGGAAGCGTAGTTATAGACAATAGCAGCGCTTTTAGAATGGATAAAAATGTTCCTTTAGTTGTTCCCGAAGTTAATCCCGAAGATGTTAAATGGCATAAAGGAATAATATCAAATCCGAATTGCACGACTATAATCGCGTTAGTAGCGTTAGCTCCTTTAAATAAATATGCAAGAATTAAAAGAATAATCGCTTCGACATATCAAGCGGTATCGGGAGCGGGAAAAGAAGCTATGGAAGAGCTTGAAAATCAAGTTAGAAATTATTCTATTGGCAAGAGATTTGAAATTAAAGCGTTTAAGCATCAAATATGTTTTAATTTAATTCCTCAAATAGACGCGTTTGATAAAAACGGATATACAAAAGAAGAATTAAAAATGTTAAATGAAAGCAAAAAAATTCTTCATTCTCAATATTTGAAAGTAAATTGCACATGCGTCAGAGTTCCTATATTTAGAAGCCATAGCGAATCTATAACTATAGAAACTGCAAAAAAAATAACTCCTCAAAAAGCGAAAGAATTATTATCTAAAGCGAAAGGAGTTAAAGTTGTTGACAATCCCGCAAAATTCAAATATCCTATGCCTTTAGACACGACAGAGCAAGATTTGGTATTTGTTGGAAGAATAAGAGAGGATATTAGCGCTAAAAATTCTTTAACTTTATTTTGCGCGGGCGACCAATTAAGAAAGGGAGCTGCAACAAACGCCGTTCAAATAGCCGAATTGGTTTTAAAGAATTTGAAAGAAAAGAAATAAATAATCGTCATTGTGAGCGACTTAAAGGAAACAAAGTAATACAAATTTATAATTCGTTAATATTTTTAATAAAAGGCTTAAAACAAATTGTTATTATATTTATATTGCTTCGTTCATTTGCCAATGGCGACTTTAATCTCGCTCTCAATGACAATAAAATAAAATTTTTAATTCCTCTTTTTCAGTTAAAATAATTTTTTTTTAAAAAATTCGCCGTTTTTTATGGTTAATTTTTATACTTAAAAATAATAATTAAAGCCTAATCATATAAATTATACGATTAAGCTTTAAATTAATTTATTGTATAAAATTTACTTTCACATTATCTAAAGGAAGTTGACTCACATCTTTAGCGTCCGTATCTTTCAAAATTTTAACGCTTCCGTCAACTAACTTTTTATAAATATTATCGTAATCTTCTTTAGTAAAGTTTTTAAATTTTGAAGTTTCCATTGGCAAACCTATTCCATGAACTTTCGCGTCTAAAACGGCTATTTTACCGCCTGGAAAATTGCCTTTATAAAATTCGTCTATCGCATTATAAACGGATTCTCCAATCATTTTCATTGCCGAAGTTATAACCGTTGGCGATTCTACGCTTTGGTCAACATCGACTCCGATTACATAGCCGTTATTTTGTTCGGCGGCGGACATTATAGAATTACCCGCTCCTCCTGCTGGCGCAAATATAACTTGAACTCCCTTTATAAACCAAGAAGACGCTTTTGTTTGAACTTCTGGCGTAGGTTCATAACCGCCAATATAAGTATAATCGATTTTTATATTTTTAACGCCCAATTCTTTAGCCGCATAATCGGCGCCTTGAACGAATCCGTATCCGAATCTTATAACCGAAGGTTCAGCCATACCGCCCATAACTCCTAAATTTGTATAGCCTTCTTTAACTACTCCATAACCCGCTAAAAATCCCGCTTCTTCTTCAGCGTATAAAACCGAATAAACATTTTTTTCAATTCTAAAATCTGTATAAGTGCCGTCTTGAGGAGTTCCGTCTAAAAGCACAAAATTAATTTCGGGATAAATATCTTGAACTTTATATATTGCTGGCTCAAATAAATATCCTGGCGTTATAATTAATTTTGCCCCCGAAGATATTGCCAAATATATAGAATCAATTTTTGAATCGGTATCTTTTCCCGCTGGTTTATAATATTTATAAGTTATGCCTTTCTCTTCTGCATATTTTTTTAAGCCTTCCCAAGAACCTTGAGTAAAAGATTTATCGTCTATAGTTCCTATATCGGTTATCAATGCAAGCTCGTATCCGCTATTCTTTTTTGTATCTTTGCATGATAAAGAAATTATTAATATAATCGATAAAATTGTTAATTTTAAAAAATTTTTCATTGTTTTCTCCTTAAATTAAATTAATTTTTATAATTAAAAATAATAATTAAAGCCTAATCATATAAATTATACGATTAAGCTTTAAATTAATTTATTGTATTAAATTTACTTTTATTTTATCTAAAGGAAGTTTATTTACATCTTTAGCGTCCGTATCTTTCAAAATTTTAACGCTTCCGTCAACTAATTTTTTATAAATATTATCGTAATCTTCTTGAGTAAAGTTTTTGAATTTTGAGGTTTCCATTGGGAGTCCTATTCCATGAACTTTCGCATCTAAAATAACAGAATTTCCGCCTGGAAAATTGCCTTTATAAAATTCGTCTATCGCATTATAAACGGATTCTCCAATCATTTTCATTGCCGAAGTTATAACCGTTGGCGATTCGCTACTTTGGTCAACATCGACTCCGATTACATAGCCGTTATTTTGTTCCGCTGCCGACATTACGGAATTACCCGCTCCTCCTCCTGCCACAAATATAACTTGAACTCCGTTTCTATACCAAGAAGCAGCTTTGGTTTGAATTTCGGGACTCGGATTAAAACCGCCGAGATAATTATAATCCGCTTTAACATTTCTAATTCCCAATTCTTTAGCCGCATAATTTACTCCTTGAACGAATCCGTATCCGAATTTTACAACCGCAGGAACAGCCATACCTCCCATAAATCCTAAATTTGTATAGCCTTCTTTAACCGCTCCGTATCCTGCTAAAAATCCCGCTTCTTCTTCAGCGTAGAAAACCGAATAAACATTTTTCTCAATTCTAAAATCTTTATAATTTCCATCTTGAGGGCTTCCGTCTAAAAGCACAAAATTAACTTCGGGATGAATATCTTGAGCTTTATATATCGCTGGCTCAAATAAAAATCCAGGAGTCACAACTATTTTCGCGCCCGCAGCAACCGCTAAATCTATAGAGTCAATATAAGCGTCCGTAGTTTTTTCGGTTGGCTGATAATACTTATGAGTTATGCCTTTCTCTTCGGCATACTTTTTTAAGCCTTCCCATGAACCTTGATTAAAAGACCTGTCGTCTATAGTGCCGACATCGGTAATTAAAGCAAGCTCATAGCCGCTACTCTTTTTTTCATTTCCGCATGATAAAGCAAATATCATTATCATAGCAAAAACGATTAATACTAAAAACTTTTTCATTTTTTTCTCCTCGCCATTTTTTGGCATTTTTTATTTTATTAAAATTTAAGAATTATCTTTTTTAATAAGGACTTTTAAAGATTCTATTACCAAATCTATTGCCTCTTCTCCCGTATAATCTTTTTTATCATTTATATTATTTTTTACTCTCTCCTGATTATGAAGAACGAGCATTGCGGCTCCCGTGCGAACATTTTTAGCGGAACCCACGGCGAATAAAGTTGCAGATTCCATTTCAGAAGCCAAAGCGCCCGCTTTTATATAAGATTCCCATTTATATAATAATTCTTTATCCACAGCCATGCTATCTGGAGCATGTTGAGAATAAAAAGCGTCTTTACATTGAACGACTCCGATATGAGTTTTATTTTTTATATTTTTACTCGCTTCAATCATTGCCTCTAAAACTTCTATATTTGGAATGCATGGAAATTCTTTTGGAATATAATTATTCATAGTTCCGCCTAATTTTATAGCGCCGTTTACTATAACTATATCGCCAGGCAAAACATCCATATTCATTCCTCCGCAAGTGCCGACTCTTATAAATGTATCCGCTCCGATTTTAATTAATTCTTCCAAAGCTATTGCAGTAGAAGGTCCGCCAATTCCATGCGAAACTGCGGAAACTTTTACTTTATCAATATAACCCGTCCAAGTTGCAAATTCTCTAAAGTCTGCAATTAATTTTGCGCTTTCAAATCTCTTTGCAATCTTTTCGCATCTTTTCGGGTCGCCAGGCATTATAATATATCTTCCAACATCGCCTCTTTTTAATTTGAGATGATGAACAAGATTTTCATTTTCTTCGTAATATGCTTTTGGGCATTCAATCATAAATATTCCTTTAATTATTAACTTTCATTAACTTTTTTATCCAATATTACTATAGATTCTAATGCAGTTAATATCATGTTTTCTATATTGTTTGAATAATTTAAATGAGTTCCTAATCTTTCAATCATAGTATTTTCAACTATATGCATTATCGCTCCCGCTCTAACTTTTCTAATCGCTGCGCATGAAAATAAAGCGGCGCATTCCATTTCGGATGCAATCGCTCCGCATAAAGTATAATATTTTAAGTTGTTTTCAAATTTTTCTCTAAAAAAAGAATTTTGAGGCTCAAGCTCTCCGTAAAAACAATCTTTACTGTGAACGACTCCGATATGATAATTATAATTTTTTTCTCTCGCAGCATCTCTTAATGCAAAAATTATATCCGTATTTGCAATTGCAGGATATTCAAACGGAATATATTCTTTTGAAGTTCCTTCGTCTTTTATCGCAGCTTGAGCTATTGCCAAATCATTAGGTTTAACTTTTAAACTTAATCCTCCCGCAGTGCCTACTCTTATAAAAGTGTCCGCTCCGATTTTAATTAATTCTTCCATAGCTATTGAAGCTGAAGGTCCTCCAATTCCTGTGGAAGTTATTGAAACGGGAATATTTTTATATTTGCCTGTAATCGTAACATATTCTCTGTAATCGGCTTTTAAAACGGGTTCGTCTAAATATTTCGCTATAAATCCGACTCTTTTCGGGTCGCCAGGCAATAAAACATATCTTGCGACATCTCCTTTTTTTAATTTGATATGATATTGAAGAAGTCCGTCTTTATCGGCTTTATTGTCATAAAAGGCTTTTGGTTTTTTATATTCCATAAATTTTAAATCCTAAAAATTATAATCGATTTTTTAATTAGCGGATTTTATTATTGCAATTCCGCTGCTCGTTCCTAATCTATTAGCTCCCGCGTTTATCATTTTTATAGCGTCTTCGTAAGTTTTAATTCCGCCCGAAGCTTTAACTCCCATTTTATCGCCAACTGTTTTTCGCATAAGTTCAATATCATGTTCGGTTGCTCCGCCCGTAGAAAATCCCGTTGAAGTTTTTACAAAATCCGCTCCGTATTCTTTCGCTATTTGACAAGCTAAAATTTTTTCTTTGTCGGTTAAAAGGCAAGTTTCAATAATTACTTTAAGGACGGCAGCATGACAAGTTTCTCTAACTTTTTTTATATCTCTTTCAAATAAATCTATCTTATTGCTTTTTAAAAGTCCTATATTCATAACCATATCTATTTCATCGGCTCCGCTATCAATCGCAAATTTTGATTCGTAAGCTTTTGCTTCTTTTATCATAGCGCCAAGCGGAAAACCTACAACGGAACAAACTTTAACATTTGAATGAAGTAAAAAATTATAAGCGACATTAACATAAGCGGAGTTTACGCAAACGGAATAAAAATTATATTCTTTTGCTTCGATGCATAATCTTCTTATATCATCTATTGTGGCGTCTGGTTTTAATATAGTATGGTCTATTAATTGATTTATATTTTGCATTTTATACCTCTGATAATAGTATTATATAAAAGATTGTATTATTGTCAAATTATATTTTGAAAAGTTGCAGTTTTTAGTATTGCTTTTTTTTTTAATTATGTTATAATAATTATAATCCTAAAAAAATTATAGTAGCGCGGGCGTCGTATAATGGTTATTACCTTAGACTTCCAATCTAAAGATGACGGTTCGATTCCGTTCGCCCGCTTATAATCATTATCGTATGAAATCTATAACAAAAGAAGCGAAAGAATTATTAAAACGAAGAGATTTACTTAAATCTTCAATATTTTCAAACTTATCAAATACCGAAGAATTAAATAATTTATCAGAAAAACTTGAAATATATAAAAATGGAATTAGAAAAGCCAAAGAAGATAAAGAGAGCGAAGAGCATTGCAAAAATATATTGAAAGATTTTTTAAACGGAGCATTTAAATATAATTGCAATACCAAAGGAAAAATAGATTTAACTATAAAATACGAAGGCGATATAAAAGCGATTATAGAAACTAAAAATTATGACAATAAAACGGAAATGATAAAAGATAACGATTATTATTATAAATCTTTTTATCAATCGGTTCTTTATTATTATCAGAGTAGAAAAAATATTAATAAAGATATGACGGTAGAACATATAATTATTACAGATTTTGAAAATATATATTTATTTTTAAGAAGCGATTTTGAATATTTGACGGCAAATAAACAGATAATAAATTTTTTTAATGTTAAGAAAATAGACACTAACACTAAAGATTTTTATAATTCTTCAAAAGCGATACTTGAAAAAATTAATCGCGAAGTTGTCGGTTATAAGATTAATTTATTTGAAGACGATGCGGAAATTATATTTAAATTTTTAAGCCCTTATAATATTTGTTCTTTGAAAACGAATAACGATTTTAATATTATATCGAATACTTTTTATAGAGAGATAATTTATATGATGGGACTTGAAGAAACTAAAGATAAAAAATTGGTTTTGAATAAAGTCGACAATACTCTTATAAAATTAACTATGGATATTTTGGACGAAGATTTAAAAGGCGAAGAAAAATTTGAAACGGCTTTAAAATTAAATATTTTATGGATTAATAGAATTTTATTTTTAAAAATACTAGAAGCTCAATTAAGAGTTTTTAGAGATGATAATAATTTGCATATTTTAAATTATAATGAAATTGTAGATTATTCTTTTTTATACACTTTATTTTTTAAAGTTTTGGCAAAAAGCAAAGAAAGAAGAATAACGGAAAATAAAGAAAACGAATATTATAAACATATTCCTTATTTGAATAGCTCTTTATTTGAAGAAACTGAAGAAGAAAAAATTAACTCTATAACAAAATTAAATAATTCTTTGAAAATGAAAATAATGTCGGGAAGCGTTTTATATAAAGACAGAGATTTTGATAAAAAAGAATTAAATTTTTTAGAATATATTTTAAGATTTTTAAATTGCTATATATTCAACGCTATAAACGACAGTTCAAATATTAACAAAAATACAATAATTAAATCTTCAATTTTGGGATTAGTTTTTGAAAGATTAAACGGTTATAAAGACGGTTCGCATTTTACTCCGCCAGCGATTACAATGTATATGGCTAAATATTCTATAGAAAAAGCGATTGTCAATAAATTTAATAAATTTTTTAAAGACGCAAATTTTAAGAATATTGACGAAATAAAAATTTATGTCGATGCGAATATACATAAAATTAAAGAGCAAGTAAAATATATTTTGGATTCTATTACTATAATAGACCCCGCTTGCGGAAGCGGGCATTTCTTGGTTGCTTGTTTAAATGAACTTATAAAAATAAAAAGTTATTTGCATGTTTTGTCTAACGATATTAAAGTAGATATAGAAGATGACGAGCTTGTTATTAATTATATAAACGGGGCGGAATATAAATATAATATGGAAGGCGGAAATATTAGCGAGATAAAACAGAAAATACAAAAAATTTTATTTGAAGCGAAAAAACATATTATAAATAATCAACTTTATGGAGTCGATATAAATCCTAATTCGGTAAATATTTGCAGGTTGAGGCTTTGGATAGAATTATTAAAATCGAGCTATTATTTGGAAAATAACGGAGCGGATAAATATATAGATTTAGAAATTCTGCCAAATTTGGAGTTTAAAGTTTTGTCGGCAAATAGTTTGATAGAACTTGAAGAAAAAGAAGGAAATAATAATTTAAAACTTGCTTACGATAAAACGGAATTAGTAAAAAATATGAGAGAATATTTTAACGCCGATTTTGAAACAAAAAAAGAAATTAGAAAAAAGGTTTTAAAATTATTAAAAGAATATTCGCAATATAATACAAAATTGAAAGATTATAATCCTTTCGATATGCTTAAAAGTTATGATTTTTTCGATAGCGAGATAATGTTTGGAATCGATAGTTTTGATATTGTTATTGGAAATCCGCCTTATGTTTCTAATAAAGAAATTAAAAATAAAGATATGGTTAGTTATAAAAAGCTATACGGAATACAAGACGATTTATATTATTATTTTTATATAAAAGGAATTAAATTATTAGAAGATAAAGGCATATTGTCTTATATAAGTTCAAATAGTTTTTTGACAATTCAAAGTAAAAAAGGATTGAGAGAAATACTACAAAATAAGCATTTATTGGAAATTATAAATACGGGGAATGTTTTTGAACATGCGGAAGTCGAACCTGCGATAGTTACGCTTATAAACGAGGATTTAAATAATTACGAATTTAATTATTCTGATAATACAAAAGAAGATAATCCCGTATCTGAAAATAATTCTATAAAAATAAATGTAGATATATTTATTAATTCGCCAAATTCTATTTTCTTTACGCCAAATGAATTTAATATGCGACTTTATAATAAATTTGTAAAAGAGGCTTCCGTTCTTATAAATCAAAAATGGAATTTGATAAAAACAAGTAGAGATATAGAGAAAAATCAAAGCGCTTTACAAAATTATAGAAATTCTTTGAAAGAAGGAGATATTACTTTATTAGGTTTAATAACTGAAGGCGGGCAAGGTTTGGCTACGGCTAATAATGGTAAATATGTAGGAATTATTGAAAATACAAAAGACGCCGAAAGAGTTTATAATCAAAGATTGGAAAAAATAAAATATTTTAATAAAGAATATAATACAAATTATGATATTTCTAAAATGAAAGAAAAAGAAATAAGAGAACTTTTTGATTTATTAAAAGAAAAACATGGAAGAGATATTTTCGGACAGGGATTTATATATAGAATAGTTTCAAAAAATGAAATAGCGGATATTAATAATTTGAGTAAAGACGAAAAAGAAAATGGTATAGAAAATAAAAAAAGTTTTGTTCCTTATGATAAAGGAGATAAAGAAGGCAATAAATGGTATTCGCCAACTGTATTTGCAATCGATTGGAATTCAAACAATGTTAAATTTTTAAAAGAAAATAGCGGGAAAAAAGGTGAAGGAATGCCTGTTTTTAGAAATCCACAATTTTATTTTAAAGAAGGTTTTAGTTGGAATAATGTTTTAAATCCAAATTCGGAATATATAAAAGCAAGATATAAGGAAATTTCTATTAACGATGTAGCAAGTATGAGTTTATACAGTCTATACGAAAATACTTCAAGCAAATATTTTTTAGTATTATTAAATTCTTATTTTCTATTTTATTATTTAAGAATTTTTATAAATAATACGGTTAATTTGCAAATAAACGATGTAAGGCAATTACCGATTATTATACCTAATAAAAAGCAATTAAAACAAGCTGAAATTTTATTTGATAGAGGAAAAGATATTAAAGAAAAAAGAATAAATAATTTGATTAGCGAAGAGCAAGAGCAAAAAGAATTGAAAAAATTGCAGGAAGAGGTTGATGGGTTTGTTTGCGAGTTGTATGGTATTGAAAGGTAAAAACATATAGAAAATTATATTATTTGATATATAATTTATAATAATAATAAATAAAGGTAATACTATGGGTAAAGTAGAAAAAATATTAAGAGCTTATTCTTTATCGGTTGATGAGATGTCTAACACTCCTAATTTATTTAGAGATTTATTAGAATATATAACAAAATTAGGAAATACTTCAGAAAATAGGATGATGCCCATAGAAAATCTGCATAATATAGAAGAGGTGGATTTTATTAATTGGTATTACAAAGGCAATAATTATATATTTGGTTGTATATTAAGAATGAAAAAAGGGATTGCTAAAAGCATTTTTAAAGAACAATTACAAAAACCTATGATAGCATATGAAGATATAGAAACAAAAGAAAAAAATAATTCAAATATTGAAGGATTTATAGTAAATAGATATTACTTTTGCCTTAACGATAAATATGTAATTTTAGCGTTAAGGCATAGTGTTGATTTATTTGAAACATATATTAATTTTTTATTAAAAAAAATTAACAAGAGTTATTATATAGTTAATAGTATAGTAAAAGATTTAAATAACAAATCGGAACACTTTATAGAAAAGATAATTATAGGAAATAAATCTCGTATAACTAAAGATATAACTAAAGATATAACTAATAATAGTTTTCTAAAAAAGATGTTTGGGATTGCTAATAATTTATACGAAAAAGAATATGAAATATCAAATATAATAAGAGCTAGAATTATATTAACAATAAAAAATCCAGATGATGTCGGATTATTTTTGAAAGCGATGCCAGACGATTATATAACGGTTCAAACTTCAGACGGTAAAATTATAGATGGTAGTAAATATAAAGTTGCACAAATAGTAAATATAGCTACTAATAAAAATAATTCTATAAAAGAAGAAGAATTAAAACAGCAAATGGTTTCTTTCTTGTATAAAGTATCAAATAATAAAGAAGTGATATAAAAATGAAAACAATTTTATTTAAGTTGATAATATGTTTGATTATATTTTTTATAATTTCTTTATTGTTATCATTTACAAATATAAAAAACTTAAATATTGATTTTATTAATATTCAGGATATTTTATTTACAGTAATAGGAATAGTTTTTTCAGTTGGTTATAGCGTTATAATAGGATTTAGTTTAAGTGGGATTAAAAATGAAGAATATCTTAATTCATTTAGAAAAGATTTAAATAATATATCTATTGCATTTATAATCTATTTTATGCTTTCTATATTGGTGTATATTTTATCAAAAATTGATTTTGGTTTGACATTTATAAATATATTTTGCGTATTGACATTAATATATATTATAATTTTTCTTATATACAATTTTCATAGATTACAAGAAACTAAAATGCAAATAGAAGATAGATTGCAAAAAGAAAATAATAAAAATAAATAAGTAAATTAATAGATTGCTTCACCCACGCTCGCTCACTTTGTGCGCCTCGCTCGGCGATGACGGTTTAAATTTATTTTGAAGTTGATAAAAAGACAGAAAAGGAAATTGTTAATTTGGTTGAGAAAGTTATTGAAGGGAAGAAGAAAGGGATTGATACGAGAGAGTTTGAAGAGGAGATTGATAGGTTGGTTTATTGGTTGTATGGTTTGAGTGAGGAGGAGGTTGGGATTATTGAGGGGAAGAATTAAATTTAATAAAAATAACGGATATTATAGTTTTTCTATTTCTTCAATGCTTAATCCCGTATGTTCCGATATAAATTTATTATCAAGCCCAGAATTTTTTAAACTTTTAGCTATAGCATAATTTCGTTCTTTTCTACCTTCTTTTATACCTTTTCGTCTTTCATCTTTAAGCATTATTTGTTTATCGTATTGATAGATTTCTTTTTTCTCATACTCGCTCATCATTAATCGACTTCTAATAAAATTATTATATCGTTTATGCGCTTCTTCCATTATAGGTTTTTCTTTTACTATTTCTGACATATAAGCCTCCATAATTATTTGTAGTGAAAAATCCAAGCCAATAATTTAAATCCTTTTTTAAATCATTATCTTTGAATTTAAATTTCTTTAATTCTATTATATGTATCTGCAAATGGTCTGTTAATAGATTTTTATTTTTTGTATCGTAAATCATATAGCAACTGTGGATATTTTTATTAACCTTGTTTAAATTAAAATTAAGAAGATTAATACTTATCACAGGCGTTAAGTCTTCATACTCTTCGCCTTTATTTAAAAGTTTACTATAATTTGCAGCCCAATAATATAATATTCTTTCGGGAAATCTTAAATTACCTGAAAGCTGAACCTCGATAATTACAACCATTCCATTTTTTGTAATACATTTTACATCAACGATTGTCTCTTTATCTTTATAATGTCTTTTTAGATTAAACGGATTAAGAATTTCAACCGCTTTAAAAGTTTTCATGTCGGCGCTAATCATAACGGCGTTGATAAAATCAAGTAAAACTTTCTCTCCGCCTTTGTCCGTGAAAAAATACCGAACGAAACAATCATTTAATGCATTAAAAGGTTTTTTATTCATAAGAATATTATAACAGAATAATTTTATTTGTCAAAAAAGAATTTCTATTATTTTAGTTGTTAAAGTATTTTGCTTTTTTTAGTTTGTATTACCACGCTATAGCTTGCAATGACAAAATATAAATTCTTATCGATTTAATTCTTTTCAAAATAATATTTTAAATAATCGTTTATTATAAATATGCAATTATTTTTATCTGTAAAATATAAATAAGTGTTTGCATAATATCTACCGCCAAAAATCATAGTGAATTTATAATTTGTTTCTACGCTTCTATGTTGTCCGATTTTGAAACTTGCCGATTTAATGCCTTTTTCCTCAAAAATTCCGTATCCGAAATTATCTATTATGAGTTTTCTTCCAAAATTGTCGTAATATTCTCCGCTTCTTTTTGAAAGAAAAATATCGTTGGAATATAATATTTGAAAATAAATAAAAAAGAATAATAAAATTATTTTTAATTTGAAATGCATATTTCCTCCGTTTGATTAAATTTATTAATGGTTTAGAATTATTATATATTAGAATTATTGAAAATGTAATTAATCGATTTTTTAGTTTAACGCGCTTTATCGCGAAAACTTGAAATAACATTTAAATAAAAAATAGAAAATAATTATAAATATACAAATAAACTTTTGCTTTTGAAATTAATAATCTCTTCTGCCCTTCTTTATATTTCCTTCAAAATCAACCGTAATATTTGTTCGATTTTTAAACTTTATTTTATACGCGTTTTTTTGTTTTTTTACATAAATAACTTTTTCGTTTGGAAATTCTTTTTTTATAGAATTAATAACTTCTTTCTCCAAATATTCTATATTTATTTCATCTCCGCCTCCGCTTATAGTCGTCCATTCGCCTTTTGAATTGATATATATTTTAAGTCCGCCTTTGAATATAAGAGTAAACGAGCCAGAATTTTCAACCGCTCTGTATAAATAATAATCGGCAAAATATGTGTCCGCAAAATTAATCGCGCTTTTAGGAATTTCGCTCATAGCGACAGACGATGCAAACAAATTAAAAGCCGTAATAAAACTTAAAACGATAATTATTTTTTTCATTTATTTTTTTCTCCTTAAAAAATTAAAATTAATTAAATATTTTATTTTATAATTTAACATGTCCTGCAATATAATATCTTCCATCGGTAGAACCTTGAAAACCTATTGCAAACTCCGCAGGACCCGCCGCAAATTTTCCAAATATAGCATATTCCAAATAAGCTTTCGCGTTTTTATTCACAATATGAACCATCTCTCTTAAAGCGATATTTAGCATATACCATTCAAAACCTTGTTCTAAACGAATATAATGAGCGTCATTTTCTCTCCAAGTATATTCCGCTATAGCGTTTAGCCAAATTGTTTCGCTTAAAAAAGGAAATCTTAAAGTAGCCGAAGCCTGAATTAAAGACTCGAATAAAGTTATATGATAATCTTGAGGAGCTTTTCTATTTTCATGCTCGTATAATAATCTTAATTCTATATTAGGAATATTAAATCTAAATAAAAACGCTTTCGGTATGCTGTGTCTAAAATCTCCCTGCGAATAAGCTATTTCGTAATGATTGCCTATAAAACCGACTCTTATTCCAGGTCCGTTTAATACTTGAGGCAAATAATAATTTGGAGTGTCTATATTCGCTGGATTAAATAAAGTGTCGCTATTTGTTGAAGTATTTAAAGTCGTATAATAATAATGAGGCATTAACATGAATGTAGTAGTATTGATATCGAAAGTCGCTCTTCCTCTTGCCGAAACTAAAATTCTATCGATAAATATAACTTGCGCTCCGCCGTCATAAAGTCCCGCGTTTCCTTTTATATATCCATAATCATTTGTAGGTTCATGCGTATCAAAATAACCAAATGCAGTTATAAATCCCGTGAAAGCTATATAATCGTTATGAAAAGTCTGCCCAAGCGAAACGAAAGTGTCTCGCATATTAAAAGTATTCGTATGAGCCGCGTAAGAAAAAGTTGAAGTTAAATGAAATTCTAAAGGATATTTTTGAAAGAAAGATAAATTCGTGTTATTCAAATCGGGCAATTTTCTTTTATAATCGTCTCTTATTAAATCGTTTTTTATATATTGCGGAAGTTTATTATTTCCTTCTCTTCCGATAAACATATCAAACGCGCTCGGTAATTTTGGCATTATTGCGTTTGAATAATTTTCTTGAGCGATTAATAGAATATTTGATATAATCAATAAAGTTAAAATAAATTTTTTCATCTATAAGCCTTTTATAAATAATTAAGTTAAATTATATTTATTATAATAATCTAAATTGATTAAAAAGTAAAGTTTTTTAATTCTAATTAATAGTAGTCGCCTGCTTTTCTTGTAAATCAGTAATAGTTTTATTAAGGTCGTATTCTCTTCTAGGCAATCCTCCGCTTGGAAAGTCGGTTAAAGTAAATTCAATCCAAAATTCTTTGCTCCAATAAGAGCCTTTTACCGAACCGCTCGCAATATCCGAAGGCAAAGTTGAAGGGCGAATTGAAAAAGTGGCAAGAAATTCCCATCCGTCCAAATCATGCCAAATGCTCATTTCTATAGAACTTAATTTAAATAAACTGTCCGTTCTCTTTTTAGAATCTTTGAAATTAAAAGAATCTATAATATCCCAAAAAGGATTAACCCAAGTTTCATTTTCTTTTTGCGCGTATGATTTTATATATCTGTAAGCTCTGTTATTTTCGCTTGTTGTTGCAAATCTAAATCGCCATTGTTCTAATAATTCAAATTCTATTCCGAATATAAACGAAGCCGTATTATATTTATAATTGATAAAATCATGGCTATATGATATATCAAAAAATATTTCAAAAGAGTTTATATAATCGTCAAAAAAAGGTCGCTTGCCATTTCTTAATAATATCCAATCGGTAATCTTTCCAATCGGTATAGGAATATGCAAAATACCCTTTATATTATTAGCGGTTAAATTCGTTCCTAATAAATTTTTTCCCACATTATAAGTTATAGAAGATTGGTCATAATATAGTCTCGTAGAACCTCCGACTTCCGTATTCAATAATTTATTTGTAGAGATAGTAATTTTATACATTTTTCTTTCCCAATCATAATAAGGCTTCATATCTAATCCCGTTCTAATATATCCGCTTAAATCCAAATTCAAATTAGGAATATAAAATAAACTATAACCCGTTCCGCCTATAGATAATCTTGTATTAATATCATGAGCGTTAAACTCTCCGCTTGAACTTGCATTAGT
This sequence comes from Brachyspira aalborgi, assembly GCF_008016455.1. NCBI lineage: Bacteria > Pseudomonadati > Spirochaetota > Spirochaetia > Brachyspirales > Brachyspiraceae > Brachyspira > Brachyspira aalborgi. Next base: position 1,763,004 of record NZ_SAXU01000001.1, on the reverse strand, counting down.
ATTTCCTTCAACGGTATTTTCTTTAAATCGATAGCCTAAATTATAAGAACTATCCCAAGTAATAGTAGGAGTAAAATAATTATCCCATTGATAAGGAACAACGCTATTAGGTAAAAACATCGAAAAACTCAAAGTTGTTCCCAAACCAAAATAAGTGCTGTTTCTATCGTAAATTAAATCTTCAGGTTTTGGATTAATGCTCTTTTGATAACTATAATCGGCTTTAGCTGTCGGAGTAAATCTTATAAATTCATTTGTAAAGCTTCTCGATAAATTTCCATATAAAGTTAAATTATCTCTTTCCGCTACTTTTTCTTTTAATTTGTCGTCAAGTTGTGGATTATTGTGAAAATATATTCCTTCGGAAGTTTTATAATTAATAGTATGAGCGTAAGTTCCGCCTAAAGAATAATTAATATTTAAATTTTGAAAATAATAAGAAGTTTCATCTCCCCAAACTGAACTATAACTTGCTTCTAAAGATGGCAATGTCAATTTGCTCGGTTTTGGCATATAATAATCAAAATTCGTATTATGTTCTACCGAAAGATTTCTAACGGCGGCTAAATCCCATTGCGCTCCAACTTTAAGATTAACTCCGTAAATCGTGTTATTAAGATAAATTGAATTCTCAAGAGAACTTTCAGGATAAGAATTTCCTATATCGTCCAATTTTCCCGTTAATGAAGTAAAGAAAGAAACTATATCTAAAGCTCCTCTTTCATTATAAAAATCAGACTTAAAATATAAATCGCTATTTAAATTTAATCTTCCCGTGACATAACTATTTATATTTTCGCCATTATATAATTGTATCGTGTGGTCGTATTCAAATTTAAATCTTGGAACAAATTTTCCAGCCTTTCCTCCAGAAAAATAGTTAACATATCTCGTCCCAAATCCTACGCTTGAAGAAATATAAGAATCTAATAAATAATATTGTCTTCCCATAGCAAACATCGCATCTAAAGATAAATCATGATATTGACTCGTATATCTTATTTCATCTCCTAAAAGAAAACCTAATTTTTGATAAGCGTCAAATCTTAATCTATGTTGCATTCCGTATATGTCAAAAGTTTTGCTATTTTGCATATAAACGCCTTCTCTTAAAGATGTGCCGAAAGTTGATATTATTCCCGTTCCCATATAATTCTGCAAAAATAATGGAAAATAAAACACGGGCTGCCTTCCGACTCTATACACGCTGTTAAATACCATAAACTTTTTAGTATCCCATAAATATACTTTGCTTGCCAAAAAGTCATGAGCTACGGGTGTTAAACGCGAAAAACTTACTCTGCTATTATCTGCAAAAAAATTCTCATTGTTAAATTTTATAATATCGCCTTCTATTCTATAAGATTGGAATTTTGTTCCGCCTCCAAATAAAACTCCTTTCTTACTTTCTCTATTAAGCATAAACCATTCGCCTTTAAGGTCGTTATCGGAAGATTGAACTCTTAAATTTCCTTCTGCAAATACTTCGCCAGTTTTTAAGCTATAAACGACTCTGTCCGCAGATAATGTATTATTATATAATTCAAGAGTGACATTTCCATACAAAAATATTATCTCTTCGTCCGCTTCTTTAATAGTATATCTTTCAACATAATCGGCGCTTTTAAGTTGGACTCTTCCTCCGCCTCTTCCGATAGTGCTTCTTGCAACATCTTTTATTTCGGCTTCTCCTTTTACTCTTTCAACTTTAACATTAACCTGTCTTTTTATTATTTTCGCTCTTAAATCGGCTTCGCTATCGTAAGGATATATTTCTATTCCATTAACTCTCGCATATTCCAATAATAAATTATAAGGAGTAAAGTTAACTATATTAATAAATGAAACGGGATTTTTCATCGCGTCAAATTTATTTATAAGCATTAAAGCGTTAGGATTTCCATTTTCATTCGTATTATTATTTTGATTAGTATTTTGGTTATTATTGTTTTGAGGATATAAATAAACATTAAAGATTAATGTAGATAAAAGCAAAATTAAGATTCGCATTATACCTCTTAATAATCGCTAATTTAAGAAAATTTTATTTTAAAGAAATTGCGTTTACCTACTTTTAAAACGCATTCTTTTAATATATTAAAATTCATATCGGTAATTTTTTCGCTATCCATAGAAACGCTTCCTTGAGAAATTAATCTTTTCAAATTCGATTTGCTTTCGGATTTCATACATAAAGACAATACGCTTAATATATTATTATCGTTTTTATCAATAATAATTTCTTCAATATCGTCAGGCAAACCTTTTGAGCTAAATATTCTTTTAAACTCTTCTTCAGCCGCGTTAGATTCTTCTTCGCTATGATATAATTTAACTATTTCTTTAGCCAATATAGATTTTACATTTCTTGGATTTTCGCCTTTTTCCATAGACATAGAATAATTTTTTATCTCATCCATAGGAATATCGGTTACAAGTTCCATATATTTTGTAATTAAATTATCGGGAATGCTCATAGCTTTTCCATACATATCTTTTGGAGAATCGTATATTCCGATATAATTCCCTAAAGATTTACTCATTTTATTTACTCCGTCCAAACCTTCAAGCAAAGGAACTGTTATAACGGCTTGAGGAGAAAGTCCATACTCTTTCATTAAACTTCTTCCGACTAATAAATTAAATTTTTGGTCTGTGCCTCCAAGTTCTATATCGCATTCCAAAGAAACCGAATCGTAGCCTTGAGCCAAAGGATATAAAAATTCCATTATGCTTATTGCTTGTCCGTTTTTATATCTATTTGAAAAATCGTCTCTCTCTATCATTTGCGCAACCGTATATCTCGAAGTTAATCCTAAAACATCGGCAAAATTCATTTTTTCAAGCCATTTTGAATTAAAATCAATTATAGTTTTTTCTGGGTCTAAAATTTTAAATACCTGCTGTTTATAAGTTTCGGCATTTTTCAAAACATCTTCCGTAGTTAATCTTGGACGAGTTTTAGTTTTTCCCGAAGGGTCGCCTATTCTTCCCGTAAAGTCGCCTATTAAAAAAATTACTTTATGCCCCAATATTTGAAAATGTCGCATTTTTTTCAATAAAACCGTATGTCCTAAATGAATATCGGGAGCGGTTGGGTCAAATCCCGCTTTTATAGTTAATTGTTTTCCTTCTTTTAATTTTTCTTTTATCTCTTCGAGTCCTATAACTTCGTTTATTCCGCGAGTAATTAATTCAATAGATTCTTCTACTGTGAATTTTTTATTTTCTTTCAAATTTTCCATAATTATAACAACCTCTAATTGATATATAAATAATATTTAATATATTTTCGGAATAATTCATAATATATAGTGTAGATTTTAAATTATTTTATTTTAAAAGAATAATAATTAATAACAATAATTTTTTAATAAGTCGCCTTGTTTTATATTTCTTTCATTCATTTTCTTTATTATCAAATTTATAATTTCATTTTTCGATTTTTTCCATTTTGGAGCGATTAAACTATCTCTCAAACTGTCGCCCGTTAATCTTGATATAATTATATTTTTTTTAGTAAAACCCAAAGCCTCTGCAATTAATTCAATATAATAATCTTCGTCTAAAGTTGGAAAATCAAATTCATTATAAATATTTTCAAAATGACTGCCTCGCACAATATCAAGTTGATGAAATTTTACGGCGTCAATTTTTAATTTTGAAATATCTTTAATAGTTTTTATCATATCGTTTTTATCTTCAATTATTATTTTATTATTTTCGATTCTTTTCGGAAGTCCAAAAATTATATGAGCGCAAATTATAAGATTTTTGTAATTTTCTTTTATATTATTAACCGTTTCTACAAAAGATTTATAATTATGTCCTCTGTTTATAAAATTTAAAGTTTCATCGTTTGAAGATTGTATTCCCATTTCAAGCCAAATTTCTTTATCGTTTTCTTTAGCCAAATCGTTTAATTTTTTTAAAGTTTCTTCTTCGAGCATATCGCTTCTTGCTCCAAACATAAGTCCAACGCAATCGTCAAATTTTATTAATCTTTCAGCGTAAAATAAAGATTCTTTTGAAGCCAATTTTGAAAGCGGAGTTCCAAGTTGAAAATATCCATAATATTTTTTATATCTATTTTTATAATTTTTAATTCCGTTCAGCCATTGATTTTCTATTTCATCTTCTTTAATGTAAGGCGGTTTATAACTTTCCAAATTACAAAATTTGCATCCGCCATCGTTTAATTTATGAGCGCATCCAAAATCGGTATTTATTGAAATTTTACCTACTTTAATTTTGAATTTATTTTTCGCATAATCGGAAAAAGAATAATAAGGTTTTTCGTTATTAAGATTATTTGAATTTTTCATTGATAAAGTATATAAAATGATTGATATTTGTCAAATAAAAAATTAATCTATTAAATAATTTATTTAAGATAGCGATTTATAAAATATCAAATTTAACAAAAAAAATAAAATTTATTTAGCTTCTTTTATAACTATTTTATTTCCTTCGACAAGAATAACTTTAATTTTTACTCCTTTGTTTATAAATTCTCCTTCCGTTATAGCGTCATATTTTTTGCCGTTTATTATAATATTTCCCGAAGGTCTTAAAAATGTGTCTGTTATTCCTTCGCATCCAAGCAAATCGTCATAAGAAACGCTTGAATAATATCCCGCCGTGTCAGTGTCTAAAGCTATTTTACTTTTGAAACCTTTTGATTTTAAAATAAATCTCGCTAAAATAATTATAAGAATAATATCGGCAATAAGAGAAACAAAAACTACAAAAGTCGCTTGAGCTATATTGTTTATTCCAAAAGACATAAATATTCCCGCGACTATTCCTAATATTCCAAGTATTCCCGTAATTCCAAAACCTGGAATAACAAATATTTCAATCGCCAAAAGAACTATTCCAAGCAAAAATATCGCGGGAGATAAAAAACCGCTATCGCCAACGAAAATTTGAGCGAAGAAAAATATTGAAAACGCGATTATTGAAATTACGCCGCCAATTCCAAATCCTGGAGTTTTTAATTCAATGTAAACGCCTATAATTCCTATCGATATTAACGCGCTTAAAACCGCGGGATTTATTAAAAATCTTAATATATAATCGTATTTTTCTTCTTCGACATTTTTTATAGTAGAGTTTTCGGATAGATTTCTTAATTTAATTATTTCGATTATTGAATTTGCTTTTGCATCGGCTATATTTACTTTTAAGGCTTCTTCAAGACTTAAAGTTAGTAAAGTTTTATCGTCTAAATCTATTCCGTCTTTTGATTTAGTTAAAATAATAGTTTCATCAACCATAGCTTCTGCTGCTCTAACATTCTTTTTGCTTCTCTCTGCAGACGAACGCATCGCTGCTCGCATCGCGCTTATTTCCTTTTCGCTCGCTTTTTCAATATTTCCGCCTTTCATATAAACGGGAGTAGCAGCTCCTATAATGCTTCCGTCAGACATATAAATCGCTTCGCAACTTAAAGATATTAAAGCGCCCGCAGATAATGCATTTTTATTTATATACGCTACAACGGGAATATCGCTTTCTATTATATAATTTTTTATAGATAAAGCGGAAGATAATAATCCGCCTGGCGTATCTAATTCTAATATTATTAAACTCGCTCCTTCGTCAGACGCTTTTTTAATAGCTTTTTTTATATAAGCTGCATACCATCTATTTATCTCTTGAAATTCTAATTTTTTAATAACATAAACTTTAGCGTTATCTTGACAGTAAATATTTTTTGAAATAAAAAATATAAAAATTAGTATAAATATAATAAATATTTTTTTATTGTTCATAAACTTTTTTAAAACTTTCCCATATAGATTTTATTTTTATTATATATTAGAATTTAAATATAATAAATATGTTTTATAAAAAACTCAAATTATCAAATCGAATTTATTAATAAATTTTATAAATAATCAATTTAAATACTTGATTTTTATCTTTCATATAATATAATATATACAAATAAAATTAATTTATAAGCCGAGATGGCGAAATTGGTAGACGCGTCAGACTCAAAATCTGATTGGGGCAACTCAGTGAGGGTTCGATTCCCTCTCTCGGTATATTTTATTATTGGGTTATGTTTATGAAAAGTCCTGTCATAGTCGTAGACGATGATAACAGAGCCACTAAAATAAAGGCTTTTTTAGAAAGTTGTTCCGTAGATGTTTTTACGGCGGAAAATCTTTACGAATTAATGGGAAAAATTTACAAACATAATATAAAAACTTTAATTTTTAATCCTCATTTAGTTTGGGTTAATGTTATTGAGTTTATAGTCGAATTAGAAAAAAGAAAAGAACTTAAAGAATATAAAATATTTTTTCTATGCGATAATATAGACAAAGAAATCAAAGAAAAAGCTAAAGAATTAAATATAACATGTTTAGATTATCCCGCTAATATGAATAAAATTATAAATTATATAGAAAACGATTAAATCTCAAACCTTATAAAAAAAGTGCTTCCTTCTCCAATAATCGATTCTACGGAAATATATCCTTTATGTTCCATAATAATTTTTTCGGTTGTAGCGAGTCCTATTCCTGTGCCTTTCGATTTTGAAGTAAAATAAGGCTCAAAAATTCTTTTTATATTATTATTTTCTATTCCAATTCCCGTGTCGGTTATGCTTACCGTAAAAAATTCTTTATAGTCGATTATTTCATGATAAGAAGACAAATATATTATAGATTCTATATTATTATTTTCCATAGCTTCTATTGAATTTTTAATTAAATTTCTAAAAGACATAATAAGTTTATCTCTATCCATATTTAAAGAATAATCATGCTTCGTTAAAGAAACTTTAAATTTTATATTTGGAATATTTTTAAAAGAATCCAACACTTCTAAAATTACTTCATTAATAGATTCTTTTTTATCAGAAATTTTAATTGCAAATGAAAATTCAGAAAAAGATTTTATCAAATTTGAAATTGAGTTTGCATTTTTTATTATAATAGTTGTAGAATTTTTTATTTTTTCTATATCCTTGTCGGACATATTATTTTTTAAATTTCTTTCTATAATTTCGGCGTTCATTACTATAGGCATTAGAGGATTTTTAATTTCATGAGCGACTTTAATCGCAGCTTCTCTCCAAGTTTCTAATCTCAATCTCGTATTTTCTCTATCTCTATGATATTTTAAAGCTCTCGCCATAATATTGAATCTGTATATAAGATTTCTCAAATCATGAATTCCCGAAAATTTCATGTCGATGTCAAAGTCGGCGTTTATTATAGAATTTGTAGCTTTCAAAAGAAGACTTATCGGTTTATATATTAATCGCGCTAAAATTATTCCAAATATTATTGAGAAAAATGTCGATATTCCCAAAACGAAAATATATAAAAGTTTTAATATAATTGAAAATTCATTTAAAAACATACTTGCCGAACTGTAAAGCCTAAAAGATTCCAAAGCGTTATTTCTAATCTCTATATAATTTGAAGACATAGGCTCGGACCATATTACATAATTATTTGCCATAGAAAGCGGAATAATTGCATTAACATAAAATAAATCTTTATATTCGCTATTTATAAATATAACTTCATCGGTATATAATCTAGAATTTACATCCAAAGGCAGAAAATCGGCGGTATTAAATAATATAGAACTTTGTCCGTAATAAGAATTAGACAGAAAAGTTATATTTTGAAAATTATAATAATTTTTAATCATATCGTTTAATCTATTATAATTATTAAAATTATTAGTCGGATTTACAAAATCAATATATTTATAAATATTATTAAAATAATTTCTACCGACATTCGACAAAACCGAAAGCATACTATTTTGTTTATTTATAATTTCGTTATTCGACATATCTATAACATTGTATATAGAATTATTGATATCGCTATTTATAAAAAGATTAATATTCGATTTGATAATATAAGAAGAAATATAACTTATAATGAAACTCGGAAGAATTGTAATTAAAGCCATAATTATAACGATAACCAATTTTATATGCGAGCCTTCTTTTTTTTTGAAAGCTTCAAGTATAAATTTAATTATTGTAATAATTCCGACAAAAATGCTCGTTGATGGAATAAATAATATTAAAAATAAATTTAAAGGATTAGTATTCGGTTCGTATAAAAAATTTGTTATAAAAGCAGAAGCTATAATATCAAGTATTATAAATATAGATATTACGCTTAAATATATCAAACCATAGCGATTTTTTATTTTTAAAAATAAATTATTTTCCATAATTAATTATTTTATTATATTTTTTAATTCAAAATTCATATCGTTCATATTTTTTAATTGAAAAGAATTAATTCCCAATTTTATCGCGGCGTTAACATTATCTAAATTATCGTCTATAAATAAACATTCTTCCGCTTTTAAATTAAATCTATTTAATAATAATTTATATATTTCCTCGTTTGGCTTTATCATTTTCTCGTAAGCGGAAACTATTCCTCCAATGCAAGTTTTCTCAAAAAAATCGGTTTTTTCTCTTAAGCATTTAAAAGTTTCGACTGTCATATTTGACAAATAATAAATATTATATCCTCTCTCTTTATATTCTTTTAAAATATTTATATTATTATGATGCATATTAAGACATAAAGTTAAAGAACTGTCGAAAAGTTTATTTAAAATATCTTTATATTTTGGAAATACCGATAAAAAATAATTTCTGCCATCTTCAAAAGATAAATCGCCCTTGTCTAAAAGTCTCCAATTATCGCTTGCAAAAACCAAATTAAAAAATTTTTCTTTGTCTTCGGCTTCAATATTTTTGTCGATAAATCCCGAAGTGTCGAATTCAAAAAGAACATTTCCAATATCCGAAATAATATTTTTTATCATAAAATTAAATTCCTTAAATTAAATCGAATTAAATATTTTTTTATTTTGATTATTATATTTTTATATTATAGAAAAAACAAGCTGTTTTGTAGAAAGATTTGATTGTTTATTTATTATTGATGTATAAATTAAAAATTCCTGCTCTTTTTATAAAAAAGAACTAAAAAATTTATAATTGTTATTTTCATTAATTATGATAAAATTAATAAATAATAAATTGAATAAAATTTAAAAATTAGGAAATAAAATTTTGGCTAAAGTATTAGGACAAAGCGTCCCGTTAAAAATAATGTCGGGAATTTATAAAAGCGGAAGACTTCATCATGCATATTTATTTTATGGCGAAGAAGGAATCGGGAAATTTGAAAGCGCCTTAAATTATGCGAAAGCGATTTTATGCGAAAGAGAAAACGGAACTTATTGCGGAGAATGCGAGTCGTGCAAAATGATTGACAGATATAAACATCCCGATGTAATAGTAGCGGGAACTGACGAAAGATTTAGAAATGCAGAAATATATTTTAATCAATATTTGGAATATAAATTGCCTTATTTGTTTAACGATTTTTATACAGCCTGCCGTTCGATTTTGTATAAAGTGGAATCTATGATTTTTGATAGCTATGATAATTATCCTGCAAGCGAACCTAAAGAATATATGCTTGGGCAGAAAAAAGATACTTCTAGATTTTCTTTAATCGAACCTTATTATTTAGCCGTTAATTATACTTTAAATGAACTTAACGAAGATAATATTGAATTTATAGATTCTATATTTAGAGGAAAATCTAAAGAAGCAATTGATATTGTAAAAAATAAGGGAAATAAAAAGAAATGCGTTATAGAAGGAAATTTTTTTGACGCATTAAAAAAGATTCATTATAATATAATTCACACGGTTATTCCTCTTGATACGGTTAGAAATATTATAGAAATGACTTACAGAAAAACAAGATACGGAAAGAAAAGAATTATTATTATAGAAGGCATAGAACTAATGGATAAGCGAGCGCCGAATATATTTTTAAGAACTTTAGAAGAGCCTTCGGATAATAATATTTTTATTTTAATCGCATCCGATACGAATAAATTAACTCAAGACGGAATGAAACCTTTAATGTCGAGGATGATGGAATTAAAATTTTCTCCTTTGTCTGAAAATACTTTAAGAGAGATTTTAATGAAAAGGCTAAAATTTGACGAGGAAAAAACCGCCCTTGCATTGCAATATTCTTACGGAAGTGTGGCAAAATCTATAAAATATACTCTTGACAAAAAATCGAATTCAAGCGATAATATACGAGAAGTTTTATTATCTTTCATAGAGGCTATTTTTAATAATAACGCTTCTAAAATATCGGCGATAATGACTTTATTAATTGAAGGAAATTACGATATTATAGAAACGATAAAAGAGATAATAAATATTTTAAAAAAGTCTCTTGAAGATAAATATCTTGAAGTCGAAGATAGAAATTATATATTTCCAAATTCGATTTCGGATAAAAGCGTAATATGGGTAATTGACGAATTGGATTTAGCGGTTAATACTCTGATAAATACCAACTCTCAACCTAAAATGGCGCTTTATAAAACTTTAAGCAATATTTATATATGGTTGCATAATTATTAAAAATTTTAAAAACAGGAGTTATACATGAAAAAAATATTTCTTGTATTAGTTGTAACAATTTTGGCTATAGTTTCGGTATATGCTCAAAACAATACCAATACTACCGACCAAAATAAGCAAACGGAAAACGCGGAAACCGAAGAAACGAGCGAAGAGACTGCGGATAATGTCGAAGGAATTTCTTCATTTGCACCTTCTTTTAGGGATTTGAGGAATACGGACGACCAGGCTCTTGACAGAAGTTATAATCTTCTTCAAACAAATTTAGGCATATTGAAAGACGATTATTTGTTTAGAATACTTTATAAGGCTAATAAAATATTGGAAGATTATACAAATGTAAAATTTACGGACACAAACGAAATGTTTTATAATGCCGTATATTATTACGATTTAGTTGCAAGACCTATAGCCAACGATAATAATGTCGATTTGGCTTTAAGAGAGCTTTACAAATGTTTCAGATTATACGATGAAGTAAAACCCGTATATGAAATTTTAGGGAAGACAAATGAAATTGCTCAAGCCGATTATGAATTAAATTTATACGGAGGCATTTTGAATTTGTTTAAAGGCTCTCATCATTATTATGCCGTAAGCAGAAATTATTTAACAAAAGCCGTTGATAATATAAATAAAAGCGGTTCTACAAATACTACTAATTTGATTATGTTAAATACTTATTTGGCTGGAGTTAATTATAAATTGGCTACGGAAAATCAGTCGAGCGATGTTAGAAAGGTTTATTATTTAAATGAAATGTTTAATAATCTTTGGGATTTAACGACTTTAAAAACCGAAGATGAAACTATAAGAGACGCTAAATATAAACTTTTATTAACGAGATATCATAAAATATTATATACTACTTCCGAAAGATTTAGAGGTATATATTCAAAATATTATGACGAATTAGGCTTTACTTACGGAGATACGGAAAGCGAAATAATGGGCAGAGAGGTTATGCCTGTTTATAAAGACGAAGAGAGCGAAAATTCCGAAGGTAGCGAAGAAGAATAATTAATTTAGATTTTTTGGTTCATTAGATAAATTCCTTTGAAAAGGGGCATGCCAATTAATTTTGGTATGCCCTGATTTATAATTAGTAATATTTATTAATAAGTTAAAAATATCATTTAATAAATACTTGACATAAATTTAAAATAATATAAACTATTATAAAATTAATTTTAAATTCATTTATGAAGGAGATAAAAATATGTTTGAATTAATTAAATTACCTTATGGCAAAGAAGATTTAGCGCCTTATATGTCTTCAAATACTTTAGATTTTCATCATGGAAAACATTTAAACGCTTATGTAACCGCCGTTAATGATTTTGTTTCCAAAGATAAATCATTGGAAGGAAAAAGCATAGAAGAGTTAATACTTCTTTCCCATAATAACGCCGATAAACAAGGCTTATTTAATAACGCGGGACAGGTTTATAATCATGAAGAGTTTTTTAAAGTTTTGAAAAAATCTGAAAAACCAAGCATTCCGTCAGAATTAGAATCAAAAATAAAATCCGATTTTGGCTCTTTTGACGCATTTAAAGAAGCTTTCACTACGGCGGGAAAAACTCAATTTGGTTCGGGATGGGCTTGGCTCGTTTTGGCTAATGGAAAATTGGAAGTTAGAAAATATCCTAACGCTATGAATCCTATCGCGGATAAAGTTCATGGTTTGCTTACTTGCGATGTATGGGAACATGCTTATTATTTGGATTATCAAAACAGACGCCCAGATTTTCTAAATACTTTTGTTGACCATTTGGTAAATTGGGAATATGTTGCAGAAAAATTAAAAAATGCAAAATAAAATAAATATTTTTACAGTTTAATATTTGTTTTATAAAATTAATTATTAAGGAGAAGTTAAATGAAGGACTTAAAAGGAACAAAAACGGAAAAGAATTTAAATGACGCTTTTGCGGGCGAATCTATGGCAAGGAATAAATATACTTATTTCGCAAGCGTTGCCAGAAACGAAGGCTACGAACAAATAGCGGCAATATTTCTTGAAACCGCCGAAAACGAAAGAGAGCATGCAAAAATACATTTCAAATATCTTAACGGCATAGGAGACACGCTTGCAAATTTGCAATCCGCTTGGGAAGGCGAAAATTACGAATACGAAACGATGTATCCTCAAATGGCTAAAGAAGCCAGCGAAGAAGGTTTTGACGATGTCGCTCGTTCAATGAAATTAATTGGCGATGTTGAAAAAGAACATAGAGAAAGATACGCTAAATTAAGAGAAGCGGTTAAAAGCGGAACGGTTTTCAAAAGAAACACAAAAGTTCAATGGAAATGTAGAAATTGCGGCTATATTTTTGAAGGCGAATCCGCTCCAGAAGTTTGTCCAGCTTGTAAGCATGCAAAAAAATTCTTTGAAGTTAGAGTTGAAAATTATTGATAATTATTAATTAAAGCAAATTTATTTAAGGGGGGCTTTAAAACCCTCCTTTTATTTTTATATTTTTTTAATTTAAATTTAATAAAACATTTTTGGATTTTTAAAATCTTCTTTCAAAGTTCTTATAACTTCCTCGTCATCTTCTTCCGATATTTTTAATTCGTCTTCAAGAGTTTTTAATTGAGAGTCAATTTCTTTGTCTATATTAAATTTATCGTCTTTAAGAAGAGCGTTCTTTGTTTCTTCTTCATTTTTTTCATCGTCTCTATTTGTAATAAAGTTCATGAGCAATGTGTTAAAAATGGTGAAATTATTATTTAATCTGTTTGTCATATTATAAAATCTATCCTTATTTTCAATAATTTGAGTCGAAATCGAATTTAATGAAGTAAGCGAATCATTAACCTCGTTTACCTCCATACTATTAGCTTCTACTATATTTACAACCTCTTTATTTATTTTATCTAATAAAGTAATTTGAATATCTACCGCATCTCCGCTATTAATCTGTTCTTTTACGCTATCTTTAACTCCCGAAGTTGTCGCGTTCAATTTTGTAATAGTTTCAAGTATATCTTTACCGCCTATTTCAAGCTCGCTATTTGCCGTATTTATTTCGGAAACTATTCTCGATGCGCTTTCCGATATGCTAACTATATTGCTTAAAGATTGTCCGCTATTATTTGCAAGCTCAACGCTCTCTTCAATTCTTCTTGTAATTTCTTTAATGATTGTAGTTATAGATTTTGTATTTTCCGCAGTATGTTCGGCTAAAGACCTTATTTCATCAGCGATAACGGAAAATCCTCTTCCCATCTCGCCCGCATGCGAAGCCTCTATAGAAGCGTTCATAGCCAAAAGGTTAGTTTGCTCCGCGATATTTTGAATAATGTTTATAATATTTTTTATTTGCTCGCTGCTCGCTTCAACATTTCTAATTGATTCTATAACCTCTTCTACTATATCGGCTCCATCTCCCGCTTCAACCAAAAGCTTTTTAAATAAAGCGTCAGCATTGCTCGTGCTTTTTGCAATACTCGTAATATTTGAAATCATCTCTTCAACGGATGCGGAAGTTTGCTCAACAGAAGAGGATTGCATTTCTATATTATTGTTAATTCTATAAACGGTTTGCAATAATTCATCAACTGCAACGGATGCGGAAGAAAACGCCGTTCTCTGTTGTTCGGTTGAACTTGTAATATTTTTTATAGAAGCTATTATAGATTGAATATTTTCTACGCTTTTTTTAATGCTTTCCGTTTGAATATTTACGCTGTTAGAATTTTCAGTCATAATTTTTTCTACATTATTTATATCGTTAATCAAATTTTCGCTTTTTAATTTCAAATTATCTATAATTAATTCCAAGTCGTTAATAAATAAATTAAAATTATAAACCAAAAGCCCAATTTCATCGTTATTCTTACACATTATTCTTTTTCTTAAATCTCTATTTTGTTCTCTAAGCTCTACCGTAGAAGCGTTAGTGGTTTTTATCGGAGTAAAAGTAAGACGCAAAATAAGAATATAAACAGAAGACAATATAGAATAGCCTATAAAAAATACTATTATAAATAGAGTTATAGTTTTTTCTATATTTGAATATTTTATTATAGAATTTATATCTTTATAAAATACGATTACAGAATCCAAATCTTTCATATAAAACATAATAGCTACGGTTTTTTCGTTATTCATATCAAACATTGGAGTTATAAAAGAAGGCTTATCGTTTAATTGATTTTCAAATTCCATTATATATTTAGAAAAATTCTCGCTTGAGCCTAAAATATTTAATACATTTTGATTCAAAAATCTTCTATCTTTAGCATAAACTATATTTTTATTATTTAATTTATAATTAATATAATTCCAAGAAGAGAGAGAAGGATTGCTTTCTATATATTTAAAATATTCCATTATATCCGCATTCGCTATTATATGTCCAAGCTGTCTATCATTTAATTCCAAAGGATAATAAGAAGATACCGAAATATCGCCTTCGTTATTATAAGAAATTATAGAATAAAAATCATTGCTTTTTATAAGAGTAGTTGAAGGAAAATTATAACTTGTCGCCGTTGAATATACATTATTCGTATTTCTTAATATAGACAACGAAGCGGGAGAATTATTTGTTAAAAATTCTCTGTTTATATTTATAGAAACAGATTTATAATTATTGCTTAAATTATAATCTAAATATTGAATTCTATTATTTATATAAGTTCTTAAAGAGTTTATATCTAATTGATTTTGATTTAAATTATTTTTTACTATTCTATCATAAACTTTCAAATCTAAAAATGCGTTTTTGTAAGTTTGATTTATATGACTATTTACGCCTATAATTTCGCTTAAAGTTTCATCGCTATTTAAGTTTAAAAATGCCTCTTCTCTTATTCTTACATAATTTAAAATTAAAACAAAAACAACGCTTGAAAAGAAAAAGAAAATCGTATAAAGAACTTTAAAAGTTAACGAAAGATAAAAAACGGTAACGCTCTCTTCCAAATCGCTTTTATGCGAAATTATTCTAAATACTAAAGCGTATAAAGAATTAATAGCGCCGCTTGAAAGCAAGCAGGCAAAAACAGCCGCTAAAGAAGTATATATATAAATATTCGGATTTAGAAAAGCGAATATTGTTATTTCTATTATACTTCCCGATACTGCAGAAGTTGAAAATATTTTAGTCACTTTGTCGGCAAGTTTTATTTTTTCCCCTTTTGCCCATTGATTACAGTATCTTAAGAATAATATAAAAGCTATTATTGCAAAAACTATTTTGACTCCGTAAAAAGGAAATGCATGTTTATCGTATAATGAAAACCATAAAAACAAATACCATAATATCAAGTCTAATAATATATATATGCCTATAATCTGAATCTTCAAAGAAAGAATCAGTTTTTTCTTGGATTTATTTAAAGCCATAGTATCCTCGTAATCAGAATTATTTATATGCTATTATATATTATCGTAAATTTTTTATCAAAATATTAATAAGGAATTCTATATTATTTTTTATTATTTATTAACGAAATTTTTAAACTCTTCCAACTTCGTTTACGACTCTTCCTATTAAAGTATCATGAGTCGCTATCGATTTTGAGTTTAATTCATAAGCTCTTTGAACTTCTATCATTCTAACCATTTCATTAATAGGATTAACATTGCTCATTTCTAAAAATCTTGATAAAACTTTCGGGCGGTCAATTCCTTTTTGCGCTATATACGCGGGTCCGCTAATTTGAGTATCAACCCAAAAAGATTCTCCTTCTTTTTTTAAATATCTTTCGTTTTCAAATCTAACTATTTTTAAAGTGTCTAAAATTTCTTCGTCTTTCCATTCGTTTTGAGTCATTTGAACGAAATCATCATTATTTTGATATCTTTTATTAACGCTTACTCTTCCCTCTTCGTCTATAACATAATTATTAGTTTTTATTTGTATATAACCGTTTTCTCCCATTACTTTATAACCATGTTTCGTCACCAAATAATTATCTTTATCGATAAGAAAGCTTCCGTTTCTTGTATATCTTTCGCCATTAGGAGTTTCTATTGCAAAAAAACCTTTATCGCTTAAAGCAATATCGAGTTGGTTTCCCGTTTCTCTTAAAGAGCCTTGTTCCCATTCCGTAAAAACTTCATTAACTTCAACGCCCGTTCCCATTCTTCCAACATAAGGTCTTATATCTGTAGAACCTAAAGGAAATATAACAACTCCATCGTCTTCCGTTCTTGCAGCCATCATTTCAGGAAAAGCCTTAAAAGTCGCCGTATCTCTTTTAAATCCTGGCTTATCTACATTAGCCAAATTATTTGCGACAACATCCAATCTCTCTTGTTGCGCTATCATTCCGCTTGCTCCCGTGTAAACTCCTCGAACCATAATTTTCTCTCCTTAATTAAAATAAAATTATAAAATATCGTCTTTTTCTTTTTTTGTATTTATATTAATATTATTTAATTTATTTTCTAAACTCTCATATCCTCTTTCAATATGATATATTCTATGAAGATTAGTAATTCCTTCGGCTATAGCTCCCGCAGCAACCAAAGCCGCTCCCGCTCTCAAATCGCTTGCTTGAATATCCGCTCCCGATAATTTTTTTCCGCCATTAATAATTATACTCGCTTCTTTCTCTTCTATATCCGCTCCCATACGAATCAATTCTGGGACATTGCTAAATCTGTCGGGATAAATTGTTTCTTTTATATAGCTTTTTCCATTAATAGCGCATGCTAAAGTCGTAAAAATTGCCTGTAAATCTGTAGGAAATCCAGGATAAGGCATAGTTTCTATAACAAAAGGTTTTAATTCTCTATTTGTCGCGTCAATTTCAATAGTATCGTCCGTAGTTTTAATATCGCAACCTATAGAAGTTAATAAATCTAATACACAAGTTAAATGTTTATGATTAGTTTTTTCTAATTTTAATTTTCCTCTTCCTGCAGCCGCTATTGCCAAAAAAGTTCCCGTTTCTATCCTGTCGGGTATAACTTCAAATTCAGCTCCATGCAATTTATCGACTCCATCTATAGTTAAAGTTGAAGTTCCTATTCCTTCAATTTTAGCTCCCATAGATAAAAGAAGTTCAGCCAAATTTACGCATTCAGGCTCTCTTGCTGCATCATTTATTATAGTTCTGCCTTTTGCTAAAGTTGCAGCCATCATAACATTATCAGTTCCAAGCACGGTTGGTCCATTTTTTCCCGATAAAGTTATTTCGTTTCCTTTAAGTCTATCTTTTACCGAAGCGTTTATATAACCGCCCGATAAATTTATTTCAGCTCCCAACATTTCCATGCCTTTCAAATGTAAGTCTATCGGTCTTGGTCCAAAAGCGCAACCTCCAGGATAAGAAACTCGGCAATGTTTTCTTTTCGCAAGCAAAGGTCCCAAAACTATTATTGAGCCTCTCATTTTTTTTACTAATTTATAAGGCGCTTCATCGCTTTTACCATTTTGAGATATTATAATCGTAGTGTTATTTTTAAAATCGACTTTTTTACCCAAAGGTTCTAATATATTTATAAGAACATGAACATCTACTAAATCGGGCACATTATGCAAAGTTATAGGCTCGTCCGTTAAAATAGACGCTACCAAAAGAGGAAGCGAAGCGTTTTTTGAGCCTGAAATTTTAACCGTCCCTGATATATTTTTTGAACCTTCTATAACATACTTAAACATATTTTACATTAATACCGCCTGTTTATTTATATTCGGTATATTGAAAAAATGCTTAATTAATTTAATTTTTCGATTTTATTTATCGTTAAAAATGTATTAAATGTAGTATAATTGTATTTATATTTAATTTACAATGCCTAATTTATGTAAATTTTATTTATAAACTCTTTACAAAATAATTACAATATGTTATAATTATAATATAAATAAAACTTCATTAAAATTTTAAGGAGGCAAAAAAATGAAGAAAATTTATGCTATAATATTAACTTTTATAATCGCTATTAATTTATACTGTTTCGATTTAATAGAAGACACTTTTGATTTTATATTTGACGATTTGGCTCAATTAATCGGAATAGCCGTAATAATAGCGGCGGTAATATTTTTTGTTAGAAAATATTTGAATAAAAAAAATTCCGATAAAGGCAATTAATATTTTTTAAGGACGATTAATTTGAAAAAGATAATTTTAAATAGTTTAATTTTTTTATTTATAGTTTCTATAAAACTATATTGTTTTGACGATATTCTTGAAGATATATTTGACGACTTTGAAGATTTATTTAAAATTGTAGGAATAATAGCTATGATTATAGCCGTTATGTATTTTGTAAAAAAATTTATAAGAGACGACAATAATTTAAATAACAAAAACGAAAATAGAGAATATAAAATAAACTATGATAAAAAAGAAAATAAAGAATTCAAAATAATAGAATATGATAGAAAAGATATTAATATTAAAAAAGACGAGTATGACGATTAATTTTATTTTTTAAGGAGGTTCTATGAAAAATAATATTATAACAAATTCAAAAAAGTCTAAAAAGTTTTTATTGATTTTTGGAATAATAGCCGTAATAGGATTATTATTTTTAGTCTTAATCTATTTTAGCGGAAGTTTACCGACAAATTATATTTTGTATAAAATAGTTGACGACTTTGACGATATTGTAGAAACTTTATTTGAATTGGCATTAACTGTCGCTGTTATAGTTTTTTTAATCGTATTTTTCAAAAAGATATGGAATAAACTATAATTTATTTTAAATTAAATTTTAAAACGAAAGATTAGCTTTTATTATTTATTATTAAATTTATTAAAAGTTATTCTTTCGTTTAATTTTTTTTATTATTAAATTATTCGGTTTTTTGAAAGGCTATTCTCTCTCCGCCATTTCTTCTTATTTTTATTATTCCGCATTTTATATAACCTTCTTTTTGAAGTAATTTTTGCATCGGAATATTATATTTTCCCGTGTCTATTCTTATATTTTTAAATTTATCAAAACAGAATCTCATACAAAATCCGCCGACTCCTTTTTGATTGCTCATTACGGCTATTCTATGAATAACGGCGTATTCTCTATCGTTAAGCCAATTTCCTTCGTAAATTTCGTTATAATCTTCTTCAATTCCGACATAAAAACAAAAATAACCGACTATATTATTTTCATTGTCTAAACAAACATAGCCGATTGAATTTTTAATATCTTCTTCTATAAGACTTGTTGGCGGATGATTATCTCCCCATTGATTAGGATTATTATTTTCTTTCATATAATTTCTTGCATGCTCAAATATTTTTACAATACTGTCTAAATTATTTAATTCTGCTTTTCTTATTATCATAAAAGATAAAATCCTTACATACCAAAAATATACAAAATATAAAAGATAAAGCTATAATCATAAATCTAACTCCTTATTAATGCTTCTATTAATAAGATAAGAAATTATTTTATATAGTCAAGCATAAATTTATTAAAATAATTAATTCTTCAAAAAATTCTTTATATATTTTGTCTGCTCATCGTTTTTTATCAAAAAAGCGTCATGCCCGTAATTTGATTTTATCTCATGATATTCCGTTTCTATATTTGAATAATTATAAGCTTCTTCTATATCTAAAGATTGCGAACTTGGATAAAGCCAATCGGATATAAAAGAAATTATAAGAACTTTTTTAAGAGCAATATTTTTTTTAGTTTTTATTTTTTTAATATCTTCTTTTATGTCGAAAAAATCCATCGCTTTAGTGAGATATAAAAAACTATTAGCGTCAAATCTTGAAGTAAATTTTTCGCCGTTATAATGCAAATAATTTTCAACTTCAAAAGAAGGCGTAAAATATTTTAAAGATTTTTTTCTTTTTCTTCCAAATTTTTCTCTCATATATTCTTCGCTCATATAAGTTATATGCCCGAGCATTCTTGCCAAAGCGAGTCCTTTATCTGGAGATGACATTCCATAATATTTTCCGCCATACCATTCGTTATCTTCCGTTATTGCCTGACGCGCTATTTCATTTAAAGCTATTTGCATAGGCGAATGCGACATAGAGCTTGCTATTATAATTGCCTTGTCAAGCATATTAGGATAATCTGCAGTCCATTGTAAAACTTGCATACCGCCCATAGAACCTCCGACTACGCAATATAATTTTTTTATTCCCAAATAATCTATAAGAATTTTTTGAACTTTCACAATATCTTTAATAGTGAAAGTTGGAAAATCCGTTCCATAATAAGAATTGCCATTTGATTTTTTAGAAGAAGGTCCCGTAGTTCCCGAGCATCCTCCCAAAACATTTGAACATATAACGAAATATTTATTTATATCTATCGCTTTATTTTTTCCTACAAAATTACTCCACCATAGAGAGACATTCGAGTCGCCCGTAAAAGCATGACAAATAAGAATAGCGTTATCTTTTTTTACATTTAATCTTCCGTTAATCGTGTAGGCTATTTTTAAATTATCTATAGTCTCTCCGTTTTCAAATTTGAAAGTTTTATTCGTATCGAAAAATTTAACTTCGGGTATTTTTTGTTTTATACTCATTTTAATAAATCTCCTCTAATAATAAAATTTTAAAATAAAAAAGCCGCCAAAAAATTTGACGGCTGAAATTATAAAATAAAAATAAACTATACTATGCAGCCGTCCTCAAATCGCATTTGCATCATAGAAAAATGATTTCTTGAAATTCGATTATTTACGAAAGCCGTTTTATTCAATTTATTCTCCTAAAAAAAATTTATTTTAATTAATTGGAACTATTATAAACAAAATAAAATAATTGTCAATAGCGTATATATTTTTTTTAATATATTTTTTTATTAATCGCTTAAAATATTTTTTAGGTTGAAAAAATAACACAATTTTATTGCTTTTTTTCAATTCGATTGTTATAATATAGCAATTAATAAATAGGAAAAAATTTATATATGTATATAAAGAATCTTAATTTGCATGGATTCAAATCATTTGCTATAGAAACGAATATAGAATTCAACGAAGGCGTTACGGTTGTTCTAGGTCCAAACGGAATAGGAAAAAGCAATATTGTTGAAGCTTTTTTATGGGTTATGGGCGAACAGTCGGCAAGCAGATTGAGAATGGACGCTTCAAAAGGGCTTGAAAGCGTTATATTTCATGGAACGGATACAAGAAAACCATCTTCGCTCGCTCAAATAACTTTAACTTTAGACAATAAAAATAAATGGATAAAGAAATACGATAAAGAAGAGATTACGGTAACAAGAAAATATTATAGAAAAGGTTTGTCGGAATATTATATAAATGACGAACAGGTTAGATTAAAAGATATAGTCGATATGTTTTTAGATACGGGACTTGGAAAAAACGCGTATTCCGTTATTAAACAAGGAACTGTATCGGAAATTGCTAAACAAAAACCCGAAGAGAGAAGAAGCATAATAGAAAATGCGGCGGGAATAAGTAAGTATCTTGAAAGAAGAAGAGAAGCTACAAAAAAATTAGAAGAGTCGGAAAGAAATCTTGATAATGTAAAAATAGAAATTAAAAACGCCGAAAAATATTACAAATCTTTAAAAGAGCAAGCCGCTAGAACTGAAAGATATTATTCTTTAATTGACGAAAGAAAAAAAATAAGCATTAGCATAAATGTAAATCAAGTAAAAAAATCAAAAATTAATCTTGAAGAGCTGATAAAAAATTTGGAAGAATTAAATAATAAAAAAATAGAATTAGAAAAAGAATTAAAAGAATTAGACAATCAAAAACAAATGGAACTTCTTAAATTTGAAGAGACAAGAAATTTATCAATAGAATTAGATAAACAAGTTTCTCTAATAGACAAAGAACTTATTCATATAGAGAAAATGTCTAATCAATTAAAAATTCAATTAGAAAATAAAGATAAAGAAAAAGAAGAAAATATTAACAGAAAAAATATTTTGGATAAAAGAATTGAAGAAAATAAAAATCAAGTAAAAGAATTGGAAGAAGATATAAAAAATATTATTGAAAATATAGAAAGAGCATTAAAAGAATTGGAAGAGGAAGAAAATAATATAGCCAACGAACAAAATAAAATTGCAAGCCTTAACGATGAAATTGCCGCATTAACTCAAAACAATCAAAACGCTAATTTGAAAATATCGGATGCTCGCGAAAGACAACTTGAAGCGATAAATAAAATAATAACCGAAATAGACGAAAAGAAAAAAGATATAATGGGAAATAGTTTTTATCAAAATATTGGAAAGCATGAAAGTGATATTGATATTGGATTTAATAATTTATTAAACGCGATAGATTCTAAAATGAATTCTATAAAAGAATTTGAAGAATATAATATATTGAATAATTTTAACGAACTTAATTTTCATTCTATTTCGGGTTTTATAGAAAAATTAAAAGATAGTTTGGATAATGAAAAAAATGACGCTTTATTTTTGCAAGGAATATTTAAAGAATATACTAAAATAAAAAATCCTTTCTTTGATTTGCTTTTTGATAAAGAAGGCGCTTATATGCAAAAAGAAAATATAGATAAAGAAATTGCCGAACTTGAAAATCATATTAAAAATAATAACGATAAAATTGAAGAGATTAATAATCAAATAAAAATATCTACGGAAAATATAAATAGAGCGAACTCAAATTTAACTACTTTAACGGTTGAAAAAGCAAAATACGAAACCAATAAAAAAGCGATTGAAGAGAGAAAAGAGATAATAATAAAAAATATAAAATTGATTGAGGAAGAAGTTTTATCTCATAATGAAAAATTTAATAAACTTGAAGAAGATTATAAAAACCTTAACGAAGAGTTTAAACAGAATAATATTAATTTTAAAGAGCTTGAAAAGAAAAAATCTCAAATGGAAAGCGAATCGAGAAGCAAAGCGAACGAGATAAAAAAAGCGGAATCTACTTTATCTAATTTTGAAGCGAGTCATTCTAAAAGAGTAAAGAGATTAAACGAAGTTAATGACAATATCGCTAGAATAAGCGAGAGAATAAATCAAACTAACGAAAAAATAAACGATATATATAATCATTTTTACGAAAATTACGCGCTTAACTTAAAAGATTTTGAAAACGAAACTCATAATTTAATTGACGAAGAAACTTTTAAAAATAAATTAAACGCGGTAAACGATAAAATAAAAAATTTAGGGCATATAAACGAAATGGCTTTAGACGAATATCAAGAGGCAAAAAATCGATTTGAATTTTTAAGCAAACAAAAAGAAGATTTGGAAAAGTCTAAAGAAGAAATTTTAAAAATTATTTTTGACGCCAATAAAAAAGCGGGAGAAGATTTCTTAAAAACATTTAACGAAATAAATAAAAAATTTTCCGAAACTTTTAGAATATTATTCGGCGGCGGAAACGCTGGCTTAAAAATACAAAATGAAGAAGATTTATTAAATAGTCCTATCGATATATTCGCTCAACCGCCTGGCAAAAAAATGGAAAATATAGTTTCTTATTCTGGAGGCGAGCTTACAATGACGGGCTTGGCTTTGGTTTTTGCAATTTTTTTATATCGTCCTTCGCCTTTTTGCATATTAGACGAAGTTGACGCCGCATTAGACGGAGCAAATATTATAAGATTTAAAAATATGGTTAAGGGATTGTCAAATAAAACTCAATTTTTAATAATTACGCATAATGAAGTATCGGCGACTATAGCGGATGCATATTACGGAATAACCGCCGAAGAAAAAGGCGTTTCAAAAATATTTACGGTTAAAGTCGATAAAGACGGAACTATTAACGGAAGTAAAGATAAAGTTGTTTCTGAAAATTAAATTTAAATAAAAAATAAAAAAGTCCCGCATTATAACGAGACTTTAATTTTTAATTTCTAATTTTTTAATTTTTAATTTCTAAAATATTTTAATCATTCATATTTATAGAATTAGGATTATTCAAATAATCTCTTGTAGTTTTCGCTATTACAGGCGAGAGTATTAAAAGCCCAATTAAATTTGGTATTGCCATTAAACCGTTTAATGTGTCTGCAATATTCCATACTAATTCAAGTTCGCTTACAGAACCAACGACTATTAATATAATAAAAATTATTTTAAATATTAACTCCGCTATTTTATTGTTTTTAGTTAAATATCCTAAACTTACAACTCCATAATGCGACCAACCTACGAGAGTCGTGAAAGCAAAAAGAAATAAAGAAACCGTTAATATAGTAGAGCCTATATAAAAATCGCTACCAGGCATAGACACTCTAAACGCTTCTGAAATTAAAGGCGCTCCTTTAAGATTAGTTTCATTTGCCAAGTTTAAATTTAAAAGCATTACTATTCCCGTTATTGAACATACTAAAAAAGTATCGACAAATACTTCAAATATTCCCCAAAGAGCTTGCTCAACGGGATTTTTATTATTAGAAGATGCATGAGCCATAGGCGCAGAACCCATGCCAGCTTCATTTGAAAAAATTCCTCTTGCAAAACCGTATCTCATTCCCATAGCTATAGTATAACCCATAAAACCAGCTCCGACTTGCTTAAAAGAAAAAGCCTCTGAAACTACGACTTTTAATATTCCAGGAATTTTCTCTAAATTAAGAAATATAATTATTATTCCGCATACTAAATAAAATAAACACATTAAAGGAACTAATTTTTCGGCGACAGCTCCTATTCTTTTAATGCCTCCAATTATTATAATTGCAACTATAATAGTAACCGCAATTCCCGTATATAAATTAGGGACTCCAAAATTTTGATTAACTACATTCGCCATAGCGTTAATTTGAGTTAAATTGCCTATTCCAAAACATGCCAAAGTCGCAAGAGCGGAAAATAAAGCGCCAAGCCAAGTAATATTCGCTCCTTTAGATAAATAATACATAGGTCCGCCAAAATGTTGTCCGTTAGAATCTTTTTCTCTAAATTTAACGGCTAATAAAACTTCAGAATATTTTGTAACCATTCCAAAAAAAGCTGCAAACCACATCCAAAATAAAGCCCCAGGTCCGCCCGAAATAATCGCCGTAGTAACTCCGACTATATTTCCCGTTCCTACAGTGCTTGCCAATGCAGTGCTTACCGCTTGAAAAGGAGTAATATTAATATCGTCCAAATGCTTTTTAAACATCGCGCCAAAAGTTCCTTTAACCCATAATTTTATATGAGTTATTTGAAAGAAACCAATTATTATAGTTAAGAAGATTCCCGTTCCAACTAATAATATTAACATTACAGGTCCCCATATAAAATTGTTGATAATGCCGTTAATTTTTTCTATCATTTCCATGATAAATCTCCTTAATAATTTATTTATATAAAATTAATCTTTATATACTCTTTTAACTCTCTCGCCAATATTTGTCAAAATCTCATACGAAATAGTTTCAGATTTTTTAGCCATATTTTCGGCGTTAAGTTCTTTATCGTTTCCAAATATTAAAACATCGTCTTCAATATTTATTTTGTCGTCAAATATTTCAATAATCATTAAATCCATGCATATTCTTCCGCGAACAGGATAATATTTATTTTTAATTTTTACATTCCAATTATTTGATAATTTTCTCGGAATTCCATCCGCATAACCGATTGGAATTAAAGCTATTTTTGTATCTTTGTCGGCTTTGAAAGTCATACCATAAGAAACCGACTCGCCTTTTTTTAGGCTTTTTATTAAAACTATTTTAGATTTAACTTCCATAACGGGTTTTATTTTTAAATTCGTTTCTATTTGCGGATAACCATATAAAATAATTCCCGCTCTAACCATATCAAAATAAGATTCTTTATAAGATAATATCGCTGCAGAGTTTGCGCTATGAATTATATTAAGTTTTATATTATTTTCTTTTAAGTTATTTACAACTTCGTTAAAAGTTATTATTTGTTTTTTTGTAAAATTTATAGATTCTTCGTCATTCATATCGGCGGATGCATAATGCGTGCTTATTCCTTCTAAAATTAAATTTTTATAAGATAAAACTTTTTTAGCCAAATTTAAAGCCTCTTCGGGTTTAGCGCCAATTCTATTTAATCCCGTATCTATTTTTATATATACATTTAATTTCAAAGAACCTTTAAATCTTTCCATATAATTATCATAATAAGGCAGAAAATCGGCATTGCTTATAGTCGGACTTAAATTATAATTACAAATTTCTTCAAACTCCGATTTGAAATGTTGAAATAAAACTATAATAGGAATTTTAACTCCGCTTTTTCTTATTTTTATACCTTCTTCGACTGTGGCGACTCCGATAGCGTCAACTTTGAATTTTTCAGAGGCTTTCGCTATTTCAATTATTCCATGCCCATAAGCGTTAGCTTTTAATATATTAAGAATTTTAGTTTTTTTAACAATAGAAGATATTATATTTATATTATTTTTCAAAACGGATAAATCAATTTCGGCGATAGTATAATTCGACATAGTTAAACCTTAATAAAATATTCAAATATATTATAATAATTTATAATTATTATCAATAGTAATTTAAATAAAAAAATCCCTATGCTCATAAAGAACATAGGGCTTCAAATCTTTATTTTGTTTTTTTAATTAATTTTAAAATTATTTAAGCTTCCCAATTACCAGAAGGTTTAATATTTAGTGTTAGCGTAGCTGTTTTTGCTTTTGCATCGTAAGTATAATTATCTCCGCCTGTTATTGTAGTATCAAATTCAAAACCACTTTTTGCAGTAAAGACTATAGTTGCTACTAAATCACTACCATTATTTGCTGCAGCACTACCGCTAAAATTTAAAGTTACAGAAACTGGAGTTAATGGAGTTTGAAATACGGTTGTTATAGTTTGCTTAACTTTTTGTAACCTTTTATCTTCAGTTGCTGCTTTTGTTATACTAGCTGTGCCATTTGCAGGGTCAGTCATTAATCCAAAATTTATAGCAGTTTTAGATGTATCTCCTAATTCTCCAAGCGCTTTAAGTGTGCTAGTTAAATCAGCATCGGTTATTTTTTGAATTGTAGGAGTAGTTGGCGTTTTTGTTCCGCCTTCGTCCTTACTGCAGCTAACTGTAAACAATGATATCGCTACTATCATTATTAATAAAGATTTGAAAATTGTTTTTGTGTTGTTCATGTTGAACTCCTTGTAATTAAATTTTTTATAATATGCGTTAAAGATAACGCTTATTAACGAAATTAGTTTATGAATAAAATATTGAATATATTTTAATAAATCGTTTGAAAAGGATATAGTTATCCCTAAAAATAATTTTTTATATAATATTAGTGAGTTGAGTTGAGTTGAGTTGAGTTGAGTTGAGTTGAGTTCTCAAAAGCGTATTTTATAATATTCATTTTAATCATATATTTAAATTATACAACATAAAAAAATATTTGTCAAGCGTTTTTTTTGTATTTTTTTAAATTTTTTAATCATTTTTTATAAAATATATCAATTTATACTACATTTAATACATATTTTAGGGTTTTTAAAAATATATAGTTTGCTATATAGTTGATTTTTTTAAAAAATTAAAAAATTTTATTGAAAAATTTTATTTAAAAATTATGATTTTAAACCTTTAAAAAACCCTTTAATAAAGAAAAATCCATAAACAAAATGAGAAAGAAATATTCCAATTATTTTGCAAAATCCTTTAATTAAAGAAAAAGAACTTATCCAACTTATAATTAAACAAATAAAATATAAAATATGCGGAATAAATAAAACAAATTTTATTATATTTATATTAAAAGCGGGAATTAAATTATTTATAAAAATTGGAAATTTGAAAATTAAAAGAATTGGCAAAAGAATCGTCCATAATAAAAATATTGAAGGAATAAAATATGATAATTCAAAAGAATTTCCGCCAAATTTTTTAACAAAATAACCTCTATGCCAAGCGTAGCCTTTAAGTTGTTTGAAATGTCCAAAAAATAAATCTCTTCTATGGTGATAAACTTGCATCTCGGGAGTATATAATATTTTTTCTTTATTCTTCATTATATTATTGCAAAGAATCGTATCTTCTCCAGGCCAATATTCGCTATTAAAACCGCCGACTTTATCGTAAAGTTTTTTTGTTATGATAAAATTGCAACTTGGAAAATCTCTAACATATTGAACTTTACATGGAATATATCTCGCTCTATGCTTTCCGCTCATTAAAGTAGAACTATAAATAAGTCCGCTAATTTGTTTTGAAAAATTATCTTTTGGCGAAGTTATAGCGGGTCCGCCTAACGCGTTTATATTTTTAGTTTCTAAAGCTCTTAAAGAATTTTTAAGCCAATCTTTTTCGGGATAAGTATCATCGTCTAAAAAAGCTAAAATCTCTCCTTTTGAAATTTCAACTCCTTTCGCTCTTTTTAATGCAGGCGGAATATCTCCCGTTTCAATTATTTTTATTCTTTTATCTTTAAAAATTTCTAAATCGATTTCTTCATTTGAAAAAGAATCTGGAAGTATAATAACTTCAAAATTTTTATAAGTTTGTTCAAGCAAATATTCCACTTCTTCTTTTATATAATCGTTTATTTTTTTTAAAGGAATTATTATACTTACAAGCGAGTTTAATTTTAATTCTTCAAATAAATCTTCATAGAATTTAACTATATTTAATCTATAAAAAATTGCCAAAGTGTCTATAAAAGTTTTCCAAAGAACGCTTAATTTTATAAAACCAAAATGTCTATTAGGATTAACTATAACGGGAGCGGATACTATTTTTTTACCGTTTGAATTGCAAGCGACTAAAACTTCCAAATCATAAGCGAAAGCTTTAACTAAAATTCTTGGAAAAATATTTATTATCGCTTCTCTTTTAAATAATTTTAATCCCGTTTGAGTGTCTTGTATTGGCAAATTAAAAAATATTTTAACGAACATAAAATATACGAAAGAAATAATTTTTCTTATATTAGAATAATTAACTATAGAATCTTTATGCCTTTTAGAACCGATTACAATATCGGCGTTTTCTTTATTCATTATTTCAAAAAAGTTTTCAAGTTGCGAAGGATTTATTTCCATATCGCCATCGCAGAATATAATATATTTTCCTTTTGCAATTTCGCATGCTCTTTTTAAAGCGTTTCCTTTTCCATGATTTTCTTTTGAATATACGCCTATAATATTTTTATTTTCTTTGCATATTTTTTCTATAATTTTTTTTGAATTATCTTCGCTTCCATCGTCTGAAATTATTATTTCAAAATTTTCTATAAACGGAGAAATTTTTTCTATAAGAATATTAATATTTTTTTCTATATTTTTTTCTATATTATACACGGGAACTAATATAGAAACTAAATCGTTTATCTTCATAAAATATTTTTAATTAATTTATTATTTAAATATTATAATTCATAATCAAATAAATTTAAATAAAGAAATGCATTTTTTTACAAATAAACTTTATCTATTAATGAAAGAAAGTTAATAATATTCCAACAGAAATAGCGCCCGAAATTATTCCCGAAATATTTACAGCCATAGCATGCAAAAGTAGACAATTTGAAGAACTATTTTCTTGTCCGTAAATATGCGCGCCCCAAGCGGGAATAGGAAAAGCGCTTAATCCTGCAGAGCCTATAATTGGATTAACTTTTCCTCTTGTTAAAATATTCATTATCTTTGCAGTAAGAATTCCAATAACGGTGCTTAATATTAAAGAAAGCAAACCGAATAAAAATATAATAATCGTATTAAATGTTATAAAAGTTTCGGCGGTTGTCGAAGAACCTATTGCAATTCCTATAAACATTGTAAGAATTCCGTTTAAAGATTTTTGTAAATTAACGGAAAAATTTTTAATTATATCGGATTCTCTTAATATGCTTCCAAATAATAAAGCCGCAATTAAAGGAAAAGCGTTTGACAAAAATATTCCGCAAAATCCCATAGATATAACGGCGAATATAATTTTCTCTCCTCTTGAAACATGCCTTAAATAAGACATAGAAATTTTTCTTTCTTTAGAAGTTGTTAAAAATTTTGTCACGCCCATTTGTAAAATTGGCAATAATTCCATATACAAATAAGAAGCTATAACTATTGGCGCAAAATATCTTGTCTCGGCAATTAAAGAAGCCATATACATAGCTAAAGAACCGTCAGCCGCTCCTATAATTGAAGTCGCAGCCGCTATATTATCTCCCAAATTTAAATACTCGCCAAAAGAACTCATTATATAAAAAATTATAAATATTCCGATTTGAGAACTTGCTCCTATAAAGAAATTTTTTGGGTCCGCTAAAATAAGTCCCAAATCTATCATTGTTCCAACGGCAAAAAATACCAAAATAGAATAAACTCCCGAATCCGCTCCGCTAAATATAAATCCTAAAAAACCGTTTATAACTTCGGTTGTCATTTTAGGCAAAGGCATATTTGAAGCCAATATTGAAACGCCCATAGGAAGAAGAAGCAAAGGCTTTTTATTATAATAAATAGACATATATATTAAATAAGCGCCCAAAAGCATCATTATAATTTGAGCGAAAGACGGCGGATAAAATCCTGCAAATAAATTATTAAAATCTAAACCTAAAATTTTATTCATAAATGAGCCTTAAATTATTTGTAATATTATTTGATTTTCAACAACCGAAGAGCCTTTTTCGACATGAATCGATTTTACTTTTCCCGAAGCGGGCGAGACTAATTCGTTTTCCATTTTCATAGCTTCAAGTATCGCTAAAACTTGCCCTTCTGAAACCGTATCGCCAACAGAAACATTAAAAGATAAAATTGTCCCAGGCATTGGCGCTTTAATAGAGATTGCATTTTCGTCTATAGGAATAGAATCTTGCGGTTTATTTGAAATTTGTTTTTCATTATTATTATTTATATTTGTATTGCCCGTATTTACAAAAGTAGAAATAGTTTTTGAAGCTTGAACGCCTCCTAAAATTTCTCCGATTTCTTCGACTGAAACATCGTATAATTTTCCGTTTACCGTTATTTTATATTGTTTAATCATAATATCTCCTCTTGTTAATTTTATTTCTTAATTGTTATTAAATATTATCGCCTAATCTATCAATCATTCCCCAAATTGGCGTTTTAGATTCTCTTATAGATTTTATTACAAATTTATTGCCTCCCGCGTATGCGGATATTGAAGCCGTTATAACCGCGATAAGTTCCGTATCGTCAAGCAAATCTTCCTCTTTAGTTTTACTCTCTTCAATAGCTTTGCTTATTTCTTCTTCCGCTTTTACATTTCTGTTTTTAAATAATAAACCCAAAAATATTGCCAAAACATAAAAAATTAAAGCCGCAATAAAAACGGATATAATTCCAAATATTGTAATAGCGCCGCTATGTTCCATTTATTTTCTCCTTAAAAAATAAAATTCAAATAATTATTTTTTATTATAAAGGTATATTTCCATGCTTTCTTGGAAGTCTTTTTTCTCTCTTGCTTGCCAAAAGATGCAAAGCGTTTATTAAATAACTTCTTGTATATTCAGGCTCTATAATATCATCAACATAACCTCTAATTGCCGCTCTATAAGGATTTGCAAATTCTTTTTTATATTCTTCTATTTTAGCAGCTCTCAATTTTTTAGAATCTTCGGCGTTTTCTATCTCTTTTTTAAATATTATATTCGCAGCTCCCTCTGGTCCCATAACCGCAATTTCGGCTGTGGGCCATGCATAAACAATATCCGCTCCCAAATGTTTTGAACACATAGCTATATAAGCGCCGCCGTAAGATTTTCTTATTATTAAAGTAATTTTAGGCGCTGTCGCTTCAGAATAAGCGTATAAAAGTTTTGCGCCATGCCTTATTACTCCGTTATGTTCCTGCCCCACTCCCGGCAAATATCCTGCCGTGTCTACAAAAGTAATTATTGGAATATTAAAACTATCGCAGAATCTTATAAAACGAGCGGCTTTATCAGCGGCGTTAATATCTAAAACTCCCGCCATAACATTTGGTTGATTTGCTATTATTCCTACAGATTTTCCGTCAAAGCGCGCGAAACAAATAACTATATTTTTTGCAAATAAAGGTTGTAATTCAAAAAACTCTCCATTGTCGACTACGCTTTTAATAATATCTTTTATATCGTAAGGTTTATTAGGTTGGTCTGGAAGAATATTCGATAATTTGCTGTCGTTTCTGTTTGGAAAATCTCCCGTTTCTTCAAAAGGCGTATCTTCCAAATTATTTTGCGGAATATAAGAAAGAAGTTTTTTAACTCCTTCTAAAGTTTCTCTTTCGTCTTTAAATATTAAAGAAGCGACTCCCGATTTTTGACTATGAACTAAAGCTCCGCCCAATTCTTCAGAGTTTACTTGCTCGCCTGTAACCGCTTTAACTACTTGAGGTCCCGTTATAAACATATTTGAAGTTTTATCAGTCATAAGAATAAAATCCATTAAAGCTGGCGAGTAAACCGCTCCGCCCGCGCAAGGTCCCATAATAACGCATATTTGAGGAATAACTCCCGAAGCTTGAACATTTCTATAAAAAATATCTCCGTATCCTCTTAAAGCGTCAATTCCTTCTTGAATTCTCGCTCCGCCCGAATCGTTTATTCCAATGCATGGACAACCAAGTTTAATTGCCATATCTTGAGCTTTGCAAATTTTAGCCGCATGCATCTGCCCTAAAGAACCGCCTATAACCGTAAAATCTTGAGCGTAAATGCAAACTTGTCTTCCGTTAATTTTTCCGTATCCCGTTATAACGCCTTCGCCCGCGATTTTCATTTTTTCCATTCCAAAATCGGAACATCTATGCTCTACAAAAGCGTCAATTTCGCAAAAAGTATCTTTATCTAATAATTGTAAAATTCTTTCTCTTGCCGTTAATTTTCCTTTTGAATGTTGAGATTCTATTTTTTCTTTGCTTATGGACTCTATTTTTTCTCTTCTTTTTTTAAGTTCGTTAATTTTCTCTTGCATTTTTAAGTCCTCGTAATTTATATTTAATTTATAAAATTTCAATCATTGATAATAAAAACATATATTATTTATTATTTATTGCAATGATATTTTTTCATTTTTGTATATTTTAACAAATTAGTCGAATATTTAATAAAGCAACCAAAAAATTTATTCTTACTTTTTTCTTGTCATCAAAAAACATGAACTTTGACTTTCTTTTAAAATAATAATTAAAGAAATAATTTTTTATTAATAAAACAACCAAGATAAAATCACTTACTCAAAGAATTTATTAATAACTCTTCTATATCTTTAAGTTCTTTCTCTTTAGCATAATCCAAAGCGGTTTTTCCGTCATCGTCTTTTATCTTAATATCCGCTCCTCTATCTATAAGAATTTTAACTGTTTCGTATAATCCATTTTTAGGCAAATCATAAATAAAACCGACTAAAGTCTCAATTAAAGCCGTTCTGCCTAAATCGGTAGTCGCGTTAATATCAGCTTTATTGTCTAATAATATTTCTACAATTTCGTAATATCCTCTTATAGAAGCATACATTAAAGCCGTATAGCCGTCAGTATATTTATAAACGGAACATTTAGAATTAACATCCGCTCCGTTTTCTATCAAATATTTTACTATATATTTTTTGCCCGAATTAGCTGCTACTATTAAAGCCGTTTCGTCTCCTAATAAACCTTTAGAATTTATATCCGCTCCGTTTCCTATAAATAATTTCACCATTTCAAGATTACCGTTTACGCAAGCCGTCATTAAAGTAAAAATTTTATATTTCTC
Organism: Brachyspira aalborgi; assembly: GCF_008016455.1. Classification (NCBI taxonomy): domain Bacteria; kingdom Pseudomonadati; phylum Spirochaetota; class Spirochaetia; order Brachyspirales; family Brachyspiraceae; genus Brachyspira; species Brachyspira aalborgi. The sequence goes on along the minus strand of NZ_SAXU01000001.1, from coordinate 1,728,969 downwards.
AAAAGAATCTCTTGTAAAATAAGAATTTTCATTTACATTTGCTCCATTATCAACAAGAAGTTTAACCATTTTATAATCGTTACTTTCTGCGGCAATTTCTAAAGCCGTCAATTTTAAATATTGTTCCGAAGGAAGCGATTTAATTTCGTATTTAATATTAACATTGGCGTTATTTTCTATTAAAAGTTTGCTTATTTCATAATTTGTTTTTTGAACCGATTTAATTAAAGCCGTGTATTTTTCCGTATTTGTAATGTTATTAAGTTCAAAGATATTTGAAATTTCATGTATTTTATTAATATCAATTTTTCCTTCTTTCAAAATTGATTTAACGGTTTTAATATCGTTATTTTCTATCGCTTTTATAATTTTTTTATCGTCATTTAAACCGTCATAATTAAATTTTTCCGAACATGCGATTATTCCAAAAATCAAAATAATTATAAATAATAATTTTTTATTCATTATTAAACTCTCTTAAGAAACTGAAAAAACGGCAAGCGCTTTTGTATAACCGCTTCCAAATCCGCATAAAGCGACTTTGCTATTATTTTTTATACTTCCGTCTTCTAAAGCCATAGAAAATGCAACTCCCGAAGTCGCGCTTAAAGAAGAATTTGAATTTTCCATTTTAGAATATATTTTATTTTTATCAACCGATAAATTATTTGCAAAATTATCAAAAGATTCTTTATTGAAATACGAAGGAATATAATAATCTATTTCTATATTATTTTTTGATAAAGTTTCTTTTACATATAAAGCGGATTTTTTAGCTTCTTCTTCAAATATTTTATTATCTTTAATATATATAAAATGCTCTTTATTTATAATTCCTTCTCTTGTATAAGGTTTAACGGCTCCGCCCATAGGAATATAGCAATTTTCTAAAGCCGAACCGTCCGTAGTAGAATCGATAAAATCTATTTGAATATTTGATTTCTCGCTCGTAATTAAAGCGGCAACGCTAGCATCGTTAAATCTATCTTTATCATCGCATATATAAAAAGATTCTGAAGAAACTGCCAATACATTTTTATATCTTTTGCTTTCTACAAACGAATAAGCTAATCTTAAAGCGGTTATAAATCCCGTAAAATCGCTTTCTATATCGTAGCAAAATGCATTTTTAGCGTTTATTTTTCCTCCAAGCATGCAAGACGCCGAAGGATAAACATAATCTTTAGTTATAGTCGCGCATATTATTCCGTCTATATCGAGAGCGTCCATGCCTTTAATAACTTCTTTAACGGGCTCTAATACCAAATCGGAAGCGGGCATTTTAGTTTTTTCGTTTTTATACAAGCCTTTGCAAGATTTTATATAAACCATATAAATTACCTTTATTTAAATTTATTAAAAAATTCTTCTCTTTACTCCAGAATCATAAAGTTCTTTCGCTATTTTTTCATTAATTTTTGCATCTAAAAAATTATACATATTCAAAACGGCATTTTTAATTCCGTTTCCTCCTGTTTTTCCATGTCCGACAAAAGCTCCGCCGTTTAATCCTAAAAGTATAGCCGAACCTACAGAATCGGAACTCATTTGATTTCTTAAACTATTAAAAACGGGTTTCATCATAAGTCCGCCCATAATACTAATTGGATTTTTTTTAATTTCGGTTTTAAGCAAATTAACCATAAGAGAAGCCGTGCCTTCCATAGTTTTTAATACGATATTTCCGTTAAATCCGTCCGCAATTACGACATCGGCTAAATCGCTTTTTAACATATCGTTAGGCTCAACATTTCCAACGAAATTAATTTTTTTCAATTTTTCAAGTCTTTCAAAAAACTTTTTTGTTTCCGCGTTTCCTTTGCTATTTTCTTCGCCAATATTTAAAAGCCCGACTCTTGGATTGTCAATTTTCAAAAATCTTTTAGCGAAAACTCTTCCCATAACGGCAAATTGTGCGATATAATCGGGCGTGCAATCTACATTTGCGCCCATATCCATCATGCAAAATTCTCCGCTTATTTTAGGAAGCGTTGAAACCAAAGGAGGACGCATAACGCCTTTAAGTCTTCCTATTTCCGTTAATGCCGCAGCTAAAGTAGCACCCGTATTTCCAGGCGAGAAAAAACCATCCGCTTCTTTATTTGAAACTAATCGAGCGGCAATAAGAACTGAAGCGGATTTTTTATGTTTTATTCCCGATGCTGGACTTTCGTTCATATCTATAATTTGATTAGTATGTTTTATATCGATTCGATTTCTATCGTATTTTAATTTTGATAAAGCTCTTAAAATACTTTTTTCTTTTCCTACTAATATTAAATTAACATCGTCATTTAAAAATAAAGACTTTATAGCGCCGCCTACCAATTCTTCGGTAGGTTTTTCGCCGCTTGCCACATCTATAGCTAAATTCATTAAAACTCCCGAATATTAACCTTCGTTTTGAGATTTAGGCGCTTTTATAACTCTATCTTTATAAAAACCGCATTCTGGACAAATTCTATGAGGCATTCTTTCCGCTCCGCATTGAGGACATATAGACAAAGAGCCTAAAAATCTTTTTTCATTAACCGCTTTTCTCGACCTTGTTTTTGATTTCGATTTTCTATGTTTTGGAACTGCCATTTATTAACTCCTTAATAATTTAAATAATATTCATTAAAAAATAATTATTTATAATGATACTATAATAAGTCTTATTTGTCAATAATAATTTATTATAAGACAGGGGCAATTATTCTGCAAGCGGAATTTCTTAATCTAACAAGAACAGGCTGTTTTGAATATTCTTCCAATGTTATTTTATGAGAGTTTAAAATATCTTCTTTAAATATCGCTTCAAATTTTTTTGAAATTTCCGAATCGTAAATAACGGCGTTCATTTCATAATGCAAATAAAAACTTCTAACATCCATATTACAAGTTCCGCATGAAACTATACTTCCGTCTATAGCGCAAAATTTACTATGCAAGAAACCTTTTTTATATAAATAAATATTAACTCCCGCTTTAAGCAGAGTTTCAAAATAAGTTTGAGCTACCCACCAAGCTAATAATTTATCAGGATTTCCCGTTATCATTAAATTAACATTAACTCCCGATAAAGACGCGTTTTCTAAAATCTGTAAAAATCCATCGTCTGGAACAAAATAAGGACTTTCTATATAAACGCTTTCTTTTGCTTCTTCTATCATTTTAGAATAAACTTTTTGAATAGTATCCCATTTTGAATCTGGACCTGAAGAAAGAATTTGAACGGGTAAATATTTTTCGGTTATCGATTGAGGAAATAAATTTTTCATTTCATTTAAATATTTATCGTCAAGTTTATTTTCTAAAACATAATCTAAATCTTTTCCTCCCGCGTTATGCCAATCGCAAATAAAAATATTTTGAATTAAATTGCAAGAATCTCCCGCAATTCTTAAATGAACATCGCGCCAAGAAGAAAATCTTTTTCCGCCGTCAATATATTCCTGCCCTAAATTCATGCCTCCCATATACGAAACCACTCCATCAACGACTACGATTTTTCTATGATTTCTATAATTAACAAATCTCGTCCAAAATATTGAAAAAGGGTCATGATAATATAAAAACTTTATTTTGTTTCTTTTAAGTTCTCTTCTATATTTTCTACTTATTCTTAACATTGAGCCGACTCCGTCAAATATTAATCTGACTTCGACTCCTTCTTTCGCTTTCTTTATTAGAATATCTTTTATTTTTTTTCCTAGTTTATCGCTTCTCCAAATAAAATATTCCATGTGTATTGTTTTTTCGGCTAATTTTAAATCATTAATTATATTATTAAAAAGCTCTTCGCCGTTATCGAATATAGAAATTTCATTTTGAACGGTTATAGGAGAGTATCCGCTTTTTATTGCAAGTTTAACTAGATTTTCATTTTTACCGTAAAGTCCTTCCATACTATTCATTATTTTTATTTGCTCTTCAAGCAATGGGGAAAAATGACGCTTTAGCAAATCTTCGGGCAATTTTGCAGAAAGTTTCTTTTTAGACTTTTTCCAATTCATTCCTAAAAAAATATAAAATATAGCGCCGATATAAGGCAGAAAAACTAAAACCGTAAGCCAAGCTATAAAAGAATATGGAGGCTTATTTTCAAGAAGCATTTTTATTGCAATAAAAATTACATAAAAGAAAAATATTATAGTTAATATATAAAAAATCATCTCTCAACTCTTTAATAAAAATCAAACTAATAATATTATAATATACTAATAAAAAATAGAAATATAAAAATAAATCAATAATCAAAAACGTCTTCGTCTATTTCAATATAATTATTGCTATTATAACGATAAGAATTTTTTTCTTTAATATCTATCAAATGTTTTGGAATTTCAATTAAAAAAGCTGATGGAATTTGCTCGGCTATTCCCGTATTTACTCTTCTTCGTTTTGAATAAGTTAAATAAAGTTTATTTTTCGCTCTCGTTATTGCCACATAAAAAAGTCTTCTCTCTTCTTCAATTCCATTTTCATCTTCCAAAGCAAAATAATGAGGAAAAACGCTATGCTCCATTCCCGTCATAAATACGACTTCAAATTCCAAACCTTTAGCGTTATGAACAGTCATTAAAGTTATAGCGTCTATATTTTCTTTATTTGAAGCGTCTCTATAAAGAGATATCTCTTCCAAAAATATATTTATAGAACCGTTATTTTCGTTATCTCTATAATCGTAATAAGCTCTAAAAAGTTCTTTAATATTATCGTTTGCCGTAGCCATTCTTATCTCGCCATCGCTTTTAAATATAGAAAAATAATCAATATCTTTCAAAAAATTAAAAAATATTTCTTCTATATTATTTCCGCCGTTTATCTCCGTATCTTCTTTTATTTTATTAGAGTAATTTTCTATAATTGATTTATAAGCCTTTATATTATTTAAAGCTTTTTTAGACAATGAAGACTCTTCAATATAATCAATCGCATCGTATAAACTTAATCCTCTTGAATTAGCGAAATCCTCAAAATTAGATAAACTTTTTTCTCCTATCGAACGCGGCGGAGTATTAATCGTCCTTCTAAAACTAAAATTATCTTTAAATCCCGTCATTAATCTTAAAAAAGCAAGCGAATCTTTTATTTCGATTCTTTCGTAAAAACCGACTCCGCCCAATATTTTATAATTAATAGAATGAGATAATAATTCTTTTTCGTAAACTCTCGATTGACTGTTTGTTCTAAATAAAATTACTATATCTTTAGCTTCAAATCCTAAATCAAAAAGCCTCTCTATTTCTTCGACTATTTCTTTAGCTTCGTCCAAATCAGAGTAGCAAATCCAATTTTCAATTTTGTATTTGCCGTCTTTATTTGAAAAAACATTTTTTTTATGTCTTTGAGAATTATTCTTTATTACGCTTAAAGCCGCTTCTACAATATCTCTTGGGCATCTGTAATTTTCTTCGAGTCTTATTATTCTTGTATTTGGAAAGTCGTTTTCAAAATTAAGAATATTTACAATCGTAGCTCCTCTAAAAGCGTATATGCTTTGGTCATCGTCTCCGACAACCGTTAAATCGTTTCCCGCGTCTTTAGTCAATAATTTTATGAGTTTGTATTGCTGCGGATTTGTATCTTGAAATTCATCGACTAAAATATATTTAAATCTTTCTCTATAATAATTTAAAATAGAATTTTCTTTTTCAAATAATTTTATCGTATATAATATAAGGTCGTCAAAATCCATTAAATTTTCTTTTAATTCGTATTCCAAATATTTATTATAAATATCTTCAAAAATATGTCTGTCATAAGTAATGCTATCTTCAAGTTCGTTTTTTATTGACGATATAAACTTTATTATTCCTTTCGGGGCTATTCTTTTAGGAACTTCGTTTTCTTTCATTAATTTTTTTATAATCGATAATTTATCGCCTTCGTCTAAAATTATAAAATCAGATTTATAGCCTATATAATGAGCGTTTTCTTTAAGTATTCTCAAACAAGCGGAGTGAAAAGTTTTAACAAACAATCTATAAGGTTTTATTTCGGGCAAAAGTTCGCAAACTCTATTTTTCATTTCGTTAGCGGCTTTATTTGTAAAAGTAACCGCCATTATTTTTTCGGGAGGAACTTCGCATTCTTTTATTAAATATGCAATTTTTCTCGTTATAACTAAAGTTTTTCCGCTTCCCGCTCCCGCAAGCAAAAGCAAAGAACTTCCGCGATGAAGTATCGCCTCTCTTTGAACTAAACTGACATTTTCAAGTATATCCATTTATAATATTTAATCCAATCTTAATTTTAAATAAATTATATTTTATATTTATTAATTGTAAAGATTGAATATAATAATAAATTAATTTAAGATTTACTCTAAATCTTCTCCGTTTGATTCTATAACTTTTTTATACCAATAAAAAGATTTTTTTCTGCTTCTTTTTAAAGTTCCGTTTCCAAAATCGTCTCTATCAACATATATAAAACCGTATCTTTTCGTCATCTCTCCCGTTCCCGCAGAAACTAAATCTATAGGTCCCCAAGTCGTAAACCCAAGCAAATCTACTCCGTCAATCTCAACGGCGTCTTTCATATTTTTTATATGTTCTCTCAAATAATCTATTCTATAATCGTCTTCTACATATCCGTTTTTATCAACTTTATCGTAAGCGCCCAATCCGTTTTCTACAATAAACATAGGCTTTTGATATCTGTCGTATATATCGTTTAAAGTTATTCTCAATCCCAAAGGGTCCACAGTCCAACCCCAATCGGTTTGTTTTAATTCGGGATTTTTTATATCTTTCATTATATTGTCTTTTTCATGTCCTTTTGCATGTTTTCCCATATCGGCGGCGGCGCATCTTGTGGAATAATAAGAAAAAGAAATAAAATCAACGGTATATTTTTTTAATAATTCCAAATCTTCTTTTTCAATTTTTATATTAAGATTTTCTCTTTCAAATTTTTTTAAAGCGTAGTTTGGATATTTTCCTCTCGCTTGAATATCTACAAAAAAATACATTTCGTCATTTTTCTGTTGAGCGGCTAAAACATCTTCAGGTTTTGAAGAATAAGGATAATAAATTCCTGCCGCAAGCATGCAACCGACTTTATTATTTTTATCGACTTCATGAGCTATTTTTGTAGCTATGGCGCTTGCTACCAATTCATGATGGCTCGCTTGATATTTAATTTCCTCTTCGCTTTCTCCTTCTTCAAAATATAATCCCGCTCCCATAAAAGGCGCATGCAATATCATATTTATTTCGTTAAATGTAAGCCAATATTCTACAAGTCCTTTATATCTATTAAAAATCGCATGACAAAGATTCTCGTAAAATTTTATAACTTTTCTGTTTTTCCATCCGCCATATTCTTTAATTAAATGCATCGGGCAGTCGAAATGAGTAATTGTAACCAAAGGTTTAATATTATATTTTAAGCATTCTTTAAAAACATCTTCGTAAAATTTTAAGCCTTCTTCGTTTGGTTTATCTTCGTCTCCTTTAGGAAATATTCTACTCCAAGCGATAGACATACGATAAACTTTAAAACCCATTTCTGCAAAAAGTTTAATATCCTCTTTGTAATGCGAATACATTTCTATAGCGTCTTTTGAAGGATAAAAATGTTCTTTATCAAAATCAAACATTTTCATTTTTCCCGTTATAACGGCTAATCTATCTTTTCCATAAGGAGCGACATCGACATTTGCCAAACCTCTTCCCCCTTTATCAAATCCGCCTTCGCATTGATTTGCCGCTGTAGCTCCGCCCCATAAAAAATCTTCTCTAAATGGCATAATTTAAAACCTCTATTTTATAATTTTACTTTATTTTAAAATAATAGGTTATTATAATAATAAAATCAAATAATTTTTTAAATTTATGCTATTTGATTTATTATAATAAACTATATAGAATTAATATATAAATTAAAAAATAAAATATAAAGAGGCATAAAAATTATGAAAAAGATTTTGTTATTATGTTCGGCAGGAATGTCGACAAGTATTCTCGTAAAAAAGATGAAAGAGTCCGCAGAAAAAAGAAATATAGAAGCGGAAATAGAGGCGGTAAGCACGGCAAGATTTTATGAATTACTTGATAGCTACGATATATTTTTGCTCGGTCCTCAAGTGAAATTTCAAAAAGCCGAATTTCAGGCAAAAGCTAAAGAAAAAAATAAACCTTTGGATGTTATCGACTTAAAAGACTACGGAATGATGAATGGCGAAAAAATATTAGATTTTGCTTTGAATCTAAAAGTAGAATAAAATAAATAATATTTTGAGGAATTGATTTTATGCGAGAGTTGGGAATTTCCGTTTATCCGTTTCATTCAAAAATGGAAGATAATAAATCCTATATAGATTTGGCTTCAAAATACGGTTTTACAAGATGTTTTATGTGCCTTCTTTCAGTTCAAGATTCTAAAGAAGATATAATAAAAGAATTTAGCGAGATTATAAATTATGCCAAAGACAGAGGAATAAAAACTACTTTGGATATTTCGCCAGCCGTATTTAAATATTTAAATATATCTTATGACGATTTAAGTTTTTTTTATAAATTAGGAGCTTGGGCTATAAGACTAGATTTAGGTTTTAGCGGCAACGAAGAAAGCTTAATGACTTATAACGATTACGATTTGAAAATAGAATTAAATATGAGCGCCGACAAACCTTATTTGGATACAATAATGAGCTATTTTCCAAATACAGACAATTTAATAGGATGTTATAATTTCTATCCTCATGCATATAGCGGATTTAATAGAGATTTATTTAAAAGTAGTATGAATCGTTTTAAAAAATATTCTATAAGTTCTTCGGCTTTCGTAAACGCTCAAGAAGGAACTTTTGGACCTTGGCAAGTAGATGACGGTATTTGCTCATTGGAAGAACATAGAAATATGCCTATAGAAATTCAAGCTATGGATTTATTTTCTTTAGGAGTTGATGCCGTATTTATTGCGAATTGTTATGCAAACGAAGATTCTTTTAAGAAGTTAAACGATTTGGATAAAAGATTAATAACTTTTAAAGCGAAGTTGATTAAAGATATTCCCGAAACGGAAAAGAAAATAATTCTTGAAGAATTGCATCAAAACAGACTTGACGCTTCAGAATATTTTATAAGGTCTTCAAATCCAAGAGATAAATATAGGGGAAAAGAATTTAATTTATTTAATGCCGTAGAAAATATAAAACGAGGAGACATACTTATCGATTCTTCAAAATATGGAAGTTATGCGGGCGAAATGCAAATAGCTTTGAAAGACATGAAAAATACGGGAAGAACAAATATCGTAGGGCATATATGCGAAGAATATTTATTTTTGCTAGATTATATTAAACCCGCTCAAAGATTTAAGATTAAAGAATAATTTTTAAGGATAAAATAAATATGAATGAAAATGACGAAAAATTTATGGAAGAAAATGTTTTTCCAATTATAGGGTTGGCTGGAGAGAGCAAATCTTTAGCATACGAAGCCTTAAGGCTTGCAAAAGAAAATAAATTTGAAGAAGCTTATAAAAAAATGGAAGAAGCGGATAAAATTATACTTCAGGCGCATGAATATCAAACTAATCTCATAACGAGAGAAGCGGACGGAGAAAAATTTAACATTACTATGCTATTTGTTCACGCGCAGGACCATTTAATGACGGCTATGAGCGAAAAAAATCTTATAAAAGAGATTATAGAGATATTGAAAAATAATTATGAAAATAAAAAATAAATTATTTTTATTTTATTAATATTAATTTTAATTTTTGGAGTAAAAAAATGAACGAAAAATTTACGGCTTTTATGGAAAACAAAATGATGCCAATAATGGCAAAGGCATCGGCAAACAGATACTTAAACGCGATTAAAGACGCTTTTTTATTGGCGACTCCTTTTATTATAATAGGTTCTTTCGTGTTGCTATTATTTAATCTTCCGATGCAGGATACTGAAAATTTTTTATATTTTAAGCCTTATGACGATTTTGCAAAAGCGTTTTCTGGCGATTATATACAAATTTTTAATGTAAGTATGGGAATAATGTCTATATTTGTGGCTTTTGGAGTAGGCTATTCGTTAGCAGGATATTATAATTCCGATAAAGTTACAAACGGATTATTATCTTTATACGCTTTTCTTTTAGTATCGGCAAAATCTTTGGCTGTAACTATTGTTGGAGCCGCTTCCGATTTATTATTTGTAGCGGAAGAAAGCAGAGTTGCAGTTTTGGATGCAAGATATATGGATGCAAAAGGTTTATTTGTCGCTATTATAGCTGGAATTTTATCGGTTGAAATATCAAGATTCTTGGTAAATAAAAAATTAACAATAAAATTGCCCGATTCAGTTCCTCCTGCAATATCTAAATCTTTTGAAATATTAATTCCCGTAGCGGTAATTTCAATATTGTTTCAAATCGTAAATGTAATAATACAAAAAAACATGTTGATTATGGTCCCAGATTTAATAATGAAAATATTAAAACCGTTGCTTAATTTATCGGACGGACTTTTTGCGATAATTATAATACTGCTTTTAATTCATATTTTATGGTTCTGCGGAATACATGGAGCAAATGTTCTTAATGTCGTAGTTCCCGCTATCGTATATACAAATTTGGCAATAAATCAAGAAGCTTTATCTATGGGACAAGCTCTACCTAAAGTATTCGCGGGAGAGTTTATGAATTGCTTTGTTTATATTGGAGGCGCTGGAGCTTCTTTAGGCTTATGTATAGGAATGTTAATGTCTAAAAACGCTCATTTAAAATCTATAGGAAAACTATCAATAGTTCCAGGATTCTTTAATATTAACGAACCTATAATGTTTGGAGTTCCAATTGTAATGAATCCAATTTTTGCAATACCTTTTATTTTAACGCCTATAATAAACGCTACGATAAGCTATACTTTTATGAAGTTAAATATAATAACAAGAATAGTGGCTTTAGTTCCTTGGACTACGCCGTCTATTATAGGCTCTTTTATTTCTACTAATTTAAACTTTTTAGCTCCGCTTCTTATAGTATGTTTAATTATTTTAGACTATATTATTTATAAACCATTTTTAAATATGTATATAAAAGAATTGGAAAAAGAAGAAACAAAATCTTAAAATAACTTTTATTAAAAGAATAATAAAACGCCGCCCGTAATTAAACGGACGGCTATTTTATATAAAACAAAATTAATTTTTACCAAATCATTAAAGTAGAACCCCAAGTAAAACCGCCGCCAAAAGCCGTAAATAAAACTAAATCGCCTTCTTTAATTTTATTATTATCTAAAGCGTCAGTTAAAGCAAGTCCAATACTCGTTGAAGAACTATTTCCAAATTTATTTAAAGTTATGCTAACTTTTTCAATAGGAAGCCCGATTCTTTTTGCAACCGCTTGAATGATTCTTAAATTAGCTTGATGCGGAACAAAGAAATTAACATCCGATAATTTTTTATTAGCTTTTTCTAAAACTCTATCAATGCTATTTGAAAATTCTATAACCGCTCTTTTGAAAGTTTCTCCGCCTTCCATGTGTATTTTAAAATCCGCTCCGTCAAAATCTTCCGCTCTTATCGGACATACGCTTCCGCCGTTTAACATTATAGTTAAATCGGGTTCGCTTTGCATATCTATAGCCAAAACTCCTTTTCCGTCTTCTCGAGATGTTATTAAAGAAGCTGTGGCTGCATCTCCAAATAAAATTGCAGTTCCTCTATCTTTCCAATTTATATCTTTAGTTAATTTCTCACTGCATACGATTAAAATATTTTTCGATTGTCCGCTTTCAATTAAAGCCGTAGCCGTATTCATAGCGTAAACATAACCCGAACAAGCCGCCGACATATCGAAAGCAAAACAATTTTTTAATCCTAAAGCTTTTTGAATCTGCCCTGCCATTGAAGGAAAAATATAATCTTTAGTAACGGTAGGCGTTATTATTGTATCGACAACGGTTAAATCTACTCCTTTATTTTGAAGATTATTAACGGCGTTTATTCCCATTTCAAATATGGTTTCGTCTTCTCTTGCCATTCTTCTTGTTTCTATTCCCGTGCGAGTTATTATCCATTCGTTATTTGTATCTAAAATGCTTTCAAAATATTTATTGTCCAAAATTTTTTCAGGGACATAATATGCTATTTCTTTAATATATGCTCTTTTCATTTGCGCTCCGATTTTAATAATTTTTATATATAGTTTAATTAAAAAGAAATAAAAAGTCTATAGTAAATAATTACTATTTTTTAATTTAATTTTTCCAATTCTTTAAAAATATCCACAGTTTCAACGCTTATATTAATAACTTTAGGAATTAATTCAAATAAATATTCTCTAATATTTTTATAATCGTAAGAGTTTAAACCGTTTTCAATTAAAGTTTTATGATGAAGTTCTTTTTGAGGATTTAATTTTTTAGGTTTATAATAATCTATAATCCAATCTAAAGCGCTTCTTGTTCCGATTTTATAATCGAAAGCTTTTTTCGGAATATTTTCAATTCTATTTTTTCCGTCAAATATTATAATTCCTTTTTCTTTATTTAATTTTATCATAGAAAAATCTTCGGGCATATATTTAAAATCTTTTTCAATTTTTAATTGTATTTCTTCATTTCGGCAATCAAAATTTTCAAATTCCGTTTGCAATTTTATTAATCTTTTTCCAAGCTCTACAAATCTATCAAAATTTTTATAAAGCGGAATTCTTGGATAATCGATTTTAAGATTTTCTTCATATTCTTTTTGATATTTTGGAGACGATAAAACGGCATGACAATAAGCAAAAATATTTTCCGCCGTAGCTTTATCTTTATACTTCTTTTGAAATTCTTTTATCGCATAATCGGTAATATTTAATTTCTTTTCTCCGTTTTCGTAAACATACAAAGGAGCGTTTATAGTTCCAGAAGGTGTAAATACATGTAAATCTAATAATTTTATGCTTACTAAATTAGCAAATTTCCATAATTTTTCTGGAGCAGTTAAAATTAAACTAATATTATCAAAACTTTCGTTTGGAAAAATAGAATTATTAATTCCTTTTACATCAATTACGCCATCGTCAAAATATAAATTAGAATATACAAAAGGGCGATATAAACATTTTCTAATATTAGATTTATTAAATTTGTATTCTCTATTTGAAGCCAAATCTTTTTTTAAATCTCTACTCCATTTTATAGAATAATCCAAATTATCATTTTTATTTTCATCCAAATAATCAATTCCTTTAAATGAATTTCTATTTTTATTATAAATCTTTAAAAAATATTTTATCTTTTTTTCCAACTGTTCTTTATCAAAATCATAAGCCCAATCGTCTCTGTTTGTTGCAATTCCTAAACTAAATAATTTAAAAATCGCTTTCTGTTCTATTGCCTTGCCGACTTTTTGATTCTTAACATTTTTATCAATCAAAGCGGTATGCTCGTAAAAATCGTTATTAGTTTGATTAAGCCATTGCCCTTTATTGTCGGGAATTATATCCTCAAAATCAAAAAATGAAATATCTTGTTGAAGAGACATTAATTTTTTATCGCCGCTTAAAAAGTCGCCGATATTATAATATTTTATATTCGCTTTTTTCTGATTTAAAGGACTAATTTTATTTTGCTTTTCTGAAACGCCTTTTTTAATCAAAAACATTATAGCAACGCCCGTTTGAATATTAAAAACATTTCCGCCTTCGCTTTTATTTCGTTTTCTTGCATTGCCTTTCAAATCTATAATATAAATATAATCAAATTCTTTTTGAACGCTTTTTCTAAATCCGTCATCCTGACGAGAATCTAAATAAGCGTTGTTTGTTATAAAAGCTATTATTCCGTCATCTTCGCTCTTTATTCTGTCGGATGCCCAACGAATAAATCTTTTATACATATCGTATTGTTTAGTTTTTTGAGCGGAACTTAAATTAACATAAGTGTCTTTTATTCTTTTATCCAAATCTATATAAACTTTATTTTTATTATTGTCGTTTTCGCTTTTTTGATTGGCGTTATAAGGCGGATTTCCGATTATTAAATTTATTTTCTTTTCGTATTGTCTAACCGCTCTTTTAACATTTCCCTCGCTAAATTCTTCCATTCCAAAAAGCGCGTTATTTCCTAATTTTGTTTGAAATTCCAAAGTGTCTAAAAAACATATATTCTCAAATATCTCATAGCTATTCGTTCTCTCAAAATACGCGTTTTCAATATTTAGGTTTGAAATATAATAAGGCATTATATCAATTTCGTTTGAAAATAATTCGTTTTTATATTTATATTCCAAATCTTTTAAATTGATTCTATTAATAATTTCCGCCATAAAAATTCCCGTCCCAGAACAAGGGTCTAAAATATTAACATCTCTACTCGATAATTTTTTGTTAAAATGTTTATATAAAAGTTCTTCAGAAGCGTCAACCATAAATTTAACTATTTGAATTGGAGTATATTCTATTCCTTGAACATCCGCTTTTTTAGAATTAAGCGCTTTATAAAAATCGGAGTAAAAAGTTTTTAAAATATCTTGTTTATCGTCTTTTGTAATTGTTTTAGTATAAGAACTTAAACAATCGGTATATGATTTAATTTTTTCGGTTATTTCAAAACTTTTTTGATTAATATGCGTTAAAATATTGCTTATTGATTTTGAAATAATATTATTCATGTGGAAATTTGCATTCTGAAAAAATATAACAAAAATATCTCTTGTTAGCATATGTTGAATTATCATTTCAATTGCAAGTTCTTCGGTTATATTATTGTTTATACTTAATTGGCACTTTTTCGTAAACTCTTTTAAATTCTCTTTAAATTTTTTATTAATCTTTTTCTCTTCTTTAAAAAATTCTCTCAAATCTTTGGCAAGGTCGGGAAGTATTCTTTTCAAATTATTAAATGCATCTTGAAATTTTTTATATTCTTCAGGTCTAAAACTAACGAATTTAATTAAAACTTTATCAAGCTCTTCGCTTTTAGACATATTTACTCTTATAACTTCTTTACCGTCTTGAAATAAAACAAGCTCTTTTGAATTTTCAAATATTGTATTAAGCAAAGGATATTGTTTTTCTTTTTTATTTTTAATCTCTTTATTCAAATCGTCTTTTGC
This sequence comes from Brachyspira aalborgi, assembly GCF_008016455.1. NCBI lineage: Bacteria > Pseudomonadati > Spirochaetota > Spirochaetia > Brachyspirales > Brachyspiraceae > Brachyspira > Brachyspira aalborgi. Next base: position 1,713,923 of record NZ_SAXU01000001.1, on the reverse strand, counting down.
GTCTTTATTCTCAACCCAACCTATAACCATATTTTCTTTTTTTATTCTGCCGTCAAGAAATATATTTTTCTTCTGTCCGTTTTCAAAAACAAATTCTTTAGTTTCTCTTTCAATTTTAAGATTTTGCGAATTCGTATAATTTTTTAAGAGTTCGTAAAAATATTCTCTTATATTCTGTTCGTTATTCATGCCGTTTAGCTCGGCTTCTTTTATTTCATTGTAATATTTTTCAATAGCGTTTTCGGACATAATAAATACTTATCTTTTAATATAGTAATAATACAATATTTAGATATATAAATCAATAAATTATAATAACTTCTTAATTTTTTATTAACATTATCAACAATAATTAAATATATTTCATTAATTGAATTTTATAAATAAATTTTTATAAATTAAATTATAAAATCTATTAAAGAATTAAAAATATTATAAACAATATAATAATTATAATTTATTATTTCTTCTTATATTTAAAATTTATTAACATATAAACAGAATAATAATAAAAATAAATTTTTAAAATTTAAAATATTATATTATTAATTATTCTAATAAAAATTAAATATATAAAATAAAATGAATTCAAAAATTTTCATTATTTTAATAAATTCAATTAAAAATTAATTGTTAATAACTTGTTGATATTGTTAATAAATTTAAATTATTTAATTAATTATAAATTTATATAAAAAATTTTATTATAGAATTTATTAAATAAATATAATTATAAAATTTTATATTAAAATTCTTTATTTAAATTCAAATTTTGAATTTATTAATTATTGGAATTTTTAAATATTTTATGTTATAATTTTAAAAATAATAATGTTTAAATTTTTAGATTATGAAAAAAGTTTTTTATATAAATGATAAATTAAAATCGTTATTGTCTAATATTATATACGAAATTCAAAATTACAATTCCACTATAATGAAATATACGGAAAATATTCAAAATAATATTGATAATTCCAATTATATTAAAGATAATAAAGCGACTATATTGAGGCAATCATTTTTAATAGATAAAACTATGAAATTATTTTATGATTTTAGCGATATAAATTCAAATAATTTGATTCTTAATAAGACTTCCGAAGATATAAATAAAATTATTGAAGGAATAACAAAAGATTTTGAAGATTTACTTCTTTCAAAAAGAATTAAAATAAAATTTAATAATAATGAAAATGAAGAAGTAAAATATAATTATATAACTTTATTAGATAAATCAAAAATAGAAAATTCAATATCTAATATTTTTTTATTTATATATAATATGGCAAAGGTTAATAGTTTTGTTGAAATATCTTATAGTTCTATAGATTATAATGACGAAGAATTTTTATTTAATAACGGTTTAAAAAATAATTTAATAAATAATAATCTATTAATAGAAATAATTTTTGAATCTCAAAATATACCTGAAGAATTAGAATTAAAACTTTTTAAAACTCCTTTATTAACTTATAATGAAAATAGTTTTAATAATTTATATTTATATACCGCTTATAATATTATAGTTAAACATTCGGGAGATATATGGATAGACGCTATAGAAAATAGAAATAAAAAGAAATTTAATATAATTTTACCGATTAATAAAAATTATGAATAATATATTTAACTACACACTTTTAATTTTATACCTTATCGCTTTTATAATAGGTTTTTCTACAATTTTTTATTCCGTTATTTATTACATTATAGAAAGAATTACTTGGCTTAAATATTATATAGTATTCTTGTTTTTATTTGGATTTCTTTTATTAATAAGAGCTATAAAGTTATTAAGTTTTTTAGCGATTCCTTTGTTTTTATCAAATAGCATATTTAATATATTATATTATTTTACTTTAAGCGTTTCCATGTCTTTAATATTATATTTCATACCCGCATTTTTATACAGATTTTTAAATCTTAAATGGAAAGTTAAAGAAAATGTTTTATATTTAATTTTATCGGTTATATTTTTTGTTTTAAGCATATTAGGAATTATTTTAAATTTCAATTTTTATATAGTTGCAAATATAATATTTTATCTTTTAATTTTATATTTGCTTATATTAGGATTTATTAATTATAAAAATATAAAAGATAAAATGATGAAGTTAATAGTTAAGATATTGGGATTAATTACTATATCTATATATCCTATTATGGTTTATCAATTAATTACCATAAATAAAAATTCTTTAGATATAGGTTCTATTGATATAACTTTAGTTTTATTTTATATATGGTGGAATTTAGTAATGCTTGGATTTTTGCTATGGTATTTTATCAATATAATTAAAAATAAAAATATGTTCGTTAATGAAAGTTTAAATAATAATTCAAACGATTTGAAAAATATTGAAAATGAAAATAATGCAATTAAAAAAGAATTAAAAGAGGAAATTATAAATTTAACTAAAAGAGAAAAACAAATACTTTCTTATTTACTTTCGGGCAAAACAAATAAAGAAGTAGCTTTAATATTAGATATATCTCTTAATACCGTTAATAATCATGTCGCTAATATATATGATAAATCTGGCGTTAAAAATAGAGTTGAACTTGTAAATAAATTTTCAAAATAATGATATGTCAAAATTTATATGTTTATGATAACTTTAAAACAAAAAATAGCAAGCGTTAAAGCTTACTATTTTATTCTATGTTAAAATAATATCTTAATCTTTAATTTTCGGTTGGCATAGAATCTATAATAGAACTTGCCAAACTATTTAAAACTTCTTCTCTTAAAGCACCGTCTTGCATATAAAGTTCAAGTCTTTTTTTAGCTTCCGCAACCTTTTCTTCTCTTATATCGGGAGCGTCTTTTATTATAGATATAAGTTTTTCGTTTTGCAAAGCTAGTTTAGATTCTTTAGAAATATCTATTCTATCAGAACCTATGTTAGAAACTTTTTCATTTTGCCTAACATTAGATTTTTGCTGTATATTCGCTGCGCCGCCTATTTTGTCAATTGTCATAGTTTGACTCCTTACATAAATTATTTTCGGCATTAGATTTGCATTCTTTAGATTTTCTGTTGTCAATAATCATACAAAATTCTCCTTTACTTATTATACTATTATCGGAAAAAAAATCAATAATCTTTTTAGCTTTATCTCTTATAATTTGCTCAAATTGTTTTGTAAGTTCTCTACCAATAATAATATCCGTATTTTCCCCAAATATGTTAACTATATCTTCTATACAATTTTTTATTCTATGAACCGATTCGTATATTATTATAATATTTTTTTCTTTATTATAAAGTTCTTTTAATTGATTTCTTCTTCTACCGCTTTTATTTGAAAGAAAACCTACAAATAAAATATTGCCAGATAAACCAGAAACTGAAAGTAAGGTTGTAAAAGCGGATATTCCTCCAATGGGAATTATGTTAATATTATTTTCTATAGCTTTATTTATTATGCTAACTCCAGGGTCGCTTATGCAAGGAGTTCCAGCATCGCTTATTATAGCGGCGGAATTTCCTTTTAATATATTTTCTATATAATGATTTATTTTATTTTCAGAAGAATGACTATGATACGAATATAAAGGCTTTTTTATTTTATAAAAGTTTAACAATTTTATCGCCACTCTCGTATCTTCCGCTAAAATAAAGTCTACATTATTTAAAGTTTTCAACGCTCTAATTGTTATATCTTCCATGTTTCCTATTGGAGTAGCCACGACATAAATAGCCGACTTTTTAATTTGATTATTTTCATTATTATTAAAAATTTCCATAGTTTTAATAAATATTTCCTTTTTTTAAATATGTTTCACATGAAATATTATATAATATAAAACCAAATTTTTATAATTTTGTAGTATTTTTAAATGTTTCACATGAAACATTTGATAGATGTTTTAAATAATATTTTAAGTTTAAACTCCGATAATTATATAAATAAACTTATTTTATAAATAGAAATTAATTTATGGAAGCTTTTTTATCTATTATCGTATTATTTATTATAGTCGTTTATTTTATATCCAAATCGTCTAAATATGTTGGTTATGGCAGAAAAAGAAGATTTTATAAAAATAAATGGAATAATCAATATAATAAACAAAGCAAAGTCGAAAGAAGCCTTGAATATATGGCAGATGGAAAAATTAGAGTAAAAAGAATTATGAATAAAGAGGAAAATCAAATATATTATACAATTCTAAAAATATTTAAAAATAGTTATAATATTAATACTCAAGTATCTTTTAAGGCTTTTTTGGATGCGGAATACGGAACAAAATCATGGCTATCTTTTAGAGATTTTTATTGCGATTTTCTTCTTACATGTAAAATAGGTGAAGATTATCATAAACCAGCGGCGGTAATAGAATATCATGGAGGAGGACATTATGGAGATAGCGCGGAGTCAAAAAATAGGGTTATTGAAAATGATTATATAAAAAATGAAGTTTTAAATAAAGTTGGAATTAAAATTTTTATAATTAAAGAAGAAGATATAAAAAACGACAAAAAACATATTGATAATAAAAAATTAGAAGAATTACTAATTAGTATTTATTCTCAAATAAAACTTTTAGAAAATAAAAAGCTATCTTAAATATTTTCATATTATAAGGGCTTGATTTTTTTTAAAATTAGTGTAGTATATTATAATAAAAATTTATAATAAATAGTTAAATAGTTATAAAATAAAAATTATCTGTTTAAAGGAATTTTATGTATAAATTAAATAGTTATGTTGTATATCCTATGTATGGTATATGTAAAGTGATAGGCATTTCAAATAATAAAGTCAACTCTCGTTTAGTAGAATGTTATGTATTGGAATGCGATGGAGAAAATATCACTTTAAAAGTTCCTACAAACAGAGTAAAAGAATATCGTATAAGAAAAATAATATCTAAAAACGAAGCTGCAAATTTTTTAACTTTACTTCAAACCAAACCTCATGATATAGAGAATAATTGGAAATTAAGATATAATGAAAATGAAGAAAAACTTAAAAGCGGCGATATTAAAGATACGATAGATGTTGCAAGAAGTTTATTTACAAGAAATAAAATAAAAGAACTTTCTGCAAGCGAAAAACGATTATACGAAAAGGCATATACTTTTATAGTTAATGAAATAAGTATAGCTCTTAAAAAAGATAAGGATGAAATTGAAGATATAGTATCAAACGCTTTAGAAAAATCCGCTAAAAAATTTAAAAATAAATCTTCTAATAAAACTTCTACGGAAAAAGAATCCGTGAAAACAAGAAGAAAAAAGAAAAAAGATACTGAAAAATAAAATCATTATTTATTCGTATAAATCGTTTATTCTATTTTGTTTATTATTATCTCTATTTAATATTTATAATTGGGAGGAATTATGTGGCGTATAATATACTTTTTTATATCTTTATTAATAGTTTTAATCTATTATTTGCATTATAAAAATTTAGGTTTAAAAACTTTAACTACATTTTTTATAACGGCTTTAATTGTTATTCTATTTGAATATTATTTAATAAGAAAAAAATCCCCAAAAAATATTTTGGCGTTTTTCTCTTCTTTACTAATAACAGTAATTGTGGTTTTATTAACCATACTAACATTAAGGGCAATAGGAATACATTTATCTCGCAATTTGAAATTAATTATTTTATTTATAGAAGGATATTTAATTTTCGGAATTGTAGCGGCTTTAATACCGAATATATCGGATATGCTTAAATTGAGTAAGCAAGATAAAACAAATACTGCAAAAATATTGGATACTTCGGTTATAGTTGACGGCAGAATATACGATATAGCGGAAAAGAAATTTTTTGATGGAATTTTAATTTTACCTGAATTCGTTATAAAAGAGGTTCAATTTTTAAGCGATTCTAAAGACCCGCAAAAGAGAATAAGAGGAAGAAGAGCTTTAGAAATACTTAATAAAATGAAATCTTCTAAAAATATACTTTTATCAGTTACCGATATTGATTTTCCAAATATAAAAGAAGTAGATTTAAAACTTATAGAACTTGCCAAAAAAATGGACGCTAAAGTTATAACAAACGATTTTAATTTAATGAAAGTCGCATCTTTACATAGCGTTAGCATATTAAATATTAACGATTTGGCAAACTCCCTTCATGTTGTGGTTTTACCAGGCGAAACTATTAAAATAGATTTGATAAGAGAAGGAAAAGACAAACAAGCTCTTGGCTATTTAGAAGATGGCACTATGATAGTTGTCGATAATGCTAAACATTTAATAGGTAAAAATGTAGAGATAGAAATTGATAATGTTCTGCCTAAAGAAGCGGGAAGAGTTATATTTGCATCTTTACATGGAGCTAATAAAAATAGATTCTTTAAATCGAATAATAATAAATAATATTTTATAATTTATTTTAAAATATTTAGAAAGAGTTTATATAAATTTGTTAAAGATTAAACTATATCATATTTTTGCAAACTTATTTTATAATCGCTTTCAACTTCTTCGTATGAATAAAATTTAACTCTATTACGAATTGGACTAAACGCATTTTTTTACAATTTCTTTGTTAAATTTATTTTTTCTTTCAAGCGGGGCAACGCAAGAAAATTGAGTTTGAAAATCAATTAATTCCATAAATTTAATAAAAGTGTCTTTAAAATCAGATTGTGATTATAATAAAAAAGGACTTTCCCAAATAATTTTGTAATATTGAGAAAGTCCTTAATTTACTAATTTATATTAAAAAACCCACCATTTTTTAGTTAAATCTCTTTTTTTATTATATACAGGCAAGCCTTCTTCCTCTTCTTGATATTTATATTCTTCAGTTTTATCTGCATTTTTATCTTTATATTCATCTCTACTAACATAAGCAGAACCGCTCAAATATGAAGCTATATTTTCATAACCATTTTGAGAGGCTATATCCGCCGCCGTATCTCCGTCTTTATCTTTTAAGCCTTTATTAACATTATATTTTTCAACTAAAACTACAACCGCGTCCATATTGCCATATAAAGCGCCATAATGAAGAGGATTTTGTCCCGATGAATTTTGTTGACTCGGATTTGCTCCAAGACTTAAAAGTAATCTTATGGTTGAATTAGACGATTTCATAATAGCCCAATGCAAAGGAGTATCGCCTCCATTATTGTCTTTTTCATTTAATAAAGTTTTATCTTTTTTTATTAATAAATTTACAATATCGTTATGTTCGTTTGCAGCCGCTATATGAATTGCCATAGCTCCGTCAATATCGTCTCTCGCCCTTATATTGCAATTAGCATTTAAAAGAGCTGAAACTATTTGAGAATTTCCCATATATGAAGCGTATAATAAAGGAGTATCGCCTCCCAAATACCAACCGTTTGAAGAAGTTACTTCATAAGGAAGTTTTATTTCCGTATCTATTCCTTTATATGAAAGCAAAGCATTAACCAAATCTAAACTGTCAATTTCTATAGCTCTATGTAAAGGCGAAAAACCTTCTTCGTCTTGGAAATTAGGATTAACGCCCTCTTTTATTAAATTATTAACCGCTATTATATCGTTATTTTTTATAGCGACTAAAAGCTCAAGTTGTTTTATATCTAATTCTTTATTTTCTAAAGGTTCGATAGTTGGAGTTGGGCTTGTAGTTTCTTCCTTTTTCTCTTCTAATTTATCTTCTTCTTTTTCAATTTCATTCGGGTCATTTCTTATAATATTATCCTCGCTTTTTTTAGAATCTTCGTTTTCTCTTTCTATATTTTCTTTTCCAGCTAAATAATTTTTAACATCGTCTTTTTGAGCGTAAGATAATGGAATGCTTCCATCATTTGCTTTACTTTTTGTATCCGCTCCCAAATTTATAAGATTTTCAACCGTTTCAAGAGATGAAAAAGCCGATGCATAATGAAGAGGAGTCCAACCGTCTATATCTTTTGATTCTATATCGGCTCCATTTTCAACTAACAATTTAATGGTTTCAGGTTTATCTTTCATAGAAGCCCAATGTAATGGAGTATTTCCTTTATTATCTTTTTCGTTTATTATAGTTTCGTCTTTAGAAAGAAGTATTTTTATAACATCGTTGTTTCCTTTTGCAGCAGCCATATGAATTGCCATACTTCCGTCAACATCGTCTTTTGCTTTTATATTGGCGTTATTATTAAGCAAAGTTTCAACTATATTGGTATATCCCAAATACGAAGCTAAAATTAAAGGACTAGCGCCTCCCAAATACCAACCGTCTATAGCGACTCTTATATCTAATTTTGAATTTATATTTAAATTCGTATTTTTCAAAAGCTCGTTTACTGTAGCCAAATCATTATTATAAATCGCTCTATGAATTGGCGTGTATCCGTTCGCATCCAAAACATTAATATTTATGTTTGTATCTCCGCCTAATATCGAAGAAACATTTTGAGAATTTTTTTCATCTATAGCTTTAAATAAATTTTCTTCTCCAATAGTTAAAGCTAAAATAGAATAACTTAAAATAGATAATAATAACAGATATTTTATATATTTCATTTTGCACTCCAAATAAAATAGTTTACATAATTATACTAAATTAAAAATAAATATCAAGTGTAATTAAAATAATATATTATAATTTTTTGCAATAAATAGATTGACAAAAATTCTTTATTATGTTATAATTTAATTAAATCTTCGGGGCAAGGTGAAATTCCATACCGGCGGTAAAGTCCGCGAGCCTTATTTTATAAGATTGATTAATTATAAAATAAAGCAGATTTGGTGAAATTCCAAAACCGACAGTTAAAGTCTGGATGGTAGAAGATTTAAGTTTTGTTATAAAATAGAATTTCTTCCTAAAAAAAGCTCCAATAAGTTTTTTAACTGTTGGAGTTTTATTTTATAACCGCTTATTTCAAATATTCTAAATAAAATCCCTAAAGAAAATAAAAATAATTAAGTTTGAAAATTTATGAGAATGCATGAAAAGTATATGAGATTAGCTATAGAGGAAGCGAAAAAAGGAGAAGGTTTTGCAAATCCTAATCCTTTAGTTGGCGCGGTTATAGTGAAAAAAAATAAAATTTTAGGAATCGGGTATCATAAAAAATACGGAGAAAATCATGCCGAAATAAACGCGATTTTGGACGCTAAAAATAAAAACAACGATATAGAAAACGCTACGATATATGTTAATTTAGAACCTTGCTCTCATTACGGAAAAACGCCGCCTTGTGCGGATGCGATAATAAAAAATAAATTTAAAAGAGTCGTTATTGGTTGTTTAGATAGCAATAAAAAAGTCGCTGGAAACGGAATAAAAAAATTAAGAGAAGCGAAAATCGAAGTTGTAAAAAATGTTCTTGAAGAAGAATGCAGAAAATTAAACGAAGTATTTTTTCATTATATAAATAGCAAAAAACCTTTTATGGTTATGAAATATGCAATGACTATTGACGGAAAAATTGCAACAGTAAGCGGAAAATCAAAATGGATAACATCCGAAAAAGCGAGAGAACATGCGCATTATTTAAGAAAAAAATATTCGGCAATAATGGTTGGAATAAATACGGTTATAGAAGATAATCCGACATTAAATTGCAGAATAAAAGATAACAATAAAAATCCTACAAGAATTATTTTAGATAGCGATTTGAAAATAAATTTAAAATCTAATATATGCAAAACTTCAAAAGATATAAAAACTTATATAGCGACAATTAAATCAAATAAAAATTACGACAAGAGAAAAAAACTTAAAGATTTAGGAATTGAAATAATAGAAACTTCCGCTAAAAATAAAAAAGTTAATTTGAAAGAACTTATAAAAATTTTGGGAGAAGAAAAAAATATTGATAGCGTTTTAATTGAAGGCGGCTCAATTTTGCATGCATCTTTGCTTGAAGAAAAACTTATTGATAAAGCTTTAATTTATATAGCGCCAAAAATTTTTGGAGGATTAAATGCGAAAACTCCAATATCGGGAGAAGGAATAAAAGAGATAGAAAAAGCGATAAAATTAATTAACGGAAATATTGAAAAAATAGGCGAAGATTTATTTATGGAATATTATTTAAAATATTAAATTAATTGTTTAAGGAAAAATAAAAATGTTTACGGGAATAATAGAAGAAATTGGAATCGTTAAATCTATAAAAAGTAAAGTTATAACTATTGAAGCGAATAAAATTTTTGACGATTTAAAATTAGGAGATAGCGTTGCGGTTAATGGAACTTGTTTAACTATTTCAAGTTTTTCAAATAAAATTTTTAACGCCGACATTACGAGCGAAACTTTAAGCAGAACAAATTTGGGAGATTTAAAATCGGGATTCAAAGTTAATTTGGAGAGAGCTTTAACTTTAAACGGAAGATTAGGCGGACATATAGTTTCTGGGCATATAGACGGAGTTGGAATTATAAAAAATATTTCTAAAAGCGAAAACGATATAATTCTTAAAATTGAAGTTTCCGCTAATTTAATGAAATATATAATTGAAAAAGGTTCTGTCGCCGTTGATGGAATAAGTTTAACGGTAGCCGAAGTTAATAAAAATAATTTTTCTATAGCGATTATACCGCATACTTTTAAAGAAACGATTTTATTTTATAAGAAAGAAGGAGATAAAGTTAATATTGAAAACGATATAATTGGCAAATATGTTGAAAAACTTTTAACTTTTAATAATTGTAATAATGAAAAAAATAATAAAAATTCAAATATAAATATGGAATTTTTAATTAAAAACGGATTTTAAAAAAATAAAAAATTGGAGAAACAAAAAATGGAAAATATTTATAATACAGTAGAAGAAGCTTTAGAAGATTTAAAAAAAGGTAAAATAATAATTGTCACGGATGACGAAGACAGAGAAAACGAAGGAGATTTAATTTGCGCCGCAGAGTTTGCCACGACAGAAAATATTAATTTTATGGCGACTTATGCTAAAGGATTAATTTGCATGCCTATGAATAAATATTTTACCGATAAACTTTTATTAAATCAAATGGTTCAAAAAAATACGGACAATCATGAAACAGCTTTTACGGTATCGATAGACCATATTGAAACTACTACGGGAATATCTGCAATTGAAAGGTCGATAACGGCTTTAAAAGTAGTTGACGATAAATCAAAACCTGAAGATTTTAGAAGACCTGGGCATATGTTTCCTTTGCTTTCAAAAGACGGCGGAGTTTTGGTAAGAAAAGGACATACTGAAGCTACGGTTGATTTAATGCGAATTGCTGGGCTTAAAGAATGCGGTTTATGTTGCGAGATAATGAAAGATAACGGCGATATGATGCGAAGAGACGATTTGCTAAAATTTGCTAAAGAGCATAATTTAAAAATAATAACCGTTTCGGATTTAATATTTTATAGAAAGAAAAATGAAGATTTAATGGAATTATATGCCGAAGCTAAAATGCCTACAAAATACGGAGATTTTAAAATTCTAACTTTTGTAAATAAAATTACTAAAAGTCATCATATAGTTTTGATTAAAGGAGATATTGAAGAAGGCGAAGATATTTTATGCAGAATACATTCGGAATGTTTAACGGGAGACGCTTTAGGTTCGAAAAGATGCGATTGCGGAGAACAATACGATTATGCAATGAAAAGAATTGCCGAAGAAGGAAAAGGAATAATGGTTTATATGCGGCAGGAAGGACGCGGAATAGGACTCGTTAATAAATTGAGAGCTTATCAACTTCAAGATACGGGACTCGATACGGTTGACGCTAATTTGGTTTTAGGTTTTAAAGAAGATATGCGCGAATATTATGAGGCTTATCAAATGCTTAAAAATCTTAAAGTAAAAAGTATAAGATTAATGACAAATAATCCTGAAAAAATAAAACATTTAACAAATTACGGTTTGAAAGTAAACGAGCGTATTCCAATACAAATAGAAGCTTCGGAATATGACGCTTTTTATTTGGAAACTAAAAAAAATAAAATGGGACATTTATTAAATTAAACGATATGCTAAAATAAAAAATTAATATAAAATATTAAATAATAAAAATTAAAAGCCTATGATTTTACGAATCAAAGTCATAGAATTTAAGCGAGTAATTTTTATATTAAAGAAGGAGAATTAAAATGAAAATTTTTGAAGGAAAATTAACTTCCGAAAAAGAAATTAAAATCGGAATAGTATGTTCGAGGTTTAACGAGTTTATCGTTTCAAAATTATTGTCGGGTTCGCTTGACGCTTTGCATCGACATAATATTAAAGACGATAATATTCATATAGCTTGGGTTCCAGGCTCTTTTGAAATACCTTTAATCGCTTCTAAAATGGCAAGCTCTAAAAAATATGACGCCGTTATTTGTCTTGGAGCAGTTATAAGAGGTTCTACTTCGCATTACGATTATGTTTGCGCTGAAGTTTCAAAAGGAATTGCTTCGGTTTCTTTGAAATCCGATATTCCCGTAATGTTTGGAGTTTTAACAACGGAAAATATAGAACAGGCTATTGAGCGAGCGGGAACAAAATCGGGCAATAAAGGATTTGATAGCGCTATGGGAGCTATAGAGATGGTAAATCTTATTAGAGAAATTGAAAAATAAGAAGTAATATTTTTATTTTTTAATTTTTAAATATAGAATTTTATTTATATTTTTTGTCATTGCGAGCGACTGAAAGGAAGCGTGGCAATTCACATTGACGATAAAATTAATAAATACAAATAATTTAAATAAAAAACGGCAGCCTAATTAAATTAAGCATGCCGTTTGAATAACTTTAAATTTTTATTTTAACTCTTAATTATATTTTCTAATTAAAAATTAAAAGAACCATTGAAGTCCCGTGCAGGAATCGAAAGAAAATCCCGTTGAGCTGTATCCTAATACGCTTTGAGAATTTCCTCTCATATCCGCTTCTAAAAATAGCGTCAATTCTTTTGTAGGATTTATATATAATTCTATATAAAGTCCGTAAGAAATTTGCATTAACGGAACATTAAATTTTTCGCCATTATATTTCATATTCTTTCCGCCGATTATATTATAAGAAAATATTGGCTCTCCATACAATGTTATAAAATCCGACTCGGCTGTTAATCCTAATCTTGGTCTTATCGAAAAGAAATAAGCTTTTTCTGCGTAAAATCCTTTAGGCATAGTAGAAACAAAATCTGCGCCGTTGCCTTCGGAAGGATTATGAGCCGTAGCGCTTATATTATACGGACTTAAAAGCCCTCCAAGTTTACTGTATAATTCAGGATGAGAAGCGTCTTTTATAGAAGTATAATATATTAAAGTCAAATAAGGGTCGAATGAAAATTTATCGTTTCCAAATGCATGAAAATATATTCCAAATTGAAAACCCAAAGAGTCGGCTTGAATTTTTTGAGTTTTATTTATTTCCAAATGCCCGTATAATACATAAAGACGAACTTGATTAACTACTTCGTTAGGAATATTATATCTTGCATGAGAGAAAGTAGAATATACTTTTAAATCTTTCAAAGCTCCATAACCATAACCTATAGAAACGGGAAAATTTAATTTTAATGCATGTTTTTCTAAAAAGCTTAAAGCTATAACGGGCGTATGCGCCATATATCCGTATTCTTTTCCATTCTCATAATGGTCTAATTCATACCCCCCCCCACGCCAAACCATTTGTCGCTGTTGGTATATGCAAAACCTACGAATACGCTCGGGATTACGCTTGTAAATTTGTAATTCTCATTAGTATTTACATTATAGTTTTTTAATAACGGATATGTGCTTAAAATCGTTCCCATAAATCTAAAGTTATTCGTTCCAACTAATACTCCTATTCTATCCGTCATAAAATAGGCGGCTTGCGGATAATACAATGCGGTAAAGAAACTTGAAGCATCGTTATATCCAAATGCATTAATTGAGCTTACTATAAAAAATATAAGCCCTAAAAATAGTGTTTTGAATTTTTTCATCTTGCTACTCCTTAATAAATAAATTTTTTATAAGTATTTTATTACTACCATAAATAATACTATGTATAGTATAAAATATCAATAGTTAAAATTCGAAAAATAATAATAAAACTTTTTTATTATAACTAAAATTTATTTCAACAAATTAATTTTTTTAGTTTTATGATATAATAATAAAAATTAACTTTTAATTAAAAGAGAAAATATGAACAAAAATAAAAAATATAATTATATTAATCAAAAGCCTTTAACCGAAGAGCTTTATAAAGAAGAATTAGAAGCTTTAAAAAAAATTGACAATAACAGCAAACCTAAAAATTGGGTTTTATCTCCTCAAGCGGTTAGAGATTTTATATTAGGTAAAGAGCTTGAAAATATAACCATAAAAAGAAAATTCTACGGAGACGATGCATTAGTAGAAAGAGCTATAATTACGCTTTCAAGCAATAGAGGATTAATGCTTGTCGGAGAACCTGGAACTGCAAAAACAATGTTAAGCGAATTATTATCCGCGGCGATTAGCGGAACAAGTTCTATAACGATTCAAGGAACCGCGGGAACAAACGAAGATAATATAAAATATTCTTGGAATTATGCAATTTTATTTGCCAAAGGTCCCGTTAATGAGGCTTTAGTTCCTTCGCCCGTTTATATAGGAATGGAAAAAGGATTAATAACTAGATTTGAAGAGATTACAAGATGCCCTTTAGAAATTCAAGATTCTTTAATAAGTATTTTAAGCGATAAAATTTTAAATATTCCCGAGCAGAATTCTATACTTTTTGCAAAAGCGGGATTTAATATAATAGCTACGGCAAATACGAGAGATAAAGGCATAAACGAAATGAGCAGCGCCTTAAAAAGAAGATTTAATTTTGAAACTGTTGAACCCGTAAAAAATCCTAAAATTGAAGCGGAAATTATAAAAAATCAATGTGAGAGTTTATTTGAACTTGCCGATATAGATATGTCGGTTGAGGACGATGTAGTTGAAGTTTTATCTACAACTTTTAACGAATTAAGAAACGGCAGAAGTTTAGAAAATGCAAAAATACAGGAATTAAATTCAATAGTTAGCACGGCGGAAGCGGTTTCGGTTTATTATCAATCGGCGCTTTATTCTTATTATTATGGAAATAAAAAAATAGAAATGTCTACTTTATTGTCGAATTTAATTGGAAGCGTAGCTAAAGAAAATAAAGAAGATTTGCCGAAATTAAAAAATTATTTTAATAATTCTATTAAAGCAAAAGCGGAAAAATTAGGAAAAAGGTGGAAAGAATATTATGAAAGTAGGAATTTAATTAAATAATTTTAAAAATATTTTAATTATTAATACTTGAAAATAAACGATATATATTATACAATATTGTAAAAGGAGTGATTAATATGTCTGAACTTAATGTAAAAAGCGCCGATGGAATAAATGAATTTGGCAAACAATACAGAGTTTTACTTGTGGACGACTCTGCATTTGTAGTTAAACAATTACAACAAATTTTTATTTCCGAAAATTATAAAGTTGTCGGAACGGCGGAAAATGGAGAAGAGGGCGTTTCTATGTATAAAGAGCATAAACCCGATTTGGTGACTCTCGATATTACTATGCCCAAAATGGATGGAATTACTGCATTAACAAAAATAATTGAATTCGACAAAGAAGCAAAAGTCGTTATGGTTAGCGCTTTGGGTAAAGAGGATATGGTGAAAAAAGCTCTTTTAGCTGGAGCAAAAAATTATATAACAAAACCTTTAGACAGAAAAAAAGTTCTTGAAAGAATAAGAATGGTTTTGGAAAAAAAATAAAAAATATTTATAATATTTAATTTATTAAAATATTATAATTCTATATCTTCTTTAATTAGGAATTATTATTTTGAATGCTTTAGAATTAAAAAGAGAAGAGTTTAATCTTTTTGAAGACTTTGTATATAGGGAAAGCGGAATTCGTTTTAATGTTATAAACGAAATTATTTTAAAATCGCATATTTTCTCTTCAATGAAAGAAAAAGGAATTGAAGAAGTTTACGATTATTATAAATTAGTTTCTTCAAATAAAGATTGTCTTGAAGAATTTTTAGAAAGCATAACTACAAATTTAACAAAATTTTTCAGAACGCAATCGGATTTTAATTTGTTAAAAGAATTTGTTTTGCCAAAACTCTTAAAATCTAAAAGAAAATCGGAGCAGATAAGAATTTGGTGCGCGGGTTGTTCTACGGGCGAAGAAGCTTATTCTATAGCTATAACTTGTTTAGAAACTCCAAATATTAAAGCAGAAAATATAAAAATATTTGCAACCGATTTATCTACTCATTCTATTATCGAAGCAAAAGAAGGAAAATATAATTCTGATAAAATAGAATGCATTAATAGAAGATATTTAAAAAAGTATTTTGATAAAACTTCCGCAAATATTTATTCCGTAAAAAGCGTAGTAAAAGATTTAATAACTTTCGATTACCATAATTTAATGCATAAAAGTCCGCATTATAATATAGATATTATTTTTTGCAGAAATGTTTTAATATATTTCGATAGCGAATCGGTTAAATTGACTGTTAACAGATTTTATGATATATTAAATAGAAACGGATTTTTATTTATCGGGCATACCGAATCTTTATTTGGACTCGACACTAAATTTAAATCCGCTAATATAAATAATTCAATAGTATATACGAAACAATAGGAGTTTTAAATGTTTAAAAAAAATGACTCTTTAGAATCAAATTCAATTATAGGAGAAGGTTCTTATTTTAAGGGAGAATTTACCTTAAAAGGAACTTTGAGAGTAGAAGGCTGTTATGAAGGCGATAAATTGGAAGTCGATAATGTTATTATTGGGCAGACGGGAAAAGTTAAATCAAATATAAAATCAATCGCCGCCGTTATAGAGGGAATAGTCGTTGGAAATATAGAAGCGTCAAGCAGAGTTATGCTTATGCCGACAAGCAGAGTATTGGGAGAGATAAGAACGCCCGAGCTTATAATACAAAACGGAGTTATGCTTGAAGGTTTATGCGTTATAGCGCCTAATCCGCAAACTAACCCTAAAGAAACTATATTATCTTTATATAATTCAAATAATGAAAATTCTAATTTGGAAACAAATTAATTTTTAAATAAAGAGTAAATATGCCTTATTTTTATAATGTTGAGAAAAAAATCGGAGCTAATATCGTAATACTTACTTTAATTGGTATTATAAGTTTTTCAGTTTGCATATATTTATTTATTTCAAATTATATACAGAAAAAAAGACTCAAATCAATTTACGATTATATGCTTGTTAAAGATTATGATAACGCTTCTTTTGTATTTAAAGATATGCATAATAAAAATCCGCTTGATAAAAATATATTAATGACGGGAATAGATTTATATTACGATGTAATAATAAACGGCATAAACGAAAATATAATAATTTCTTCATGCGAAAATATTATAAAATATGCGAGGCAGATTCTTATAACGGGAAAATTCTTAAAAAATAAATACAATATATATCAAAGACTTGCATTTAGCTATCAAAAACTTGGAAGTTCTTATTATGAGGATTCTTACGATTCTTATATTAAAGCTTTGGAGAATGGAGATAATAGAGTTTCTACGGTAATAGAGCTTTCTAAAGTATGCTATAATATAGGTTTGTATAAAGAAGCTATAAATTATTTGGAGAATATAATAAAAAATCAAAATATTACAAATATAGAATTATATTACGAGCTTGCAAACGCCTATGAAGGAAATAAAGATTATACAAAATCTATACAGACTTTATCGTATATTACCGATAAATTTAACGGGAATATAGATATTGAATTAAAAACTTATTTCAAATTAGGAAATTTATATTTCAGGCAAGGATTATATAAAGAAAGCGAATTTTTTTATAAAAAGGCTTTGGAAATGGATGACAAAAATCCTAATCTATATTATAGTATAGGAATATTATATAGACAGAATAAAAGACGAAACGAAGCTATTAATATGTTTAGAGAAGCTTTGAAAATAGATAATTCGTATAAACCCGCAATAGATGCGTTAAGAAGATTATAAATGGGAGATTGTAAAGAATATGATGAATTTTGTATATAATATGTTTTCAAGCGATATGGGAATCGATTTAGGAACGGCAAATACTTTGGTTTATATTAAAGGAGAAGGAATAGTATTAGCCGAACCTTCCGTTGTCGCCGTTGAAAAAAGCACGGGAAATGTTATCGCCGTAGGAATCGAAGCTAAAAAAATGCTTGGTAAAGTTCCTGGCTCAATTGCAGCTATAAGACCTATGCGTGACGGAGTTATTGCCGATTTTGAAACGGTTGAAAAAATGATTAGATATTTTATTAATAAAGTGCATAATAAAAAGACTTTGGTTAAACCGAGAATAGCTATTGGAATTCCTACGGGAATTACCGAAGTTGAAAGAAGAGCGGTTAGAGAAAGTTGCGAGCAAGCTGGAGCGAGAACAATATTTCTTTTAGAGCAATCGAGAGCCGCGGCTATAGGAGCGGGAATGCCAATTAATGAACCTAACGGAAATATGATAGTTGAAATTGGCGGAGGAACTACGGAAATTGCCGTTTTGTCTTTGGGTAGTATGGTTAAAAGCGCTTCTATAAGAGTTGGAGGAGACGAGCTTGACGAAGCTATAGTAAAATCTATGTTAAAAACTCATAACCTTTATATAGGAGAGAGAACTGCAGAAGAGATTAAAATAAATATAGGAAACGCATTTAAGGGCGATATTTCAAAAACTATGGATATTAAAGGGCGAGATTCGGTTTCGGGGCTTCCTAAAACTTTAACTATAAACAGCGCCGAAGTAAAAGATTCTATAAACGATATATTAGTTGAAATAGTCGAAGCGATAAAATCCGTTCTTAATCAAATTCCTCCCGAAATTTCAGCCGATATAGTAGAAAGAGGAATAGTTATGAGCGGAGGAACTTCTTTATTGCATGGATTTACCGATTTAGTAGCCGAAGAAACGGGAGTTCCCGTAATATTGGCGGAAAATCCTTTAACTTGCGTAGCAATTGGATGCGGAAAATTTATTGAAGAGACAAAAAATTTAAAGAATTATAGACGATATTCTTAAAAATGAACGCCATTATAAAACATAAACTTCTTATTATATATATAGCGCTAAATCTTATAGCGGGAATGTTAATGGTTCTTAATAGGAGCAATTTTGTATTTAATTTCCGTTCTATTTATTCGCTTGGAATTTATCCTATTCAAAGCGCTACAAAAAGTATTTCAAAAGCTTTTGTTTATATTTATACGAGCATTAACGATATATTTACTTTGCAAAATCAAATTCAAAATTTGAGAGATAGAATAGCGGAATTAAGCGGAACGGCTTTAGAATACGAACAGTTAAGCAGAGAAAACGAAAGATTAAGAGCTTTATTAAATGAAATTCCAACAGATAATTATCCACTTGAATACGCTGAAATAGTTTCAAAGGACCCTCAAAATTTCTATAATACTATAGTTATAAATAAAGGAAGCGCAAACGGAATAGTAGTCGGAATGCCCGTAATATCTTATAAAGACGGTTATAAAGCTTTAGTAGGAAGAGTCGTAGATGTGAGAAGATATAATAGCAGAGTTTTATCTTTAATAGACCAGCGTTCGCAAATATCTGTAATGCTTGAAAGTTCGAGAGCTACGGGAATAATGACGGGACAAAATCCAAAATCAACTCAAACTCATTTGCAATATATAGATTTGCAACTTGATGTAGAAGAAGGCGACAGAGTAATTACAAGCGGAATGGGAGGAGTTTTTCCAAGAGGAATTTTAGTAGGAACTATTTTTAAAGTTGAAAAGAAAAGCTACGGATTATTTCATGATTTATATGTAGAGCCTGCGGTAAATTTTTCCACTTTAGAAAATGTATATATTATCAAAAAAATTCCCGATAAAGATGTATTAAATCTTGCAAATGAAGAAGAGGATGAAGATTCGGAGGCTTTAAAATGAAAAGAGCTATATCTGTAGTATTAACTTCTTTGCTTTTGCTTTTAATTCAATCTTCGCCCGCTTACGATTTAATAAGAATATCTTTAGGAGCGAAGCCCGATTTATTATTAATATTTTTAGCTTTTCTATCTTTTAAATACGGTTCTTTTAACGGAGTAATTTACGGTTTTATTATAGGTTTGATGCAAGATGTTGTTTCAAATTCAACTTTCGGCTCTTACGCTATAATATTTTTGAATATAGGTTTCTTTTTAGGTTTTTTCAATAGTAGAATTTTTGTAAGGCAGATTACGGCGGGAATATTTATAACTTTAGTCGGATATTTAATAAAAATCATAGGATTATTTTTAGTAATTTCTATATATTCCGATTTGTCTAATGTCGCAGTTTTAATAAGAAGCGAATTATTTATAGGACTTCCATTAACGGTTATATTGTCGTCTCCAATGTTTTTAATTTTCTATAAAATATCTTATTTGCTTTACGATAAAAATAAAATTCATGTAGAAGATAACGCTAAAAATTATGAAGAATAAAATTAATAATCGAATAATAATTTATTTAAAAAATAAAAATAAAATTTAATCTAAATAAAAATTAATTTCTTTCGGCTTTTAAACTCAATCTCAAATTATCTATAAACTCTTCTTCGTTCATAACCATATTTTCAGGAAGTCCTTTTTGCATCTCTTCTAAAAATATTGAAGGCAAGCATTCTACTTTTTTACCCATTCTTGTTCTGCTTAAACAATGAGTTAAAGTTAAATGCTTTTTCGCTCTCGTCATAGCAACATAACATAATCTCCTCTCTTCTTCAATTTCTTTTTCAGATACGCTTTTATGATGCGGAAGTATTCCGTCTTCCATTCCCGCTATATAAACATAAGGAAATTCCAAACCCTTTGCAGAATGAATGCTCATAAGCATGATTCCTTTTTTCTTTTCTTCTTCGTTATTTTCTTCCATGCTCATTAATAATATTCTGTCTAAATAATTTTTTAAAGTGGCGTTTTTATTTCCTCTTTCGTATTCGGCTATTCCATTCATTAAAGATTCTATATTTTCAATTTTCTTGTTTCCTTGTTCTCTCGTGTCGCTTGAGTTTAAAACTTCGTTATGATAGGCAATTTCGTCTAAAAATTTATTTATATTATCATAAAGTTTAGGTTTTTCAAGAGCGTTTTTATCTACGGTAAAAATATTATTATACCTTTCTATAATCTCTAAAAAATCTTTTATTCCCGTTTTTGCTCTTGGCGGAATATCGTCTATATTATTATAATTAAGTAAAGTTTGATAAAGCGATTCTCCATTTTTTACGCTTATTTCATTTAAATTATTTATCGCTGTAGCGCCGATTCCTCTTTTGGGAATATTTATGACTCTTAAAAGCGAAACTTCATCTTCGGGATTAACGAATAAATTAAGATAAGCCAAAATATCTTTTATTTCTTTTCTTTCGTAAAATTGAAAAGCGCCTACAACAGTATAAGGCAAACCTCTTAATCTAAAAGCTTCTTCAAAAAGTCTCGATTGAGCGTTCATTCTAAATAAGACTGCAAAATTTTCGTAATTTAATTTTTTTGTTATAGAATAATTTATTATAGATTCTGCAATAAATTTAGCTTCTTCCCTCTCGTCTTCGCAAGATATTATACCTGGGGGAATTCCATCCTCGCCTTCTGCCGTAACTTTTTTATCTTTTCTTTGAGTATTATTGCTTATAACCGCATGCGCCGCTTCAAGTATAGCTTTAGTGCTTCTATAATTTTTAGTAAGAGTTATTATTTTAGCGTCTTTATATTCGTTTTCAAAAGATAGAATATTTGAAATTTCCGCTCCTCTAAAACCGTAAATACTTTGGTCATCGTCTCCAACAACCGCGATATTTTTGTATTTTGAAGCAAGCAAACTTGTTAATTTGTATTGAGCTAAATTCGTATCCTGATATTCGTCTATCATTATATATTTAAATCTTTCTTGATACTTATCTAAAACTTCTGGAAATTCTATAAATAAATCTATCGTTAAATTAATCAAATCGTTAAAATCTAAAGCGTTATAACCTTTAAGATAATGTTGATAAATTTCGTAAACTCTCTTTGCAATTTTCTCCAAATCGTCATGCGGTTCTACTTCGTTAGGCTTTATTAAATTATTTTTATATTTATCAATATACCAAGCAAATAAATTTTCGTCATAATTTAGAGTATTTACTTTTATCTCTCTTAAAATACTTCTTATTAAAGTTCTGCTGTCGGAAGAAGAATAAATTGTAAAATTATTTTTATAACCTAATTTATTTATTTCCGCTTTTAATACTCTTAAACAAAAAGAATGAAATGTGCTTATAATAAGCCCTTTAGGTTTTTCTTTTAAGAGTAAAACTATTCTCTCTCGCATTTCCGCAGCCGCTTTATTCGTAAAAGTTACGGCAAGTATATTGTTTGGATAGATTCCTTTTTTTATTAAATACGCTATCCTTTCGGTTATTACTCTTGTTTTTCCGCTTCCAGCTCCAGCAAGCGCAAGTAAAGGACCGTCTATATGCTCTATAGCCTCTTTCTGTTCTTTATTTGGTAATAATGACATAAATTAAATAACCTTATATTTTTAAAAAGTTATTATATACTAATTTTACGAAAAATAAACCGATTAAAAAATATCGTTTTTGCTATTAAATTTTTTTAATTTTTTTGTTAAATACGCTTGACATTTATTTTTAAAAATGTTATAATTTCGTTTATGAAAGTAAATGGTAATAATATAAACAATAAATTCTGCAGCAGCTCAGCTCAGCTCAGCTCAGCTCAGCTCAGCTCAGTATCACTTTAAACTTTTTTCAAGTTTATGTTTACTTATTAATTATAAAAACTATTATATTTATTTTGAGTTCATATTTGATAAAATCGTTTATTCAATTAAATGTTTTTATTCATATTTTTATATACAAAATATTTTTGGGAAAAATAAAAACAAGTATCACTATATGATACTAGTTATATGTTATAATATAATAAATTTAAAAACGCCATAGACAAGGCGAAGGAGTAAAATATGTCAGAACAAGTTTATTGTAAATACTGCAGAATCTCGTATTCGAGTATAAGCACTTTAACCTCACGCTCATGTTCTAAAAACCCAAATGGTAAATATCATATTCCGCTTTGATAGGTTTTGAGGATTAAGTAGGTAGATAAAAATAAATAATTTTTGCCTGCCTAATAATAAATAATAAAAATTAAGGAAGTTAATTTATATGATAGTTGATATATTAGAATTAAATTTATTAAAAAATCTAATTGAAAATAGACAAGAAATATACGAAAGATTAGCGCCGAAAGTAAATATAGTTGATATTTTAGGCTATAAAGATTTAGAAGTTTCAAATAGCAAATTACTATATTATATTTTTAGCGCTTATTTCAAATATTACGATAAAGAAATAAATTTTGCAAAAGATTTTTCTTTGTATATCGTTGGCAATGAATATAAAGATAAAATTAAAGATGCAAAATTTGAAAATGTATATAGAGAATTCCAAACTAAAGACGGTAGAAGAATTGACATATTAATAGTATTCGATAAATTTGAAATAATAATTGAAAATAAAATAAATGCGAGCGACCAAGAAAATCAATTATTAGATTATTATAACGATAGATATAACGGAGAAAAAGATATATTTTTAGTTTATTTAACAAGAGGCGGTTATGAAGCGTCCGAATATAGCATCGAAAAAGAAACAAAAGAAGAATTAAAAGATAAAATATATTATTTATCTCATGGCGATATAGCAAAATGGATTGAAAACGATATTTTAAATAAATACGAGTTTTTGAAATTTGATAAAAAATATCAATCTATTTATTCGGCTTTAATTCAAATAAGAGATAATGAAAGAATTATAACTAATCCAAACGAGGAGAACAACATGGAAAAAGAAGAAATAAAAAAATTTTTTGAAAGAGAAGATAATAATTATTTTGGTTTATTAAATAATAATGAATTAAAAGATAATTTTGAAGCTTTAGATAACTGCCATAATTTGTTATTAAAGGCGGCGGAAGTAATTGAAAATAAAAAAGGAGATATTGTATTGAAAGATAAAAAAGTATTGAACGAAATTGATTTTTCGGAAAAAGTTTCAAAATATATTAGAGAGAATATGAAAGATTTAATATCTAATAATAACGAATTATTTAAATTTAAGTCTAATGAGGAAATAAAATCTAATTTTCTTCAAAATTATAAATCTAATGAAAATATAGAAATGTTTTTAATTAAAAATCCAAATAATCCTTGTAAATCCGTGAAGATTTCTTTAAATCAATTAATATATCCTACGGAAGAATATAAAAAGTCATTATATTTTGGAGTTTGGATACATTATTATCAGAATAAAGAAATATTAAATAAAGTAAAAGAAATTATAGAGGAAAAATTCGGTAAGAATTTTGAAGAATATAATAAATTAGAAATTTATGATTGGGTTTCGCCTTATATTAGATATATAGATACTGCAGAAGAACCCAAAAATATAGGACAAGAAATAATTGATTTGTATAATTTATTAAAAGAAAAAATAACACAATAAAAAAATTATTAAAAGTAAAACAAGGAGAAATAAAATGATTAGTTGGATTATATTATCAATACTATATATATTACCATTAATTTTTATAGCCAGACTTAATATAAGTTTAACAAGTAAAATTTTCATTTTTGCTATAATTGATTTTATATTTTATAGGATTACTAATAGGCGTAATGGCTATAATTCATCAGAACTGATAGAAAAGTTAGCGCGTATATTAATTTATTTATCAATATTTTTGCCAATAGCTTACGGTTCTTATTACTTAATATTTATATTTAATAGTAATAAAAATGGCAAAATATTTGGCATAATTTCATTATCTATAAGTTCAATTATTATTTTATACTTTCTTATATCTTTTATTAAAAAAATTAAAGACTTTGCTAAAGAAATAATAATGATTAAACAGGAAGAAAAAAGAAAAAGAAAAATAGAAAAAATAATAAATAACTTTGGAGAACTTATAAAAGGGTTAGAAAATGATGAAGCAATTGCATTATTAGAAATTGAAATTCCCAAATTACAAGAAGGAGAAACTAAAGAAATCTATAAAAAAGGTTTGTCGAAATTACACGAGGAAAAGCGTAAAGAAGAGGAAAGATTAAAAAGAAAACAAGAAAGAAATCACCTCCTTAATGAAGCCGCTGATGAAGTAGAATATAATATAGAAAATAATCGTTTTATAGAAACTAATATTCCTCTTATTGCAGAGGAAGGCTGTTTTGAAATTTTTGATAATATAGAAGTGTATGAATATAAAACAAGATATGGGGCAACAAATTATGAAAAAGTTGGCGAAGGAAAACTATATATAACTAATAAAAAATTATATTTTATATCGGATATTAACGCTTTCCCTTTAGTATGGCTTAATAATATTATGGATGTAAATTGGTATTTTTTAGAAGATGAAAATAAATTTCAATTAAAAATAACAAGAGATGGAAATGCAATTTTTTTAGAAAGTTATAACGAAGTGGATATTTTTAAAATGTATTATTATATTAAAACTATAATGAAGAATAAATAATTTCGTTATTTTTGAAAAAGTCGAGGAGAAATAAATTTTAGAAAAATCTTAATTATCATAAAGTAAAAGTATGTAAACTAGGCAGATTATTATTTGTCTAGTTTATTTTTATACGAAGGCAAATATTATTGGGTTGAAATTTTTTATATAATAAAGTTTTTAATTAATAATCATAAATAAAAAATATATATTTATTACAAAATTTTATTATGCATAATTGTATTTAAGATATTGACATTTTATATTAATAATGTTATAATTTTTATCAAGTCTATTGCGGGAATAACTCAGTTGGTAGAGTTTCTGCTTGCCATGCAGACTGTCGCGGGTTCGAGTCCCGTTTCCCGCTCATTTATGCCCAAATAGATTTAATTCTGTTTGGGTTTTTTAATTATATATTTTAATTTTTATAAAGGTTGTATAAATGGATATTAAAGATTTACAATTTGAAACTTCAAAAGACGAAAAGGATTTAACCACTCTTAAAGCTTCCGTTTCAAAAGAGGCTTACGATAAAGAATTGCAAAAGCAAATAGAATATTATAAGCCGAAGGTTAATATTAAAGGTTTTAGAATCGGACATGCTCCTAACGATATAGTATATTCGAGATATAAGGACGCTTTACAAGGAGCTACAAATGAAATTCTTATAGAAGAAGTTTGGAATACTTATAGCGAAGAGAAAAATGCAAAATCGCTTGGCACTCCAAAACTTTCAAATATGGAAAATAAAGAAGACGGACTTTATTTAACTTACGAATATTACGCTATACCAGAATTTGATTTGCCCGATTTAGCTTCAATAACTGTTGAAAAAGACAAATACGAAGTTGACGATAGTTCAGTTGAAAACGCTTATAAATTGTCTTTGAAAAGATTCGCTCAATATAAAGAAAGCGATTTTAAATCCGAGACGGGAGATAAAATTTTTATTAAAATAGAATTTGACGATGATAAATATAAAAAATATAATAAAGAATTAACCGTTATCGCAAAAGATGGAGAAAATGAAAGCGTATTTTCAAAAAATTCTGTCGGCGTAAAAAAAGGCGATAAAAAATTAATTACAACTTATATTGACGAAAGAGAAGCCACATTAATAATGGAAATATTAAAAGTGGAAAAGCCCGACACTAAAGACGATTCTAAAGAAGAAGACAAAAATAAAGTAAAAGAATCTTTGAAAGAGCATTTAATAAAGAGAGCCGAAGAGAGAGCAAATTATAATCTTGTAAATAAAACTTTATTCGATAAATTGCTCGAAACGGTAAATATGGAAATTCCTAAAGGCTATTACGAAGAAGAATTAAAAAGAGCTTTAGACGATTTTGAAAAATCAATTTTAAATAACGGAATGAGCAAAACTGAATTTTTAATTTCAATAGCAAAAACCGAAGAAGAAATAAAAAAAGAATACGAAGCGAATGTAAAAAAACAAATAATTTTTGATTTGATAATGGCTAAACTTGCGGATACTTATAAAGATTCTATAACTATTAACGAAGATAAAGTTAAAGAGTATGCTAATAAAATGTATCAATATCAAAGTTATTTAGGACTCGCTAAAAGACCAAAAGAAGAACAGCAAAATATAATAAATTATATAATGCGTGACGCTCAAAACCGCGCGACATCCGAAGCGATTTTAGAATATGTTAAAGAGCATGTTCAAATAAACGAAAAAGATTCTGAAAAATTTATTCCCGATGAAAGCGATATTTGGGCGGGATATTAAATTTATTAAAAATTAAATAACAAAAATAAGGAAAATTAAAAATGGATAAATTAAATAAAGTCGATAAAAAATATATTGAAAAAAGCTATATGACTATACCTTATGTTATAGAGCAAACAAGCAAAGGCGAGCGTTCATACGATATATATTCTCGTTTATTAAAAGATAGAATAATATTTTTGGGCGGAGAGATAAACGATGATGTGGCAAATGTCGTTATAGCTCAATTATTATTTTTGGAATCTGCCGACCCTGAAAAAGATATTTCGCTTTATATAAATAGTCCTGGAGGAGTCGTAACGGCTGCGCTTGGAATGTATGACACTATGCAATATGTTAAGCCCGATGTTTCCACTTTATGCGTTGGACAGGCTGCATCCGCTGGAGCTTTGCTTTTAACGGGAGGCGCAAAAGGAAAAAGATTCGCGACTGTAAACTCAAGAATTATGATTCATCAGCCTTCGGGAGGCTCAAGAGGTATGGTTAGCGATATGGAAATTCAACTTAAAGAAACGATAAGATTAAAAAGCATATTAAATAATATTATGGCAAATCATACGGGACAAGATATTAAAAAACTTGAAGCAGATATGGATAGAGATTATTTTATGAGTTCAGAGGAAGCGAGAGATTACGGAATAATAGATAAAGTTTTTTCAAGCAGAGAAGAAAGTAAATAAAGAGATAAAAATAAATGTCTAAAAAAAGTAATGAAAAAAAAGATGTATGCGCTTTATGCGGAAGGCAGTTAAACGAATTAAGCAGATATATAGAAGGAAACGAAGGATTTTTATGTTCCGACTGTTCGGCTATAGCAAACGATTATTTTAACGCTCATCTTAAAAGTAGAAAAGAAGTTAAATACTATATTAAAGTTTTGCCTCCTAAAGAGATAAAAGCCTTATTAGACCAATATGTTATAGGGCAGGATTACGCTAAAAAAGTTTTGTCCGTTTCGGTTTATAATCATTATAAAAGAATAACTCAAAATAATGACGATAAAAACGATGTCGAATTAGAAAAATCAAATGTTCTTTTAATCGGACCTACGGGAAGCGGTAAAACTCTTCTTGCAAGAACTTTAGCTAAAGCTTTAAATGTGCCTTTTGCAATTGCAGATGCTACAACCGTGACAGAAGCGGGATATGTCGGAGACGATGTTGAAAATATTTTATTAAGACTTATACAAAATGCAAACGGCGATATAAAATTAGCCGAAAAAGGAATAATATATATTGACGAAATAGATAAAATTTCACGCAAAGGAGAATCGCGCTCAATTACAAGAGATGTTTCGGGCGAAGGAGTTCAGCAGGCTTTACTTAAAATAATTGAAGGAACTATTTCAAGCGTGCCTCCTCAAGGCGGAAGAAAACATCCTCATCAAAATAATTTGGAAATAGACACTTCAAATATTTTATTTATTTGCGGCGGAGCTTTTATAGATATAGAAAAATCTATTGCAGAAAGAACTTCAAAAAAAGGATTAGGATTTGCAGCCGAAGTTAATTCTATGGATAATTTGAATTATGACGAGATAATGAAAAATATAACGACTGAAGATTTGGTTAAATACGGAATAATACCCGAACTTATAGGAAGGCTTCCCGTTATAGCGACTTTGGAAGAGCTTAAAGAAGACGAATTATTAAGAATACTTAAAGAGCCAAAAAATTCTCTAACTAAACAATATAAAAAATTATTTGAATACGACAATATAAAATTAAATATAGAAGATTCTGTTTTAAAAATAATAGTTAAAAAAGCTATGGAAGAAAAAACGGGAGCGAGAGGTTTGAGAGCTTTATTTGAAAGAGTAATGCTTGACGCTATGTATGATTTGCCTTCTTCTGAAAATAAAAATTTTGAGTTAACCGAAGAGTATGTTAATAAATATATTTTTTAATCAATCGTTATATAATCAAATATTTGATTTATTTTATTAAGAATTATATCCGCGCCTTTTTCTAATAATTCTTCTTTATTGTAGCTATTTGTTATAGCCGCTATTTTTATTCCTGTTTTTTTCGCGCCTTCCACTCCTGCTAAACTATCTTCAAATATTAAAACATTTTCTTTATTGAGATTTGGGCTTAAATTTTTTAAAATTTCAAAAGCGTTTATAAATAAATCTGGCTCTGGTTTCGCTTTTAATTTTTCATTATGGCAGGAATAACCTTTAATATATTTCGATATTCCTTTTTTGTCTGAAATATTTTTAACATAATCAAAGTCGCTATTTGAAGCGATAACCATATTTATATTTTTTGATTTTAATCTTTCAAGAGTTTCCATAACGCCGTCAAAAGTTTCTAAATCGGTTTCTATAATTTTGTGAAAATATTTCGCAGTTTCTTCAAAAAAATTGTCGGGAATATAATGATTTTTAATTAAAATATTATACATATCTTGAGTTTGATAGCCAGCCATAGATTCAAAATCTACATTTTGAAGGACATTCATTTTATTTGCCGTAAAAATTAAAGATTTTGTATAGAGAGTTTCGCTGTCAACCAATGTGCCGTCAAAATCAAATATGGCAGAATCTAATTTTATTTTATTCATAATCAAAACCTAAATTAAAGCTTTTTAAAATTTATTTGATAATAAATTTTATATATGATACAATAAGAAAAATTAAATTTCAATTAGTGAGAATACAATGAAAGTTATAATTGCAAAAGATTCTAATAAAGTAGGAATGAAAGTTGCTGCGGAAATAATTAATTTATTGAAAGTAAAAAAAGACGCCGTTTTGGGACTTGCAACGGGTGGAACTGCGGAAGCGGTTTATCCTCATTTAATAAAATCTTATAATAAAAAAGAAATAGATTTTAAAAAAGTAAAGACAATTAATTTGGACGAATATAAAGGGCTTGACGGAAAAAACGAGCAGAGCTATAGATATTTTATGGATAAAAATCTTTTTGAGCATGTTAATATAGAAAAGAAAAATACTTTTGTGCCGAAAGGAATCGGAGATAAAGAAAAAAATCTTAAAGAGTTTAACGATAAAATAAATAAAAATCCGAGAGATTTGCAATTGCTTGGAGTCGGAGCTAACGGACATATAGCCTTTAACGAACCAAATGATTTTTTGCATTCGGATGCTTTATGCGTAAGACTTGATAAAAAAACTATAAAAGCAAATTCAAGATATTTTAAATCGGAAAAACAAGTTCCAAAAGAGGCTTTCAGCATGGGAATGGGTGGGATATTGAAAGCTAAAAAAATTGTTATAGCCGCAATCGGAAAAAATAAAGCGTCTGCAATAAAAGAATTGCTTTCGCATGATAAAATAACTACAAAATGCCCTGTGACTTTTCTAAAATTGCATAACGATGTTACGGTAATTATAGACGAAGAAATTGCAAAAGCGATAGGTTATAAAAGTAGTAAAAAGTAAATTGTAAAATGCAAATATAGGATTTGTTAGATTAAATCTTTATTTTATTAGCATATAGAATTTTATAAAATTCAATCTAGATTAATTATAATTTAAATTTTGACAAATAAAATTATTCTGTTATAATATTTTTATGAATAAAAAACCTTTTAATGCATTAAATGATTGTTTCGTTCGGTATTTCTTTACTGATAAAGGAGGCGAAAAAGTTCTTCTTGATTTTATAAACGCCGTTATGATTAGCGCCGACATGAAAACTTTTAAAGCCGTTGAAATTCTTAATCCGTTTAATTTGAAGAAACATTATAACGATAAAGAAACTATTGTCGATGTGAAATGCATTACTAAAAACGGAACGGTTGTTATAATCGAAGTTCAATTATCGGGCAATTCAAGATTCCCCGAAAGAATACTTTATTATTGGTCTGCAAATTATAGTAAACTTTTAAAGAAAGGCGAAGAGTATGAAGACTTAACGCCTGTAATAAGTATTAATTTGCTTAATTTTAATCTTAATAAAAACGATAAAAATGTGCATAGTTGTTATATGATTTACGATACAAAAAGCGAGAGATTATTAACAGACCATTTGCAAATACATATAATAGAATTAAAAAAATTTAAATTCAAGGATAATGATTTAAAAAAGGATTTAAATTATTGGCTTGGATTTTTCACTACAAAAGATATGGAGGAATATATGTCAGAAATAGTAAAAGAAAAACCTATAATGGAAGAGGCGCATAAAAGATATAATAATTTTATTAGAAGCCGATTAATGATGTCGGAATATGAGAAAAAAGAAATCTATCAATACGATAAAGAAATAACGCTTAAAGAAGAAAGACAAGAAGGAATTAAAGAAGGAATTGAAAAACGAAATTATACCATTGCAAAATCAATGAAAAAAGAAAATATTGATATAGAAACTATTAAACGAATAACAGGCTTAACCATAAAAGAAATTGAAAAATTATAATTTATAAACCGCGTCCAAATAGATAAAAATAAATTATTATCTTCATTTAAAAAATAAAACCCCTATGCTCTTTTTGAACATAGAGGTTTTGGCTTAAATCTTTATTGTTTTATTATTTTTTGGTAATTAGCTTAAAAAGTTTATTGCCAAGCAGCAGCGGGGGTAATATTTAATATTAGCGTAGCTGAATTACCGCTTGCATCGTAAGTATATTTTATTTCACCTGATGCTGGTTTTGTTATAGTTTCATCAAATTCAAAACCACTATTTGCAGTAATGACTATAGTTGCTTTTAAAGCAGTAGTATTACCTACTTGAGCTGCATCATCAAGAGTTAATTTTACAGAAACTGGAGTTAATGGAGTTCCAAATACGGTTGTTATAGCATCTTTAACTTTTTGTAAGCTTTTATCTTCAGTTCCTGCTTTTGTTATACTAGCGCTTCCATCTTTTGGCTCAGTCATTAAGCCAAAATTTATAGCAGTAGTTTGTGTATCTCCTAATTCTCCAAGTTCTTTAAGTGTTGTTGTCAATTGGGTTGCACTTATTTTTTGAATTGTAGGATTAGTTGGCGCTTTTGTTCCGCCTTCGTCCTTGCTACAGCTTACCGACAATAACGATAAAGCCATTACCGTTATTAATAAAGATTTAAGAATGTTTTTTGTGTGTTTCATTTTGCACACTCCTTTTGAATAAAATTTTTTTATAACTAAACAGAGATTTCTCTCTGATAAGCTATCAAAGTTGAATTTGATTAAGGTTAAAAAAGTTTTAACTAAATGTAATAAATATTTTTGAAATAGAAATTTAAAATAGTTATTTAAAAGACAATTATTGCTTTGCTTTGCTTTGCTTTGCTTTGCTTTGCTTTGCTTTGCTTTGCTTTGCTTAACAAATTTACAGTATTGTTATTTATCGTAATTTTCATATCAAACTTTCCTCACCGATTTCTCGGCAAATATTTTGCAATTAAATTATACAATATTAAAAAAATTAGTCAATAATTTATTTTAAATTTTTTTTCAATATTGATTAATTTAATTTAACAATATTATAAAATATTTAAAAATTTTGTCAACTATTTATTTTAATTAATTTAATAATATTTTACAACATTTAAAAATTTTTGTCAACAAAATAATTTAAATTATTTATTAACTATTATATAATCTTTTAAAATAATGTCAATACAATTAATTTAAATATTTTTTAATTTATGAAGATTTTTAACATTGATTAAAAAATATATCAACAGTTAAAACAAAAATTTTTAAAAAATTTCGCTTCCTTCGACAATGGCGGATTTATTATTTATTTTAATTTTTAATTATGTTAAAATAAATCATTAGAATAATAAATAATAAAAATCGAATGGATAAATAATGAATGATAATTTAAAAATGGAATCCTCTATGGCTGCGGTATTTTCAAAAGAATACGACCATAATATGAGTATAGAGGAATTAAAAGAAATATTAAACGAATCTGACGAGTTTATAATTTTAGAGTTTAAAGAAATTGAAAAAAATAAATATATAAGAGAAAAATCAAAATGGGAAGTTTCTTTAAAATTACAATATTTGCCAATGGTTATGGAAACCGAAAACGCCAAAGACGAATACGATAATTCTAAAAATAATGACGAACTCAATTTTTATATCGCTTTAGTGGAAGCTTCAAGCCTCACTGAAAATTTGCCTGAAATATTTTCGGTTAATACCGTTCGCGAAAGCGATTATATAGAAGCGACAAAATGCAAATATGCAATTCATATATCGACAGTATTTAATAATTTTCCTTTAACCGATTATCAAAGACAATTAAAATTATTAAATAATATCGCAGCCGAAACTTCAATTTTTTTAGATATATCAAGTTTTACAGCGCGCTCGGGAGAATGGTTAAAATATACTTCAACTTTTTCGCTTCCGCCTTCTTTAGATTATCTTTATACGATTCATGCTATATATGACGATGATAAAAATCCCGAAAAAATCGAATATTGGTTTCATACGCATGGACTTTATAGAGTAGGATGCATTGAGCTTGAAATAATAGGAGTTGAAGATTCAAACGCGGCTTATGGAGAATTATTAAGCGCTTGCGCTAGGCTCTTTATACAAAATGGAGTTCCAAAATCAGGTTTTGTATTTAATCCCGCTTATAAAGTTAATGTTTGTTGGTTGCCTTGGGATATGGCTTTGAAAGAATTAAATATAGATAAAGATTTTTCGGGAAGTTTTAAAGATAGAGAAGATAACATTCATAATAATCCTTCGGGCGCTTTGGTTGCGGTAGATAAAAACGGAAATTATAAAACTCTTGATTATTTTAAAAAAGAACTTTCCGATAATCCCGTATTTATGTTGAGCAGTTTTGAAACGGAAATAATGAAACAAGCGGCTTTTGAAAAAATTGAATATTTTATTAACTTATTAAATAAAAATAAAGGCGATGATAAAATTTCTTTTCTTGTAAAAATGGGATACGGAGAAAATAATTCAAATAAAGATTTAGAACATTTATGGTTTGAAGTTCACAGTTTCAATGAAGACGGTTTTTTTGACGCTACTCTATTAAACGAGCCTTATAAAAATTTAGGAATGCATGAAGGAGAGAGGGGACTTCATAATATTGAAAATCTCACCGATTGGCAAATATATACGGAAGAAGCGATATTTAATCCAAAAAATATTTATTTACTTTTTTTATAAAATACCGATAATTTTTTATGTAAAAAGTCAACATTGTATATTGAATAGTATTTTTATTAATGTTATAATAAAAATGACGGATATCAGTATCGATAATATAATAAGAAGGAGTATATTTATGAAACGAATGACTTTGATTATAGCATTTATTTTTATCGCTATATCTACACTTTATCAAGGCAATAAAGGTTATGCATTTGATTTTGAAGGTATGTATTTAGCGCCTAAAATAAGTTATTATCCTGAAAATCCTGTTGGAAAAATATGGCATCATTATGCTGGAGCTGGAGTGGCTGCGGGTTTCGACCTTTTTAGATTGAAAACTTATCCTATACCGCTTAGAGTAGAGTTTGAATATATGGGAAGAGCACTTGCGACAAATGCGGATGTTACAATTCATTCGGTTATGTTTGGCGCTTATTATGATTTAAATTTATTTTATGTAAGAGCGAGCGAATTAGACACTTTAAGCACAAAGAATATTTATACTACAAAAAGACCTTTTATGTCTATATATCTTGGCTTGCATCTTGGAGCTAAAATAGGATATAATGTTACAGATAAAGGCGATATGGGACTTATACAAACTAATGTCGGAGTTTCAAGAACTACTATTTTATTTGGAGCAGGATTAGGATTTGCATGGCATGTTTATAGCTGGCTTACATTAGATTTAGGATATAGGGCGATATTAGGACCTGGATTTAGAATGGCTAATGAAGTGCTATTATCTTTTAGATTTACAAAACCTTAAATTGATATCGGAGGTTGAGTTATGTTAAAAAAAGTTTTTATTATAATTATAATCATATTGTCGTTTGTATTTTATGGTTGTTCTTCTACGCCCGATGCCCGCAATTCTACAGTATTACTTTACCTATCGCATAAGGTAGAAGGACCTATATATATTCCTAGAGCAGATTCTGGTAAAGAATACGATAAACCTGTAGATAATACTAAAGCTAGTAAAAAAGAAAAGGCTAAAGCGGATACTAGTAAAAAAGAAGATAAGACTACAGCCACAAAAACTACTAAAACAGATGCTAAAGAAGATAAAACAAAAACTGCAACCGCCAAAGCCGACACTAGCAAAACGGAAGATAAAACAAAAACTGCGACTGCAAAAGCGGATACTAGTAAAAAACAACAAGAAAAAGTTGATTCTAGTAAAAAAGAAGATAAGACTACAGCTAAAAAAACTACTAAAACGGATACTAAAGAAGATAAAAAGAAAACTGCAACCGCCAAAGCTGACACTAGCAAAACGGAAGATAAGACTAAAACTACAACTGCGACTGCAAAAGCGGATACTAGTAAAAAACAGCAAGAAAAAGTCGATTCTAGTAAAAGAAATGATATAACCTATTATACAACCAATACTTATAACGGTTATCAAACTAGAGTAACAGATGGAAGAGGAGAGATGCTTATTTTAGAAAAGCCTATAAGATTTGCTTTTGAAAAATATAATGTAACTTCCGATTATAATGAAAGTATAAAATATGTAGCCGATTATCTAAAAGAAAATACTAATGTAAGAATGGTTGTCGAAGGACATACGGACAGAGTAGGACCAAAAAAGTTTAATAAAGGACTTTCTTCAAGAAGGTCGAGAGCCGTCATTACAAAACTTACAAGAGCTGGAATTAAAAAAGATAGATTAATTTCAAGCGGAGTAGATTTTAGATATTTAGAATATAACCTTAATAGACTCAATAGAAGAGTAGAGTTTATAATAATAAGAGACGATGAAGATTTGGCTAATTATAAAGAAAAAGTCGAATAATCTTTACGGTTATTAATTAAGTTATAAGTAAAATTTAATTTCTTTTCAAAAATTCGTAGTTTAGAAAATTATATATATGCATTGTTAAAATGCGTATATATAATTTTATGCTTATAAAATTTAAAAACAAAATAATTATTTATATTCGTAATAATTCAAGGCTTGAAAAAATAAATTATATAGGTTATACTATAATTAATTATATCATAAATTATAGTCTACTCAAAATATATAAGTTTTATTTAGCGTAAAATAAGAAATTATAATACGTTTATTACAAAAGAATGGAAATAAAGATTAAATTATATGAAATGAACGATAACATTTTGCTTTTTAAAGCGCTATTGTTGAGCTTTTTAAACTTTAAAACGAATATAAGTTTGCATATACAAAAATATTTAAAAAAATATAATTAATTATATAATTTGATTGTAAAATAATACTTGATAACTGCATTGTATGGCAAAACATTAATATAAAATTTTATTCTTTAAGATATGATTTCGGCGATTATGCATAAAATAATACTTATATTAAGGATTTAAGAATATACAAAATCAAGTTGCGAAAATATATTTAACTGTAATTGAAAATTAATTTAAATAATTATTTTTTATTAGGCAAATGCTTAATTATCTGCGTGTCCAATAAAACCGCTCTGCTCAAATTATCATAGCCTAAAATTTTAGCGTAAACTTCTATATGGCTTTTAGTTTCAAGCGAAATATTTTGGCTGTATATTAAATCGGCAACTCCAACTATTTCTTTTACATTGTTATCGTAAATTAAAAGTCTCGCCTTATTTTTTGGAACGCCGTCTATATTGGTTTTTGAAATTCCGCTTACATCCGCTTTCCATTTTATAAATCCGCCTTCGTATAAATTATAATTTTTAACTACGGTTAAATAATCAGGGCTTTCTTTAAAAATATTATAATCGGGAGCTATAACAAAATTTTTTAAAACTCTAAATCTTTCTTTTAAATAATCGTTTATATCGCTTTCTAAAGCTCCGTTTATTATCATAACCGCTTCGTTTACAGATGCGCTTCTCATATTTTTCTTTGCCTTATCAAACATTTCGGCAACTTCTCTTGGCGAATATGTCGGACTTTTTGCGCTTTCGGGAATTTTTCCTTCTTCCAATCCTTCAAACAAATAAACATTTTCAAGTTTTTCTCTCAATTCTTTTTGTTCTCTATCAAGTAAAACATATTTAATCATAGGATAAACTCTATCTATAATCAAATAAGAACCTAAAGATAAAATAAAAACTATTGGAATTATAATTAAAAATTTTAAAATCGAAAATTCTTTTTTTCCTAATAAATAAGGACGAGGTTTAATTTCGTTTCCTTTGGCGTTGTTAGTTAAAAATCTTATTCTCTCTATATTGTCGGAAGCGATTTTATTGTCGGGCGATAAATCTAATATTCTAAAATATTCTCTTAAAGCGTTTTCTCTATGTCCGTTGTATAAACTAATATATCCTTTTGCTAAAGTGGCGTTAATGCAAAAACTATCTTCTCTCAAAGCCTTTCTCGATACTTCTTCCGCCGCCGAAAAATCTTTTAAAAAAATATTTGCAAAAGCAAGCATCGATAAAGCTTCTGCATTATGATTTAATTTGCTAGTATTATTTAAAAGATAATTCTTCGCTTTTTTGTATTTTTTTCTTTTAATTAATTTATAAGCGTTGGAAGATATATTATTCTTCATTATAAAATAGTCCTAATATTTTATATAATTGTTAACATAATTATCGGTATTATGATAACTTTTATTAGAGATTTTTTGAAGTCAATTTCACTTATATTAAATTAACTTTTATTAGTTAATATTTACAAAAAATAAACTTGACTTTTTTTATTAAATAATCTATAATTAAAAAATATGTTTGAAAACATTTTAATTAAAACTTTATTGAGCTTCTGCAACAATACAATACAATACAATACAATACAATACAATATTATTTTAAACTTTTTCAATTATATATATTTAATACTTCTTAAGGCATTAATAGACAACTTATTATGGAATTTTTAGAAAGGAATAAAACTTAAAATTGATAAAAATAAAATTATATTATACAATTTTTTAAATTAAACAAGTGTGGAAATTAGAATGAAATATAAAATAGCATTAACGGGTTCAACGGGAAATATGGGCGTTGAAACCTTAAGGCAGTTATCTGAAATTGACGAAATAGAAATTATAAAAGTT
Organism: Brachyspira aalborgi; assembly: GCF_008016455.1. Lineage (NCBI taxonomy): Bacteria > Pseudomonadati > Spirochaetota > Spirochaetia > Brachyspirales > Brachyspiraceae > Brachyspira > Brachyspira aalborgi. Next base: position 1,675,591 of record NZ_SAXU01000001.1, on the reverse strand, counting down.
TTGATACGAAAAGAAAGCGTTAAAAAAGCTACAAAATTAAAAAGCAAATACAAAAATAAAATTGAAATAATCATTGGAAATATTGAAAATAAAGAAGACTGCGAAAAATTGATTAAAGACGCCGATTATATTTTTAATCTTGCAGCGATTATTCCTCCGAAATCCGATAAATTTTTAGAGTTAAATTATAAATCAAATTATTTGGGAACAAAAAATATAGTCGATACAATTTTAGAAATTGACGAAAATAAAAAATTAATTCATATATCTACTGTCGGTTTATACGGAAATAGAAACGAAAAAAATCCTTGGGCGAGAGTAGGCGACCCTTTAATAATAAGTAATTACGACCTCTATTCTTATTATAAACTTAAAGCAGAAAGATATATTTTAGAATCTTCTCTTAAAAATAGAGCGATAATAAGACAAACGGCGATGCTTCATAATAGAATGCTAACCGACAATATGAGCGATGGTTTAATGTTTCATACTTGTTATAACGCTCCTTTAGAATGGATTACCGCAAGAGATAGCGGATATTTAATGAAAAGAATAATCGAAGAAGATTTAAAAAATAAACTTGACAATTATTTTTGGCGTGGAGTCTTTAATTTGGGAAGCAAAGCGGAAAATAGAATGATAGGATACGATATTTTTAACGAAGGTTTTAAGTTAATCGGCGGAAACGCTAAAAAATATATGCAGCCAAATTGGAATGCAACTCGCAATTTTCATGGCGTTTGGTATTATGACGGCGACAAATTAGAAAAATTATTTCATTATCAAAGAGATTCTATAAACGATTATTGGAAAGAGATTGCAAAAAAGCATTGGTATTATTCGCTTGCAAAAATAGTTCCTTCAAAATTGATAAAAATTTTTTCAATTGAAAGGCTTTTACTTGATTCAAATTCTCCTCGTTATTGGTATAAAAATAAAGAATTTGGAAAAATTGTATCTGCATTTGGAAGCGTGAAAAATTATGAGAATATGCCGAAAAAATGGAGCGATTTTAATTTGCTTAAAGAAAATAAAGACTTTGAAGGAAATTATATAAATTACGAAGAGATTAAAAATATAAATAACGCTAAACTTTTAAATCATGGTTATAATGAAAATAAAAAAGATAATGAAATAAATATTGAAGATTTGAAAGAAGCGGCGGAGTTTAGAGGCGGAAAACTTTTAAGCGAAAAAATGGAAAATTTAGAAACAAAATTATTATGGGAATGTTCAGAAGGACATAAATTTGAAGCGAAACCTACAACGATAATAAAAGCGGGGCATTGGTGCGAAGAATGTTTTGAAAATCATACTTGGAGTTTCGACAAACTTGCAAAGAAAAGTCCTTTTTACGCTCAAGTTTATTATAATTCGCATGATAAAAACGAAAATATGATTTATTATTTCGATAAAGATTTTAAGGCTTGCCATAAGAAATTTTAACGAAAGAAATTTTAATAATGAAAAAATTTTAAAAATTATTAAATTTAAAAAATAAAGGTTTAATTAAATGAATAAAAAAGCGGTTATATATTGGTTTTCAGGAACGGGCAATACGGAAAAAGTTGCGAGAGAATATAAGAAAAATTTTGAAGAAAATAAAATTGAAACTCTGCTTTATAAAGTAGGCGATAATTTTGAAAATATGCCAAATCCTCAAAATTATGATTATGTGGGAATCGCTTATCCGATTCATGGATTTAACGCTCCATATCCGATTTTTGATATTATAAAATTATTTCCAAAAACTAAAAATAAAAATATATTTATAATAAAAACTTCGGGCGAGCCTTTGACTATAAATAATATTTCTTCAGAACCTTTAATTGCGAGATTAAAACCAAAAGGTTATATTTTAACAAACGAATATCATTATATTATGCCTTATAATATGATATTTAGACATACGGATGAAACTGCTTCAAAAATGTGGAAAACGGCAAAATCTTTATGTTCGATAGAAGTTAAAGAAATTTTGCAAGGAAAAAAGTATTTATTAAAAAAATTTCCTTTCGGCAGATTAATAGCTTTTATATTTAGAATCGAGCATCCCGCGATGAAAATAAACGGAAGATTATTTAAAGTAAAAAATATATGCACTCATTGTAATTTATGCGTTAAAAAATGTCCCGTAAATAATATTTATAACGATGAAAATAATAATATAAAATTCAAAAATAAATGCGTTATGTGTTCAAGTTGCGCTTTTAGATGTCCCGTTGATGCGATTAATATCGGAATACTCACGGGTTGGAAAGTAAACGGTCCTTATAAATTTGAAAATCCTCCCGTAGGATTAAAAAGCAAACATGAAAATTATTGCAAGAAAGCTTATGAAAGATATTTTGAAAGGGCGAATAATAAGATAAACGAGTTTTCAAATTAAGAAGTTGTTATAAGGTTTAATAGAATATTTTTAATTAATTTTTTGTAAGATTATTAACTGAATTCAAAATTCTTATCATTTAGTAAGTCCCTTACTATCTTTAAAGCTTTATTCTTTTTTATTTCAAAAGCCGTTAAATAGACATTCTTATCTATCCTATATTCTCTTTCTACTTTATATTTTATTCCATTTGATATTATTTTATAATAATCAACATCCACTCTTTGAGGTCCATATTTAAATTCTTTATCATATAAATTTGTGTAAAAACATTTATCTTTAAAATATACTATGCCTTTGTATTTGCCTTTAATATATTTATTTTTATATTCTTTACATTCTCCACTATATTCATTTTTAAAAATTTTATCAAAATCTAATTTCTTATTGGGTATATCTTTAAATTTTCTTGGCTGTTTTATATATCCAAATCCATAAAATTTATTTTTTCCCCATTTTTCTATTGCTAAAATAATTACATCTCCTTTTTCCATTTTTCCAAGAATATTCCAATTATTGCTAACCTTATTACTATCATGATACCCATATTCGTAATGAGATATTACATATTTTCCTTTTTCTAATATTTTCAAGAATTCATAAGGTTCAATTTCTGATTCAAAATTATCTAATTTATGTTTAAATACAAAATACTTCATTAATTACTCCTTTGTTTTAATATATTTCGTATAAAAATTATTATATATAATAATATCAAATATTTTATAAAATACAATAGATTTAAATTTATTTTTTACTATATCAAAATTATATTTAAAAAAAGACGAGGTTTTATATCTGTATTTTTTTATTTAATTAATCAAAATTTTATTTTTCATTTTCAAAATTAATCAATTTATAAAACTGTTCTTTAGTTTTAACACTCTCTTCAAAATAAGGTTTTAAATATTTGAAAGGTATAAAATTAATACTATTTGTAGTTATAGAATTTTCTCCTAAATAGTAAAAATCATTTTCTAATTCTGGAAATTTTTCCCTGAAGTATTTTATATACTCATTTTTTTCCATATCTTTTTTTATATTTTTTAGCTCTTCCAATTCATTTTTAAGTTCTTCTATCTCTTTTTTATTCTTTTCCAATTTATACTCAAGCCCATTTAATTCGCTATACTGACGAGCCGTATCGCCACTATTCTTCCAAACTTTTTCAGCCATAGCTTCCGCTTCTTCTTTGCTTCTATAATGCAATGCGCCATATAAAACGCCGTTTTTTCTCTAATAAAATAATCTTTATACTTCCTTAAACTTTCAAGACTATCCATATTTTTAGATATTTCGGCTTCAAGTTCCGCTACTTTTTCTTCTCTTTCTTTTAATTTATTTTCATATTCTTTCAATCTTTTCTCGTATTCTTCTTTGTTGATAACATTTTTATAATTTATTTTTGATTTAGTTTCTAAATCTATAATATAATAATTAGTATATCTATTATAATCATATATGTTTGTTCCAAATATATAATCTTTACCTGAATAATCATAACCATTATATTCTCTGGAATCATCATCATCAATTTGATATTCAGAACCTAATGCCAATAACCGCCCCATATATCATATAACCCAATATTTTTAGGGTTTATAACATTTGGCAGTTTTAAGCTATTTTCATATGATTGAATGCTCCAAGAACTAAATATTTTTAAATAATCATTATTAATGTCCTTACTAGTGTAATCATAATAATTATCTTCGATTATTTCATCTCCATATCTATTAGTGCCTTTAACCGTTCTTATAGTAAATTCATAATCATTGGTTCTCTGTTTTCCATTTAAATCATAATATTTTAATACTAAATCTCTTTTCGGATTATATAAAGAACCATAATAATAACTATAATAATCTTTAAGCAAATACATTTTTTTATTCGTATAATTATAAATATATTCTTTTTCAATTAAATAATTATTTATATTTAATATATAATTAAAAATATAATAAACAGAAGGCAAATATTGATTATATCCTTTTAAATAATTAGCTTTTCCCTTATATATATATAAACTAAAATTTGCCTGTGCGAATAGATTTATACCCGAAACAAAAATAAATATTAAGATTAATCTTTTCATTTCTACTCCTTTATTTACTTCCCTTAAATTATGCGAAAACTTAAAATAATTAGTGTTAATATATTCGGGTGTAAATTTTACATCGTCTGCGGACTTCCAATGACCTTCATATGTATATAATCTATCTCCTTTTAGTTCAATGCCTAATGTACCTCCCATACCAAACACCGTGACATGGTAAATTGATTTATTTTTACCCACATTTTTTAATAATGTATAATCTACCAATAAACCAGCAAAAGCTACCAACCCATCGCCAGATATCTTTAATTTATTGGAAGAAAAAGTAATCGAAACTAATACATCATCAATATAATTTGTATAAACTTTTCCATCCAATTTTGAAGAAAGTTCTCCTCCATCGCAAGCGTAAATTCCTATCATAGAGATAGTAGTTAAAGTTAGTAAAATTTTAATTGTTGTTTTCATTTTATTTTCTCCTATGTATAAAAATTTAATTAAAATTATTTGTCTTTTTTTATTATGAATAAATATACTCTTACCATAAATATTCCTACCAATAAAAAACCGTTTAATATAAAAGTTTTAAGTATGGTAAAAACGAGAGTGTTTCCTTCCCAAAGCTTCGACACAATCGTCTCGGGATTAGAATTAAAGAATAAGTATATTCCTTGTAATATAAGCAAAATTAAAAGAGCGAAAAATATTACATCAATTTTCTTATTCTCTTTAATCCAAGTTTTTAATGTTTCCAAATCAAATTTCATTTTATTTTCTCCTTGTTTTAAATTAATTAAATATTATTTTTTGATTTTAATTTAGAGCAATTTTCCTCTATGCATTTTACTAATTCAAATAATTTTTCTTTATTCAAATTTGCCATCAATTCATCGTATTCGCCTTTACTTAATTCAAAATTTTTATAAAAATTAGCCGTTATATCTTTCATGAATTTATCTAATTTTTCATCAAATTTTAAAACTTTGCTATTTTTCCTAAAATATATAAATACTTCATAACTATCATTAACCCCAATATAAATTTCTATAACAAATTCACATTCATTATAAAAATATTTAGATAATTCAATACATATATTTATAGTCCAATTAGGCTTAATTATTCTTGAAGATTTAAAAATTTTAGGATTTGCATTTAATTCGTTTTTCAATTCTCTTGCATTCCTTTCTAATTCTTTTCTGACTTCATATACATTAAAATATATGTCTTTTATTTTTTCCGCTTTTTCCTCGTCTTTTAAAAGCTCTATAAATTCTTTGTTCATTGTCGAACCTCCGTAAAAATTATTCATATTCTCTAAAAAATCTTTTAACAAATAAGCGTATTTATTATTATCATTAAGATTTATATTCTTTTCCAATATAGATTTTAATTCTTTATGAGTAATATTAAAAATATTTTTTCTATTTTCATCAATAGATTTTTTGCTTAAAATTACAAAAATAGGTTTCTGTCCGTTTTCTTTTATTTTTTCTATATGATTATAATAATCGTCTATATCGTTAGTGAGCGAAGCGTTTATTTTAGTTTCAATTCCTATAATGTAATTTTCACTTTTTATTAAAATATCTATAAGTTTTCCATTGTCCGTGCTTTCTTCTCTGTTTACTTCCCAAGTTTCTTCATCGTATAAATCTATTTTATCGGATTTAGATTTAAGCAATTCCAATAAACTTTTATAAACTATATTTTTAAAATTATGACTTTCCGAACTATCTAAAAAGAAAGCTAAAACATTATTAAAAACCGTTTCGTAATGTGGAAAACCCGATATTTCAAAAATATTTTTATTTACTTTAGAAAATTCAATATTTGAATATTCCGAAAGAAATTTATCTAATTTTTTATCCATAATTATATCCTTTATTATTTAGTCACAAATTTTCCTTCGGCGTCTTTGAATTTTCCTACGAGTATAACAAATAAATCTATAATTATTATGAGACAATATGCACTTATTCCTACAATTCCCAAACCCGTAACTAAAAATCCAAGCAAAGCGGAAGATAATACCGCCGTTCCCATGCCAACGAAAGCCAAGATAATAGAGACTATAAGAACCGCCCACATAATCAAAGCCTCTTTTACTCTGCCGACATAAAATTTATGCCCGTAAATCTCTCCTAAAAATATGCATAACAACAAGCATGCAATCCAGCTTTTTTCCGAACTGTCGTTATTCTTAATAATTTGTTCTTGAACATTGTTTTGTTCCATTTTTTCTCCTTCGTCTTTCGGCTAAATATTTATTTTTAATTATATTATAACATATAACTAGTATTATACAGTGATACTTGTTTTTATTTTTCCCAAAAATATTTTGTATATAAAAATGTGAATAAAAACATTTAATTGAATAAACGATTTTATTAAATATGAACTCAAAATAAATATAATAGTTTTTATAATTAATAAGTAAACATAAACTTGAAAAAAGTTTAAAGTGATACTGAGCTGAGCTGAGCTGAGCTGCTGCAGAATTTATTGTTTATATTATCACCATTTACTTTCATGATTGAAATTATAACATTTTTAAAAATAAATGTCAAGCATTAAATTAAAATTTTTTTAAGCGAAAAATTATAAAAAATCCGTAAGAGATTAAAAACTCCTACGGATTAGTTAGCGTTTATAAGTTTGTTTTATCTTTCTTTTAAGAACCTAAAACTCCGCTGATTAAGAACGCCGTAGCGAAAGAAACGATGGCGTAAAGTTCTGGGAATACGGCTACTATTATAGTATTACCGAATACATCATAACCATTGCCTATAGCTTCAACTCCGTTAGCGCAAACTTTACCTTGATATATTGCGGAAACTAAACAAGCCAAACCTACCGCAATGCCCGCTCCCAATATGGCGGCGCCTTGAAATATTGTAATATCGGCGGTTAAGTAAGGCTGCATAATGAAGAATGCCGCAAAACCGTAAAGCCCTTGCGTTCCTGGAAGAGCGCTCAATACTAGACAACTACCAAAAGCGTCTTTATTTTTCTTTAACGCTCCTACAGTTGTCATAGCTGAAATAGAAGTTCCTACCGCGCTTCCTACTCCAGACAAACCTACCATTAATCCCGCTCCTATATATCCCAATAAAAGCGCTGTGTTCATTGTAAAACCCATAATAAAATCTCCTTTTTTAGATTAATTATAATTTTCTATATTAAATATTTTTTCAAACTATTTTAAGCAACCTTTTTTAAAGGTTTATATTCTTTTCCGCCTCCTTCAAAACCTACATTATTGTAAAACTCAACAAATGTAAGCCTCAAAGGATGCACCATAGCTCCGAGTATATTCAAAGCAAATATGGCGACATGTCCTAAGACTAAAAATGCAACCATAATAACTATGCCAACTCCAGGTATCGCCTTAAAGCTTGTCCCAATTTGATTTATAACCAAAGCGAGTATTGAACCCGAAGCTCCCAAAGCGAATAAACGAATATACGATAAAGTATCGCCCATTATGCCCGTAGCCGCAAAGTAAATGCCGAGTATAGAATTCAATATATCGGGCTTTTTGCCTATATTCGACAATATTGAAAGAAGAATTACGCCGACAAGCATGAGAACATAATATATTTTATCGAACTGTTTTATAACTTCCATATTTTGCATATCGCCTAAAAACCATAAAACAAGTCCAGGAATTAATAAAAGTTTTCCTATAGCCGCTAATATATCTCCAATATCGCTTGTTTTAATTCTATCTATAACTCCGACAATCAAAGCGAAGAATATATGCAAAACTCCAACTAAAAGAGCGGTATTAAACGGAGTTAAAAACCAATTCTCTTTTGTGTCTGTAATTAGCAAATATTTATTTAAAGTGGCAAATAAAGGTATATCCGTTTTTGAAGCGATTGTCACTCCAAATACGCTTCCGCCGTTAATAATGCCCATTATAATTGTGCAAATTCCCAAAGTTAAAGCAAGTATTCCAACTCCTCTCATTTTTCCTTTCAAAACGCTAAATAAACCTATAATAGACATTATAGTTAAAACCAATCCGTATCCCGAATCTCCGAAACAGAAAGAAAAGAATAAAGGATAAAAAACCGCTATCATAGGAGTCAAATCTATCTCAAAATAATTTGGCAATTGGAATAATTTTGTGATAAGTTCGTAAGCGCTCGAATATTTATTATTCTTAAGCTCAACGGGAACATTATCAGATTTTGAAGGCTCTTCAAGTATATAAGCGATTTTTTTCTCGTCTAAAAATAATTTTGTTTCAACTTCTTTATCTTTAGGAATATAAGCTTCAACATAAAGTATTTTTCCTTCGGTAGATTCGCTTGCTATAAAACTTTCTTTAGCTTCTTCAAAATGATTATATATATTCAAATTATCAATTTCTTTGTCTATAGCGTTTATGTAAACTTGACTCTTTATTATCTCATTATCGTTATTTTCAATTTCGCTTTCTATTTTTGAAATCTCTTTAATTATATCGTCATAAGATTTTGAAGGCATATTAACAATATCAAAAGTTAAATTTTCTTCCGTATTCTTTTTCTTAAATACGATAAAATAAACTTTTCCGCTTTCTTCTTTAATAGGATAAGCGAATATATCTTTTAATGAAGAAAAATCATAATCGTTAAATTCTCTAATCGTAGAAGAATAAAATAATATATTGTATTCCGTTTTCTCTTGCAATTCTTTAATTTTATTAAAACTAAAATTGCCGAAAGGAGCTATTATTGAAAGTTCTTTTTTCAAAATTTCTCTTTCGGTTTTTAATTTATCGGTAGCTTGAGATATTGATAAAATATTTTCTATAACTTCTAAAGCTTTTTTTGAAGTATTTTCCGCTTTCAAATTTGAAGTGTCTTTTTTTAGTTTTTTAGCTTCCGATAAAGCCAAATTAATTATAGATTTAGCTCTAATCGCTTCGTTCTTTTTAGATACAATATTTTCTATATTATCGCTTGAAACTCCATTTGCAATTTCTATATGAACCAATCCTAATGAAGCCAAATCTTTTAAAGTTTTTTCTTTATCTTCGTGAAAAACAAAGAGAGAGAGTTTTTTCATCTTTCTAATCATAAAGACGCCTCCTTTGCTCTGTTTCTTTCTTTTACTATCTTTTGCGAAGATTTGCTTAAATTATCCTCGTCTTCCATATATCTTTTAATCTTTATTATAGCCATTCTGTATTCGGGAATTTGAACTTTCTCATAAAGATTAACTTTTTGAGTGGTTTTCTTTCTTGCATAAGCCAAAGCGTTTAATCTTGCTTCTGTCATTTCAATTCTTATCTGAATAGTCATTAATCTTTCAAACATGCTAATCGCTAATCTTATCCAAGAAGGCATATTAAAAAGACTAATCTGTTCTAATGCAAAATCAATTTTATTTAAGATAGCCACTCTAACTCCCGCAATATTTTTCTGCTCGGATATGATATTTCTAATCTTTACAATTTTAGGAAATTCCGTCCAAAAACCGTTATAATTTTGATTTTCTTTAACTATCATCTCATATTCTTCTTTAAGCAAATCAATTTCAGCCGTTATTTTTCTAACCTCAAGACGAAGAGCGGCTTCTTTACTTTTTAAAGTAGGCAAAGCTTTTTCTCTTATTGAAAGTTGTCTTCTAAGATTTTGCAAAGCCGTTTTATTATATTGAAATTTTAATGCCATTTTATTTACCTTTTACAATATACAAAATTAACTTGCCCATTTTCCGTATTTTTCAACCAAAGAGTCTTTAACTCCAACTTCCGCTTTACTGAAATATTTAGACATAAGCTCCCAACCTGTTTCAAGCATCTCGTCTATTTTAATATTAATATCTATGGCAAGCAATCTTTCAGAATATTCGTTTGAGAATTTTAAACATCTTTCGTCATATTCCGTTAAATCAAAACCGTTTTCTTTTTTCATTTTTGCATTAGCCGCATCCGAGTAAAGACGAACTAAAGTATTCATAACGGTTGGATGGTCTTCTCTCGTTTTCTTTCCTATAACCAACTGTTTTAAACGCGAAAGACTTCTAAATGGGTCGATAATTGTTTTACCAATATCGGAATCTCTTCTTAAATATAATTGCCCTTCCGTAATATATCCCGTATTATCGGGAACTGCATGAGTAATATCTCCCTCATTCAAAGTAGTAACGGCAATAATCGTTATTGAACCGCCATCAGGAAATTGCGCCGCTTTTTCGTATATTTTAGCAAGGTCGGAATATAAAGAGCCAGGCATAGAGTCTTTTGAAGGAATTTGGTCCATCTTATTTGAAACTATAGCCAAAGCATCCGCATAAAGAGTCATGTCGGTAAGCAAAACTAAAACTTTTTCTTTATGTTCTACAGCGAAATATTCTGCAGCCGTGCAAGCCATATCGGGTATTAAAAGTCTCTCAACCGCAGGGTCGTCCGTTGTATTTACAAAACATATAATTTTATCTAAAGCGCCCGCTTCGGTAAATGTATTTTTAAATGATAAATAATCGTCATTTGAAAGTCCCATACCGCCCAAAATAATTTTATCCGCTTCCGCTCTAATTGCAACTTGAGCCAAAACGGCGTTATAAGGTTGGTCTGGGTCTGCAAAAAACGGAATTTTTTGTCCTGTAACCAAAGTATTATTTAAGTCTATTCCTGCAATACCTGTGGCTATAAGTTCCGAAGGCTGTTTTCTTCTAACAGGATTAACCGAAGGTCCGCCTATATCGACTTCTTTACCTTCAATTTCCGCTCCTCCGTCTATTGGCTCTCCGTAAGCGTTGAAGAATCTTCCTGCAAGAAGTTCGCTAACTTTAAGTCTTGGAGGTCTTCCTAAAAAGACAACTTCCGCATTTGTAGGAATTCCTTCAGTTCCTTGAAAGACTTGAAGAGTCACTATATCTCCTATCATTTTTACAACCTGAGCTGGGCGTCCGTCTACTAAAGCCATTTCATCGTTTCCAACATTTTCGGCTCTTAAAGCTACGGTTGCTTTTGTAATTTGAACTAATTTTGTATAAACTTTTTGAAACGCTTTAGGCATGAGCTATACTCCTTTCGGCAAATATTGATTCCATTTCAGCCGTATATTTTTTATGTTCGTCTGATTGATAAACCGAATAATTCATTTGTTTAAAAGCGTTAATAAGTCTTCTAAAATAAGTTCCTACTTCGCTATAATCGTCAAATCTATAATCGGCTTCAACCACTTTCATTACTTGATTTAATAATTCTTTTTGTCTATCTATAGGGCAGTTTTTATCGACTTTATCAAAAGCGTCCTGCTGTAAGATAACGAAGTCTATTAGCTCCGCTTTCCATAATCTTTGATGATATTCCAAAGGAACTGCATCGTCTCCAAGAATGCTTATTTGGTCGCTTGCTTCCTGTCCTTTTCTTGCTATATCTTTTGCTTTAATAACTTTATCAGACCAACCTTTTTCTATATTGCTGTCTGCAAATTCCACGAATTCTGGATATTCTATATATTTAGAATAAGAATCCAAAGGGTCAACGGCTGGATATCTCTTACTATCCGCTCTTTTTTGAGATAAGGCATAGAAACATCTTGCAGCTTTTCTGGTAGATTCTGTTACAGGCTCTTTTAAGTTTCCGCCCGCAGGAGATACCGTTCCTATAAATGTAATAGAACCCGTCTCACCATTATTCAAATAAACGAATCCCGCTCTTGCATAGAAACTTGAAATAATAGCTGGCAAGTCAATAGGAAATGCATCCTGTCCTGGCAATTCTTCAAGTCTGTTTGACATTTCTCTTAAAGCCTGCGCCCAACGAGAAGTTGAATCGGCAAGAAGAAGAACTTTAAGCCCCATTGAGCGATAATATTCTGCAACCGTCATTCCCACATAAACCGAAGCCTCACGAGCCGCAACGGGCATATTTGAAGTATTACAAATAATTGTCGTTCTTTCCATCAAACTTCTTCCCGTTCTTGGGTCTATAAGCTCAGGAAATTCAGTAAATATTTCAACAACTTCATTAGCTCTCTCTCCGCAAGCCGTCATTATAATCAAATCGGCGTTTGCATTTGTTGCCAAAGCATGTTGTAAAACTGTTTTTCCCGCTCCAAAAGGTCCTGGAATAAAGCCCGTTCCTCCTTCGGTAATAGGGTTAAATGTGTCTATCGTTCTAACTCCCGTTTCTAACAATTTGAAAGGTCTTGGTTTTTCTCTAAAAGATTTAATTGCAAGTTTTACGGGCCAAGTTTGAACCATAGTCACTTCCGTTTTATCTCCATTATGAGATTTAACAACGGCAAGAACATCGGATAAACCGTAAGAACCAGCGGAAACCACACTTTCTACAGTTCCCTTTCCTTCAAATTTAAAAGGAACCATTATTTTATGGTCAATCCATCCTTCCTTAATAGCTCCTATCCAATCTCCAGCTTGAACTTCGTCTCCAACTTTAGCTATAGGAGTAAAATCGTATCTTGCTTCTTTGTTTTCGGCGAGATTATTATACTTTCCTCTTTCTAAAAATACGCCTTGCAATTTATCAAGGTCGTTTTGTAATCCGTCAAAGTTTTTACCTAAAAGTCCAGGTCCTAATTCAATTTCAAGCATTGAACCCGTAAACTCTACGGAATTGCCTAATTTTACGCCTCTTGTCGACTCGAAAACCTGAGCGCTTGCGCTTGTCCCAGCGATTTTAATAACTTCCGCCATAAGTCTTGCTTCGCCGCATGACACATAGCATATTTCATTTTGAGAAACAGGTCCGTCAACCTCTATCGAAATTAGGTTTGATATTATAGCAGTTACTTTACCTTTAGTCATTTCAATCTCCTAATTAAATATACAAACTACATAGCAGACGCTTCGCTTTTTAAAGAATTTACAAGCGTCTGTAAATGTTTCTTACCTTCTTCTTCATTCCTTCCGTTAATACTAACGGCATAGGTTAAATTTATATAATAAGCAAAAAGATTATCCGTAGTAAATGATTTTATAGAAGTCAATCTATCTAAAAATCCATTAACTAAAGAACATTCTACATTTTCTAAATTATAAGGGTCGGCTTTATCGGAAGAATTAAAAGTATCTATTATATTATTTATATACGGAATTTCTCTACCCAATCCAAAATCCGCAGCGCTTGATTTAGTCAACGCGGATATTAAAGGATAATCTCCTATTAATTCTTTTGAAATTTCATCTCCGCTAAATCCTAAAGCCTTTCCATTTAATGCCGCCAATATATTTTTCAAATTTCGCATGAATAAAGCATATTCTCTTATAAAAGCGTTTCCTGTTTGTATCATTTCTTCATAATATAAACTTAAAAGACTATTTTCTATATGCCTTATATTTTCCCATTCGGTATTTTTATTATCTTCTAAAAATTTAACCATATAATTAGGCAAATTTGAAAGATTAGCATACTTTTGAATTTCTTCTTTAGAAAATATCGAAGGCTCTAAATGAACAGAATAAGGACTAAATAATCCTTTAGACAAAGCTATAGCGTTTACCAAATTTTTATTGTCATTTTGATAGATAAAATAATTAAATAATTTTATATCTTTATCGCTCAAATTAGACAATATATTTTGAGTAATTTCATTAATATCATATTTAGCCTTTGAATCTGAAAGTTTAACTTCAGGCAAGCCAGATATAAGATAATAATATGAACCCATGCTTTTTAATCCTCTTACTTACTAAAAACTACTTCTTCCGTTTTTGCTTTTATGAAATCGCTGAAAAATTCAACGAAATCTTCATCTGTAAATTGCATTTGATAATTTCCGCCATCTGGCACGATTCTAAATCCGTTAGAAAGTTTTTTATCAAAATTAATCGTTGCATTTTTAATAGCGCTTTTTATGGATTTTTCAAATGCGGAATCTATATCGCCTTTTTTAGATTCTGGAAAGTAAACGGCAACATCTCCCGAAGAAACATCCCATTTTTTTACAACTTCAAGAATTAAATCTTTCAAAAAATTAGTGTCGGCAAAAGCGCCTTTTAAACCGTCTTCCAATACGGAAGCGCTAACCAATTCTTTAATTTTTTGCTTTAATACGCTTATTGATTGCTCGCCCGCCATACGAACATCTGTTATAGTGTTTTTTTTCAATTCTTCAGCTTTTCTTTCGGCTTCTTTAATAATTTCTTCCGATTTAGCTTCAGCGTCTTTTAATATTTTGTCGGCTTCGCTTTTAGCGTTTGAAATAATTTCTTCCGCTTTCTTATTAGACTTCTCAACGCCATCTTGATATACGCGTTCAAGAAGAGAATCAAGTTTTTTATCTTCAGCCATAATAACCCCTTAACTTATAATTAATTTTATGAAATAAAGATTTATTATTTAATAACAATAACAACAATTTTAACAATGATAAAAAAAAATGTCAAGCGTTATTTTTAAATTTTTTTAATAAAACTTTAAAATAACTCTATTTTAAGTTATAATTTAAAAGATTTTTTAAATATTTATATTTTGGGGCTTATAAATGAATAAAGAAAAAGGAATATCTAAAATTTTAATTGATGAAAAGCAAATAAACGAAAAAGTTAAAGAATTGGCAAAAAGAATATCGGACGATTATAGAAAAAAAGAAAATGCTCCTTGTTTGGTAGGTTTGCTTAAAGGCTCTTTTATTTTTATAGCCGATTTATCAAGATATATAGACATTCCAATAGAAATAGATTTTATGATAGTTTCAAGCTACGGAAATAATAAAATAGGTTCTGAAATAAAAATTTTGAAAGATATTGATGTTCAATTATCGGGTAGAGATGTTATCATTGTTGAAGATATTATTGACACAGGTTATACATTAGAAAAAATTTGCGAAGTTTTACAAATTAGAAATATCGCTTCTTTAAAAATATGCGCGTTATTAAATAAACCTTCAAGAAGAAAAGTAAATATAAATATAGATTATAACGGATTTAATATAGAAGATGAATTTGTCGTAGGATACGGAATAGATTACGCTCAAAAATATAGAAACCTCAATTATATTGGAGTAGTTGAATAATAAACGGAATAAATAAAATCTATGATTAAAAATATTATTATTATAGGAGCGGGCGATGCGGGAAAAATGCTTGCTAAAGAAATATTGTATTCTAAAAAAAATAAAGATTATAATATTCTATGCTTTTTGGACGATGACGAAAATAAAAAAGAAATTTGTTCTATAAAAGTAAAAGGAAAAATAAACGATATCGAAAAAATTGCAAAAGAATATAAATCTAAAAATATAAATATAGACGAAATAATAATTGCCATTCCCACATTGAAACAAAAAGAACTTGAAAAAATATTAAATTCAATATCAAGCGTGGGAATAAAACATAAAATAGTTCCTGGAATTTTTGAAATTATAAGAGGAAATTTTTCATTAAAAGATATTAGACGACTCGAACCTTCTGATTTGCTCGGAAGAGAAGAAATCGGTTTTGACGAAAAAGAAATATACGATTATTATAAAAACAAAGTCGTATTAGTTACAGGCGGAGGCGGTTCTATAGGAAGCGAACTTGTCAGACAATTAATAACTTTGCCCGTTAAAAAAGCAATCGCTCTTGAAATTTCCGAAAACGCGATTCATTCTTTGATAATGTCGATAAACTTGTCAGAAAATAAAGATAAATTTAAATATATAATTTCAAATGTTAGAGATTATATTAAAATCGACAAAACATTGAAAGAATACAACCCCGATATAATATTTCATGCGGCGGCTTATAAACATTTGCCATTTATGGAAGAATATCCCGAAGAAGCGATAAAGAATAATATACTCGCTACGGAAAATATAGCGACTTTATCTATAAAAAATAATATAAAAAATTTTGTATTCATATCAACCGATAAGGCAATTCGTCCAACTTCTTTAATGGGAGCGAGCAAAAGAATTTGCGAAAGGATGATAATATCTTTTTCGCATGAACAAAATAATACAATATTCAAAATAACGAGATTCGGAAATGTATTGGGAAGTAGCGGAAGCGTTATTCCTGTTTTTGAAAGTCAAATAAAAGAAGGAAAAGCGATAACCGTAACTCATCCCGAAATGGTTAGATTTTTTATGTCAATTAGAGAAGCGGCAAGATTGGTTATAAAAGCATGCGCTTTAAATAATGGAACAATATTTACTTTAGATATGGGAAAGCCTGTTAAAATACTTGACTTGGCTAAAAATATGCTGAAAGTTTACGGATTAAACGAAAATGATATTCCTATAGTTTTTACGGGAATAAGAGAAGGCGAAAAATTGTTTGAAGAGATTTTAACTGACGATGAAACTTTGATTCCGTCTCAATATAAAAAATTATTTATAGCAAAAGATACTGTTAAATGCTTGACTCCCGAAGAAAGAAAAATTATGATAGAAGAATTTGATTTTGCTTCTTTGTATGCTGATAAAGAAAAGATAAAAAATCTTATGCGAAAGTATATTGAAGAATACAGCGGATAAATTTTTTATAAAATTCAATTATAAAGAAAATAAAAAAGAGACTTACAAAATTGCAAATCTCTTCTATAAATAATTTAATTAATCAAATCTTTTTTTATTTTTTCGGATTTTCAAATAAATGTTTAATATCCGTTTTCTCCCAAGTAAAGTCGGCGTCCTCTCTGCCGAAATGTCCATAAGCCGTAGTTTTTTCGTATATTGGTCTTCTCAAATCAAGATGCTTTATTATTCCCGCTGGAGTTAAATCAATCTGTTTTGAGATTATAGCCGCTAAAACCTCGTCATGCACTTTGCAAGTTCCAAAAGTGTTTACATAAACCGAAAGCGGTTCTGGAACTCCGATAGCGTAAGCAAATTGCACTAAAGCTCTGTCCGCTATACCGCTTGCAACAATATTTTTTGCAACATATCTCGCCATATAGCAAGCGCTTCTGTCCACTTTTGTCGGGTCTTTTCCGCTGAAAGCTCCTCCTCCATGCGCTCCATGTCCGCCGTAGCTATCGACTATTATTTTTCTGCCTGTAAGTCCGCAGTCGCCCATTGGTCCGCCTACTACAAATAAACCCGTAGGATTGATATAATATTTTGTATTTTCATCGAGCATATTTTTAGGGCATATTTCGTTTATAACATGCTTTTTTATATCTTCCTCTATTTGTTTATGCTCTATTCCTTTGGCATGTTGAGTGGATATTACAACCGCTTCTATTCTTGCGGCTTTTCCGTCTTTATATTCGATTGTAACCTGACTCTTTCCGTCTGGTCTTAAATAATCTAATATATTTTCTTTTCTCACTTTTGCCAATCTTTCGGCGAGTCTATGAGCCAAATGAATCGTTAAAGGCATAAAAGTTTCCGTTTCGTTTATAGCGTATCCAAACATTATACCTTGGTCGCCCGCTCCTTCGCTTTTATTGCCTTCGTCTTTGTTAAATAAGCCTTTTCCTACGCTTACTCCCATATCGATATCGGGAGATTGTTCATGTATAGATTCCATAACGGCGCAAGTATCGGCATCAAATCCCATATCGCTGCTTGTGTAACCTATTCGTCTAACCACTCCTCTTGCGATTTTTTGATAATCCAATTTCGCTTTTGTAGTGATTTCGCCCGCCAAAATAAGCATGCCCGTTTTAGCCAAAGTTTCGCATGCGACTCTCGAATGCGGGTCTTGTTTTAAACATTCGTCTAAGACTGCATCGCTTACGGCATCGCAAATCTTATCAGGATGGCCTTCCGTTACAGACTCGGAAGAGAAATAATAATTTTTAATTTCTGCCATAGTTTTACCTCTTTTTTTAAAAATATAATTCCGATTATTATATAATACGATATATAATTAGTCAAATTATTTATAATAACGATAAAAATATAAAAAATCTGTTTAAAACTATTATTAGGTTTTAAAACTTTAATATATGTTATTATTTAAGTATTTTATAATTAAATAAATTTTAGTTTAAATAATAATTTTTATACTTGACAAAATATTAAATATAATGTAAATTAACTTATAGTAAATTTTGATTATAATAAAAATGATTTAATAATTATATTTTGATTTTTAATTTAGTTTTTTAAGAAAGGAGAGAAAATGAAACGAACTTATCAGCCAAGTAAGTTACGCCGAGCTAGAAAATTTGGTTTTTTTAAGAGAATGGCAACAAAACATGGAAGAGATATTCTAAAGCGTAGAAGAAGAAAAGGCAGATATAGATTAACTGCCGCTGACGAATAATATTAAACGAATAGGTAAGTGAATAGGAATAATAAATTATTAACAAATGATTTTGGAAATTTTGTTAATAAAGTTTCATCTAAAATATACTATAAAGAAAGATTGAAAAAGAGAAACGATATAGTTGTTTTCTTTGAAAATAAAGCCGATTTAAGAAAATCAGTTAATTACTTCTATACGATTTTAGGATTAAAAAATAATCGTTCCTATTCAAGATTTGCGGTTGCCGTTAAAAAAAATAAATTAAATTCGGTAAAGAGGAATAGAGCAAAGAGAATTGTTAGGGAAATATACAGAACGGAAAAGAGTAAAATTCCAGCGGGATATGATTATTTTATTATAGTAAAGAAAATTAATTTATATTCGCTTGAGGATTGCAAAACTAATTTATTGAAGTTATTTCAGAGGTTTAAATAATGTTGAAAAAAGTAATTTTATTTTTAATTTTTTTATATCAAAAAGCGATATCGCCTTATTTAAAACCTTCATGCCGATATATTCCATCTTGTTCGGAGTATGCTAAACAATCGGTTATGAAATACGGAGCTATAAAGGGGAGTTTTCTGGCAATGTTGAGAGTAATAAGATGTAATCCTTTGGCAAAAAAGATATATGACCCCGTTCCGTAATGTTTTATTACGAAGGGGCTTTTTTTATTTTAGGTTTAACGGAGATTTTAAGGAGCTTAATAAAGATTTATGGATAATGGAAAAAGAATGGCTATAGCGATTGGACTTTCCGCTATAATATTATTTTTATATATGTTTTATCAATCAAAAACTATTAAAACGGTTTCTACTTATCAAAATATAAATACAAATATCGCTTTAAATCAAACTAACGATAATGAAGAAAATATAAATACGCTTTTAAATACTTCGAGTATGCAAAAAATAGATTATACAAACAGTTTAACAAACGAATTAAATGAACAAATTAAAACTTTAGAAAACGAATATGTTATAGCAAAATTTAAAAACGGCGCTTTATTTTCTTACGAATTAAAAAATTATTATAAACAAGATATTCCTAAAGAAGCCACAAACGAAATAGTAGATATGGTTGGACAAGTTTATCAAAATATTTATCCTTTTACTTTAACTTTTCAAAATCTCTCAAATTCAATAGCCGTCCAAGAAAATTTAAATTATAATATAATTGAAACAAATAACGAAACTATAAATTATATTGCCGAAGCGGTTATAGAAAATGTTCCCGTTAGAATAAAGAAAAGTTTTGCATTCGGAGAAGACCCTTATCAATTAAAAAATACTGTTATTATAGAAAATACGAGCGATAAAGATTTGTCTATTTATTATTCATATTTTTTAGGAACGGGAATCGGACCTTATAGAACGGATAAAAATTCCGTGAGAGAAGACGCTACGAAAGCTCAATATTTAATAAAAGGAAATGGAAAATCAAAAATTCTTTTAACGGGCGATATAGTAAAAGAAAATATAATTTCAAGATTATTTGGTTCAAGAGGCTCAAAAACTAATTCAATGCGATATAATATATACGAAGGCGAAGACAAATGGGTTGCGTTAAATAATAGATATTTTGCGGTTATATCAAGTCCGCCTCAATCTAACACAACTTTTGAAACAATGACATTTTCTCGTCCTACAACTAACGAATACAGAAACGATTTTCATTTGGCAAATTTAGTTTCAAAGCATATTATTAAAGCGGGAAATTCTATTACAGATAATTATTCGGTTTATATGGGACCTAAAATGCGAAGATTATTTGCAAAATATTATCTTGAAGAATCCTACGAATCTATATTTCAAGAGTCTTTT
This sequence comes from Brachyspira aalborgi, assembly GCF_008016455.1. Lineage (NCBI taxonomy): Bacteria > Pseudomonadati > Spirochaetota > Spirochaetia > Brachyspirales > Brachyspiraceae > Brachyspira > Brachyspira aalborgi. Next base: position 1,655,172 of record NZ_SAXU01000001.1, on the reverse strand, counting down.
TTGGGACTTAATTTAAGACCTTTAACATATATTTTGGATATTATGCTAAACTATTTATACAACATTACTAAAAATTACGCTTGGGCAATAATATTATTTACTCTTTTATTTAAAATTGTAACCTATCCTTTAAATCATGCTTCTTATAAATCAATGAGAAGGATGCAACTTGTTAATCCGAAAATAGAGAGAATAAGAGAACAATATAAAGATAATCCAGAAAAATTGAATGTGGAAATAATGGCAATTTATAAGAAAGAAAAAATTAATCCTTTGGGCGGATGTTTGCCTATGCTTTTGCCTTTTCCTCTTCTTATAGCTTTTTTCTATTTGATGCAGTCAATGGTAGAATTAAGAAATACGCCTTTTTTATGGATAACGGATTTGTCCTCTCCCGATAAATTATTTGTATTTCCTTCGGGAGTTCCGATATTAGGAGGACTTAATTTTAATTTCTTTCCTATACTTATGGCAATAACGAGCTACTTAAGTATGAAACTTCAGCCGTCTTCAAACGCGGGAGCTTCGGGTTCTGCGGCGACTCAAATGAAAATGATGACGACTATATTTCCGCTTATGATGCTTTTATTGTTTTATAATTTTGCAAGCGGATTAGCGTTATATTGGACGGCTCAAAATATATTTGCCGTAGCTCAACAATTTATTACGGCAAAGTTATTGAATAAAAATGAAAATAATATTATTGAAGGAGAAAAAGAAAAGAAATCAAGCAAAACAAAAAATAAGAAAAAAATAAAAAAATAAAAAATTATAATTATTTAAGGAGGTAATTATGTTAGTAAAAGAATTTAGCGGTAAGTCGGAAAAAGACGCCGTAAACAAAGCGCTTGAAGAGTTAAATCTTACGGAAGAACAAATTAGAATCGAGGTTGTCGAAAAAGGAAAGCGCAATCTATTTGGAATAGGCGAAGAATTGCCTACCGTAATAAGAGTTTATTATGAAGAAATATCTGAAAATCTTGGAGAGTTCAAATCTATTATAGCTGACATATTAAAATATATGGGAATCAACGGCGAGATAAACGCTAAAGAAGAAAGCGGAAATAAAATATATATAAATATCTCTACTGAAGATTCGGGAGTGCTTATAGGAAAAAAAGGCGCTACTTTAGAGGCTTTACAATTTTTAATTTCGTTAATTGTCTCTAAAAATTTTAATGACGGCAATGAAAGACATGTTATATTAGATGTGGACGGATACAGAGAAAGGCGAGAAGAAACCTTAAAACATATGGCGCGTCAAGCGGCTCAACAAGCTAAAAAAACAAGAAGAGCGGTTATATTAGAGCCTATGTCTCCTTATGAAAGAAGAATCATACATGTTGAATTGCAAAAAGACCAGGATGTTGAAACTAAAAGCGATGGAGAACCGCCATACAGAAGAGTAAAAGTTTTTTCTAAAAATGCCAACTTCAATAATAGAAGATATAATAACAATAATAATAGAAACAGAAACTCTTATAAACCGCATTACAAGAATAAATAATTTGACTTAAAAATCCGTAATAAATTTTGATTTTAAAATTTTAATCTTAATTTATTACGGATTAAATTTTATCTATTAAAAGCCTTAAATCTTTTTCGTTTATTATTATATTTGCTTCTTTTTTTAAAATTTCTTTAGAGCAGAAAGCGACTCTATTTTTCGCATGCTTAAACATACTCAAATCGTTCGCTCCGTCTCCTATAACAAGAGTATCGTTATAAGGAATATTAAGCAATTTTTGTAAAGCCAAAAGCATATTTCCTTTACTGTCTGAAAACATCATCTCGCCTCCGACTTTTCCCGTTAGAATATTATTCTTTGTATGGAATATATTTGAAAATTCTCCGTCTAATTTTAATTTTTCGACAAATATTGAAGTAGCGTTTTTAAATCCACCAGAAAAACAAACGCATTTATAATTTTTATTTTTTAATTCTTTTATAGTTTCTTCTGCTCCGTTCATAATTGGAAGAGATTCGCATATTTCATTTACTTTTTTTAATTTCATTCCTTCAAGCAAAGCGACTCTTGAAATTAAACTTTCAAAAAAATCAATCTCTCCTTTCATTCCTTTTTCTGTAATTTCTTTTATTTCTTTATAATATTCGGTTTCTTTGGATATTATGTCTAAAGTCTCTCCGTCCATTAGAGTGGAGTCAAAATCGAAAACGGCTAATTTCATTTTAAAATAATTCCTTAAAATTATTATACATTTAATTTAATGCACTTCGGATTATGAACTCCTTCTATTTTAGATATTTTATTTAACATCTCTTCGCTTAAAGCCGTGTCGATATCTATAACCATTATTGACATATCGCTTCCTTTAATATTTTGCGAAACATTCATTGAGCCTATATTAATATTCTCTTCGCATAAAGTATTTGCAACTTTCGCAACCATAGCGACTTGATTTATATGCGGAACTATAAGAATATGCTCGTTTGGTTTTATTATAACATCGTAATCGTTTAATTTTACTATTCTTGCAATATTTTTCGCTATTAAAGAAACGGATACGCTATTAGTTTCAATATCGGTTGTCATTTTAACTTTTAATAAACTTGTAAAACTTGAAGGCGCTTCAGATTTTATAATTTTTATTTCAATTCCTCTTTGCTTTGCTAAAAAAGGAGCGTTTACATAATTTACATCATGAAATATAGAAGATAAAGCGCCTTTCAATATAGCGACTTCCAAAGGCTCGATATCTAATTTTATAAGCTCTCCATACGCCGTTATTTCAAACGATTTTATTTTTCCTTTTGATATCTGCCCTATAATCTCGCCTGCATTTTCAGAAATATTCATATAATCTTTAACAGGCTCTAATTTTTCAGGATTAAGAGAAGGAATATTAACTGCAGAATCTGTATAACCTCCCGATAAAACTTTTTTAATTTGAGAAGCGACATCTAAAGCTACATTAATTTGGGCTTCTTTAGTGCTTGCGCCAAGGTGAGGAGTTAGAATTATATTATTACCGTTATAATGAATCAAAGGACAAGTTTCAATTTTTGGCTCATTTTCATAAACATCAATCGCCGCCGCCGAAATTTGTCCGTTTTCCAAAGCTTCTTTTAAGTCGTTTTCATTAACCAAACCGCCTCTCGAACAGTTGATTATTATAGCGCCTTTTTTCATTTTATTTATATTTTCTTTATTTATTATGTTAATCGTGTCGGAAGTTTTCGGTATATGAATAGAAAGATAATCAAGAGTCTTCAAAAAATTATCTAAAGATGTTTCGTATAAAGCTCCTTTTTTATTAACCATTTCCTCATTTGCAAAAGGGTCGTAAACTATAACTTTCATTCCAATTGACAAAGCGATATTTACGACTTTTCTTCCTATTCTTCCAAATCCCATCACTCCTAAAGTTTTTCCAAAAAGTTCAGTTCCCGTGAAAGCGTCTCTATTCCATTTTCCTTCTTTAGTGGATTGAGAAGCTGGGACAATATTTCTTGAAATTGCAAGCATTAAAGCGATAGTATGCTCCGATGCGGCTATCGTGTTTCCGTCAGGCGAGTTTACTACAATTATTCCTTTTTCGGTTGCAGAATTAACATCGATATTATCTACTCCGACTCCCGCTCTTCCTATTATTTTTAATTTTTTTCCCGCTTCGATTATATTTCGGTTTACTTTAGTTTGGCTTCTAACCATTAAAGCGTCATATTCGCCGATTATTTTTATTATCTCCTCTTCGCTCATAGTCGGAAGAAAAACCGCTTCGGCAGTTTCGGATATTATATCCTTTACGCATTTGTTTATATTATCTGTTATCAATACTTTCATTTAATAATTCTCCGTTTTAATTATTTATTCAATTCTTCAATTAATTTTTTAACTCCGCTTCCAACATTAAATTTATAACCTAATTTTATAAGGCTCGCTTCCAAAGAACCTACAGCCATAATTAAATCTCTTTCCGATACAAAGCCCAAAGTTCCAATTCTGAATATTTTATTTTCCAAATTTCCTTGTCCGTTTGCAACTATTATATCATAATCGTCTTTAAGAGTTTTTCTAATATCTCGAACGGTTATATTTTCTGGCGGAAGTATAGATGTTATTGAATGGCTTGCATTTTTATCGTCTTCAACTAAAAGTTTTAAACCAATCTCTCTTATTGCGTTTCTTAAAGCTAAAGTAAGTTTTTTATGTCTTTTATTAATATTTTCAATTCCTTCTTCTCTAATCATTTTTAAAGAAGTATGGAGAGAGCAAATTAAATTAACCGCTGGAGTAAAAGGTGTAGTATCTTTAGACAAAGATTTTTTATGTTCGCTCCAATTAAAATAAAAACTTGGAAATTTGCAATTTTCATGCATCTTAAAAGCTTTTTCGCTTGCAGTTAAAAATGAAAGTCCTGGCGCAATCATAAATCCTTTTTGCGAACCCGAAACCGCGACATCAATATTCCATTCGTCAGTTTTAAACTCCATCGCGCATAAACTCGTTATGCCATCGACTACAGATAAAGCTCCATGATTTTTTATTATTGAGCATAAAGTTTTAATATCGTTAGCCGCTCCCGTAGAAGTTTCGCTATGAGTGAGAGTGACGATTTTTATATCTTTATTTTTATTTAATTCTTCTTCCAAAATTTCTGGCTTTATTATATCTCCCGCTTTCGCTTCTATTTTTATAACTTCAGCTCCGCGCGATTTTGCAATTTTTTCCCATCTTGCTCCGAAATTTCCGATTGACAAACATAAAACTTTATCGCCTTCGTTTATTAGATTTTCCAAAGCTCCGCACATTGCTCCTGTTCCGCTCGCCGTAAATAAAAAGACATCGTTTTTAGTTTGAAATACATATTTTAAATTTTCAAAAACTTCTTTTAAAATATTTGAAAATTCTTTACTTCTATGAGCCATAGGATGTTTTGCCATTTCCATTAAAGCGGATTCTGGCACGGGAGTAGGTCCTGGTATCATTAAAAAAGTTTTATCTTTCATTTTAGCCTCTCATTAAAAAATTAAAATTTTAGAATTTAAAATTATAAATATATAATAATATAGAAAAAAATATTTTTGTCAATACTATATATAGAATTCGATAATAAAATATTTTATAAAATTTTTGTTTGTTAAAATAAGTATGAAATGTATTAAAATAAATAATTTCTTATAAATTTTTATAATTTTTATAGTTTTGCCTCTTGTTTATTTTTTGTATATAATATATTATATAAATATAGAAATCAAAGGATATATCTTATGAAAAAATATATAATATTAATAATATTTTTATTATACTCTATCAATATATTTGCGGTTAATTTTGAAACGGGTTTATACGCTTCGGTAGGTTTAAATATAAATATTTTTGAAAGAGAAGAATCTGGAATTATTAAATATGGTTCTAAAACTAAAGGTTTTATAGGCGGAGAATATGGAATTCTTGGAAATATTGGAGCAAATTTCGATATTCCAAATGCCACTTTAAAAAGTATTAGCGCTTTAATTGATTTCGGATATTATAAAACTATACTTTCAAAAATAATTGAACCCGATAAACCTTATTTTACATTTTTTGATGTGTTTAATTTAGGTTTTTTAGGCAAACTTAATTTTAATAATAACTTTTCTTTTGGTATTGGAGCTGGGGTTATGTTTCCGTTTTCAGGTTTTACTCTCGATAGCAATGACAATACGAAAAGATTTAATTATGGCTATATAAAAGACAACTATACTAAAACCACGATGCCGTATATAAAATTAGTTTTTGAAGGAATACATTATTTAAAAGAAAAATTATTGTTTATATACGGAGCGAGTTTATCTTATAATTTTGGTATGGAATATAAAAACCCTACTATGAGTTGGTATAATGAAAACGGCTCTTTAATAACTTCTTATGATAAAGAACAATATTCTTATATAAATATTTCTATATTTGCTGGAATATCTTTTGGACGCTCTAAATAAAATTTTGGTTTTAAACTATAATGTTTTACCTCCTAAATAAAATACCCCGTAAAAATGCGGGGTTATTTTTTGTGTATTGTTATTGTGAGGTAATTAATATTTGAAAAAGTTATTTTAAATATTTGGGTTTATTAAATAAGTGAATTTTATTAAAAGTGGATTGCTTCGGACTTCGTCCTCGCAATGACATAGCAAAAAATAGTAGATTGCCACGCTATCGCTCGCAATGACTGTTTAAATAAAAAACATAAACAATATAAATTAAAACATTATTAGACTATTTTTTTATTTATTATAGTATATAATATAAATAGACTTTAATTTATAGGCAGTTTATGAGAATATTAATTGCAATAACAAGCTCAATATCGGCATACAAAATTCCCGTTCTTGTAAGTATGTTGAAAAAGCAAGGGCATGAAATAATTTGCGCCGTGACTAAAAACGCGGAAAATATGCTTGGAGTTAAAGCTTTGGAAACTATGAGCGGAAATCATGTTATAAGAAATATTTGGAAAGAAGAAGACCCGCTTATTCATATAAATATTAATAAAAAAACGGACGCTTTATTAATCGCTCCGATAGACGCTAATATGATTGGAAAAATTGCAAACGGAATTTATGACGATAGCATAAGCACAATTGCATGCGCGTATACGGGAAGAAAATTATTCGCTCCCGCGATGAATCCTTATATGTGGCTTAATAAAACCGTTCAGAAAAATGTTAAATATATGATAGAAGAATTAAATTTTGAAATGATAGAACCCGAAAGAGGAACTATGGCTTGCGAAGAGGACGGAATCGGAAGGCTTGCATCTTTTGAAACTATAATAAATAAACTGACTAATAATAAATACGGCGATATAAGATTTACGATAACGGCTGGAGCTACTAAAGAATGGATAGACCCGATAAGATATATAACAAATAGCTCAAGCGGAAAAATGGGCGAGGCTTTATATAATCAAATAAATTCTAAAAACGGAAATATTATTTACATAGAAGGAAGCGTTTCAAATCCTTTAATTACTAATTCTAAAAATAGAAAAGTAAAAGTTGAAACTACAGAAGAATTAAAAGAAACGGTTTTAAGCGAATTAAAAAATACGGATATATTATTTATGGCTGCAGCGCCTTTAGATTTTAAGCCTGCAAAAACATTTGATAAAAAAGTAAAAAAGCAAAATATAAATAATATAGAACTTATACAAAACGAAGATATACTCGCTCTTACTAAAGATGAAAAATCGGAAAAAACTTTAATCGTATCTTTTGCCGCCGAAACTGCCGAAACCGAAGAAGAATTAAAAAAATATGCCATAGATAAAATGGAAAGAAAAAACGCCGATATGATTGTAGCTAATAATATTAAAGACGCTATAGGAAAAGATACGAATAAGATAACGATATTTTTTAAAGACGGAAGAGTTGAATATTTTCCAATTTTAAGCAAAAAAGAATGCGCAAAAGAAATTGTAGATATAGCGGTAGAAGAATGGCGAAATAAAAATAATAATTAGGAATTTTTTATGAGTAATAATTTATACGAAATAAAAAATATAAGCAAGATTTACGGGCATGGCAGAGGAGCTACTCAAGCGCTTAATTCTATAAATCTAACTATAGAAGAAGGAAAATTAACGGCAATACTTGGACCTAGCGGTTCGGGTAAAAGCACTTTGCTTAATATATTGGGCGCTTTGGACAAACCTACAAGCGGACATGTTTTATTTTTAGGCGAAGATATTTCAAATTATAGCAATAAAGAATTGTCGAAATTTAGAAGGGAAAATATTGGTTTTGTTTTTCAAAGTTATAATTTGCTTCCAAATTTAACCGCTTTAGAAAATGTTGAATTCTCTACAGAAATAACGGGACTTCCGAGAGAAAACGCCGAAAACGCTTTAAAATTATTAGGACTTGAAAACAGAATAAAACATTATCCAACTGAACTATCGGGAGGCGAACAACAGAGAGTAAGCATTGCAAGAGCGATTGCCAAAAAACCTAAAGTAGTTTTATGCGACGAGCCTACGGGAGCTTTAGACAATAAAACGGGAATAATGGCTTTAAAAACATTGAGAGATTTAAATAGAGATTTTGGAACGAGCATAGTTTTAATTACGCATAGTAAAGAAATATCTAAAATGGCGGATACGGTTATAAAGATTTTAAACGGAGAGGTTGTAGAAAGGTTTGATATAGAAAATCCTTTAAATCCAGAATATATAGAATGGTAATTAATTTAATAAAAATGGAAAGTATAAATAATGTTTGATATAAAAACTAAACTTTTATTAAGAAAAATAAACAAACAACTTGCAATATTTATATCCGCGGTATTTATAACGGCGCTTGCAGTTTTATTTTTTGTAGCCGTAAAAACTCTTTATAGAGATTTTAAATTATCGGCGGAAAATTATTTTGAAAATAATTTATTAGACGATTTGGTTTTATTTGGAATTTTTACCGAAGAAGATATAAAAACTATAAAAGATATTAACGGAGTTGAAAGAGCGGAAGGCAGGCATAGATTTCAAGGAAAAATAGAAAAAATAAAAACAGAAAACAAAACGGAAAACAAAGAAAGCATAGACGCCATTATTTACGGAACGGACGATAAATATACGAGAATAAATAAGCCTTATGTTTATAAAGGAAAATATATACTTGATACAAATGAAATTGCGATTAATAAAAATTTTGCGGACGCTCATTCTTTGAAAATTGGCGATAAAATAGAGCTTAATTTTAGTATTAATAACGAAAGCAAAACAGAATCTTTTATTATAGCTTCTTTGGTTTCTTATCCGAATTATGTTTTTTTATTTAAAGACGGTGCAAGCACTGTTTCAGAGCCTGAAGATTTTGCGGTAGTAGAAATTAACGAAGAGCATTTTAAATTTAATCCGCCCGCTAATCCTTATTTTACTATAAAACCTATAATGCTTCCTTATAATTCTATTTATATAAAATATAAAGATAATGTTAATAAAGTAAATATAGAAAATCTTATAAGAATAAAATTAAAAGAGAAAATATTTTATTTTACCGATAGAGAGCAATCGGTTAATTATGTGAATTATGAACAAACTTTACTTCAAATTGATTCTTTTTCTTATATATGTCCTTCGATATTATTGTTAATGGCTATATTATTGCTTTATATAATACAGAGAAGAAATGTAGCCGTTGAAAGAAAGCAAATCGGAATAATGAAAGCGATTGGTTTAACGGACGCTTCAATAATGTATATGTATATAAAATATTCTTTTTTAGTTTCGTTTTTCGGAATATTATTAGCCTTTATATCTACAAAAATAATTTTGCCTTCAATATTTGAAGTTCTTTCAAAAATATTCGATATGCCGAATTTTACTTATAATACTTATTTTGATTTATGGATTATAGCGGGAGCGATTATATTATTTGTTTGCATTTTATCAAACTTGCTTGCCGCAATTTCAATTTTAAAACTTAATCCCGCTCAATCAATGAGAGGAGAGCCACCGAAAGGCGGAGGAAAAAGTTTTATAGAAAATTTAAAAATTTGGAATAGATTTTCATTTAATACGAGATACGCGATTAAAAACGCATCGAGGAGCAAGACGAGATATTTTGCTTCTTTATGGGGAATGTTTGCAGCTATTAGTATGACAATATTCGCTCAAGGCTTTAATAATTCTTTCGATTATTTTTTATCTACTCTATATCAAAAATTTGCGCTTTACGATATTAGAGCTACGATTAATTCTACAAAATGGGAAGAAGACTCTGAGATAATTACGAATAATATAATTAACTCTTATGATAAAGCTGCTATTTATCAATCTAAAATTTATCCCGCTTTCAAAATCGACAGCGAAAATTTATATATACCGACTTTAATATACGACAAAGATTTTTATTCTTTAGATATTCCTAAAAATGAAAATCCCGAAGATACGATAATGATTCCAAAATATTTAGCCGATAAATTAAAAATTAAAGAAAACGATTATATTGGAATAGAATTATACACTTTGGGAAATACCGTTTCAAGAATAGTAAAATGCGGTAAATTTGTAGAACAACAAGGAATGTTTTTTATTTATATGGACAAAAAATTTGCAGAAAAAGAATTCGATATTTCTAACGATTATAATACGATATTTTTTACTAAAAAAGAAAATATTTCAGACGAAGAGATAAAAGAAATTTTAGACGAAAGCGAAGATATTTCTTATTATAGTTTTGTAAACGATGAATATACGGCTTATAAAAATCAAATCGCTACAATTTATCTTTTAGTTCAAATACTTATATTTATAGCTTTTTTACTTGGAGCGACTTCTCTTTATGGAGTAGGCGTTATTACTTTAGCTACAAGAAGATACGAGTTTACTCTTCTTAAAGTTATGGGTTATACGACTAAAGAAATAATGATAGCGTCTTTAAAAGAAACTATAACTCAAATTATTTTGGCAATTCCTACGGGAATAGCGGCGGGATATGGAATTTTATATTTGGTTAAAAAGCCTTTTTCGAGTAAATTATTTTCTTTCGTTCCGCATATTTACGATGAAAGTTATATGCATGCTATAATATTATTAATAGTCGCTATATTTTTAGTTTCTATTATGAGCGCGCATTATGTCGATAAATTGGATATGGTTGAAGGTTTAAAAGATAGGGAAGAATAAAATTATTCCGATAATATGATTAATTAATAATAAAAAAATTAATAAAAAGTATTAAAATTTTTTTAAAATATATTATAATTAAGATAATTAAATAATTTGTTAAGGTTGCCGTAGTGAAAAAGATTATATTTTTATTTTTCATTTTGTTTATATTTAATTCTTGTTCAAACGAGCTTATTACAGTTGTTGACGAATATAATCCTCTCTATCAAGTGAGAGCGATTCCAGGCAATGCTTCAATTAGTATAAATTTTTGGTCGGGAATTTTGGCTTCTGATTTTGCAGGATTTAATTTATATATAAGCACTACTCAAACCTTTACTAACGCTTTATTAAACAGTAGCGGAGGATATCCGACTATTTCATTTTCTACTCATGCAAGAAGTAATATTACATTAACTTTCCCGAAAACAGGCGGATTAACTTATAATAACGGCACTTTATATTATGTAAGCGTTACGGCTTATGGCACAAACGACTTGGCGGAAGGCGGAAAGATAGAAACTAGAATCGATTCAGTAATTCCCGTTGTTCCAAGAGCAGAATCACCAGGTAATGGAAGTTTTACAATAACACCAGGCGCTTTAGTGTCTGTTGCCGCTGGAGTAATACAATCTTGCGGAGTTCAAAGTAATTTTAATGCAATTACGGTATTTACAAACGCTTCCTCACAAAGCCAATCTTATGCTGCAGGAGGACTTTATATTGCTTCAAATGGCAATACTTTGTCTAAACTCTGGATAAATCCTAGCGGTGGTGGTAATACTACCGCCACTCATAGTGAAGCAAGCCGATGCAATACAATTTAATTTTCTTTATCGCGATTTTATTTTATGCTTGTAAATATAGTAAAAAATATCATTATTAAACATCAATTTTATATTCTATAATTTATATGTTATAAAATAATACTACTTTAAAAAAATCGATTATATTATGTATCGTATCTATACTTTTTTACAGTTTTATTTTTATACAGTTTAAAAAGTAAAATTATAAATTAAATTAGAATTGGAGATATAATTATGGATTATAATAAATATACTATAAAAGCCCAAGAGGTTATAAACGAAGCGGCGAATATTGCAAATGGAGAAGACCATTCTGAAATAGGAAGCGAGCATTTGCTTTTAGCTTTATTAAAACAAGAAGACGGTTTAATCAAGCCTCTTTTAGAGAGAATAGGAATTCCCGTTAATTCTTTAATAGAAAAAACTCAAAAATTGGTTAATGAAAATGTTAAAGTATTGGGAGAAAATGTTCAACTTCATTTATCTACAAATGCGGGAAAAGTTTTGGCAAAAGCTGAAAAAGAAGCTACGGCTTTAAAAGATAAATATGTTTCAACGGAGCATATATTTTTGGCTTTAGTCGATGCGGAAAATAGAGCGGGCAGAATGCTTAGAGATAATAAAATAAATAAAAAAGAAGTTTTGTCGGCTATAAAATCTTTAAGAGGAAATCAAAATATTAACAGTCAAGACCCTGAAGCGAAAATGCAATCTTTAGAAAAATATTGCAGAAATTTAACGGCTTTAGCTGACGCTGAAAAAATCGACCCTGTTATCGGACGAGATGAAGAGATAAGAAGAGTTATGCAAGTTTTATCAAGAAGAACAAAAAATAATCCCGTTCTTATAGGAGAGCCTGGAGTTGGAAAAACGGCTATAGTCGAAGGACTTGCAAGAAGAATTGTATCTCAAGATGTTCCCGATGGTTTGAAAAATAAAAAGTTACTCGCTTTAGATTTGGGAGCTTTGGTTGCGGGAGCGAAATTTAGAGGAGAATTTGAAGAGAGATTAAAAGCGGTAATTAGCGAGATAGAAAAATCGGACGGAGATATTATATTATTTATTGACGAACTTCATACTTTAGTAGGAGCTGGAGCTAGCGAAGGTTCGATGGACGCTTCAAATCTTTTAAAACCTGCATTAGCGAGAGGAGAATTGAGAGCGATTGGAGCTACAACTTTAGACGAATACAGAAAATATATAGAAAAAGACAAGGCGCTTGAAAGAAGATTTCAACAAGTTTATTGTAAAGAGCCAACCGTTGAAGATACGATAGCGATATTAAGAGGACTTAAAGATAAATACGAAGTGCATCATGGCGTTAGAATAAAAGACGAGGCTTTGGTTGCTGCTGCAGTTCTTTCAAATAGATATATAACGAATAGATTTTTGCCCGATAAAGCAATAGATTTGGTTGATGAAGCTGCAAGTCAATTAAAAATAGAAATAGAAAGTCAACCTACGGAATTAGACCAACTTGAAAGAAAAATTTTACAGCTTAATATTGAAAAACAAGCGCTTTCAAACGAAAATGACGCGGCGTCAAAAGATAGACTTAAAAAATTAGAAAAAGAATTATCGGAAATCATAGAAGAGCGAAACGGAATGAAACTTCAATGGGATAACGAAAAAAAGAGAATAGAAGAGATAAGAAAATTAAAAGAAGAATTGGAAGAATTAAATATAAAAGAAACTCAATACACGAGAGAAGGAAATTTAGCAAAAGCCGCCGAAATTAAATACGGAAAAATTCCCGAACTTACAAAAAAATTAGAAGAAGCGAATCTTGAAAATTCAAAAGACAATGAAGATAAAAGATTATTGAGAGAAGAAATTTCGGAAGACGATATAGCTCAAGTAATTTCAGTTTGGACAGGAATTCCCGTAAGCAAAATGCTTGCAAGCGAAAAACAAAAATATTTGAACCTTGAAAATGTTTTGCATAAAAGAGTTATTGGGCAAGATGAAGCTATAAATTCAGTAGCCGATGCGATAAGAAGAAATAGAGCGGGACTTTCGGATGAAAATAAACCGCTTGGAAGTTTTTTATTTATAGGACCTACGGGAGTTGGAAAAACGGAACTTGCAAAAACTTTAGCGGATTTTCTTTTTAACGATGAAAAATCATTAACAAGAATCGATATGAGCGAATATATGGAAAAATTTTCTGTAAGCAGATTAATCGGAGCGCCTCCAGGATATGTAGGTTATGACGAAGGCGGACAATTAACGGAAGCGGTTAGAAGAAGACCTTATAGCGTTATTTTATTTGACGAAATTGAAAAAGCGCATCCCGATGTTTTTAATGTTTTACTTCAAGTTTTGGACGATGGCAGATTGACAGACGGACAAGGAAGAGTTATAGATTTCAAAAATTCTATAATTATAATGACTAGTAATTTAGGTTCGGATTTGATACTTGAAACTAAAGATATGAGTAGCATAAAAGAAAAAATTAACGAGCTTTTAAAAATTTCTTTTCGTCCTGAATTTTTAAATAGAATAGACGAAATAATAACATTTACTAGACTAGATAAAAAATATATTAACGCCATAGTGAAAAATCAAATTGAAAAATTAGCGGAAAGACTCAAAGACAGAAGAATAAATTTGGAAGTTTCAAACGAAGCGATAGAGTTTATTTCCGATGTAGGTTATGACGCTCAATTTGGAGCAAGACCTTTGAAAAGAGCGATACAAAATTATATTGAAAATCCTCTTGCAAAAGAAATTCTCGCGGGAAAATATTTTGAAGGCGACAGTATAAAGATTGTAAAAGGTAAAGATGGTTTGGTTTTTGAAAAGTAGAAAATAATATAAATTAATAAAACAACGGATGAAGTTTTAACCTCGCCCGTTCAAGTGTTTAATAAATAATAAATTTTTAATTTTCAAAAAAAGTTTGATATAACGACTTTATAGCTTTATTTAAATCTTTTTCTTTTACGCCTATCATAATACTCGCTTCGCTTATGCTTTGGTTAAGCATCTCTATATTAACATTCGCTTTTTCCATAGAGTTCATAGCTTTAGCCGAAGTTCCTATTGTCTCTTGCATTCCTTCGCCTACAAGCATAATTAAAGCAAGTTCATGGTCAAAAAAAGCGCTATCAACTTTAAGCTCGTCTCTAACTTTTCTGTATATTCTTTGTTCTTTTTCGGGAGTTATAGCCGAATTTCTAACTATTACAGAAATATTATCTATTCCCGAAGGAGCATGCTGATAAGGTATATTTTCATTTTCTATTATCTCTAAAAGTTTTCTTCCAAAACCGACTTCTCTATTCATTAAATATTTGCTTACATACAAACATGAAAAATCCGACTCGCCCGAAACTCCAACGACAGGATTTTTACTTTTATTTCTACTCGCCAATATTTTAGTGCCTTTAGATTCCGTATTATTAGTATTTAAAATATGAACGGGAATATTCGCTTCATAAACGGGTTGTAAAGCTTCGGCATGCAAAACATTAAATCCGCCATAGCTTAACTCTCGCATCTCTCTATAAGTAAATTCGTCTATAAGTTTTGGATTATCTATTATTAAAGGAGATGCTGCAAAAACTCCGTCAACATCAGTAAAATTTTCGTAAATATCCGCATTAACCGCTTTAGCTAAAATCGAACCCGTTATATCGCTTCCGCCTCTTGGAAAAGTTACCACATCGCCTTTTTCAGTATAGCCGAAAAATCCTGGAAATATTATTAAAGCGTTTTCATTTTTTAATTTCGATAAATTTTTATAAGATTTATCCAAAACCGTAGCGTTTCCAAATTCTTCAGAAAGCAAAAGCCCCGCGTCTTTCGGACTAATATATTTTGCCTTTATTCCCAAAGAATTAATATAAGCCGCCACAATTTTTGCGCTTATATCTTCGCCCAAAGCTTTTACTCCGTCTTTAAATTTTATAGCTAAAGATTTATCTTCCGATATTCTTATTTTTATGTCTTTATTAATTTCGTCTAAAAGTTCTTTTGATAAAGAAAGTTCTTCAATTATGCTTTTAAATCTTTCCATTATTATTTTGAGTTCATGATTTCCGTCATTACCCAAAAGAATAGAATCTGCAAGAATTATAAGCAAGTCGGTTACTTTTGTATCTTCTTTAAGTCTCTTTCCTGGAGCGGATACTACTATTATTCTTCTTTCGCTATCAGAAAGTATAATATCCACAACCTTTTTTATTTGATTCGCATTCGCTAAAGACGAGCCTCCGAATTTTGCAACTTTCATTGTTATTCTCCAAAATAAAAATCAATATATGATATTATAAAAATTATTTTTATTCAACCTTTATTAAAACATACTTGTTAGTAAATTTGTTGAAAATTATTTTTTAATATTTGTAAAAAAAGAAATAAGGCTAAAGCCCGCTTTCAGTGAAAACATTAACACATTAAATTTAAAGTCCAATGATTAGTGGTTATATTTCTTTTTTAAATTTTATTTAACTAAACAATGGGAATTTTATTCTTTTAATACCGAATTTAATAACTTTATTTAAATTCATTATTAAATCTGTAAATGTCATAATTTCTCCATAAATTTAAAATCATAAAAATTCTAATAAATTTTAATGTTTATATGATACAATAAAAAAATATTATATCAAGTATATTTTATTTTACCATATTTAATTTAATAGAATTAATTTGAAAGATTTTGTTTAGTTAATAAATAAATTTTATTAAAAGCGGATTGATTTACTTCGTTTACAATAATATATTAAAAAATAAAACTCCTATGCTCTTTTTGAACATAGAGGTTGTTTTTTTATCTCTATTTTATTAGCATATATAATTTTATAAATTTAATTTAAATTAATTATAATTTAAATTTTGACAAATAAAAAATATTTTGTTATAATATTCTTATGAAAAGAAATAGAGAAATTGACAAGTTAAATGATTTATTTGTCCGATATTTACTCGGCAAAAACGGAAATGAAAATATGCTTGAAGATATGGTTAACGCCGCTTTAAGCGATTTCAATTTTGAAGAAGTTAAAGATTTGGAAATAATCGACCCTTATAATTTGTCCGAAAATATTGATTTAAAAGAGTCAATAATCGATATAAAAGCGAAAACAAAAGATAATCAAACTGTAATTATTGAAATTCAACTTTGCGGAAATATGGATTTTGTCAAAAGAGTTTTTTATTATATTTCAAAAAATATTGTAAACGAATTAAAGGAAGGCGAAGATTATAAAAAGCTCCCGAGAATTATTAGTATAAATTTACTTAACTTTAATTTAGATTTTGGAGACGAGGGAAAACCTCACCGTTGCTTTAAATTAATTGATACGAAAAATCATAATATAGATTTAGATTTTATTCAAATGCATATTATAGAGGCAAAACGATTTATTGAAATAATTGAAAAATCAACTTTAGACGAATTAAAGAAAAATAGATTATTAACTTGGATGAAATTTTTCACAAGCAAAAATTTAAAAGCTATAGAAAAAGAATTAATGGAGGCAAACCCGATTATGACAAAAGTAATTGAAGAATATAAAAGATTTACTTCTGACGATAAACTTATGAGAGCTTATGACGCCCGAGATGCATTTTTATTAGGGCAAAAAATGATGTTATCAAGAGAAAGAGAAGAAGGTTTTGAAGCGGGCAGGCATGCCGAACAAATCTCAATGGCAACTGCAATGAAAAAAGAAAACATCGATATAGAAACTATTAAACGAATAACAGGCTTAACCATAAAAGAAATTGAAAAATTATAAATCCCACTTCTTTTTTAATTTTAATACAAATAAAAAACAACGGACGAAGTTTTAACCTCGCCCGTTTAACTTGAAAGTTTAAAATTATATTTATATTATTAATGGCAATTTTAAACTAAAATAAATATTATTCGGATATTTTAGTTCCTTTAAATAAGCAGTCGTCTACACTACTACTTTTACTTTTAAAAGTTATTTCTAAAGTTGAAGAATCGTAATAATAAACTATACTAATATCTGTAAAATTATAACCTGTTTCGACTACTATATCGACTGCCTCATATTTAGATTCTTTTCCATCTTTGATTGTTTTCTTCCATTTTGAAATATCAAAACCAAATGCTTGCCCACCGCCATTGCCACTTGTTATTTTAGACCTTCCTGTTATCCTAGTAGTATTTTCATCGAGTTTAGAAACTTTAGTATCGTCACTAGTATCATGCCATGTATTCCAAACATTATCGTCTCTATATGTTCCCGCAGGTGGAGGAAAATTTCCAGTTTCGGTAGTTTCAGTTCCGCCGCCCGTTCCAGAGCCTTCACCTGTTCCAGCGCTTCCACCCGTTCCAGAATTTCCACTTTTTCCGCCGCCTGTAATTTCAGTTCCATCGGCATTGTCCTTTTCTTTTACTCCGCTTTTATCTTCGGCGCTACAGCTTACGAAAGCTATCAAAGACAAAAAGCATAATAAGATTGTAATTTTTTTTAGTAGTTTCATACTACACTCCTTAATTTTTATTAAAAACATTTAAATAAATGTTTCTTGCGAAATTAAAATTTTGATTGAATTGAGATAATTCAAATATTAGTTTTTTATTTGATAAAAATTTTTGCAATAAAATTGAAGCGCTTAAAAATTTAAACGCTTTTGAAATTTGTAATATATAGAAATTTAAATTATTGTTTAGAAGATAATAATAGCGTTCTGTTCTGTTCTGTTCTGTTCTGTTCTAGATTATTCAAGTTAAACATCCTTAAACCGAAATTCTTTCCTTCGGCTATTTATTAAATTGTATGCAAATTATAACATTTTAAAAAAATTTGTCAAGCATTTATTTTAAAAAAATCTAAAAAATTCGGCTAAAATAAGCAGAAACTAAAAAATCCATTTCCCCGACATTGCGAGCCGAACGAAGCGAAGGAGTGGCAATCCAGATTAAAGAAAATTAATTTTAAAAATTTAATTTAATTAATAAAGTTAAATTTTAAAATCAACCGCCCAATTTGCCATAAGTTCAGAGGGCATATTTAATTTGCTTTCATTGACTTCAAATTTATTATTATGATTCGGAATATTCTTTTCCGTAATCGTAGAAAATAAAGCGAAACATCCCGCGACTTTTTTAAGATAATAAGAAAAATCTTCGCCTCCCATAGAAGGATTAAAATATTTATCCCAAATCGCTTCTTTTGAAAATAATTTTTCCGCTGTTTTTCTTACGCTTTCCGTAATATTTTTATCGTTATTCGTAACGCATGCATATTCGACTAATTCTATTTCGCATTCTCCAAGCATAGATTCTGCAATGAGTTTTGATTTTTCTTTTATTCTCTTAATAAAATAATCTCTCAATTCGTTATTAAAAGTTCTTATAGTTCCTTCTATTTCTACCATATCGGGAATTATATTAAAAGCGCTTCCTCCGTTTATTCTGCATAAAGAAAGTAAAACATTTTCGGAAGATTTTATTTCTCTCGTTATTATCGATTGAAGTCCGTTGATTATCTCCGCCGATATTATTATCGGGTCCACTCCAAAATGCGGATAAGCTCCATGCGTACCTTTTCCTTTAACTCTTATAATCAATTGGTCTGCAGAAGCCATAATCGGTCCTTCTTGAATAATAAAAGTTCCATTTGGAGTATCTGGAGCGAAACTTCCAATATGAACTCCAAATATTGCAGAAACATTTTCAAGCGCGTTTTCTTCTATCATTATTTTTGCGCCCGTTCCCGTTTCTTCTCCCGTTTGAAATAAAAGTTTAACCGTTCCGTTAATTTTATCTTTATTTTCAGAAAGTATTTTTGCAGCTCCTAATAAAATAGCCGTATGAACATCATGCCCGCAAGCATGCATATTATTATTGCAGGATTTATATTCAAAGTCTGTTTCTTCTTTAATCGGCAAAGCGTCCATATCCGCTCTTAACGCGACTGTTTTATTATTTTTATCATTGCCTTTTATATATGCAATAATTCCCGAATCTTTTTTATTTTTCGTATATTCTATATTAAGCTCTTCCAATTTTTTTATAACAAATTCTCTCGTTTTTGGAAGATTTCCGCCAAGCTCGGGAATTGAATGCAAATATCTTCTGTTTTTTATTATATAATCAAGTATTTCATTGGAATTATATTTAAGCATATTTTCTCCTCAAAAAAATTATTTTTATTAATTAAATAAATTAAATAAAAGCTATCGATTGATTATAATATTTTTATTTAAAATTACAAAATAAATTTTAATTAAAAAATAACTATAAATTAAAAATATTATATAATTTAGATATTTGCAGCTATTAATATTAGTTAATTATAATTATTGACAATTTTTATTAATATTGTAAATTTTAATTAAGAAAATAGCGATAAAATAAAAATGCAAGCGATTATAATTTTTAAGCGAGCAATTTTTATAAAAAATAATGGAGGCAATATGGCTAATAAAGGCAGAGTAACAATCGATAAAGAACAATGTAAGGGCTGTTCAAATTGCGTTTCAGTTTGCCCTACTAAAATATTATATTTAGATAAAGATAATATGAATTCTTGGGGATATTATCCAGCTTCGGTTACGGATATGGAAAAATGTATAGGATGCACCAACTGCGCTATTATGTGTCCAGATTTATGCATAGTCGTAGAGAGATTGGATAATAAAAATAAAGCAAATGAAAAATAAGGAGAATATAATATGGCTAAAAAATTAATGAAAGGAAACGAGGCTATGGCAAGCGCTGCAATAGCTGCGGGATGCAAATGTTTTTTCGGTTATCCGATAACGCCTCAAAACGAGATTCCAGAGTTTATGTCTAAAGCAATGTTTGAATCGGGAGGTTCTTTCGTTCAAGCGGAAAGCGAAATTGCTGCGATTAATATGGTTTATGGAGCGGGCGGAGCGGGAGCGAGAGCTATGACTTCATCGTCTTCGCCAGGAATAGCTTTAAAGCAAGAAGGAATATCATATCTTGCCGCTGCAGAAATTCCAGCGGTTATACTTAATGTTATGCGCGGCGGACCTGGACTTGGAGGAATACAGCCTTCACAAAGCGATTATAATATGATGACTAAAGGCGGCGGAGACGGAGATTATAATTGCCCCGTTCTTGCGCCTTCTAATTTGCAGGAAGCGAGCGATATGATAATGGAAGCGTTTGATTTAGCGGATTATTATAGAACGCCCGTTTATGTTGCGGCGGACGGTTTTATTGGGCAGATGATGGAACCTGTTGAAATTATTTATAAACCAAAATACGAAATAAAAGAAAAAACTTGGGCTACAAACGGAATGAGAGGAAAGAGAGAAAAAAATATAGTTAATTCTTTATATTTAGAGGCTGATTTATTATATAAACATAATCTTAATTTGCAAGAAAAATATAAATTAATTAAAGAGAAAGAAGCGAGAGCTGAAAAATATTTTACCGAAGACGCCGATATCATATTGGTTTCTTACGGCACTATGTCGAGAGTTTGCAGAGAAGTAGTCGATACTTTTAGAGGCGAAAATAAAAAAATAGGAATGATAAGACCTATAACTTTATGGCCATTCCCTGAAAAAGAATTTAAGAATAATAATAACTGTAAAATGTATATTAGTATTGAAATGAGTATGGGACAAATGATAGACGATATAAAATTGGCATGCGAATGCAAAGTTCCCGTTAAATTTTTTGGGAAAGCGGGAGGCATTGTGCCGACTTCACATGAAATAATAGAACATATAAAAGAATTTGCAGGAGGAATTTTATGATAGTTTTTGAAAAATCTAAAGGCTTAACGGATGTAAGAACGCATTATTGTCCTGGTTGTATGCATGGAACTTCTCAGAGAATAATTGCAGAATGTTTGGAAGAGCTTAATGTTTTAGATAGAGCGGTTGGAATAGCTTCGGTTGGATGCAGCGTTTTGGCTTATAAATATTTTAATTGCGATATGCAACAAGCAGCGCATGGCAGAGCGCCAGCCGTTGCAACGGGAATAAAAAGAGCGGTTTCAGATAGCGTGGTTTTTACTCTTCAAGGAGACGGAGATTTAGCCGCTATAGGAACTGCCGAAATAATTCATGCCGCGGCAAGAGGAGAGAATATAACCGTAATATTTTTGAATAATGCAATTTATGGAATGACGGGCGGACAGATGGCGCCTACGACTCTTGAAGGACAGAGAACTACAACTACTCAAGCGGGAAGAGATTTTGCAAGAGCGGGAAAACCTATAAGAGTATGCGAAATGCTTGCTACAATAGAAGGAGCTACATTTGTAGAAAGAGTCTCTTTGGATACGCCAGCAAATATAAGAAAGGCAAAAATGGCGACTAAAAAAGCTTTTGAAAATCAAATTGCAGGAAAAGGTTTTTCAATAGTTGAGATGCTTACAAGTTGCACTACAAATTGGGGAATATCTCCAACAGAATCGCATCAATGGATAAGAGATTATTTGATTCCTCATTATCCTATGGGAAATTTTAGAAACGATTAATAGGAGGCGTTTATGAAAACTGAAAGAATTATTTTTGCAGGTTTCGGAGGACAAGGCGTTATGTCTATGGGACAAATGCTCGCTTATGCAGGAATGATAGAAAATAAGCATGTCACTTGGTGTCCTTCATACGGTCCCGAAATGAGAGGAGGAACGGCAAACTGTTCTGTTGTTGTAAGCGATGAATTAGTAGGTTCGCCTTTAATATCGCATGACGCTACGGCTGCGGTTATAATGAATCTTCCTTCTTTGACGAAATTTGAAAAAGATATTTTGCCTGGCGGAGTGCTTTTAATAAATTCTTCTCTTATTGAAAAAAAATCCGAAAGAGACGATATAAAAGTCGCTTATGTGGAAGCTAATAAAATAGCGGGCGATTTGGGAAATTCAAGAGCGGCAAATATGGTTATGCTTGGCGCTTTGCTTTCTTTGGATAATATAGTTTCGTTTGAGAGCATTCAACAGGCTTTTATAAAAGTTTTTGGAGAGAGGAAAAAAGAATTTCTGCCTGGCAATGAGAAGGCTTTGAATGCGGGAGCGGAGTCTGTGAAAGGTTTGATTTCTTAAAGTTAAATTATTTAATTACAATTTTAATATATTATTTATTTTTAAGATAATCCTCAAAATATTCTATAGTTTTTTTAAGTCCGTCCTCAAGATTATATTTTGGCTGCCAATTAAGTTTTTCTTTAGCAAGGCTTATATCGGGTTGTCTTTTAACGGGGTCGTCTTTTGGAAGTTCTTTAAATATTATTTCAGATTTTGAATTAGTCGCCTTAATTATAATTTTAGCAAAATCTATAACGGGCATTTCTATAGGATTTCCTAAATTAACGGGACCAATAAAATTTTCGCTATTCATCATTTTTACAGCTCCGTCAATCAAATCATCGCAGTAGCAAAAACTTCTCGTTTGACTTCCGTCTCCGTAAACCGTAATAGGAATATTTTTAAGAGCTTGAATAATAAAATTTGAAACGACTCTTCCATCATTTTCGTTCATTCTCGGTCCATAAGTATTAAATATTCTAATTATTTTTATATCGGTTTTATATTGTCTATTATAATCCATCATTAAAGTTTCCGCTCCTCGTTTTCCTTCGTCATAACAACTTCTTATTCCATCAGGATTTACATGTCCCCAATAGGTTTCTTTTTGCGGATGCTCCAAAGGGTCGCCATAAACTTCGCTCGTTGACGCTTGAAGCAATCTCGCGTTGCATTCTCTCGCCAAATTAAGCATATTTAAAATTCCCAAAACGCTTGTCTTAAAAGTATGAACAGGATTTCTTTGATAATGAATAGGAGAGGCTGGACAGGCAAAATTATATATTTCATCGCATTCTATATGAATTGGCGCAATTATATCATGCCTTATAATTTCAAAATTTTTATTATTCTTTAAATGTTTAATATTCTCATAAGAGCCTGTAAAAAAATTATCAACGCATATTATATGATTTCCTTCGTTTAATAATCTTTCGCATAAATGAGAGCCTAAAAAACCTGCTCCGCCCGTAATTATAATTCTTTTCATTATATAAAGCCTTTTTTAATTTAATATTAAGCTATATTATATAAAATATTTGTCAATTTGTCAAAAAAATTGCGTTAATTATAATTTAGTCGGGAACTTTTTTTAAAATTATTCGTCTAACTATACGATAAATAAGTAATTTTTTTTCATATGAGACTCCTCAATATTTAGAAGGGGACGGATTATTTAATATAGTCCGTCCTTTATTTTAAAATTTCTAAATAATTTTTAAAATTTTTTTAAATAAAAGGAAATTACTCGGGAACTTTTTTGAGATTTATTCGTCTAAATATGTGATAGATAAAAGTTTTTTCATATTAGACTCATTAAATAGTAAAAGGGACGGTTGATTGCTCTTCCGTCTCTTTTATGTTTAACTAAAATAAGAAATTATTAAATATTATAAAAAGCTTAACAAATATTATTAATAAATACTTATTTTGCTTTTGATTTTTTATTTTTAATTAAGTTTAATATATTTGCCTTCGCCGTATTTAAAATTGCTGTTTCTATCTTTATTATTGTTATGTTGTCTGTCAGCTTTATAGTCTAGTATTGGCATCAAAAAAAGAACAAGAAATTTTGACTTTATTTAAAACATTCAGTCATAACAATTAATTTAAATCAAATTATGGCAAAGGCTCAAAATTATTCTTTTTAGCGTATTCTATCAAGCTTTCTATTCTATTTACGCATCCGCCGCAGCCCGTAGAAGCGGTTGTTTTTTCGGCAATGCTTTCGACTGTAATTAATTTATTTTCTACTATTTCTTTATAAATAGTTCTGTAAGAGACTTTTTTACAAACGCATAATTCTTTATCGTAATTTAAAGCCGTTTGGCATTTCAAATCTTCTATAGTCAAATCCATAATTCATATCCTCATTATTACTTTAATATTTTAACATTTAATAAATAAAATTCAATATTTATTTAAGCTATATTAATAAAAAATCAATAATTTTTATTTGTAATTTATACTACTATAAGTTAAAATTATTATGTTTATTATTAATAATAGGAAAAATTATGCCATCCTTTAGAAAAGAGTTAGAAAAAAAAGATTTAGAAATTTTAGATTTATTTACAATATCTTTTTCTATATTTAGGTATAATTTTTTTAACTTCTTTTTAATCGCTATGATATGCGGAATTCCTATAATATTAACTACCGCTTATTTTCCGCCGACTATTCTTGACCCTTTAAAAATTCAAACTTTTGAGGATTTTATAAATTGGTTTAAAAACGAAGTCAATGAAGGATTTTATATTAATACTTTTTTATCTTGGTTTTTAGATATAATTTCAGTTTTATCAATATCTTTTTTAGTAGAGGTTATGATAAATAAAAAAATAAGAACGGCATTTTGGGCGATAAAAAAAAGCGTTAAAGTTATTCTTCCCGCAATAATAACTTCTTTTATATATATGATAATAGTTTTTTTCGGATTGGCTTTCTTTATAATTCCTGGTTTGATTTTCGTAGTTTTGTTTATGTTTACAAATAATATTTGCGCTTTAAGGCATACTTGGGGAATAGACGCTATAAAATATTCTGCAAGTTTAATAAAACCGAAATTTTTTAAAGCTTTATTTATGCTTTCTTTTATAGTTTTTTTTGAAAATGTTTTTATAATATCGTTTCCTTCCGCTCCTGCAGATACGAGAGAAGGTTTATTATATTATTTTTTATCGAGAATATTATTATATTTATTCGACACATATTTTAAAATTATAATTGCTTTATTTTTCTTAAATAGAGATTTCGTTTCAAATTCGCAAAAATTAGATTTCGATTAATTAAAATAAAAAAATAAAAGCCTTTAGAAAAATATATTCTCTAAAAGGCTTTTATTAATATTTGTAATAAGTCGCTTGATTAACCTATTATTCTCATTATTGATTGATTTTTAGCGTTTGCATTTGCTAACATAGCGGCGCCTGTTTGTTGAAGAATTTGTTCGCGAGTGTAGGCTACCATTTCTTGAGCCATATCGGCGTCTCTTATAACGCTTTCGCTTGCGATTGTATTTTCTGTAGCTATCATTAAGCTTTTTACCATAGATTCCATTCTATTTTGAACGGCGCCTAATTCTGCTCTTTGAGCTACAACCATTTGTATTCCTTCGTCAATTCTTCCAAGTGATTGGTTTGCAGTTTCAACTGAAGAAATTGAAATAGGAGTTTCGCCTCCAACTTGAAGATTAGCGGCAGTCATAGCGCCTATATTTACAGACACTCTTTGGTCCATATTAGCGCCTATGTGAAAAGTAATAGGAGTTTGTCCGTCTGAAGCGAATCTTCCCGTTAACATGTTCATTTTGTTAAACTCTGCTTGAGAAGCGATTCTATCAACTTCTTGAACCAACTGATTTACTTCAACTTGAATTAAAGCTCTGTCGCTGTCGGAATATATGCCGTTAGCGGATTGTATTGCCAACTCTCTCATTCTTTGCATAATATTGGTTGTTTCATTTAAATAACCTTCCGTTGTTTGAATGAAAGAAATTCCGCTTTGAGCGTTTCTTGTAGCCTGTTGAAGACCGCGATATTGAGAACGCATTTTTTCAGAAACGGCTAATCCAGAAGCATCGTCTCCAGCTCTGTTAATTCTTTGTCCGCTTGAAAGCGCTTCAATAGTTTTTGTCATTGAACTTCCGTTTAAGTTCAATTGTCTGTTTGCATTTAATGCAGAAACATTATTGTTGATAATCATAATTACTACCCTCCATGAATAGTGTTTAAAAATTAGTTTTTTAATCCGTTTATATTATGCCTTAAGTCGTTTAATCATCCCATAAAAAACGACAGCATAATATAACTTTATTATATTTATACGAATTATATTATAATATTTTTGAAAAAAAGTAAATACCTAAAATAAAAAAATTTAATTTTTATTATAAAAAATAACTTAAAATTGATTGATTTTAAGAGTTTTTATGATATTTCAATATATTATCGATATAATGAAAATATAAAATAATCAACAATATAAAATCAATCTATAAGTTATTTAACTTTTCTAATCATTTTTAGTTTTATAATATCAATAATTTCCTGTTCTGTAGCTTTAATTGTATTTTCCATATATTCACAATCGGGGTTACCATTTTTGTAAATCGGCAAGAAAATTTTATGTTTTTCTAAACTATTTTGTCTATATTGTTTACCATATCCCCATTTTTCTTTATCTTGATCAATTATTGCGTTAATAAATTGCATAGTATATCTACTTATATTTTGTTTTGAATTTAAAACGATGACATTATCATCACAACAAAAATTATCAATATGGACAAAGCTATTGCAAAACATATCAATCGTTATAGCATTATTAAATATTTTTTGATTTTCATTATTTATATATTCTTTTATACCTTTATTATATTCTCCAGCTGTCACGAGCGGATATTTACCTTTGGATCTGTTATTTTTTGTAAGCCTTGTCCCTCTCTCATATGTAAATAAATCCACCAACTTAAACTCTTTCCAGCCCGAAGTATCTATTTTCATTTTTCGTCCTCTTCGTCTTTCAAAGTAATTTTAATTGTTTTATCTTCTACAATAATATCGCTTTCGTATAAAACTTTTTCTAAAATAGTTTTTTCAAATTCTTTTTTATCAATTCCTCTTTCAAAAAGCATATAATCAAGCACGACTTTTCTAAAATCATTTTCGCTAATTTCAAAAGGAGTTTCGGGCATTTTATAACTTAAATTTTCGCTCGGTTTAAGCCATTGACAAGTTTCATTTCCGCTTTGTTTATAAATAATATTATACCAATAATCCTCAAGTTCATTTTTCCACTTTCCTTTTATATCTTGCCTACCTTTATTTTTTACCGTTTCAAGTCCGTCTTCTTTTATCCAGCATGCAAAAATTTCTTTTTCTTTTTGAGGTTCATGAGCTTTAAAAATGAATATTGACACATTAACCGATGCCTTTCCCGTAAAAGTATTGTCGGGAAGTTTTATTATTTTAAGTAAAGAGTGTTTTTTAAGCCATCTTTCTACGGCTTTTCTTGATATTTCAAGTTTATTATCAGGAAGTAAAAACGCGCACATTGCCCCTTCGCTAACATTATTTAAAACATTTTCCACAATTCCCATAACTCCGTATTTCTTTTCATAAGGAGGATTCATTAAAACTTTTGTAATATTTTTAGATTTTATCCATTTGCAAACTTCTTCGTCTCTCGAATCCGCCTGTATTAAATTTGTTTTCCCGTCTTTATGAATAAGCATATTTGCGCATGCTAAAGTAAATAAATCTTTTGATATTTCAACGCCAAATAGTTTTTCGTTTTGTATTTTCTTAACTTCTTTATCGTTGGTTATTCCGCCGACTTCTCTCGTCATATTTCCCATTGCTTTTACTAAAAAAGCTCCGCTTCCGCATGCGGCGTCTAAAATCTTATCTTTATAATTTGCTTCTATTAATCTATACATTAAAGATACGACATTATCGGGTGTAAAAACCTGCCCATAATCGGGTTTTTTAGGCAAATATCGATTAAATTCATTAAAAAATATTGCCATAACATCTTCGCCTTGCCAATCATTGCTTTGTATATATTTTGAAATTTGAATTACATTATCTATAAAATCGCCAATAGCGTTTATATCGTTTTCTTTATCGCAAGTAATTTTTTGATATTGTTCTTTTATAATTTTTAGTTTTTCATTGCTTCGCATCTCTTCGCTGTAAGATTTTTCCAAAATTTCTATAATTTGAGATTTTAACATTGAAAAACTTAAATTTTTTAAATTCTCTAAATTAGCCCCTTTTCTATCAGCGACTAAAGCGCATGCCGTAAATATCATTCTTTGAGTAAGATTTTGCATTACAAATTTATGATGCAATATTTCATTAATATTTATTGTGCAACTTTGTATTTTGTCAATATCGATTTGAATATTATTAAATAGTTTTAAATAATAATTTTTATCAAATAGTTGATTGGTAGCCGAATAAACTACATCGTTTTTATATACTATAGCTTCATTGCTATTATAAAGAATTCCTACGACTTTTTTATATTTTCTTTGAGTAATTTTTATATATTCTTTAATTTGATTTTCATTTTTTTCGTCTAATAATTCGTTTGAGGCTTTAGTTTCTAAAATAATAGCTGTTTTCTGTATGTCGTTAGGAAAATACCATCCGTCAGGTCTTTTAGAAATTCCTTTGAAATAATAATTATCAAGACTGCTAAAACTCGTTAATTGTCCGACTCCAGATTTTGTTTTATCCTCGTTATTAGTCAAATTTAAAAGAATTCTTGCCTCGTCTCTAACTTCGTCTTCGGTTTTATAAGTCAGCATTAAATATAAAATCCCATAAAAATATTAAAGTTTAATTATATAGAAATTTATTTTAAATTTCAATAAAATATTTTAATTTTATGCATATTATTTAAAATGATAATTTAAATAATTAATTGACATTAACAATTTATATAGTATCATTAACTAATTAATTTAAATTAAAATAAAGGTTTGAATTATGATTTTTGATTATAAAGGTATTACAAATAAAAATAAAGATTTAATATTTATAGCGGGTCCTTGCGTTATAGAAAGCGAGGAAATGACTATAAATATAGCTAAAAAATTAAAAGAAATTAAAGAAAAATTAAATATACAATTAATATTTAAAGGAAGTTATGATAAGGCAAACAGAACATCTCTAAATTCTTTTAGAGGTTTGGGAATGAAAAACGGGCTTGAAATATTAAAAACAGTTTCAAAAGAATTTAATCTTCCGACTATAACCGATATACATATTCCT
This sequence comes from Brachyspira aalborgi, assembly GCF_008016455.1. Classification (NCBI taxonomy): domain Bacteria; kingdom Pseudomonadati; phylum Spirochaetota; class Spirochaetia; order Brachyspirales; family Brachyspiraceae; genus Brachyspira; species Brachyspira aalborgi. The sequence continues at coordinate 1,625,977 of NZ_SAXU01000001.1, read as the reverse complement.
GCAGAAGCCGAAGAAGCTGCAAAATATGTAGACTTTTTGCAAATTCCCGCATTCTTATGCAGACAAACGGATATGTTAAGAGCGGCTTGCGAAACGGGGAAAGCGATTAATGTTAAAAAAGGACAATTCATAAGCGGATATGATTGCAAATATATAGCCGATAAATGTTCTGATGCAATAAACGAAAAGAGGTTTTTTTTATGCGAAAGAGGAACTATGTTCGGATATGGAAATTTAATAGTCGATATGAAAAATATTGAAATAATGAAAAATTATGCTCCCGTAATTTATGACGCGACTCATTCTCTTCAAATGCCTTCCGCCTCAAATGGAATTTCAGGAGGAGCGAGAGAGTTTATTCCCGCTCTTTTAAAATCCGCAGTCGCTTTAGGAATAGACGGAATATTTATGGAAGTTCATCCTAATCCTGAAAAAAGTCCTTCCGATTCAAATACGATTTTTGAACTTGATAAAGTTGAAGATTTATGGAAAGACGCTATAAAGATAAATAATTTAGTTAAAAATTTGTAATAGAATAAATAAAAAATTTTAATTATATATAAAACTTTTTAAAATAATATTATCATAGGTTTTACGATTATCATTAATTTTTATTAAATTAAACTTTATATAAAACGATAATATATAATAACGATTTATTTTATATAAAAATATTATATAATAATATTTTATAAGAATTTAGATTTTATCAAGGTTTTGTATGGAAGATATTTTTATATATTTAGCCGTTTCGGTTTTTTTAATTATTTCTTCTTCAATAATATTAAAAAATATTTTTTATAGAGACGGAAAAAAAAATTCAAAAGACATTAAAAAAACTATAGAAGAACTTTACAAAAAAATAGAAGAAAATCCAGAAGATTATAGAGCAATTTACGATTTGGCAAAATGCGAAGAAGAAATAGGCAAAATAGAATTGGCTTTAGAAAAATACGAATTGCTTGCAAATAACGGAATATTGGAAAAAAGAGAAGAATTAAATATTTGCAAAAAACTTGAAAGTAAATATAGCGAATTGGGTAAAAAAGAAGAAGCTTTTAAATACGCGATAAAAATAATAAAAATTGAGCCGAGCAATAATTTGTATATTATAAAAGTCGCAAATACTTTGGCGAAAGAAGGAAATTTTAAATTATCAAATCATTATTTTGGAAAGGCTATAGTTTCAAAAGCCGAGTTTATGACGGAAGACCTTAAATGCGCCGCTTTCGTTTCGTATAAAATGAAAGATTATAAAAAATGTATAGCTTTTTTGGAGGAATTAAGAAAGAGACTAATTAAAGAAGCGATTGCAAATAAATCGAAAGATATAAAAAAAGATATTTTAGAATTGGAAAAAGATTTAATATCTACATATATTTTATCCGAAGAATTAAATATCGCAAAATCTTTTATAGAAGATATTTTATCAAATAAATTTATAGATAAAAATCATGAATTCGATATTAATAAATTATATTTGTTCGTGTTGTATAAACTTGAAGAATCCGAGAGATTTAAAAGTCTTTATAATAAATTATACTCTTTATATAAAATTAACGAATCGAATAAAAATTACGCTCATTTAAAATTTGATTATTCTTTTTATTCGTATTTTCTTGGCGATATAGAGATGTCTAAAAATTATTTTGAATTAATTAAATCTTTTGATATGCCCGAATTTAATATTTATAATTTAGACGAAATATTAAATTATTTAAATGCGGTAATTAAAGCGACAACAGTTTTGAATAAATTAAAAGAAGAAAATAAATTAGGCGAAGAAAAATATAAAAACGATAATTATGAGAATTATGTCGGAAAAGAAAATATTGAAAATTGGGAAAAAACCGTAAACTCTTGGGAGATTTCTTTTATAAATTTTGATTATATTATGAATTTAATAGAAGTTCAAAAAACTATGGATATAGACAATATTTTAGAAAGCTTAAAAATTGCAGAAAAAGGAAATCCAAACAATAATATAACTATAGCTTATAAAGTAGATAAAATATTTTCTTTAGATAGAATGTCATTTAAAAAATTATGCGGTAATATAATGAAATCAAAATTTTCAGATTATGTTATAGTTCAAGAATATACGGACGCCACTCATCCTGCAAATAGCGGAGAAGAGATAAATTATTTAACTTATAATATAAAAGGAAGCAAGAAAGAGCTTATATTAATTTCTTTTAAGAGATGGCAAAAAAGCGAAATCGGGGAATTAATGGTTCGAGATTTTTTAATGATGGTTAGCGAATCGGGAGCAAAAAGCGGAGTATTAATAGCGCCTGTAGAATTGAGCAATAGCGCAAAAAGTTATGTTTCGCATAATGAAAAAATTAGAGTTTATACAAGAAGTCAATTTAATAATTTGCTTAAAGATGAAAAGATTTAATAATTATTTCTTTTTATCTGTAGAAAAAATTTAAATTTTACTTTCTCTTTCAAATTAATAATAAGTCATATTCCTAATTTAGAATTTTTAAGATTTTCCTAAATACCACCAACTCCATTTTGGAGAATAAAACATATATTCTATTGAAAAATTAAAAGTCGCAGTGTTTGGAATATTTCCGCTTCCCCAAACTACTTTTTCGTATGATGCAGTCATATAAAGAAAATCAGATATTGTGGCTTTAACTTTAACGAAAGGCTCTACATAAGTATAATCAAACTCTAAACCTTTTTTATAAGGAAACATATAACTTACGCCCGTGTATATGGTTATAAAAGGAGAAGTTATAATTTCTAAAGCGCCGACTATCTCGCCGTAATTTAATATATCGGTAAGTAAATTATCTCTCGTATCAAAAATATAACAAAATAAAATATTAACGGGAATAACTTTAGGAACTCCCGCAACCATAATATTTGCATAAAAATTAAAATTGTCTTTAATTCGTCTTTGCGTATATAAAAAAGAATCTTTTTGAAAACTAAAACTCGCTCCAATTTTTGTTCCAAGCGATAAATACCAATCAAGCATAGTTATTTTTATATTTGCATCAATATCTTTAAATCCAAAACTATCGGTTTTATTCGTAAGTCTTGTTGAATCATTTCTAGAATCCTGTCTTCGATATGCAAAACTTGCCGCAAATCCAAGCTCTATAAATCTAATCGGACGAATATTAAAAAAAGGAGCTATAGTAAAATAAATATCTCTTCTGCTTATATTCGCGTTATAAGGGTCTAAAATATTTAACAAACCGTTTTGATACCAAGAATTATATTCTTCAAATATTCCGCCAAGCCCTATTGAGAACATTTTTTCTTTTTGTATTAAAGGCGAAACATCAAAATAATAATCGTTTCTTATGGCAAATAAATAATTAGAAAATAATCCTAATATACAAAATAAATATATAAAAATTTTTTTCATAATTATTGCTTAATATTCTTAACTAAAGAAAGATTTTTTTCTATATTATATCTATATCTTAAATCGGTTATTAGTAATTGATATTTTTGCTGCGTCTTTGCTTCTATAACCAATGTTTCAAGCGCTTTTTGAGCTTCCGCATAAGGTAAGGAATCTATTTTATATAATTTTCCATATTGTTCGTAAACTTGATTTATCTCTTCTTTAGTTGGTTTTTCAATTGTAGCTCTTATAGTTTTGTCTATATAATGAGAAACTATGGCGCTTCTTGTAATATAATTTTCAACCGTCTTTGCTTCAGGTTCATTATAAAAACCAACTTTATTAGCTTCGTATATCATTATCTCTCTAGCGACAAAAGCGGTAAACATATTATCTCTTGCTTGAACTCTCAAAGCTGGCGGTATATTTTCTCCAGATTGTCTTAAAGCCTGATTAAACATTTCATTAAAATTTGACAAAGGAATTTTTTTATCGTCAATAATAATGCAAGGGTCTTTAGTTGGCGAATATTCCAATTTATAATTTGTTTTAGCTTCGTTTATCATTTTTTCATATTCGTTTCGCATACGCTCTTGCAAAATCGTATATTCTATATCCATAGCCACTTGCTCGTATCTTACATTATTTCCTCTTGCAGCTTGAAGTCTTTCTCTATTATTATTAAAAAAATTTCTTTTCTCTTCTTCAGAAACTACAGAAAAATCGTCTCTCACTTTTTTTTGCATATATAATTGAGCTATTTGATTATCTCTTTCTTGCGAAATTGCTAATGTCAACTCTTCGTCTTTATCAAAACCTTCTTCAACCGCTTTAATATAGATTAATTCCTGTTCTATAAGAGTCGAAACAAATTGCCATAATTGTAAATCGTTCGTAAGGAGCATATTTAAATTTTCTGCAGGAAGTCCTCTTAAATTTGCAATATTTGAAACTTCTTGCATAAAATCATTAACAGTGAAAAGTTTTTTTAATTCTCCTTGAGAGTCTCTTATTCTTATAACCCAATTATTATCTTGAGAATATAAACTTAAAGATAATGAAAAAATTAAAACTATAAAAATAAAAAATTTATTAATCTTAAAAATCGTCATCGGATTCCTGCCTGCCTCTAAACAAATTAATTATAGACTTTATTATATTCGCTATGCTTAAATTTTCCGTCCAACCTCTCGCGGCGGAAGTAAAATTATATATGCTATTTGATATATTATCGAAAGCGTCATGCATATCCTCTAAAGTTCTTTTTGTTCTTTCCGTTTCCGAATCTACAAAAGAAGCTATATTATTAACTTTATCGCTAATAGATTCTATATTGTCAAGTATTTTATCGAATTTATTTGTAAATCTAAAATAGCTTGCAAGCAAAATAAAAAATATAGCCAATGATAAAATTAATATAGCTATAGCGATAAACGCCAAAGATATAGCTATAACATTTATTTGAAATACAATATCTTCCATTTTATTTAAAATTAATCTTCCGCAGCGGATTTTTTTCTTCTCTTATCAAGAAAGTCGCTTGTTTTTTCTTTGCCTTTTTCGTATAGCTCGGTAGTTTTTAAAACGCCTTTATGATATAAATCGTCCACTTTATATTTTAAATTATCAATAGTTTCTTTAATATCTTCTCTCGTTTCTTCGCCCGATTTTGGAGCGAACAAAATGCCAAGCGCAACTCCAGCGGTTACGCCCAATATAAAAGAAAATAATCCTGATACTTCTTTAGACATGTATGTCCTCCTATTTTTTATCTTTTTATTTGAATAAATATTAAATTTAATTTAATTTTTTGTCAACTAAAAAAATCAACTTTTTCAAATGTTAATTGCTTTGGACTTCGTTATTGCAATGAATATATTTTTATGAATTAAAAAATATAAATAAAAAATATTTCACATAAAACATAAAGCTTTAAATTTAAACTGTTAATGTTTCACCGAAAGTGGGCAATAGTTTGTTTTATTAATTTTTATTTTTTATTATGCTAATTATAATCCTATCTTCTTTTCCTTATAAAAAAATTTCATTATTTCATTAACATAATCGCTTGAAGTGTCGAGTAATATTTTTTCTATAGAATTTTTTTTGAGAAAATTTAATTTATATTCCATAATTTTATTTTGTTCCGACAAATATTTATTTCTTATCGATTTATTTGACATATCAAAATATACAAAATCTCCGTTTTCAGAATCGGACATAACTAAAGTTCCGCCAAGATTAGGAAGTTCATATTCCAACATATCGTTTACCAAACATACTATAAAATCATGTCTTTTTTTAGTTATTTCAATTTCTTTTTTAGGAAGTTCGGAGCATATATCGGTTATTAAAAAAGTTATGCTTTCTCTTAATTGAATTCTGTTAAAATATTCCAAAGTATTCGCTATATTTGTTTTTATATTTTTAGGTTCAAATTCTATAAGCTCTCTTATTATTCTTAAAACATGATTTCTGCCTTTACCCAAAGGAATAAATTTTTCAACCGTATCGGTAAAAATTAAAAGTCCTACTTTATCATTATTTTTTAAAGCGGAAAATGTAAGCAAAGCCGAAACTTCGACTATTAGATTATGTTTTGTTTTTGTAAATCCGAAATTTGTTGAAGCTGAAAAATCTGCAAGTATTATAACATTTAATTCTCTCTCTTCTCTAAATCTTTTTATAAAAGGCTCGTTATATCTTGCGCTAACTTTCCAATCCATCGCTCTAACATCGTCTCCTATAGAATATTTTCTAACTTCGTCAAATTCTATTCCATGTCCTTTGAAAGCGGAATGATATTGCCCCGAAAAATAAGAATTTACTATTCTTGAAGTTTTTATTTCTATTTGACGAACAGATTTTAAAAGTTCTTTAGTCGTTATATTTTTATTTCCAAACATTTATTTTCCGTTTATTATTTTTTAAGGTAGAATTTTAATTTATATGTTATATTAAATGAAATAAAATACAATACTATATATGATAACTATTTTATTGACTTTTTAATATTATATGATATTCTAAAAACACTATATAAATTAGGATATATATGATACAAAATCTAACCTTCAATTTAATAGGCGGATTCGGGCTTTTTATGTTCGGGCTGAAACTATTTTCGGACGGTTTGCAAGAAAGCACCGAAAGTAGATTAAAAGAGATATTGCATAAAGTTACAAATAATAAAATACTTGGAATATCTTTAGGTTTTTTAATAACGGCTATAGTTCAATCAAGCAGTGCCGTTACGGTTATGACGGTTAGCTTCGTTAATGCAGGAATATTAAATTTAACTCAAGCGATTAATATAATACTTGGCGCAAATATCGGAACTACGATTACGGGATGGATAATTTCTTTAGATATTGATGTTTTGGCTTTGCCTTCTTTAGGAATAGGCTCAATAATCGTAATATTTTGCAGCGAAAATAGAAGATTAAAATTCTTTGGCGAAATATTAATGGGTTTTGGAATGATATTCTACGGACTCATTTTAATGAAAAACGCATTTGAAAGCGTGCGCGGTTCTGAAGAATTTGAAAAAATATTTTTGATAGCAAACGCCGACACATTTAAAGGCAGATTTTTATGCGTAATGATAGGAATGATAGTGACGGCAATAATACAGTCGAGTAGCGCAGCGCTTGGAGTTACAATCTCTCTTGCAATTGTCGGTTTAATAGATTTTCCAACTTCGGTAGCGTTAATACTTGGGCAGAATATCGGAACTACAATAACGGCGGTTTTGGCGACTTTAAACGCTTCGACTAACGCAAAAAGAGCGGCTTTGGTTCATAGTCTTTTTAATATATTCGGCGTGGTTTATATGTTTTTCTTATTTAATCCGTATATAAAATTGGTTAATTTTTTGGCGGGTTTTATAGTTTCGGGCGGAGTTTATAAAGTCGTTAATAATAATTATGTTAATATATCTTTTTATATAGCGGCGGCTCATACGGTTTTTAATATAGCTAATGTTATAGTATTTTATTTTCTAACCGATAAACTTGAAAAAATAGTTTGCATTCTAATAAAAGAGAAAGACGATGAAAAACATGCAAGTTTGCTTTTAGATAAACTTTTAAATATGCCAATATCGGCGGAAATAGAAGTTAGAAAAGAAGTGACTTATATGGGAGAGATTGCAAAAAAAATGTTAATTAGAATAAAAGAATTATTTGATAATCCGAGCGAAAGATTATTAAATAAAATAAGAGATAACGAAAAACTTTTAGATAATACCGATAACGAAATTCACACTTTCTTGCTTAAACTTTTAGGAAAAAATACTTTAAACTCTTCAAATATAGCTTCTTTAATAAATATAAGCACTTATTACGAAAATTTGGGAGATAATTTAAAAGATTTGGCAAAAGCGATTATTAAAGGAAACGAAAAGCGAACTTTATTTAACGAAATTCAAAAAAAAGATATACTTAAAATGATTAATAATAATGTTGAGTTTATAGATTATTTATCGACTTTAATTCCTCAATATTATTATATAAATAAAGAAAAAACTTACGAAGAAGCGATTGAAAAATATCATCAAGTGAAAGATTTTTATTATCAAGCGAGACAGAGACATTATGATAATGTGGATAAATCTTTAATTCCTCCACTCAACGCTCATTTATACGGCGATGTTTTGGTTTATTTCAATAGGTCAATTTCAAATCTTGTAAATATAGTCGAAGAGATAACGGGAAAAGATAAATAAAATTAAAAATAAATAAAAAACAAAAAGGAGTTTAATTTTGAAAAAAGTATATATAGCGGGACATAAAGGATTAGTCGGAAGCGCAATAGAGAGAGTTTTTACAAATAAAGGTTATAAAGATATTATTAAAAAAACTCATAGCGAGCTTGATTTGAGAGAAAGAGATAAAGTATTTGAATTTTTTAAAAAAGAAAAGCCCGAATGGGTAATATTATCAGCGGCAAAAGTCGGAGGAATTTATGCAAACGACACTTATCCCGTTGATTTTTTACTTTATAATCTTCAAATACAAAATAATATTATCGAAGCGTCTTTTGAAAATGGAGTAGAAAAATTATTATTTTTAGGCTCAAGTTGTATTTATCCTAAAGAATGCCCGCAGCCAATTAAAGAAGAATATTTACTTTCGGGATATTTGGAAAGCACGAATAGAGCTTACGCTTTGGCAAAAATATCGGGAATAGAATTATGCGCCGCTTATAATAAACAATATAAAACAAATTATATAGCGGTTATGCCATGCAATCTTTACGGAATTAACGATAATTATCATAAAGAAAACGCTCATGTAATTCCAATGCTTATTAGAAGATTTCATGAAGCGAAAATAAATAAAGATAAAGAAACAATTATTTGGGGAAGCGGAACGCCTTTAAGAGAGTTTATGAATTCTGACGATTTAGCCGAAGCATGTTTATATTTAATGGAAAATAAAGACGCAAAAGAAATAGGGAAATTTATAAATATCGGAAGCGGAAAAGAAATAACTATAAAAGATTTGGCTAATTTGATAAAAAAAGTAGTCGGTTTCGAAGGAAATATAATTTTAGATTCTTCAAAACCTGACGGCACAATGAGAAAATTATTGGATGTTTCTAAAATAAATAATTTAGGTTGGCATTATAAAACCGAACTTGAAGAAGGTTTAAAAATTGCTTATAATGATTTTTTGAAAAATTATAAAGATTAACTATTTATAATAATTAAAAACAATTAAAATAAAAACGGAGATTTAATTAAAATGAGTAAAACTAAAAAAGCGCTTATTACGGGAATAACGGGACAGGACGGTTCATATTTAGCGGAGCTTTTGCTTGAAAAAGGTTATGAAGTTCATGGAATTATTAGAAGAAGTTCGTCTTTCAATACGGGAAGAATAGAGCATTTATATCAGGATTTTCATGTAAACGATGCGAGAGTTTTTCTTCATTACGGAGATTTAGCGGATAGTTCGGCTTTATCGAGATTGCTTGAGAAAATTCAGCCCGATGAGATTTATAATTTAGCCGCTCAAAGTCATGTTAGAGTAAGTTTTGATATACCCGAATATACGGCGGATGTAGTCGCTTTGGGAACTATAAGAATTTTAGACGCGATTAAAGAGACGGAAATAAAAACAAAATTTTATCAAGCTTCTACAAGCGAATTATACGGTAAAGTGGTTGAAACTCCGCAAACTGAAAAGACGCCGTTTTATCCAAGAAGTCCTTACGCTTGCGCAAAATTATATTCTTATTGGATTACTGTAAATTATAGAGAAAGCTACGATATGTATGCTTGCAATGGAATATTATTTAATCATGAAAGTCCAAGAAGAGGCGAGACTTTTGTAACTAAAAAAATTACTCATGCGATTGCAAGAATATTAAAGAAAGAACAAGATAAATTATATTTGGGAAATTTGGATGCAAAGAGAGATTGGGGATATGCAAAAGATTATGTAGAGGCAATGTGGCTTATGCTTCAACAAGATAAAGCGGAAGATTATGTTATAGCTACGGGCGAGACGCATTCGGTTAGAGAATTTTTAGACGAAGCTTTTGGTTTAGTCGGATTAGATTGGAAAAAATATGTAGAAATAGACCCGAGATATTATAGACCTGCAGAAGTCGATTTACTTCTTGGAAATCCCGCGAAAGCAAAAGAAAAATTAGGATGGAAACCTAAAACGACTTTTAAAGAGCTTGTAAAAATAATGTTAGAATACGATTTAAATAATTGCGGATTAAGTTTAGATAAAATAAATAAAAATTAAAATGTATTTGAAAAAGAATTTAATAGAATATTTGGTTTGGATAATTCCAATTTATAGATTGAGAAATAGAATAAGAAATAATTCTATCTTTCTTAAAGATTTGGGTTATAGAATAAATTATGCAAGTTATAAAGATAAAATTAAAGATAAGAAAACTTTTTTCGTGCGAAACGATTGGGCGATAAACGAAATAGAATTTAAATATAACTATTTTTATAATTTTATAAAAGATAATTATATTCCCGATTTGGAAATAAGCTATAATCCCGATATTGAATTTTTCGGACCAAACGGCAGAAGATATTTTTTAAATAAATCGAAAGCTAAAATTAAAATTTTTTATACGGGCGAATGCGTTTCTAAAAATGCAATAGAAAAAATTTGGAGTAGATTTTCTGATAATTGCGTCAATTATATCGATTTGTCTTTAGGCTATGATAGATTGGACGAAAATAAATTTAATAATTATGTGAGATTTCCTATTTGGATAAACTATAATTTTGGCAATATATTAGAAAGAAATTATACGAAAGATAAAATTAAAGAAACGATAGACAATATTAATAATGCAAAATCTAAAAAGAATAAATTTGCTTCGTTAGTTGCAAGTCATGACATTCCGAAAATTAGAACAGAAATTTTTAATAAAATTAGTAAAATTGGCGAAGTGAAATGCGCGGGAAAATTATTACACAATGACGATGATTTGAAAAATGAATTTAATAATAACAAAATAGAATATTTAAGAGATTTCAAATTTAATATTTGTCCCGAAAATACAATTAGCGATGGATACATTACGGAAAAATTATTTGATTCTTTCAAAGCGGGATGCATTCCGATTTATTCGGGAGATGAAAATATTGAGCTTGACTTGATAAATAAAAATGCATTGTTGTTTTATATAAAAGACGAAGACAATTCGGAACTTTTAAAAGAAGTTGAAAGATTAAATAAAGACGATAAATTATTTGACGCTTTTCAAAATCAAATAAAAATTAACGATTCTATGGTTGATTATCTTTGGGAGCGAAGAGAGAAAATTTTAAATAGATTAGAAGAGCTTATAAACGAAAGATTGAAATAAATTTAAAATAATAAATAAAATAATTTTTTAGGAAATAAAAATGGTTTTTCTGTATAAAAGATTTGGAGACAAAAGCAATAGGCTTCTTCAAAATATGCATTTTGAGGCTTATTGTAAAGATAATAATATAGAATATCATAATCTTGAATTTTACGACATGGAAGATTTTTACGGAATAAAAGATAAATACAGTTTTAAGAAAATTCCTAAAATATTTTTGCCGAATTTAAATACTCGTTATAGCATAATTGAAAATCTTTCTAAATTTGCAATAAAATTAAATATCAAAAATTTTTTAATATTTGATTATATGAATATTGAAGATAGAAATAATATCGCACTTTACGATAAACAAATATTAGAGAATAGAGATAAAACGATTTTTGTGTCGGGTTGGGAATTTAGAGTTCCCGAGCTTGCTATTAAATACAGAGATTATTTTAAAAAAAAATATACTCCAAAATTAGAAATGTCTTCATATATATATATATATATATATGAAAGAATTTGAAAAATATGATATAAAAGTCGGAGTTCATATAAGAAGAGGCGATTATAAATATTGGAATAACGGAAAATATTATTACGAGGATGAAGTTTATAACGATAAGATAGAGCAATTTTCTAATTTATTTAAAGACAAAAAAATATTATTTATTTTATTTTCAAACGAAGAGATAACTTTGAAACCAAAACAAAATTATATTATTTCAAAATGCGATTGGTATGAGGACCATTATTTGCTGAGTTTATGCGATTATATAATAGGCGCGCCTTCCACTTTTACGATTTGGGCAAGTTTTATAGGCAATGTTCCTTTGATGCATATTTTAAGTAGAGACGATAAAGTAGATTTAAATAGTTTTAATGTAAATGTGGATATGACGCCGATTTAATTAAAATTATATTATTAATAGTATATAGCTTGACTTTTTTATTTTAAAATTTATAATGTTATATAAGTTTATAAATTTGATGGATAATATATGGCAAACAAAAAATCTAAAGATGAATTGCGGTATAATTTTTTTATAAAAAAGACTTTAATTGTTTATTCAGCAAGAGTAATTATTACCGTATCTTTTTTACTTTTAATTTATGGAACATTTTATTTAATGGTAAAATCTGGAGATAAAGAAATAGTAAAATATATATCAAAAACAATTATAAGTTTATTTGAAAGCGATAGAAAATTTGCCATTTCATTTGCTTTTAATTTATTGCTTCTTATATTATTAATCATTAATAGAATTAATTATAATAAATTAAAAATATATAGGAACAAATAATTATGATTACAAAAGTATTTGTATATATGATATTTATTTTATTTATAATATATATGTTTTCTATAGTGTGGAAAAATATATTTATACAGATTGGCATAAGATATTTAATTTCTAAAAGGGAATATATTAGCAATGATACGCTTATAAATAAAAGAGATAAAAAGAGATACATAAAAAATATAGACATATTAATAGATATATCTGATAATTTTTCTATATTAGAACATATAATAGGTTTTTTTATGGCTAAAAAAAACGGACTAATTAATAATAACAACGATACAACAGATGATAAACTATTAGATAATATTATATCTAATTATATTAAATTCATGGCTTGTAGTTCGTTAATGCTTTTTGTATTCTTAATATTATTTTATATTATTTTATCCGTATTAAATTTTATATTAAATATGTTTAATAAGTCAATAAATATTATAAAAAATTTACATATATATGGGTATCAATATATAAATCTAAATATTAATAATCATATGATGTAAATTATAATAATTTTTTATTAAAATTGTATATTAAGAAAATATTTATCAAGCTTTACTTTTAAATAAATCCCCAATCTGTCTAATAATTCTCTTAATCTCTCTGCTTAAATTATGTTTTAACGAAAAAGGAATTAAACCGAATCTTTTAATCGCTATTTCAAAATCGGCTTCTCTATCGCATTCTATTTTTGAAGGATGAATAATATTTTCAGTATCCATTGGATAAGTTTTTCTGTTAGCGTTTTCATCTTCGGAGTTTGAGGTATGCGTGGAATCCGCTCCAAAACCTATATTTGAAACCATATTTAAATTTGGATTTATGCATATTCCGTCTTTTGAAATTATGCAGTAAGTCCATTGATAATCCCAAGTGTTTATATCGCCCGTTCTATAAAACCAATTTTTCCAATAATCTCTTATATTAAAATCTTTATATCGTCTCTTCAAAGTTTTCTTCGTATCTTTAAAACTTATAGTTTTCATTGTAGAATCGTAATATTTCCAAGCTCGTCTCCAACTCGCCCAACCCCAACAATGCTGAATTGTCGCAAAATAATAACTCGCTTCGCCGACTTTTCTGTCTAAAGGAGAATCGCCCGTAATATGCATTATTCTTTCGTTGTCTTTATAATAATTTAAAAGTTTTTCACAGTAATCAAAAAATGAAATTTCCGCTAAACAATCGTCCTCTAAAATTATTCCTTGTTCGACATTTTCAAAAAACCATTGTATAGCTCCCGCTACTCCATCGCAACAACCTAAATTTTTATCTCTAAATAATGTTTTAATTTTACATTCAAAATTTATAGCTTTTAAAACCGCTTCTCTCGTTTCCAAACATTTTATTTTTTCATTTTCGTCTCTCCAACCGTCCGCCGCTATATACAAATATTTAGGTTTAACTTGTTTTATAATTTCTAAAACTTTTAACGCGGTTTCTTTTCTTTTGAAAATTATAAAAAGTATAGCCGTTTCAAACATAATTATCTCCCCGTTAATCCGATTTTCTTTAATAAATATCTTCTTACTTTATCTCGCAATTTGAAAGTTGGAATAAACCAAACTATTTTATCTATTTGTTTTCGCTTTTTAGCGTTTTCTTCGTAAGTGATATTTCCGCCCGCTTCTATCCATATTTTATTATTTTCTTCCCATTCTTTATTGTAAGTTCCTCTCCAAAATTTCGCAGGTCCGATTGCATGAATTATATGAGAATTAGAAGCATTTTTAGAATTTGGAAAACAACAAAATGTTTCTCCAGCGTCTAATATCTTAATACTAAATTCTTGAACTAACAGATTTAAAACTACCAAATCGTTAGTTTTATATTCTTCTGATTTATCATATAGCCATTTTGTCATACCTTGATAATTTATTTTATCAGATATTATTATATTCCCGTCATAAAAAGATAATATATTTATATTATAATTATTATTTTTCTTTATTAATTTTATACTCTCTTTATTTTGAGTAGTTTGACAAATTGGAGTTTGCGATAAAGTTGCATATAATTCAAAATCTAAATCAAAAATATAAGACATATCTTTTTGTATAACAATATCCGTGTCGACATAAAATACTTTTTCGTATTTTTCGAGCAAATTGAAAGCCTCAAAACGAGCGTAAGTAAAACTGCTAAAATGATTTAATTCTCTCAAGTTTAACATTTCTTTTGAAAAAGGCGATTTATATATTTTAATTATTATTCTTGGAAAAATATTTTTAAGAGCGTTTTCGTCTTTGCCTTCAAGTTTGTCTGTTAAAAATATTATATCGTAATCTTCGGCGCTCAAATTTTGAAATAAATATTTTTTCGCGCCGATAATAACATTTCCAACTGCAAAGGCTTCGTTTCCTGTCGAGCATAATAGTAAGGCAATTTTCTTTTTCATAAATTATGCTCCTTCGCAAAAAATGCAATAGCAAAATGCCCTGAAAAGAATGCAGGGAAATGAAAAATTTTAAAGTTATCGCTTGGCTTGGCTTGGCTTGGCTTGCGAATTCTCAAGTTTAATTTATTAATAATACAATTAAATATTGTCATTTGCAAATTATTTTATATTATTTTAAAAATTTTATCAAGCATTTTAAATTAAAAAGGCCCCTTATAATAGGCAAACTGGCGCCCAATTCGATTGACTTACCGTTGCTTCCTTCCGAACCTGGCGGATTCATCAGGAATTGCCGCAGAAGCCCATTATAAGAGATATAAAATATTTATTATTGTTTATCGCTTAACGGAGAGAGTGGGATTCGAACCCACGATACTGTTACATATACGCGACTTCCAATCGCGCTCCTTCAACCGCTCGGACATCTCTCCAACCGTGCCTAAGAAGACTTGAACTTCCAACCTCCAGAACCGCAATCTGACGCTCTATCCAATTGAGCTATAGGCACATAAACATTTTATACAATATAACATAATTACTCTTTTTTTGCAAATATTAATAAATATTTAATAAAAAACATATTTCATTAAAGCGTTTAGATTAAAAATATATGCAATATAATATATAATAACATATATTTATTTTATAAACTATAAGGAGATTTTAATGATTGATAAATTAATTATAGCTACGGCAAATAAACATAAATTAATTGAAATTGAAGCAATTTTTAAAGAAACGAAAATATCGGCTATGCCTAAAGAAATTCCCGAAATACTTGAAGACGGAAAAACTTTTATACAGAATTCTTTGATAAAGGCGAAAGCTGTTTATAACTTTACAAAAATTCCTTCTTTAGCGGACGATTCGGGACTTTGTATTAATTCGCTTGGAGGAAATCCAGGAATATATTCGGCAAGATACGGAGGAGAAAATTTAAGCTATAAAGAAAAAATGCAAATTATTTTAGACGAACTTAAAGACAAAAAAGATAGAAGCGCTTATTTTATAACTTCCGCCGCATGCGTATTAAACGAAAAATATTATATAGTAGCGGAAGGAAAAGTTGAAGGAAAAATAATTGAAAGCCCAAGAGGATTTGAAGGTTTTGGATACGACCCAATATTTATGCCAAACGGATTTGATATAACTTTTGCCGAAATGCCTTTAGATAAAAAAAATTCTATAAGCCATAGATTTATTGCAATGTCGAAAATGAAAGAAATATTATCTTGCATTTATAATTATTAATTTATATAATCAACATAATAATTAAAAAATAGAATAATAAAAAATATGAGCGATTTATTAAAAGTAGAAAATTTAAAAATGTATTATCATACTTCAAGCGGAGAAGTTAAGGCTATAAACGATATAAGTTTTAATATAAAGACAAGCGAAACTTTAGGAATAGTCGGAGAATCGGGATGCGGTAAAACTAGTCTCGGAACTTCTTTACTCGGCATGCCTTCAATTCCTGGAAAATACGAAAGCGGAAAAATTATAATTGACGGCGAAAATATTATTGACTTAAAAGAAGAATATATAAGAAAAAATATAAGATGGGTAAAAATATCTATGGTTTTTCAAGGCGCTATGAATTCTCTAACTCCCGTTTATACAATCGGAAAACAGATGCTTGAAACTTTAAACAGACATATCGAAATGGATAAAACGGAAGCGTTAAAATTAATTGAAGAATATTTAGGTTATGTCGGACTTCATTCAAACATTGCAAATAGATATCCTCATGAACTTTCAGGCGGCATGAAACAGAGAGCGGTTATTGCCGCCGCGTTATTTCTTAAGCCTAAACTTGTGATTTTGGACGAACCTACTACGGCTTTAGATGTAATCGTTCAAGCTCAAATAATAAATTTATTAAAAAAATTAAAAAAAGAATTTGATTTATCTTTTATATTTATAACTCATGATTTGTCTTTGGAGGCGGAAATTGCGGATAGAGTTTGCGTAATGTATGGCGGTAAAATTATGGAATTAGCGGACAATAAAGATATATATCAAAAACCTTTGCATCCTTATACTAAAAGACTGCTTGCGGCTACTCCAAGATTAAATAAATCTGTAGGAAAATTGGACTTTATAGAAGGAGTTCCTCCCGATTTATTAAATCCGCCTACGGGATGTTTATTTTACGAAAGATGCAAAGAAAGAATAGAAAAATGCAAAGACGAAGAACCTGAAATTAAAGAAATTTCAAAAGGGCATTATTGCGCTTGTCATTTGGTTAATTAATTTTTATTTTAGATTTATTAAAATATAAGTATTATTTTCATTTATTGACAAATCAAAAATTCTGTTATAAAGTAAATTATTCTAAATTAACGGACGCTTTTATGACAAACAGAATTTTATCATTTACAAAAATGCATGGAATAGGAAACGATTATATTTATATAGATTGTTTCAAAGAAAATTTTACCGTTGAAGATGCAAAAAAGTTTTCTCCAATTTTAAGCGATAGACATTTTTCAATAGGAGCTGACGGAATAATTTTAATAATGCCGAGCGATAAAGCGGATGTTAAAATGCGAATGTTTAACTATGACGGTTCTGAAAGCGAAATGTGCGGAAACGGAATAAGATGCGTTGCAAAATATACTTACGATAAAAATATAAGTAAAAATAATCCTTTAAAAATAGAAACTTTAAGAGGAATACTTGAAGCAAAATTATTTATAAAAGACGAAGAAGTCGATACGGTTGAAATAAATATGGACAGTCCTATTTTGGAAGGATTAAAAATTCCAACTACAATAAATAAAAATCCAATAATTGACGAAGCGATAAAAATAAACGGAAAAGAATATTTATTTACTGCAGTTTCTATGGGAAATCCTCATGCCGTGATATTCGTAAAAGATTTAGAAAATATTGATATAAGCACAATCGGAAAATTAATTGAAAATAATTCAATTTTTCCAAATAGAACAAATGTAGAATTTGTGGAAATAATAAATAGAGGCGAAGTGAAACAGAGAACTTGGGAGAGAGGAAGCGGAGAGACTTTGGCTTGTGGAACGGGAGCGTCCGCCGTTTGCGTTGCGGGATTTATAAGTAAAAGAACTGAAAGCAAAATTTTAAATCATCTTTTAGGAGGCGATTTAATACTTGAATATAGAGATGGAAAAGTTTTTATGCGAGGAGAGGCTAGATATTCTTTTGAGGGAAAAGTAAAATTATAATAAAAGTTATAAATAAAAAATTAAATATAAAAAAGCCATGATTGGATAATTTTTTACTATGACTTAAAGATTAAAATTATTTTATCATAAATCGATTGATGATGAATGAACAAAGGAAGCTGCTTTTAATTTAAGTCGCTTCTTTTTTATTTACAATCATAATAGATTTTATTTTAATTCTTTAACAAAATTATCAATAGATTTTAAATCTGATAATTGCAAAGTTAATTTGTAGTCAACATAACTCAAAATGGCAAAAATTAAATAAAATTTTTATATTCTATATTTAATGGAGTGAAACTCCTATTGCAAAGTAAAAAAATTTAAAATAAATATACAATCACATAAATATTAAGCTATAAAATACTAATCAAATTTGTTTTTGCTTCTTTTTGACATTTAAATAAATAAGAAAATAATTATCTCTTTCTTATGAATTTCGCTATCGATATAAAATCTACAGGATTTAAAGCTATGCCGTTTCTTCTAACTTCAAAATGCAAATGGCATCCCGTTGAATTTCCCGTGCTTCCCATCTTTCCTATCATAGTTCCCTGTCCGACTTTAGCTCCGACTCTTGTAGTTATTTTATTTAAATGTCCATAATAAGTCGTATAACCTTTATCATGACGAACTATAACCAAATTTCCATATCCTCCGCTATATCCTGCAAATATTACCTTTCCGCTTCTTGATGCGTAAATCGGAGTATCTAAACTTCCAGGAATATCGACTCCCATATGTTTTGTTCTTGCTTTCGTTATCGGATGAACTCTATAACCGAATAAACTGCTTATTCTCGTTACTTTAGTAGGCAAGCTAAACATCTGTCCGAATTTATCTATTCGCTCTTCCAAAGTATATTTTGCGCCAGGTAAAAATATTTCATCTCCGACATTTATATTATTTATATCGCTTATTTTATTGAAAGTTAAAACTTTGTCTAATTGCATTTCGTATTTATCAATAATTCCTTCCAAACTATCGCCTTTATTTATCGTGTATAATAAACCGTTTCTATTTGGTATAATAATTTTTTCTCCTGGACGCAATTTATTCGCGTTGCTTATTTTATTAACGCTTACTAAAGTATCCAAATTAACGCCGATTTTTTTAGATATTACGGTTAAATTATCTCCGTTTTCAATAGTATATTCTTCATATTTCATGCCTATTATTCCATCGCTGCCTAAACTTTCGTCTGAAATTAAATAATCGTAGAAAATGCCCGAAGATTTTTCGATTGCATTCGCATCGGATGTCACAGTCGGAATATTATTATATAAATTATCTTCTAATAAATTATTTGTTTCGGGATTCATTTCAGATAAACGATTTTCTATAGAATCGGTTTCTTCTAATTCCATACTTGAAGATATATGAACTCCAAGTATTATAAAATTTGCAAGAAAAATAAAAATTGCAAAAGAGATTATTCCTATTGAAAAATTTCCTATAAGACTAAATGTTAAACCGTTTGAAAATATTCTTTTTTTTCTACGAATCTTTGTATATTTTATTTTTCTTTTCTCCATATATAAATCAACTTTAACTGAAATCTTATAATTGAATATTGTTATTTTTATATATCGGAATTTATAGATTAAATAATTAGTTTTTTAATTATCGTCTTTTATAGCAAGTTGTCCGCATCCTGCGAGTATATCTTGTCCTTGTTTAAATCTTTCTATAACTTCCACGCCATTATCTTTTAATATCGATTTAAATCTTAAAATAATATCTTTATTAGGTTTTTTAAGTTCGGGAGCATGCTCTACGGGATTCATTGGTATTATATTAACTTTAAAAGGAAATTCTTTTTTTAAGTTGACTATTCTATAAGCGTCATTTACCGAATCGTTAATATCTTTCATAAGCACCCATTCAAAAGTTATCATTCTTTTTCCGTTTTTGCTATATCTTTTTAAGATTGAAATTAAATTTTCTATAGGATATTTTTTATTGATTGGCATTATTTTATCTCTAACTTCATTTTTTAAAGAATGCAAAGAAACCGCAAGCCTGCAATCTAAATCTTTTTCTATTAATTGTTTTATTCCGACAATCTCGCCCGAAGTCGATATTGTAATATGTCTTATTCCTAAATTAAATCCTTTATAAGAGTTTATAGTTTCTATAGCCTTGAATAAATTTTTCGTATTTGCCAAAGGCTCTCCCATTCCCATAAAAACAATAGAATTAACTTTTTTCGTTATCGCTCTCATTAATATAAATTCCGCCAATATTTCATCCGCCGTCAAATTTCTTGAAAGTCCCATAGCTCCCGTAGAACAAAAAGCGCAACCGTATCCGCAGCCGACTTGAGAGGATAAACAAAATGTGATTCTGTCGTTTTTACCTAAAATTACGGATTCTATTTTTTTTTTGTCATATAGAGATATTAATAATTTTTTAGTTCCGTATTCGTCTTCCGTCATAGTTTCGACTTTTGAATTATGAATAAAATAATTTTCTTCAAGCGAGACTCTTAAACTTTTTGGAATATCGCTCATCTCTTCAAAAGTTATGGCGTATTTTTTATATATCCAATTTAATATTTGAGACGAATGAAATTTTGGAAAATTATTTTCTTCGCAGAATTTTGATAAATCGTCTTCCGAAAGATTCATTATAGATATTTTTTTAGCCATAATTATTTAGTTTTTGCAGCGGGACATTTTGAATCTGCGCAAGTTTCAGATTTTGAGCAACTTTTAATTTCTTTATTATTGGAATTTTTATTATTCTTATAATCGGTTACATAAAAACCTTTGCCTTTAAAAATTATTCCGCTATTTAACGAAATCATTCTTTTTGCTTTTCCGCCGCATTTCGGACATTTTGCTTTTGCTTCGGCTGTTATTGATTGAAATTCTTCAAATTCGTTTGAGCATTTTTGACATTTATATTCATAAGTCGGCATAATTTAATCCTCATCTCCTATAAAATTTATTTACCATTATCCATTAAACTTTTTACATGCTTAACTATATCAAATCCCGCATTTAAGGCTTTTGCAATCGAACCGCCAGATTTATATAATATATCTCCCGCTATATATAAATTATCAACGGAGCTTTCATGAATATTTCTCACTATAGGAACTCCGCTTTCATCCAAATCTATAGAGCATTTTTTTAAGAAATCTATCGGAGCGACTCCGCCAAGAGCGTAAATAACTCTATCAAATTTATCATTCGTTCCGTCTGAGAAATTAACTAAAATTTTTCCGCCTTCGTCTGCAATCGAACTTATATCGACTCCCAATTTAGCTTTTACTTTTCCGTTTGAAATATCTTCTTTTATAGTTTCTAAATTCTTTTCGTTAGGACGAGTAAATTCGCTTTTTCTATAACTTATTGTAACTTCGTTATCTTTTCCTAAAAGATAAGCGTATTCTACCGCGGAATTTCCTCCTCCAACAACCAAAACTTTTTCATTTTCTTTGCATTTATAAATATTAAAATTTACAACCGCATTTAAACTTGGCGGAATAGGATAATCGGGTTTATTCGGTCTGCCCATTTTTCCTATTGAAATTATCACATATTTTGAAATATATTTATCGTTATTTACGGTTAACACTTCAAAATATTCTCCGTTTTTATTTATCGATTCAACTTCCGTATTAAAAAAAGCGTCTATATAATGCCCAAATACGCATTCGCTGAATAAATCTAAAACATCACCTTTTGTCGCCGTTTCAAATTTTATATTTCCGCTCAAATCGATTCTCTCGCCTTTATAATCTTTGTCAACTCTCTTATCGTCTTTATAGAATTTTCTAATCGTTGTAGAATGATTATCGCCTTTTTCAAGCAGAAGAACTTTTTTCATTTGAAGTATTGCAGCTTCAACGGACGCCGCTATTCCCGCAGGTCCCGCTCCGACTATAATTAAATCATATTCGTTTTCTAATTTAT
The DNA here is from genome assembly GCF_008016455.1 of Brachyspira aalborgi. Taxonomy (NCBI): domain Bacteria; kingdom Pseudomonadati; phylum Spirochaetota; class Spirochaetia; order Brachyspirales; family Brachyspiraceae; genus Brachyspira; species Brachyspira aalborgi. The sequence goes on along the minus strand of NZ_SAXU01000001.1, from coordinate 1,603,943 downwards.
TTTCCATTTTTAATTATCTCCTTAAAAAATTTAAAATAATAACATTTATAATTAAAATTTTTTTTATATGTAAAAATTAAACATCCAAATTTTTTACATATTTTGCATTAGCTTCTATAAAATCTCTTCTTGGTTTAACCTCATCTCCCATAAGCATTGTAAATAATTGGTCCGCTTTTTCGGCGTCTTCGGTTAAAACTTGATACATTAGTCTCGTTTCAGGATTCATTGTCGTATCCCATAATTGGTCGGCATTCATCTCTCCCAAACCTTTATATCTCTGTATATCAGAATTTTTGCCTTTATTTTCTTCAAGTATTTTATCTCTCTGTTCATCCGAATAAGCGTAGGTAAAATTCTTTTTATCAAAACTTATTTTATAAAGAGGAGGAACGGCAATAAATATATGTCCCAAATCTATCAAAGGACGCATATATCTAAAAAAGAAAGTTAAAAGTAAAGTTCTTATATGCGAACCGTCAATATCCGCATCAGCCATTATAATTACTCTTCCGTATCTTATTCTTGATATATCGAATGAAGAACCGACTCCGCAACCAAGCGCCGCTATTATAGGTTTTAAACTTTCATTATCTATAATTTTATCGAGTCGCGCTTTTTCAACATTTAATACTTTTCCTCTTAAAGGCAGAATTGCTTGAAAATGTCTATCGCGTCCGCCTTTAGCCGTGCCTCCAGCGGAATCTCCTTCAACTAAATAAACTTCGCATTTATCGACTTCCTGCTCGGAACAATCGGCAAGTTTTCCAGGTAAAGAATCGCTTTCCAATGCGTTTTTTCTTCTTGCTAAATCTCGCGCCTTTCTTGCAGCTTCTCTAGCTTGAGCGGCGGATATTATTTTTTCAAGTATAACTTTAATTACTTTCGGATTTTGCGAAAAATAATCGTTTAATCCTTCAAATACCAATTTTTCCGTAATCGCTCTTACTTCCGTATTTCCTAATTTCGTTTTTGTCTGTCCTTCAAATTGAGGATTTGGAATTTTTACAGAAACTACGGCAACGAGTCCTTCACGCGTATCTTCGCCCATAAATGTCACTTTATTTTTTTTATCAAGTTCAAGTTTTTTTGCAAAATCTGTATAGATTCTAGTTAAAGCGGTTCTAAAACCGACTAAATGAGTTCCGCCTTCCGTTGTATTTATATTATTACAATATGTAAAAATATTTTCGTTATAAGCGTCAACATATTGCATAGAAACTTCAATATCAGTTTTATCTTCCGTTTTATGCAAATAAATAGGTTTATCATGCAATAATTTTTTATTTTCATTTAAATGAGCGATAAACATCTCAATTCCGCCTTCGTAATAAAATTCATTGCTTACGGTTTTTGATTCTCTTTTATCGATAAGCGTTATTCTTATTCCTCTGTTTAGAAAAGCAAGCTCTCTTAATCTATTTGCAAGAATTTTATAATCGTATTCTGTCGTTTCAAAAATTTCATCGTCCGCTTTAAATGTCACTTTAGTTCCGTTTTTTGAACTTTTGCCAACTTCTTTAACGGGCGCTTCGGGAACTCCTTTATGATATATCTGTTTATATAATTTTCCGTCTTTACTAACTTCGGCTATCAATTCGGAGCTTAAAGCGTTGACTACGGAAACTCCCACTCCATGCAAACCGCCCGACACTTTATAAGTTTCATTGTCGAATTTACCGCCAGCATGCAATTTTGTCATAACTACTTCTAAAGCGGAAACTTTTAATTTTGGATGCAAGTCAACGGGAATTCCTCTTCCATCGTCTTGCACTTCGATTATATTATCTTTTTTTATTGTAACAGTTATATTTTTACAGTATCCAGCCATAGCTTCGTCAATACTATTATCAACAACTTCGTAAACTAAATGATGCAAACCAGCCGAACCAGTAGAACCTATATACATACCAGGGCGAGTTCTAACGGGTTCTAATCCTTCCAAGACTTGAATATTTTTTGAACTATAATTTTTTTCTGCAGTAGCCATATTTATTTCTCTCTGTATTTTTATAATTTATAAATTTTAATTTGATATATTATATAACTATTTTAATAATATTTCAAATATAAACGATATAAATATTATAAAATAAATTATGTTAATATAAAATCATTGCGAATATAATAAATTTTTTATTTAATTTTAGAATAGGTTTTAAAATATAAACGCTATAAAAATATGTTTTTTTAATTTTTTAAAATTGTAAATTCTCTTAAATATGTATGAAATGTAGTATTTACCCCCCCCCCCCCGAATATGAAATTATTAAAAATTACTAATATTAACTAATAAATCGCCCTATAAGTAGTTGACATTTTATAATTAATTGTTATTCTAAAAATTAAATAACAAAAAAATAAACAAAAAGGAGAATAATATGTTTAAGAGAATCATATTATCTATTTCTGTAGCGGTAGTATTAATAATAGCTGCCCCTACAAAAGCTCAAGCGGCTTTTCCAGATGGAGACGCTGTTGGAGCAATGCTCATGGGAGGTTGGCCAGTTGGAGGAGCTATAGGAGTGACTGGACAATCTAGTAAAGTGCCAGTAATGTTCGGAGGAACGGTTCGATTCGGAGTTGGTTATTTCGGAGTAGGTTTCACTGCCGATTGGTGGGGCTTCAAACATAATTTTGGACCCGCTGGAGATTCTGACGCTTGGGTATATCTTGGACCTGGAGGAGCTTTTACAGTGGACTTCGGTAGCGGCGGATATTGGTTTTTAACCGCAGGTTTAAGGATGCCTGTAGGTTTCTCGTTTATCGTTAAGAAAAATTGGGAAATATTTATAGAAATTGCTCCGACTGTAAATGTTGTAGCCGTTGGAAATTCTGGATTTTATGTCTTTGGCGCGCATATCGGAAAAGGCGGAGGATTCTGGTTGCCTGGATTATTAGGCTTTGGAGGAGAATTCGGATTTAGATATTGGTTCTAATTTTCATTTTTTTCTACTTGTTAATTAGAAAACTATAAAGAGTCTCGTTTTATAACGGGGCTTTTTTTATAATAGTTGATAATATATAATATAAAAAATAATTTTAGAAATAAAAAATTAAAAAGGAATTAAAAATTGAAAAAAATAATCATATTCGTTTTTATTATTATAATTTCAATATCTACTAATAAACTTTTAGCAGATTATCCATCGGGAAGCGCCGCTGGTTTTTTTATTAGATTTAGTTTTCCGAGTCAGGCTTCATTAGGTTTTACGGGAAAATTTGAAGGAATACCTTTTATGTTTGGCGGTTTTTTTAATATAGGAATAGCATCGCAAGGCTGGGCATGGTTTGGTTTAAGCGTAAGCGCCGATTGGTGGGGATTTACCACAAGATTAGGAGATTTAGGCAAATCGGATATTAGATTATATTTAGGACCTGGACTCGAAGCAATAACTGAGTTTGGAAAAAAATATTGGAATATAGGAATTGCATTTAGAATGCCTGTCGGAGTTTCTTTTATAGTCGATAGAGATTGGGAAATTTTTCTTCAAATAGCTCCTGGTTTAAGCCTCATATCGATAGGAAGCAGAGGATTTGGAACTTTCGGTTGGTATCCAAGTTATACGGGTTGGACATTTGCATCTTTCTTTAGATTTTCGGGCGATTTTGGTTTTAGATATTGGTTTTAATATTATAAGTATAATTTATTTGAAATAATATAATTATAAACTTTATCTTTTAAAAAATATCTAAAAGCTTTATTTTCTTTTATTCTCTCCCTTATTAAAGTTGAAGAGATATCAATTCTTGGAGCGATTATGATTTTGATATTATATTTTTCTATATTTTCTTTATATAAATTATTATCTTCTCTATTAACGGCAATTATATTTGCAAGTTTTGAAAGTTTTTCAGGTTCTCGCCATTTGTGAAAATCTTTTATTAAATCTGCGCCTATAATCAATGCGATTTTTTCGTCAATATTATAATTTTGATATAAATAATTTAAAGTTTTTATAGAATAAGAAATTCCTTCGCTTTTTAATTCGTAATCGTCAATTAAAAATCTTTTGTCTTCCTCTATAGATAATTTTACCATATTTAATCTATCTTCGTTTGAAGCCTCGCCGCTTATATTTTTATGAGGAGGAATTTTACTTGGAATAAATAAAACTTTATTATAATTTAATTCTTTAATAACTGTATCGGCTAAAATTAAATGTCCTAAATGCGGAGGGTCAAAAGCTCCTCCTAACATCGCTATTTTCATTATAAAAATCCATCTTAATTTATACATATTTTAGAGTTTTATAATTTATTTTTCAATAAGTAATTAAGAAATTTTTATCGTTGACAAATATTAAAAAATTTATTATAATAAAAATATGAATTGTAGCTCATTTAAAATTGATTATGTCATAAAAGAAAATTCCGTTGTCATTTTATATTTTTATGATAACGCTTATTTTGAATTTATTCCTAAAATAAAAGATTTAATTTCAGAATTAAAATATCAAGGCTTTAATAAAATTATATTAAATTTGTCCGATTGTTATTTTATAGAAAAAGATATTTGGGAATATTTTATAAAATTAAAAGGCGAGCTTGTAAAATTAAACGGCGATATTATTATTTCAAATATATGCGGCGCGGTAAAAAACGATTATAATTTAATGGAATTGTCAAACTCTATAGCGGTTTTTAAAGATATTGACGATGCGCTTTATAATTTCGGAATAATTGTAAGAAGTAAATACGCTTAATAAATCTTAAAAAATTTCTGCATTTTATGTATAATCTCTTTCTATTAAATCTTTAGAATTTTCTAATATTTCAACAGTTTTTCCGCTTTCTATAATTTTTCCGTCTCGCATAAATATAGTATTGTCTGATATTTTTTTAGCTTGATTTATATTATGCGTAACTATGATTATAGTATAATTTTCTTTAAGTTTTATTAAAGTATTTTCTATTTTTTCGGAATTGACAATATCTAAAGAAGAGCAAGGTTCGTCTAATAATAAAATATTAGGCTCAACGGTTAAACTTCTTGCTAAACAAAGTCTCTGTTTCTGTCCTCCGCTCAATTTTAATGCGGAAGTATTTAATTTATCTTTTACTTCGTCATATAAATTAACGGATTTTAAAATATCTATTATTTTATTTTCCAAATGCTTTTTATTATATCCGTAATATTTTAAAGCGTAGCTTATATTTTTATAAATAGACATAGGAAAAGGAGTTGGATTTTGAAAAACTATGCCTATATTTTTTCTTAAAATTTCTATAGGAATATTATTTGAGTTTATTCCGTCAAATTCCATATCTCCCGTTATTTGCGCGTTGTTTTCTTCTAAAATTATTTTATTTATAGTTTTTAACAATGTTGTTTTTCCGCAACCGCTAGGTCCTATTATAGAAGTTATTTTATTTCTTTCAAATTCTATATTGATATTATTGAGGATTTTTTTATCGCCGTAAAAAACATTTATATTTTTAAGTTTTAAAATATTATTCATTATCGCTATCCGTTTTATATTTTTTATTATTTATTAATTTTAAAAATAATGAAATTAAATTAAGCGTCAATACTATAGATAATAAAATAAAAGCCGTAGCGTAAGCGTTATTTTCGGATATTCCTTGAGTAAGCAAAATATATAAATGATAAGGAAGAACCATAGAAGGTTTAAATATAGAATTAGGAACGGGCGAATTGATAACCGCTCCAGTAAATATTAACGGCGCTGTAGCTCCTATAGAAAGCGAATTTGCAAGAGTTATTATAGATATAATATCAGTAAGCGCTTCTTTTAAAACTATTTTTCTTATAGTATATGATTTTCTTATGCCTAAAGAATAAGAACTATAAATTATATTAAAATCAAATTCATTTAAAGCTTTTTTTACTCTTATTGAAATAAACGGAAGAATCATTATAGATTGTGTTATTGACATTGATAATATAGATTTTCCAAAACCCATATATAATACCAATAGGGAATAACCAAAAAGTCCTAAAACTATTGATGGAATTCCCGCGATACATTGAAAAATTATATCGAAAATATTATTTATAAATTTATTTTTATTATAAAAAACCAAATATATTGCGGATGATATTCCAAAGATAGAAGATATTATACAAGATATGAATGATGTGTATATGCTTCCGACTATAGCGGGAAATATTCCGCCTTCTTTTCCTAATATAATTCCCGCGGGATTAGAAAAAATAAAATTCATGTTTATTGAATGAGAGCCTTTGAAAAATATAAAAGCAAATATAAATATTATAGCAAAAATTATAATAATAAAACTTATTATAGCCCATATTTTTACAATATACTTCATAACATGCCCATTTATAAAATTATTTTAATTTTCTAATTTAAGTAAATATTTTCGCAAGAAATAAACCGCTATATTTATAATAGATAGAGATAACATTAATATAGCTCCGCTTGCAAATAAAGCGCTATAATGCAAACTTTTAACTTCTGCAGTTCCTATTTCTAAAGCTATAAGAGACGCTATAGTTTCGGCTTTTCCAAGTAATTTAGGAAATACTAAAGAATTGCCTATAACCATCATAACCGCCATAGTCTCTCCCATAGCTCTCGATACGGATAAAATAAAACCTACCAAAATAGCGTTTTTAGAACTTGGTAAAATTAAATTTAATATCATATACCATTTATCTACTCCAAGCGTAAGCGATATATCTTTATATTTTTTATTAATAAGAATCATACTTTCGCTAACTGTAGACGCTATAAACGGAACAATCATAAAAGATAATAATAAACTTGCAGTTAAAACCGACTCTCCCGCGGGCATAGATAATTTTTCAAAAAATTTAACTATAATAACTAAACCTATAAAACCGTATATAACCGAAGGAATAGCTACTATTAAATCCATAATTGGCATAATAAAAAATCTAATAGACTTATTTGCCATAAAAACTATAAAAATGCTAAAGCCTATTCCTATAAATAAACTTATAAAAGTAGATAAAAAAGCCGTGTATAAAGTAGCTATAATTATATTAAATATTCCGTAACTTTCGTTTAAATTATTACTTATAGCAAAAGTTAAAGGACGCCATACTTTTCCTAATACAAAATTTAATATTCCTACTTTATTAAATAACGGAACGCTCTCTTTTATTATAAAGAATATTATAAAAGCAAGTAAAATTATACATACAAAAGAAAATAATTTTATTAATAATGAAAAAATTATTTCCCCGATTTTATTTATAAAATTCTTTTTATATATTGAAGATAAAAATTCCATTTCAATTTATATTGATTAATTAATTTATTCTACGGCTATATAACCGTTTTCATTAACTATTTGTTTACCTAAATCTGAAAAAATATAATTTACAAATTCTTTTTCATTCTCCGATAACTCAGAATTTTTTATAAACATTAAAGGTCTTTGTATTTTATAACTTCCGTTTAATATATTTTCTTTAGTAGGCTCTATCCCGTCTACTTTTAACGCGAATAATTTATCTTTATTTTGATTATAAACTCCATAAGAAGCATAACCTATAGCGTTTTCATTTTCCGCTATCTTTGTTCCTAAAGCTCCCATAGAAGGAGATTGAATAGCGTTAGCCGATATTTGAGTATCGCCCATAATAGATTCTTGAAAAACTTCGTAAGCTCCTCCGCTTAAATCTCTTATTATTACGACAATTTCTTTTTTAGGCAAAGAAACATCTACATCGCTCCAAAATTTATATTCTCCAGAAAAAATATTTCTTATAGTTTTAGTATCCAAATTATCTTTTATTTTTACAATAGGATTTTTTGAATTAACCGAAACCGTCAAAGCGTCATACGCCACCATAAACTCTTTATAATTTTTCATTTTCTCTTTTTCGCTATCTCTTATTTTTCTTGCAAGCATTCCAAAATTTGCAGTGTTGTCTAAAATGCTTTTTACTCCAGCTCCCGAACCAGCGGACGCTACGAATATTGAAATTTTTTTGTTTGGTAAATTGGAATTAACTTTATCCCAAGTTCCGTATTCTTCCATAAACTTATTTCCTATAGAAGCGATTATAGGAGCTAAAGAAGAAGAGCCGTCAAATGAAATTTCCGATTTAAAATCTGAAGAAGATTTTTTATTGTCTCCGCAACCGTAAAGACATATTATTGATAAAAATAAAATAATTAAATTTTTCATTGCTTAATCTCCATATTATATTTTATTATTTTCTAATTTTATTATTAAACTAAATAAATATCAACAATAAATATAGAATAATAATTAAAAATAATATAAAATATAAAAAACTATTCAAAATTATTTTACGGGAGATTTTTAATGCCAACTTTAAAAACAAGCATATCGGGAATAAGAGGAATAATTGGAGACGGATTGGATATAAGAACCGTTGTAGATTATACTTCTGCATTTGCGGGACTTTTTCCTAAAAAAGCAAAAATATTGGTTGCAAGAGATACGAGATTAACGGGCGAATCGATAGTTAACGCCGTAATATCAACATTAACGGCTTCGGGAATAAATGTTATAGATATTGGAATAACTCCAACTCCAACGACTTTGTATATGGTTGAAAAATTAAAACTGCATGGCGGAATAATGGTTTCTGCAAGTCATAATCCGATTGAATGGAACGCTTTAAAACTCATAGGAAAAGGCGGAAAATTTTTGGACGAAAAATCTGTTGTTGAATTGAATAAACTTTACGATAAAAAATCTTCAAGATTCGTAAAAGCTTTAGAAACGGGAACTTATCAGAAAATAGACGATGCGATAGAACAGCATATTAAAAGAATAGTTAGATTTATTGATATAGATAAAATAAAAAAGCGTAATTTTAAAGTGGCATGCGATTATGTGAACGGAACTGGATTATTTGCCACACCGAAATTATTAAAAGCTTTAGGCGTAAAAGAGATTTCAATAAATAAAGAATGGACGGGAAAATTTTCGCATATAGCCGAACCTTCCGCAAACAGCATGAAAAGTCTTTCCGAGTTGGTAAAGAAAAATAAAGTCGATATAGGTTTTACTCAAGACCCTGATGCCGACAGACTTGCAATAGTTTTAAATGACGGAACGATTGTAAGCGAAGAATATACTTTAGCGTTATGCTCGAAATATTTATGGAGCGTAGGAAAAGGAAACGCCGCGGTTAATTTATCCACTTCAAGAATGATTGACGATTTGGCAAAAGAAAAAGGTTATTCGGTTGACAGAACAAAAATAGGCGAAATAAATGTTTCTTCTCATGTGGTTAAAAATCGTTTATATTTCGGAGGCGAAGGAAACGGAGGAATAATAGTTCCTGCGGTAAGTCCTGGGCGAGATTCTCTTTTGGGAATAGCTTTAATATTGGAATTAATGGCTAAAGAAAATAAAACGATTAAAGAGATTATAGAAGAAATTCCAAAATACGAAATAGTAAAAGAAAAATTGGAAGTCGCTAAAATAGACGAAAATTCATTTTTAAAAAATATAAAATTAAAATATCCAAAATCAAAAATAACTTCTATAGACGGAATAAAAATCGATTTGGAAAACGGATGGCTTCATGTAAGGAGTTCAAATACAGAGCCTATAGTTAGAATTATAGCGGAAGCAAAGAGCAAGAAAGAAGCTAAAGAATTTATAAAAAATGCGATTGATATTATAAAGAATAAAAAATAATTATAAGTTTATTAATATATTATAATAAACGCAATTTTTATAATTAATTTTAGATAAAATATTTTTTTAATTTTAAGCTATTTACAATTATATTTATTTATGTTATAATTCGTATTCAAAATTATATTTTATAAGAAAGGTTATAAGTGTCAGGTTCATACAAAATAATTACTATTGACGGTCCATCAGGAGCTGGAAAAAGCACTGTAGCTAAATTGATAGCGGATAAATTGGGCTTTAAATATTTAGATACTGGGGCTATGTATAGAGCCGTAACATTATATATGATTGAAAATCAAGTAGATATAAAAAACGAAGAAGAGGTTATAAACGCTTTAAATAAATTAAATATCGGTTTCGATAGCAATTATAGAATATATTTAGATTCGCAAGATATTACCGAAGATATAAGAAAAGAAAAAGTAGTTAAATTTGTTTCGGAAGTGTCGGCTATAAGTTCGGTTAGACGAAAAATGGTAGATTTGCAAAGAGATATAGCGAAAGAAGGTAATTATATTTTAGACGGAAGAGATGCAGGAAGCGTGGTTTTTCCAAATGCAGATTATAAATTTTATTTAGAGGCATCGCTTGAAGAGAGAGCAAAACGAAGATATAAAGAAGAGTTATCGAAAGAAGTCGATATAAGTTTTGAATCGGTTAAAGAGAGTATAAAAAAAAGAGATAAATACGACTCTAATAGAAAAGATAGTCCTTTGGTAGTGCCTGAAAACGCTATTATAATTGACACTACAAATATGACTATAGATGAAGTTGCAGAAGAAATTACCGATATATTTTTAAATAAAAAAACAATTAGTATTTTTGATATAAATTCCGATAATTTAAGGAATAGAGAGGGAATAATGGAAGATAATAATTTATCAAACGAACAAGAAAGAAATGAATTTCTTAAAGCCGTAGAGGAATTCGGCGAAGGAGATAATAATAATTCCTACAAAGTCGGCAATATCGTTAAAGGAAAAATTGAAAAATTTGACGATTCCGATGTTTTTATAAACCTTAATTATAAAGTAGAAGGTAAAATAAACAGAAGCGAATTTGAAAGAGAACCTTATATAGGCGAAGAATTAGAAGCCTTAATAGATTCGGTTGATAATGATAACGGATACTTTATATTATCGAAAGCGAAATTAGACAAAAGAAGAGCGCAATTTGTAATAGAAGATGCTATTAAAAATAATAAGTCGGTTAAAGGAATAGTAAAAGAGGTTATAAAAGGCGGTTTTAATATATCTATAATGGGTTATCAAGCTTTTTGTCCTTTCTCTCAAATAGAAATAAATAAAGGAATTAAAGACGAAGAGCATATAGGCAAAGAATACGATTTTAGAATAATAAAGAAAAAAGGAAAAGATATAGTAGTTTCAAGAAGAGCGTATCAAGAAGAAAAACAAAATTCAAATATAGAAACTTTCTTAAATAATTTGAAAGAAGGCGATATAATCAACGGAAAAGTTAAAAATATAGAAAGATACGGAGCTTTTATTGGAATTACAGAAGGTTTGGACGGTTTTCTTTATAGAGAAAATATGTCTTGGGCTAAAATAATAAATCCTAAAGATATAATAACGAGAGGAGAGGAAAGAGCTTTTAAGGTTCTTTCTATTGACAGAGAAAAACATAGAGTAGATTTAGGATTAAAGCAACTTGAAAATGATAGTTGGGTTCAATTTATAGAAGAATATCATGTAGGCGATATTATAAAAGGCGAGGTTACTAATATTAAAAAATTTGGCGCTTTCGTTAAAGTTTACGATGATGTCGAAGGTTTAATTCATATATCCGATTTAAGTTGGAATTCTCATGTAAACAGTCCGAGCGATTTTGTTAAAAAAGGCGCTTATTTGGAATGTAAAATATTAGCTATAGATGTTCCCGAAAGAAAATTAACTTTAGGATTAAAGCAGGCTCAAGAAAATCCTTGGGATACAGTAAGTAGAGATTTTCCCGTAAAAAGTATAGTAAAATGCAAACCAAAAAGAATATTAAAGAATTTTGCCGTATTTGAACTTCCTAACGGTTTAGAAGGAATATGCGATATTGGAGATTTCGATTGGATAAATAGCATAGTTAATATAAAAGACTATATTAAAGAAAACGAAGATATCGATATGGTTATATTATCTATAGATAGAGATAAACAGAGAATTAGATTAAGCCATAAACATCTTAAAGAAAGTCCTTGGAGAGTATTTGAAAAAGAGCATCCTGTTGGTTCAGTTGTCGATGGAATTGTAAAAGCTATAGTAGAATCTGGAGCTGTAGTTTCTTTGGAAAATAATTTAGAAGGCTTTATGCATATCTCTCAAATTGATTTGCCTAAAGGAGCTAATTTGGAAGAAGCTTTAAAAGTCGGAGAAACTTATCCTTTTGTAGTTAGAGAGGTTAATCAAGGCAAACATAGAATATCTTTATCGAGAAAAGATTATATGGAAGCTCAAACAAAGAAAGAAACTCAAAATTATATTTCTAAAGAAGAGCCTACTTCTTTGACTTATAATCCTTTTGATAATATTAATAATTAGAATAAAAAATGATTATAAAAGTAAAATTTATTTTTATCTATTTTATTAATTTATATTTTCTGACTATAATGTTAATAAATTTATCAATAAAAATATAGAAATACCGAAAATTAAATTACAAATTTAATCGGTAGAAAATAATGAAAATATTTATAAACGGCAAGGAATTATCCGCCACTTTAGAAAATGAAAAAAACGCTTACGAAGTATTAAAACCCGTTGAAGAATGGTGCAATTCAAATTCTTTTTTAATAAATAGAATTATTATAGACGAAAAAGAAATGTCTCCTTATATAGACGAAGAATATAAAACCATAGCGATTGAAAATGTAAAAAAAATAGATATAGAAGCTTTAAGCCATAGCGAATATTATTTATCTTCAATGATTTCGATAATAGAATATATAGAAAAAATTTCTAAAGTAGATTCTATAACTTTAAGCGAAAAAGATATAGAAGACTTAAAAGACGGAATATTTTGGATTTTAGATTCTGTTCCAAGAGCGATATTTTTATGCAATATGAATCTTGAAACTCATGGAGTTATTCATATTTTAAAAATGCTTGAAGTAAAATTAGAAAGATTAAATACTCTAACCGATAACGAAGAATATAATAATTATTCCGATAAAGTTAAAGAATTTTTTCAAGATGATTTTAAACCTTTTCTAAACGATAAAGTTTTACCCTCAATGGATATGGTTTTGCAAGACGCTAAAATAAACGCTATAATCATATTTGCAAACAATATAAACGAAAATAACGCTTTATATAAAATAGGAACTTTACCTAAATTTCAGCCTTTTATAATAGAAATATTAGACGAAGTTGTAGACAAACTTCAAACGGGAAAAGATAAAGAAGCTTTTATATATGCAGAAAAATTTTCTCATATAGTCGGACTTTCATTTAGCGTTCTTTCAAAGGTAGCCGAAATATGCTCTATAGATTATTCAAATATAAAAATTGATAATATAAGTTTACTCGATTCTATTAACGATTTTAATTCAATGATGAATAATTTATTAGACGCTTTTTCAAATGAAGATTATATATCTATAGCCGATTTGCTCGAATACGAAATAAAAGAAAAAATAGAAAATATAATGGATTATACTCCGCTTTTAGAGGAATATATTGAAAGACTCAATGTTTGATTTTATTGAAAACGATAATTCTTTTTTGCCTATGGCTGAAAGAATGCGCCCGACTTCAATAGACGAAGTTTACGGACAGAAACATATTTTGTCGGAAAATAAAACTTTAAGAAAAATGATTGATAAAGATAAAATAACTTCAATGGTTTTTTTCGGACCTCCTGGAGTTGGAAAATCTACCGTAGCGTCAATAATCGCAAAAAAAACAAAAAGCGAATATATAAAATTAAACGCCGTTCTTTCAAATGTTTCAGAGATTAGAGAAGCTATAAAAAAAGCCGAAAAGAATTTAGCAAACTCAAAAAAGACAATTTTATTTATAGACGAAATTCACAGATTCAATAAAAGCCAACAGGACGCTTTGCTTCCTGCAGTCGAAAATGGAACGATTATATTAATCGGAAGCACGACTCAAAATCCTTATTTTTATTTAACAAACGCCTTACTTTCTCGAATAATGCTTTTTGAATTTAGAAATCTTGAAGATAGCGACATTAAAGAAGCGATTCTTAAAGCTATTGAAGACAAAAGAGGACTTGGCGAAAACGACATTGCAATAGAAGATTTAGCGGTAGATTTGATAGTAAAATATTCGCATGGCGATGTGAGAAAAGCTTTAACTTATCTTGAAGCGGCGTTTTTTGTCACTCAAATAGACGAAACTAAAGAAAAACTTACAATAACTGAAGAAATCGTAAAAGATGTTACAAGCAAACAAATTTTAAATTTTGACGAAGACGAACATTATAATACTATAAGCGCGTTTATAAAAAGCGTGAGAGGAAGCGACACAAATGCGGCGATTTATTATTTGGCAAGAATGCTTGAATCGGGAGAAGACCCTCGATATATAGCGAGAAGATTATGCATATTAGCGTCTGAAGATATAGGTTTAGCCGAACCTGAAGCTATAAATATTGCTTCTTCTTTAATTAATATTATAGAGTTTATAGGAATGCCCGAAGGAAGAATTCCATTAGCCGAAGTGACGATTTATTTGTCTTTATGTCCAAAATCAAACTCCGCTTATAAGGCTATAGATTCGGCAATTAGAGATATAAGAAACGGAGAATTATATTCTATTCCAAATTATTTGAAAGATAATAATTCCGCAAGTTTTAATAAAAAATCGGAAGAAGAATATAAATATCCGCATGATTTTCCTTATCATATAGTTAAGCAGGATTATTTAGAAAAAGGAATTAAAAAAAATTATTATAATCCCGTAGATATAGGCGAAGAGAGAGAATTAAAAAAAGTTTACGAATGGATAATGAAGCATATTGATTGAAGATATTATTAAAAATGTATTGCTTCGTTTGTTTCTAACTGCGGACTTTAGTATCACTCACTCGAAATAACGAATAAATAAAGATTTCAATTACTATTAAAAATATTGTCGAATTAATAGGCAGTTATTTATTTTCTTTATTGAAAATATTAGTATTATTTTGCAAATTAATTTAATGTCGATAATTTTTTATAAAATAAATTAAATAAAACATGCTTATTGACTTTACATAATTTTATGCTATATTGTAAAAATGAAAAGAGAACTTGGACAATATTTTACTACATATAATCCTTTTCAAAATAGCGGATTTCTTAATTGGGCTTATGAATGTGATTTAATCAAGACTACTATTTTAGAGCCTTTTGCGGGTTCTAATAATTTAATAAATATGCTTCAAGATATGGGTTTATGCGCAGATTTTAAAAGTTTTGATATAGAGCCTAAAAATAAATTTGTCAAAAGAAGAGACACTTTAAAAAACTTTCCGAAAGGTTTTAAAGTATGCATTACAAATCCTCCGTATTTGGCTCAAAATTCTGCTAAAAGACGAAATTTAGAATTTCCAAATATTATTTATGACGATTTATATAAATACTCTTTAGAAAAATGTTTAGAATATTGCGATTATGTCGGCGCTATAATTCCCGCTTCTTTTTTTAACGCTAATATTTTTAGAGAAAGATTAAGCCATTATATTTTATTAAATTCAAAAATGTTTAACGATACCGAGCATCCCGTTTGTTTGGCATTATTTAAAAAATCTTCCGAAGATGTGGATTTATACAACGATAATAAATATTTAGGTAAATTAAGCGATTTAAAGAAAAAACTTCCAAAATCAAATATCAATATGGATATTCGCTTTAATGTTCCAAATGGAAATTTGGGATTAATAGCGATTGATAATACAATAGAACCTTCAATAAAATTTGTAAATGGCGAAGAAATATCGCCCGACAGAATAAGAGTTTCTTCAAGAAGCATAACAAGAATAATGATTCCAACAAAATATAAAATTAATAATATAATAGAGAAATTAAACTATAATCTTAATATATTTAGAAAAGAAACTTACGATTTATTTTTAACTCCTTTTAAGGGCTTGAGAAAAGATAATTATTACAGAAGAAGATTAGATTATAAACTTGCTAAAAAACTTATAGAGGAAACTTTATATGGACTATAACTATAAAGAATTATACAAAAAGCAAATTCAAATAAATGTAAAAGAAGTATTAAAAGATATAGATACAAATGAAATGAGATTAAAAATTAGTAATTGGGCTAATAAATTTGGTTATAATTTTGAAGAGATAAAAGATAAAGTAATTAATGACGAGATATTTAGATGCGTATTTGCAAAAGAACCTTCGAGGCAGAATATATATCAAAATATAGCGGCTAAAATAATAGAATCGGTAAACGGCATTAAAAATTTTAAAGTGCTTCCTTCTGGCGGAAAGAATGCATATTTTATAATAAACGGAAATATTTTTAAAGGTGAAAATTTAATTAGCAAAAATCAAGATGCAAAATCGATTGATTTTTATTTTGAATATGGTAATTTTCAATTTTATGTTTCTCATAAATATACTAAAGACAAAGGTGGAGCGCAAGATAATCAATATAAAGATATTCAAGAATTCTTAAAAAATGCAAGAGATACTTCTTTAAAAAACACAATATTTTTGGCTATATGCGATGGAGATTATTATAAGCGTAAAGATTCAAAAACAGGCGATATAACTAAAATAGAGCGTCTAAAGAAATTAACCAATAACAAAACAGTATTTGTTATCACTATAGACGAATTAAAAACTTTCTTAAGAAAATTTGATTAATAAATTAAATAAATCTATTTTAATATCTTTAAAAGTTAAAATTTTTATGTAATGCAATGCATGAATATAAATATTTTTATTATAAAAAATCGAGATGAAAAGCGATAGGATTGTAAAATATAAATAGTATTATATAATTGTATCATTACATTTTTTATTTAATGCGTTTTGTTATTTGGAGTATATAATGGAATCTATCATAATTTTTTTGATTTTATTCGCTATGGTTGTTTATTTTCTACCAATTATTGTAGCTTTTATTAGAAAGAATAATAATTGTTTGGCTATTTTTATATTAAATTTATTTTTGGGTTGGACTTTTGTCGGTTGGGTTATAGCTTTAGTATGGGCTTGCACAAATACTCAAATTAATCGATAGCAAATAAAGAATAATAATTTTATTCAAAAGATTTATATTTAGTTATATTAAATTTAACCGTCCTCTGAAATCCTTTTGCGATTCTAATTATTCCGTAAAAAAATCCGAGTCCGTAAAAAAAATGCGTTAAAAAAAACATATAAGGATAAACGAAAAAGCCTTTAATTTTATTGAAAAACCCTCTTTCTTTTAAGGCTGTAATTATTCCCGCTAGTAAAGTTATTATTAAATAAATAATTAATGGAATAAAATAAAATGCGATATAATTTATTTTGCTAATCTGAAAAATAATAAAAACTGTAGGCAAAATAATTATATACAAACTGAAAAACGCTGGAAGAGTAAATATCAAATTTTTTTTATTAAAATCTCTATAAAGTTGTTCTAATCTTCCTCTTCCATAATTTAAAAGCATCTTTATATATAATCTTAAATTTTTTCTTGGCGGTCTTTTAACTATTATTTGCGGGTCATACATTAATTTATAACCAAGCGAAAGAATTTTATCTATCAAAGCGTTTTCTTCGTTAGGATATAAACTCTCGTTAAAAAGTCCCGCCTCGAATAAAACATTAAGCCTTATAAATAAATTGCAAAGTATAACATCTCTGTCCGTTCCTTCTCTATACGATGATTTATTTATGCTGTATCTATTCGCTATAGGTCCTACCGCGTAATAAGATTGCATGCATCTGTCTATATATCTTTCTTTTGAAGAGTTCGCTTTATGAATTGCAGGACCTCCGACTATAGCCACATTTTCGTTTTTCTCAAATATTTCAACCGCTTTTTTTATATTATTAGGATTTGCCATAGAATCATTATCTATAAAATAAACTATATCTCCAGAAGCTTGTTTTATGCATTCGTTTCTTTGAACGGTTGGATGAGTTCCTTCGGCTTGAAAAATCTCTATTTTATTTTTATCGTAATCGGACATATATATGCCCGCAAGAGTATTTTCTATTTTTTCTCCGATTCTATGAGGAATTATAACGCTTACTTTTAACGACATTATAAACCCATATATCTAAAATATGCCGTTCTCAAACTTGCAGCCATTGCCTCTGGACTTGTCGGATTGCATGAAGCCCAAGCGCCCGTTTCGGAAGAAGCGTTAAATTTTTGTTTTTCTTTGCTTCTCATCGGAGGAAAAAATTCTATATGATAACGCCAAATATCCTTATAATTAAAACCGTCATTAACGGGAGCGCTATACATACACATCATATAAGGAAATTTTATATCAAAAAGCAAATCTAAAGTAGTTGTGGCTTTTTTTAAAGCGTCCGCTAAAGAAACCGTTTCTTTTTTATTAAATTTATTAATAGCGATAACATTTTTTTTAGGCATAATCATTATTCCGTAAGGATATTCGCTTGCAAAAGGCAAAAAGCATACAAAATGTTCGTTTTCAAAAATTATTCTTCTTCCGTCTTCAATTTCTTGATTAAGCATATCTTCAAATAAAGATTTTTGATTAATATTATAATAAGATAAAGCCATTTCTATTTTTCTTTTTATTCTTAAAGGAATCCAACTATAACCGTAAATTTGTCCATGCGGATGAGGCATAGTCACTCCGACAACTTCGCCCTTATTTTCAAAAGGCATAATATATTTTATCTTTTTATTTTTAGCGATTTCAACCATTCTCTCCTGCCATAATTTGACTAGTTTCGTTATATGTTCTACTGAAAGTTCGGGCAATGTAGTATTATGGTTTGAAGAATATAAAATTACTTCGCATTTTCCAATCGAAGGTTTTGCTATAAATAATTTTCCATTATCGACATTATCAGGCAAAGGCGGCTCGAAAGATAAAGCGGGGAAATCGTTATCGTATTTATAAACATCGTAACTATCTGGAACTTTTCCGCTTCCTGGACAAAAAGGACAATAATCTTTAGGCATTTGCGGACGGTCCTGCCTATGACTCGCTATCATAACATAATCTCCAAGCAATTGATTATAACGCAATTCTGCCATATTAATCTCCTAAAATATATTATGATTATATGATATAATAAATTATAAATAAATCAAACCGCTTGTATTTTTTTCTGACTTTTTATCGTTATTGTATTTTGTTCTTTGTATTTATTTATTAAATTTTTTAGCTTATCGGAAGATTGTTCATTTTCTTCCATTAATTCTATTTCTTGATTTTCCATTATTACTTCCTCCGTGAGTAAATTTTAAAAATTGCCTTCTCGCCAAACTTTGAAATTAGGATAATTCAATTTTTTTGATTTATCCTCATACCATTTACAAACGGCGGCTGACATATTTATAACATAAAAATTAAATTCTGTTTTCCATCCTTCGTTTTTAAACTTTCCAAAAGAAGGAATATATTTATTGTTAATCGTATCGTATATATTTTCTTGTATTTCTTTAGTCGGAATATTATTGTCTTTAATCGCTATTCTTAAAATCAAATGAATCGACATTGAAGATAAAGTTGAAGTTAAAACGCTATATTTGTCGTATAATTCTTCTTTCGTAAAATTTTTATTTATAGCGTCAGTCCATAATCTTATTATATTTCCCAAAGCTTCAAGCTGTTCGGGTTTGGCTTTTTTATCGGTTATAATGTTCGCATAATATTCCGCCAATTCGTTAAATGTCATTGTAGATTCTTCGTCTGCAATAGAAATTGTTTCAAGTTCGTCTAATTGCATCGATTTTATCATACTTTCTTTTTCGTTGGCGTAAATATTATTTGCTGTAATCGTAATTGATAAGAATAAAAAAGTTATTATTTTTTTCATAATTTTAATTCCGTTTTTAATTTATTTACTATCGATTATCGGAAAATTAGATTTATAATGTAGTTTATTTAATAGTGTATTAACGCTTTTATTCTTCGGTATAACTGTTTTCAGAAAAATTTTTTTATTAGGCTAAAGCCAGCTTTTAACGAAAATATTTCTTTATATTATAAATAAGGATATTGCTTTCGGACTTTGTCATCGCAATGACGATTATTTATCGCCATTACTATGAATATAATAAAAAAGACACCGCATTAAAATACGATGCCTTTTAATTATCTTAACTATTATTAACCTTAACTATTTTTTAGTAATATCTACAATTGCTGAATCTGTTCCTGTTTCCATTGTTAACTTTCCCTGTATATCGCTACTAAAAATAAGAGTCAATGTTACATCTATATTAACACTAGAATCATTATATATAGTAGTATAATTTGTATCGCTAACTCTTGTTATAGAATCCGAAGGAATTTTTACATCATCACTAATCTTTAAAATAATAGAACCGTCAGTATTTATGGTAAGTATATTCTTTTCGGTAGCTTTCTTTTCTGGTTTTTCATACCAATCACCAGCATAATAAGATAATTTTCTTTCTTTTTTGACTTCCTCTTTTTATGTTTTATCCTTATTGATTTCTTCTGCCCCCGTTTTATCCTTATTATTATTGTCATTATTGCAACTTATTGAAAATAGCGCAATTAGAGATAAGATAATTAATAATAGATAAAATTTTTTTTGTCCTTCCATTTTTAGAGCCCTCCTTAATAATATTTTTTAATGATTAAATTATGCAATATTTAAAAAAAATTGTCAAGTATTTATTTTAAAAAATTCGGCTAAAATAAGCAGAAACTAAAAAATCTTGAAATAAAATTATATATTATAAGAACAATGAATAGATATATATTCCTGCGTCATATCCGTAAAATAATAATAATCTTCGTATTTCGTATTATAACCGCAATCTAAAACTATAAAATGCTCTTTTCTTTCTCTATTGAAACCGTCTTTTAATTTGTTAATATCCGACTTATTTTTATTTAACTCTCCATTTTTATATATATTTATTCCGTTTATAGAAAGCGAAAGATTTTTTATATTAATATTCGTATTTCCTATAGCTGAAAGAATTTTCTCATAATTAGGATTTAACGATATAAATAATATTTTTATCAAATTTGAAGTCGCTATTGACTTGGCTATATCGAATGCGTCTTTTTGAGTTTTTGCTCTTTCAACCGAAACTATAATAGCTTTAGTCATTCCTTCTCCGTCCAAAACTATCATTTTTGAAAGATTGGCGCAAATATCGTCTAATTTATCTTTTAATAACTTAAATGATTTTTTATTTTTTATCGTTATTATTTTATTATTAATAGCGCCGTTAGCCATTATAATCGCCGTATCGTTTGTTGAAGTTTCTCCGTCTATCGATATTCTATTTAAAGTTTTATCTATCGATTCTCTGAAAGCTTTATTTAAAGCTTCTTTATCTACATTTAAATCCGTAAAAATAAATAATAAAATCGTAGCCATATTTGGATGAACTATCGAAGTTCCTTTGGCTATAGCGTAAAAATGAGCGGTTTTATTTTCTATATTTAATTTCGCCGTATATACTTTATCGAATTTATCTCGCATTCGTATCGCTCTCGCTATATTTTCAAAACCTTCATTTAACGAAGATTTTTTAATAGCGTTTTTAATTTTTTCCGTATCTAAATGAACTCCGATTATTCCCGTAGAAGCGATTAAAATATTATCTCTCTTGCATTTAAAAAATTTACTTGCAAAATCCGTAATATTCAAAACATTATCATATCCTTTCTTTCCCGTTAAAGAATTTGCTATTTTGCTGTTTACTATAAGCAAATCTATTTTATTTTTATCGTTCTTTTTTGAAAATAAAACGGGAGCGGCTTGAAATTTATTTTGAGTATATAAAGCCGATACAACGCTTGAAGGCTCGCTTTTTATTATGGCTAAATCGTAATCGTTATTTTTTAATCCCGACTTTAAAGCGGCGGAATAAAATCCAATTGGAATATTATCCGAATCTATCATACATTAAATAACTCCTCTTCTTCCGGGTCCACGTCATTATCGATTTTTTTAACTTTTCTATTTTCGTAATTTATTCTCTTTCGCACAAAGAGTTTGGAGTTTTTGCCGCTATTTCTTTCTTGTATTATTCCGAAAGTTCCCGAACCTAAATAAACTAATTTATCGTTTTCTTCAATATCGTTTATATTATTCTGTTTTATTTCGTTTAATACGCATTCAAAATGAGCGAGATTTCCCGTAGCGTTATGATTTATTCCTTCTTCCGTTATATATATCGGATTATTACAAATCGGGCATATAGGCTTTTCAGAATTATCGTTCATTCTTCTATTAAGATAAATTCGCTCATATTCTTCTATCGTTTTTTTATTATTTTTATGTTGCTTATTATGATTATTTTTCTTTTTATAAAACTGTTCTTTGTTTTTCTTTTTATAAAATTTATTATAATTATCTTTAGAGAATTTATTATTATTTTTTTCAGCCATTAAATCACCCGCTTTAAAAACCGTTTGTATTATTCGTCATCGTCAAAGTCGTCATCGAAATCATCGTCAAAATCATCTTCTTCAAAATCGTCTAAATCGTCCATGTATTCGTTATCATCATCGAAATCGTCATCATCGTCAAAGTCTTCGTCATCGAAATCGTCATCATCGTCAAAGTCTTCGTCATCGAAATCGTCATCATCGTCAAAGTCTTCGTCATCGAAATCGTCATCATCGTCAAAGTCTTCGTCATCATAATCGTAATCATCAAAATCATCGTCAAACTTTGCAAAATAACCGTTTAAGATTTTTATTTCGTCTAAAAAATTTAGAGATTGTATTTTTTCCATTAGTCTACTCCGTAAATATATCTGATTTTATGGTTATAATAATATAATAGTTTTTTTTGTCAAGTGTAAATATAAAAAAATTCTATAAAAATTTTTTAAGATTATAGATATTGATTTTTATATTTTATAGAATAGAATATATCGCATATTTTTAAAAAAGCAAGTTTTATTAAAAACGGAGAGATAATTATGAGTTTCAGAGAAAATAGTTCTTTAAGAAGCGATAGAGTTTTGAAAGGAGACGAAAGAGCGCCAAATAGGTCATTATTCTATTCTATGGGTTATACGGATGAAGAGCTTAAAAGACCTTTAATCGGAGTTATTTCTGCATATAGCGAAATTGTTCCTGGACATATTCATTTAGATAAACTTTCTCAAGCCGTAAAAACGGGAGTGCTAATCGGAGGAGGAACGCCGATTCTTATTCCTTCTATAGGAGTTTGCGATGGAATTGCTATGGGACATTTGGGAATGAAATATTCTCTGCCTTCGAGAGAGCTTATAGCCGATTCGGTTGAAAGTATGGTTATAGCACATGGACTTGACGGAGTAGTTTTGATTCCAAATTGCGATAAAATAGTCCCTGGAATGATAATGGGACTTTTAAGAATGAATATTCCTGGAATTGTAATAAGCGGAGGCGCTATGCTTCCAGGCGAGCATAACGAAGATAAAATAAGTTTATCGAGCATATTTGAAGCGGTTGGAGCTAAAAAAGCGAATTTAATAAACGATGAAGAGCTTGAAGATTTCGCTCAAAATACATGTCCAAGTTGCGGTTCATGCGCGGGAATGTATACGGCTAATAGTATGAATTGTCTTTCCGAAGCTTTAGGAATTGCATTGCCTGGAAACGGAACTATTCCAGCGGTTTATTCTGCAAGAACTTCGCTTGCAAAAAAAGCGGGAATTCAAGTAATGGAATTATTAAGAAAAAATATAAAACCTTTAGATATAATAACTCCCGAATCTTTTAAAAACGCTTTAGCGGTTGACATGGCTTTAGGTTGCTCGACAAATAGCGTTTTGCATTTGCTTGCCATAGCCAACGAAGCGGGAATTCCGATAGATTTAAAAACTATAAACGAAGTGAGCGATAGAACTCCTAATTTATGCCATTTAGCGCCAGCAGGTCCAAATTATATAGAAGATTTATATAAAGCGGGCGGAATTTCAGCGGTAATGAAAGAGCTTGAAAAAGGCGGATTTTTAAATACCTCGCTTATAACGGTTACGGGAAAAACGATTTCGGAAAATATAAAAAACTCTATTAATAAAAATAATAAGGTTTTAAGAAATATAGAAAATCCTTATAGCAAAACGGGAGGCATAGCGATTCTTTGGGGAAATATAGCAAAAGACGGTTGCGTTGTAAAGCGTTCTGCAGTCGCCGATGAAATGCTCGTTCATAAAGGTCCAGCAAGAGTATTTGAATCTGAAGAGGATGCGATAACTTCTATATACGCGGGAAAAATAAATAAAGGCGATGTTGTAGTTATAAGATACGAAGGTCCCAAAGGCGGTCCTGGAATGCGCGAAATGTTAAATCCAACTTCGGCTTTAGCGGGAATGAAATTAGATAAAGATGTCGCGTTAATAACGGACGGAAGATTTTCGGGAGCTTCAAGAGGAGCTTCTATAGGGCATGTTTCTCCAGAAGCTGCAAGCGGAGGCGAGATAGCTTTTATAAAAGAAAACGATATTATAAGCATAGATATTCCAAATAATTCAATAAACCTTGAAATATCTGACGAAGAAATGAAAAAACGAAAAAAAGAAATTTCAATTAAACCTTTGGAAGAAATTAAAGGATGGCTTGGAAGATATAGGAAACTCGTTCAATCGGCAAATACGGGAGCTATATTAAAATAGTTTTTTATACAAAATAATAATTTAATGAATTAAGGACAAAAAATGAAAATATTAAAAAATATAAGTAATTTCTTTGGAAAAAATATGGCTATAATAGTATTGATAGTGGCTACATTATCTTTATTTTTTCCTAAATCGGTAAGTTTTATAAAAACGAGTTATGTCAATTATCTTTTAATGATAGTAATGTTTGGAATGGGACTTACTCTAAAATTTGAAGATTTTAAAGTCGTATTTACAAGACCGAAAGATATAATAATAGGAGCGATAGCTCAATTTAGCATAATGCCTCTTTTAGCATTTTTGCTTTCTATAATTTTTAAATTGCCTACAGAATTAGCGGTAGGAGTTATATTAGTAGGAACTTGTCCTGGCGGAACTTCCTCAAATGTTATGACTTATCTTGCAAAAGGAGATGTAGCTTTATCTGTTGGAATGACTTCGGTATCTACTATTTTAGCTCCAATCGTCACTCCTCTTTTAACTTTATTATACGCTGGGCAAAGAGTTAATGTAAATGCAGTTAATATGTTTATATCTATAGTTCAAGTCGTTATAATACCAATAGGATTGGGATTTATAATAAATAGATTTTTCCATAAATTTACAAACCATATAAAAGAAATACTGCCTCTTATATCCGTTCTTGCAATAGTTTCGATAGTAGCCGCAGTAGTTTCCGCTAATTCTTCAAGATTGATGCAGGTAGGGTATTTAATTATTATAGTAGTTATGCTTCATAACTGTTTAGGCTATCTATTAGGTTTTATGATTGGTAAATTGCTTCGTTTAGATAATTCAAAATGTAAGGCTATATCAATAGAAGTAGGAATGCAAAACTCTGGGCTTGCTACATCTTTAGCCTCTACTCATTTTGCTTTTATACCTTTGGCTACGGTTCCTGGCGCAATATTCAGCGTATGGCATAATATATCGGGTTCTATAGTTGCAAATATAATGGCTTCAAAAATGAAATAAAATAAAAACTATTTATATATATTATTATTCGCTTCAAACTAAAAATAAAATACAAATATTTAAAAAATGATTTATAGAATTTTAGAATATTTTAATAATTAAAAAAAGCTTTTCTAAAATATAATCCATGCGCGGGAGCGGTAACCAAAGCTTTAGTTCTATCCTCTTCTTTTATTATCTCTTCTATAAAATTTAAAGGCTTATTTTTTCTCTGTCCTTCTACTAAAGTGCCTACAATAATTCTAACCATATTATGCAAAAAAGCGTTTCCTCTTATTATAAAATAAATATTATCTTTTTTTCTTATTGCGAAAACTCTTTCTATATATCGAAATTTTGAATCGTTTTCATCTTCCGTTGAGCAGAAAGAAGTAAAATTATGTTCGCCTATTAAATATTTTGTATATTCGTTAATTAATTTTTCGTTTATAATATTTTTTCTATAAAACCAAGCGTATCTTTCATAAAACGGAAAAGAAATATCTCCGTTATAAACAATATATAAATATTCTCTAAAATTAGCCGAAGCTCTCGCGTTAAAATTTTCGGGCATAATCTCCGCCGATATTATTCTTATATCTTTTGGCAAACATGAATTTAAAGCTATATGAACTTTTTCTATAGGGATAAGCATTTTTGGAATTCTAAAATTTGCAACTTGTCCTAAAGCATGAACTCCAGCATCCGTTCTTCCGCATCCGTAAATTGTTATTTTTTTTGAATAAATTTTTTGAACGGCTTTATATATTTCGCCTTGAATTGTTCTTAAATTCGGTTGTATCTGCCATCCGCAAAAATCCGTGCCGTCATATTGGACGATTATTTTTATATTAAACATTTATTTTTAACTTATATTTATAAAATAAAAAAGCCCATATTATAAATTAATACAGGCTTTTATTATTTAAAATTGTTTTTACAAATCGTTAGGTATCGTTATATTTAATTTTTGAGCCGCTTCTATATTTACTTTTAAAGTTAGATTTTCTAAATATTCTATCGGCATATCTGCAGGTTTAGATTCTCCTTTTAATATTTTTACGGCTTGTTTTGAAGTTAATTTTCCAAGCTCATAATAATTTATTCCGTAAGTAGCCAAACCTCCCGCTTTAAGCATTCCTTCTTCTCCGCATATAACGGGTATTTTTGCTGGTTCGGTTATCGATATTACGGTTGGCATTCCCGCAGAAACCATATTATCGGTTGGCACATATATAGCATCAACTTTTCCGACAAGATTTTGAACAATTTGTTGTATTTCGTTAGGGTTTGTTATAGTCGCATCTCTCGTTGTTAATCCGATTTCTTCCGCTTTTTTTCTTGCAATGTCTACTTGAAATTTAGAATTCTGTTCGCTTGAATTATATAAAAAAGCGACTCTTTTTGCATTCGGAATTAATCTTTTTAATAAATCCATCTGTTCTTTAACTGGAGTCAAATCGGAAGTTCCCGTAACATTTCCGCCTGGCAAATTATTATCGGCTACAAGTTTTGCATCCGCAGGGTCGGTAACCGCTGTAATAAGTATTGGAATATCTTTTGTAAGATTTGCAACCGCTTGAGCCGCTGGAGTCGCTACCGCTAAAATTAAATCGCTTCTGTCATTAATAAATTTTTGAGCGATTGTTATGCAATTTGCTTGTTCTCCTTGAGCGTTTTGATAATCGATAATCAAGTTTTTTCCGTCTTCGTATCCCGCTTCTTTTAGTCCGTCAATAAAACCTTGACTCGCTTCGTCTAAAGCTGCATGTTCTACTAATTGCAAAATTCCAATTTTAAATTTTGAATCGGAAGATTTACTTTTTGAACATGAAACGCTAAAACTTAATAAAATAATAGATAATATGATTATTATGTTTTTCATATTTACTCCTTATATTTATGATATTATTGAAATTATATAAAATTTTAATTATAAAGTCAAATATTTTTTAACGAATAAATATAACAATAAATTCAAATATATGATATAATTTTAAAATTAAAAAATCAGAGGAAATTTTATTATGATTGATTTAAATAAAATTATTAACGAAAAATATATCGCTAAAGAAGAAAATCCTATAAGCCAAAGCGAAATTTATAATTTGGCGTCTTCGATTAATATAAAAAATAATAATAAAAACGAAGCCCTGCTTATAATTGACGCTCAAAGAGATTTTGTAGATATTGAAAAAGGCGCTTTGCCAGTTAAAGGAGCTTCTGAAGATATAAAAAGAATAATAAAATTTATTTACGAAAATATTGAATCTTTATCTTCAATTTATGCCACTATGGATACGCATAATTACGATTCTATTTTTCATCCTTTTTTATGGAAAAAACCAAATGGAGAATATGCTGAGCCTTTTACGGAAATTACTTTAGAGAAAATAGAAAACGGCGAGATTATTCCCGTTTATAAAGATATTCAAATCGATTATGTTAAAAAATTGAAAGAACAAGGAAGCAAAAATTTAATTATTTGGCAGTATCATTGCATTTACGGAACTGACGGTTGGCTTATTGAAAAACAACTTTCAAATATGCTTACATTTTTTGAAGTGTCAAAAAAAACATCAATAAAAAAAATAATAAAAGGATTGGATAAATTTACCGAAATGTATGGCGCTATAAAACCCGAAGTTATAACGAATAGCAAAAATCAATATGACGACAGTTGGGCAAAAGAGATTAAAAATTACGATAAAATATTTGTTTGCGGAGAAGCTAAAGATTATTGCGTTTATGAAACCGTTAAACAATTTTGCGAAATGTATAAATCGGAAAGAAATATAACCGAAAAAATTTATTTTATGCAAAATTGCTGTAGCTCTATCGGAGATAAAGATATTTGCGATAAAAAATATAAAGAACTTGAAGATATTTACGGGATTAAATTGATAACGGTGTAAAAATTAAATTCTCAAACAAAGCTATTTATTAAGAAGGGCTTACTTCTTAATTGAAGCAAGCCCTCACTCAACGCAACTTTTTATTTTCTAATTCATAGATTTATTTTCTTGTTACCTCTCTGTTTCCTTTAACGAATAAGAAATTACCTATATCTGACAAGAACCAATATCCTATTTTTTCCATGAAAGATTCAGGTCTTTGTCCTAAAAATCTCGTTTCGTCTTTTATCCAAGGAGATATATTAGGATTTCCAGAGTGTCTGGCTTCTGCAAAATATAAGTTAACTCCAAATTCTCTTTTCCATTTATGATGTCCAGTATTTAGAACTATCAACTCTAACTGGTCTTTATCTTTCAAAGCCATGAATTCATTAATTCCGTCATCGTTCAATGCATTGTAAGAGGCTTTACTTACAGCCGTTCTATAAAGTCCGCCTATAGTGTAAGTTCCTACAAAGTCTCCTCCCTTATACCAAGTAATAACCGCTCCAAGATATTTCTTAAGAATATATTTAGAGTTTGCGCGGTATTCATGAGCTTTCATAAGGATATCGAAATTTTCATCGAAGTAAAAATAATCGTTACCAGCTTTGAATGCTTCTTCTGGGCGATGATTAGCGCGGTTTCTAATAAAGAATTCTTTTCCGTCATTCATTCCCGCTCTCGTTATATGAGCTTTCCAGAGTTTATCTAAAGTATTTGTATCTTGGTAGCTTACAACCGCGTAGTTTTCGTCATTTCCCAAAGCGTAAGGAACATAAATGGTATATAATTTGTCTTTAGTATACCATTCAGGTTTAGCTATACCAGTAGGAAGTCCGCTTCCGCCAGAATTATTTCCACCAGTAGTGCCTCCCGTAGTTCCGCCAGTAGCTCCGTCTGGAATTTGAGTTTCATTTGTTACGATTGGAGCATCTGGAACTGTAATTCCGCCGCCGCCTGTTCCTTGGTCTGGAACTTCGCTTTGAGATAAATTCGATACTTGAGTAGGTTTCTTACAAGAAGTAAATCCTGCAATAAAAAAAACTGCTATTAATATAATAATAGCTATGCGTTGAGTTGAGTTGAGTTGAGTTGAGTTGTTTGTAGCGTTTCATAAACTACTCCTTAAATATAAATTATAGGATTTTAAACCCTACATACTTAAGATAAGAAATTTTTTAAAATAGTCAAGAACTTTTTTTTAATTTTTTTCCTAATTTTTATTAAGATTTTTTTATAATATTTTTAGTATATTTTATAGTATTTTTCATAAAAAAGTAAAATTTTAACCCAAAAAATTACATTTTTTATACATTTCATACATTTTAGAATATTTAATAATTTTATTTATAATCAAAATATATTTAATTAAAAAAATTTAATCATTAAATCGTCATTGCAAGCATTAGCGAAGCAATACAGATTGTAAGAAAGTTAATTTTAAAAATTTAATTTATTTAATTAAATGAATTTTATTAAAAGTAGATTGCTCGCCAAAGGCGGACTTTAGTCTCATAGTAGCTTTGTAATGACGATTGAGTAAGTCGCTATGACAATACTATTATGAAATAAAAAATTTAAATTAAATATTTTTATACATAATCTCTATATTCTTTTTCCATTCGCAAACTAATTCGTCTGGCTCTAAAGGAATTGCATTGCAACCTTGTGATAAAACAAATCTTAAAACCTCGTAAATTTGTCCGCTTGAAAAAGTTATTATAATAGAACCGTCTTCTCTTTTTTCGATTACCTGGTCGTTTGAAAATTTACGCTCTGAAACATATACTACAGACTCGTTAAAAAATCTTATTTTGCATTTCTTTATATCTTTGTTTATAAATACTCCGAAAGAATCATAATCTTCGTTCGTATATTTAAAATTTTTAGGAGGCTTAAAAGTTTCATCTGTAAGTTTAATAGAGGTTATTCTATGAAGACAATATAAACTAATCGCATTCTGCCTTTTTGAATATCCTGCAAAATACCAAATTCCAGCTTTTGAAACGATTTGATAAGGAGCGATATAATAACCATGTCCTTCGCTTTTTCGCCAAGCGCCTTTATAAGAAAATTCTATATAACGATTTTCTTTTATAGCTTTAATTAAAATATTCCAAATCTTTTCGGAAAAATCGGGAGAATATTCTTCGATAAAAATTATTCTTTTTTCAAAACTATTTTTATCTATCCTTATTACTATATTATTAAAATAATCAAAAATATTTTTTACATGTCTATATATAGGAGTTCCCTTATATTGAGAAAGCAGTTTCATAGCGACATAACCTGAAAAAACTTCTTCTTCGTTTATAAACAAAAGAGGAAGCCTAAAAATTTTATCCAAATAAAAATAACCTTTCTTTGTTTTGTCGTATTCAATCGGAGCTTGAAGCATATTCCTCATATAATCTATATCTCTTTTTATTGTTATTAAACTCACGCCGCCGTATTTCTTTGCAAGAAAAGGAGCGGAAGGATAATCGCCTTTTGCAATTTCTTTATCTATAAAAAGCATTCTTGCAAACGGAAGATTTCTTGAGGCTTTTGATGATTTTTTATTTTTCTTTTTATTTTTCATTATTTTTTAGCGCCTTTGTATAAATTATTATTTAACAATAATTCAAAAAAATTAACGACTTATAACCCATTTGCCGTCTTCATATTCCATAATAAAAGTTTGTCTCGCTTTAGAATGAGAATCATTAACTCTATCATACACAGAAGAATCAACTTCTATATAAACTTTTTTCCCTTCCAATTTCACAGAATAAACTTTATCTATTGTAGTTTCAAATTCAAAATCTAAAGAAGGTTCGGATAAAACATAATCGTCCGCATTTTTAATATTTCTAGATTTATTAAGAATCTCTTTATATGCAGAAGAATAAAATTTTTCATAGGCTTTCCATACTCCTTCGGCGCTATAAGGCAAAGATAAAAATTCTTTCAAAGAATTAACAGCCAATTCTTTTATAACATTTTCATCATATTTTTTTATTTCCATATTATCTTTATTGCTTAAAATTATTTCGACTTTATTATTAGAATTATCTTTATTTTTAGAATTAGAACATGATAATATTAAAATAAAAAATATTATAAATAAAAATTTATGCATTATAATCCTTCCAATATGTCTTTTCTTTCGTTTTGAGTCGGAGCGGATTCTTTTTCTTTTATTCTCGTATCTGAAGTCGTAGTTATATTATTCATATTGATATATTTTACTATACTAGGTCTTTCAAGTATCATTCGCATATTTCCATTTTGCCAAGCCACAGTGTTTGCATCTAAAAAAGCTCCTTTGCTATATTTAGAGTTTAAAGCCGAAAGAAGCTCTAAAAAATCTACTTGATTTGGCTGAAAATGTATAGTTATAGAATAAAGAGAATCGTTCTTAAAAATAAAATAACCGCTTTTATAAAATTTATTTTCTTCCAAAGCTAAAAAAGTCGCGCTTTCTTCAGCGGCTATATCTACCGAACCCGTCATATATTTTTTTGGCAGTATCATCGTATTATCGCTTAATATGGCGTTTATAACATCGTCTCTCGTAGAACCTAATTGAATATCTTTAAATCCCGTAATTGCCGTTTGAGTTATAGCTGGTTTTCTTCCCATAATCGCATCGTTTGTAATAGAAGAATTTTCTCCCGCGTTTGTATTTGCTGCAGTTTGATTAGGATTATATGCATCATTGGTTGCATAATTTTGAGAAAATAAAGAATAAGCAAATAAAAACATAAAAATAAATATATATTTTTTCATAATATTATATTCCTAAATAAAATTCTATATAGTATAATATCGACTATATTTTTATTTTCAAGTATAAAATTATTTTTTTAATAAATAGAATTTGAAAATATTTTAAAATATATTATTATTATAAGTATGAAAAGTAAAAGAATTACTATAATATGCGGACATTACGGTTCGGGGAAAACCACATTTTCCATAAATTATGCTCTTTATTTGAGAAATCAAACGAGTAAAGATATTTATATTGCAGATTTGGATGTTGTAAATCCTTATTTTCGTTCAAGAGAACATTTTGATTATTTGAAAGATAAAAATATAAAAGTTATTGGAAGTTATTTGCCTCAATCGGGAGCGGATTTGCCCGCGGTTTCTGCAGAAGTATATACTCTATTTGATAACAAAAATATTATAGGAATTGTAGATATGGGCGGAAATTCTGCGGGAAGTTTATCGTTTGCAACTTTTAGAGATAATGTCGATATTGAAGAAACGGATATTATATTTATTCTAAATGCCAATAGAGAAGAGAATTCTACTTTAGAATTTGCTTTAGGACATTTTAATAGTATAGAATCTACATTAGGATTAAAGATTACGGGAATTGTAAATAATACGCATTTAATGAACGATACTACTATTGAAGATATTAATAAAGGAGAATTGATATCAAGCGAATTATCGAAAGAAAAAAATATTCCCGTAAAATTCACATGCGTAAATATGGATTTTTTCGATAATAATCCTAATATTAAAACTAAATACGATTTATTTTTAATAGGTTATGATATAAAAACTGTGACAAATATTATATAATAGTTTTGAATATGGACTATAAAATAAAAAAGTTATATGAGATAGCGCCCATGTTATCGCCAAGCATATACGAAACGATATTTTATAATCAATATCAAGGAAGAGCGGATAAAGAATCTCTTATTTTAGACAACGAAGTTTTTGAAAAATATTATATAGACGAAAATATATACAGAAATTTTTTATTTGCAAATTCCGAAAAATTAGGAAAAGCTCTTAATTATATAGGCTTAAATCAAATGCATAGTTCGATAATAAAAAGTATAGAATTAAAAGAAAATAAATTAAAAATAAAATTATTAGATGTCGGAATAGACAATTTGGCAAATACTTTAATAGAATTAAAATCGCTTAAAGATATAAAGCTAGAACCTTTCTATATAGATATATTATTTGAAAAAGTCGATTATTGCTCGAATCATTATTTGGATAAAGACGAAATATTAATTCCAATTGAAGAAGATATTATAAACGGAATTTACACTCAAGACCAAATAACTTATATAAGCCCAAACGAAATAGAGTTGGTTATTTCTATGGAAACGGAAAAAGCAAAATCTCAAAATGATAATAATAAATTAAGATACTATATGTTAAAATGCGGAAGTATAAATATAATTGACGAAGCGAAAGAAATTTGGACAAAATTATTTGGCGATACAAATTTTAATATGTTATACGATTATTATATTAATTTGAGAAAATCAAATAAAATAATTTTAGACGAACGCGTTTGCATGAATATAATACAAAAATATAAGCAATTTATATTGGACTTGGACTTTTTTTAAAACTAATGAACAAAATAAAAAATCTACTCATACATTCTCCAACTTGGCTCGGCGATATTGTAATGTCTATGCCCGCGATTTATTTGATTAAAGAAAGATACAAAGATATTAAAATTACCGTTATGACAAAAAAATCAATGTTTGGAATATTTGAAGTAAGCGATTTTGTTGACGATATTATAGAATTAAAAAATTTTCCAAGTTTAAGAAAATATAATTTCGACACTGCAATTTTATTTCCAAATTCTTTTGAAAGCGCTTTTAGAATTTTTGGGCATGGAATAAAAAGAAGAATCGGATATAAAGCCGATTACAGAAACTTTTTACTTACTGACGCTATTGATAGAGAGGAAGTTCGTTGGATTCACACTGCCGATTATTATATAAATTTGCTTAAAGCGATTGATATAAACGATTCTCGTCCTAAAATTAAATTAAAAATTAAAGAAGAAATTCTAATTAAAGCGAAAGAATATTTGAAAGAATTTAATCCCGAAAATAAAAAAATATTTGCTTACGGAATCGGCGCTACAAACAGTTATGGTAAAATTTGGAAAGAAGAATATTTTGCAGAAACCGCAAATTATCTCTCAAAAAAATATAACGCCTTAACTTTATTCATAACGACTCCCGCAGAAAAAAAAATACAAGAAAAAATTTCTTCTATGTTAAACGAAAAGCCAATAATTCCATATTTCAATTTAGATATGATAGCCGCAATTTTAAGTTTATGTTCGGGATTTATCGGAAACGATTCGGGTGCAATGCATGTCGCTTCGATTGTAGGAATTCCGACTCTCGCTTTATATTTTGCAACACCTTCTTATCAAAATTCGCCAATTGGAATAAATAGCCATTTAATAGAAAAAAAAATAGAATGCGCTTTTTGCGGAGGCAGAAAATGTAAAATTGAAACTTTTGAATGCAGAGAAGTTATAAAGCCCGAAGAGGTTATAAATAAATTTGAAAGTATAATTAATTAGAAAAAAATGTATTATAATTATCTTTATAAAATAAACTTAAAAATTATATGATTTATTTGTCAATTATTTGCAAGAAACTAAAACAAGATTTATAAATAATTAATTTAAAATATATCGAATTTAAATTTGCGTAAATATTAATTTTGTTTAAAGAATTTCAAGCTTCGTTTTAAATATATTATTTTTTATAAATTTAAATATTAAATAAAAATAATTATTCTAATTTTCTCATTTGCGGAAATAATATAGTGTCCCTTATGCTCGGAACATTCAAAAATAATATAGCCATTCTGTCTATTCCAATTCCAAGTCCGCCTGTCGGAGGAAGTCCGTATTCTAAAGCGTTAATAAAATCGTAATCCATATCCATAGTTTCATCTTCGCCTCTCTCTTTCGCCTTTACCTGCGCTTCAAATCTTTCTTTTTGGTCTATCGGGTCGTTAAGTTCGCTGAAACCGTTTGACATTTCCATTCCGCCAATAAATAATTCGTATCTTTCCGTTATATCGGGATTATCGGGATAAGATTTTGACAAAGGCGAAACCGCTTTAGGATAATTTATTACAAAAGTCGGTTGAATTAATTTTTCTTCCACTTTTTCCTCGAATACATTAACCATAATCTCCCATTTTGAAGGTTTTGATTTGCTTGTGTCAATCTCTATTCCTATAGATTTTGCTTTTTCCAAAGCTTCATCATTTGAAGAAATTTTTTCAAAGTCTAATCCTGCATATTTTTTTACAAGTTCAATCATTGGAATTCTTTCAAAAGGAGGTTTAAAATTTATTTCATAATTTTTATACTTTGAAACATAACTTCCGTTTAATTTCAAACAAACTTTAGAAAATATATCTTCTACTAATTCCA
Organism: Brachyspira aalborgi; assembly: GCF_008016455.1. Lineage (NCBI taxonomy): Bacteria > Pseudomonadati > Spirochaetota > Spirochaetia > Brachyspirales > Brachyspiraceae > Brachyspira > Brachyspira aalborgi. The sequence continues at coordinate 1,568,457 of NZ_SAXU01000001.1, read as the reverse complement.
TAACTTTATTAAAATCGGCAAAAGACATATATGCTTCCATCATAGTAAATTCTGGATTATGTCTTGTAGAAATTCCTTCGTTTCTAAAATTTCTGTTAAGCTCAAATACTCTATCAAATCCGCCGACAATCAATCTTTTTAAGTAAAGTTCTGGAGCAATTCTTAAATAAAGCGTCATATCCAAAGTATTATGATGAGTTATAAAAGGTTTTGCTTTAGCTCCGCCGATTAAAGGATGCATCATTGGAGTTTCAACTTCTAAAAAATTATGCTCAATCATTATCTCTCTTATCGCGGAAATCATTTTTGAACGCTTAATAAAAACTTCTTTAACTTCATCGTTCATTATCAAATCGACATATCTTTGTCTGTAGCGAAGTTCCATGTCTGTTAAACCATGAAATTTTTCAGGCAAAGGATTAATTGATTTTGTAAGAAGTTTTATTTCGTTTGCGTAAATAGTTATCTCGCCCGTTTTTGTTTTGAATATAGTTCCTTTTATGCCGACTATATCGCCAATATCAATAAGTTTTTTGAATACATTATTATAAAAATCGTCTCCGACTTTATCTCTTTGAATATAAGCTTGAATATTTCCCGTAGAATCTTTAACAGTCAAAAAAGAAGATTTGCCCATTATTCTATAAAGCATTATTCTTCCCGCTATTGAAACTTCTGTTTGATTTTTTTCAAGTTCGTCAAATTTTTCTATTATATCTTTTGATTTATAAGTAACTTCATAACTATTTGGAAAAGGATTTATTCCCATATTCCTTAATATATTTATTTTTTCTTTTCTATTCTCTTTTTCTAAATTAGGATTTTGAGAGATTTGTTGATTATTTTCTGACATTTCAAAATATCCTTTATTAAATTTAATTTATAAATAATATATTAATTTTCAAAAAAACTCTATATTAAAAATATATTATCAATAAATATTTTATTAAATCTGTATTAAAATACAATATTTATTTATATTATGATTTATTTAAATTTTTTATAATTTAGCGCTTGATTTTTTTAAGTATTATTATATAATTAATTCAATTTATATTAAAAATGGAATAAAAATGAATAATGTATTTTTAACATATAAAGATATTTTTTATTTGTTTAGTCTTGAGAATTTAGAATTCTTGAAGGGAATGCAAACGATTATTAATTGTTTTCATTCCCTTTTTTTATGTCTAAACTCTCAAAATTTCATTTTTTAAAATTATTTTTTAATAAAACATAAGGAGACAAAAATGAAGAATTTTATAGGCATAAAAGAAATGTCTAAAGAAGATATTATCGAGGTTTTAGATATCGCTAAAAAATTAGATAATATGCCAACGGCTGAAAGAGAAAGATTATTAAGTAATAAAATAGTAACAAGCATATTTTTCGAGCCTTCAACGAGGACGAGATTATCTTTTACATCCGCAGCTTATAAACTTGGTTGTCATGTATTAGGTTTCGATAATCCAAATATGAGTTCTGTCGTAAAAGGGGAGTCGTTAAGAGATACGATTATTATGGTTTCGGCTTATTCGGATGTAATAGTTATGAGGCATTATATAGACGGGGCCGCTAAATTTGCAGAAGAGATAACGGATATTCCTATAATAAATGCAGGCGATGGTTCAAACGAGCATCCGAGTCAAACTTTACTTGATTTATATACAATAAGAGAAGAGATTGGAAGCCTTGAAAATAAAAAAATAGCTTTTGTAGGAGATTTGAAATATGGTAGAACGGTTCATTCTCTTGCTAAAGCATTAAAAATGTTTAATGGCGAGTTTTACTTCATAGCCCCAGACTCTATACAAATACCTGATTATATATTAAAAGAATTAGATATATCTAAAATTAAATATCATATTCATAATGATTATAAAGATATTCTAAAAGAAATTGATTGTTTATATATGACAAGAATACAGAGAGAAAGATTTGAAGATATAGAAGAATACGAAAAAGTAAAAAATGTTTTTAGTATTTCAAAAAAAGATATTGAAGGAAAATGTAAAGAGGATATGATAATAATGCATCCGCTTCCGAGAGTTGATGAAATAAATATTGATTTAGATGAAACGAAATATGCAAAATATTTTAAGCAAGCGAGAAATGGAATTCCTATAAGAATGGCAATGTTATGTCTTGCTACGAGAATTATAAAGTCGTCATTTAATTCAAAAAAAATAGATTATAAGATATTTGAAAATAATAAGGTAGTTTGTCAAAATAAAAAATGTATAACGCATTTTGAAGAAACTAAAAATAAAGTCGCCAAAAGAGATTACGGCGATTTTTGTTATTATTGTAATAGAGAGATAAAATAAATTATGATAATAAAAAACGCTAAAATTATAAATTCTGAAAAACCCGTTTCTATAATTATTGAAAATGAAAAAATAAAAAAAATAGAAACAAATAACGATTTTGAAAATTATAAAGACAATAATATAATTGACGCAAATTATAATTATGTTTTAATGGGAATAATCGACCCGCATACGCATATGCGAGAGCCTGGACTTACTCATAAAGAAGATTTTAATTCGGGAAGCAAAGCGGCGGCAAGAGGAGGAATTACAACTTTTTTAGATATGCCGAATACTATTCCAAATACTATAACAAAAGAAAATCTTATTCAAAAAAAATTAATGATGACTAAAAAATCTTATGTCGATTATGGTTTTCATTTTGGAGGAAGCAAAACTGACAATAGCCAAGATATAGAATCGATTAAAGATAAAGCGGCGTCAACAAAAATATTTTTAAACGCTTCTACGGGAAATATGCTCATAGAAGATAACAAAATTTTAGAAAAATTATTTGAAAGCTCAAAAATCGTATCCGTTCATGCGGAAGATAAAATGGTTGATAAGGCAATTGAAATTGCAAAAAGAACGAAAACGATTTTATATTTATGTCATTTGTCTTTATCAAGCGAAATAGATTCTCTAAAAAAAGCTAAAGATAGCGGAATGAAAATTTACGGCGAAGCGACTTTGCATCATTTATTTTTGAATACTTCCGATATTAATGAAAAAAATAAAACGCTTTTAAGAATGAAACCCGAATTAAAAGAAAAAAGCGATAACGAAGCATTATGGAAAGCTATAAAAGATAAAACTATTGACACGATAGGAACAGACCATGCGCCGCATTTATTAACAGAAAAATTGGAAAAACTTACTTTTGGAATTCCATCGATAGAACATTCTTTAGAATTAATGCTAAAAAAAGTAAAAGATTCTACGATAGATTTTAAATTATTAACAAAAATTATGAGCGAAAATTCTTCAAAAATATTTGGCATAAAGAATAAAGGAATTTTAAAAGAAGGATATGACGCAGATTTTGTAATAATAGATTTAAATGACGAATCAGAAATAATAGAAAAAGAAATAATAACAAAATCCGCTTGGAGTCCGTATATTGGATTTAAAAGAGGCGGAAGAGTTTTAATGACAATTTTGAGAGGAAATATTGTTTATAAAAAAGATAATTCTAAAGATATTTTTTATAGCGGTTTCGGAAAAGAAATTTCTTATTATTAAAAAATTAATGAATATAATCTATTTGCATTACTTTATTATACAAAGTTTAAGCGATTAATTTAATAATTTTTCAATCTTTCGGCTTACAAAAAAGAATAGTTTCCAATCCTGCAGGATGAAAAGTTCTTATATAATATTCGTAATCTTCGTTAATAACATTTTTTATAAATATTGGAATATTGTAAAAATCTTCCATAAAAAGTTTTCCGCCATGATAAATTGCAATCGCTAAAGAGGGTTTGAATTTTTGTAAATTTATTATATAATATAATCATATTATTTGAGGATTTAATTATGAATGTTATAGATTTTAAAATTTATGATAAATATAAAACGGAATTAATATTAGAGTTAAAAAATCGTATCGTAGAATTAAATTCTATAATAGAAAATTTAGATGTTCTAAATAAAGAATTATACGAAGAAAATAAAAAATTAAAAGATTTATTAAAATTTTCAATTTGCAAATATCCTCCTTATATGATAGTAGATATAATAAAAAAAGAAAATAAAATAAATATAAATTCTTCCAAAATAACTAAAATAGCGGAAGAAAATAAATTATTTGACAGCGAATTTTTAGCTTTAAGAATACCAAGAAAAAGAAATTCTAACGAAAAATTTGCATCCACAGTAATATTTTCTATATTAGGAGTAGTGAAAATATTTGATATAATAGAAAATTCCTCTTCAAAAGAATATGATTTTGATTCAAAAAGCGATTTAGATATCTCTATAAGGCAATTAGAAAAAGGCGATATTGTAAAATATTCTATAAAAGAACTCAGAGATATGGAAAATGAATAATTCCAATATTATTTTTACTAGAAAAGCCGAAGAACATTTAATATTTTTTAGAAATAACGATAAAAAAACTTTATCAAAAATTAACGACTTGATAGAAGCTATATTAAAAAATCCTTATGAAGGAATAGGAAAACCAGAAGAATTAAAGCATGAATATAAAGGTTGTTATTCAAGAAGAATAAATAAAAAAGATAGATTAATTTATAAAATAATAATTTAATAATATTATCTTGCAAATTCCATTATAAAGATAAATAATTTTTTTAAATTTAAAATTATCAATCGCTCCTAATCAAAAATATAGTTATAATTCCTACAACGCTCCCCGTTATTAAAGAAACTATAAATACGGGAACTATTAAAAATTTTATATCGGGCAAATGAAATAAATATTTTGATAAAAAAGCCTGCGATAAATTGCTTGTAAGCGCGCCAGCTAAACTTATTCCTAAAAACGAAAAAACATTTTTGAAATTTCTCATAAACTTCATCACAATCGCCGAAACCATTCCTCCGCATAATCCCAAATAAAACGGAGGCGTAAATATATAAGCGAATGCTATTGCAACGGACAAATTTTTTATAAGAATAAGCAAAATCATCTCTCTTAATTTAAAAGAATCCAAAACTATTATTATAATTATAAAAGAAAAACCAATTCTAAAATAAGGAATCGGACGAGGAAACATATTTTCAAGCGCCGCTATAAAAGACGATATAAAAGCAAAAAATATTATATCGTAAATTCTTCTTTTACCTTTATGAAATTTAATATCTTCAAAAAAAGTCATAGTCAAACCGCCAAATTTTTTAATAACTAATTTTACTGAACTATAGAATCTATTTCAATACCGTCTTCAAAATTATTTTCAAATCTTATTATTATTCCGTTTGGCATGCATATCAACGGAGCGTTTTTTAAAATTCCCGCTTTAACGCATAATTTATCGCGACATGGAGATTCTAAAAATCTTACATTATTATTTTTTATCAATATTTTCGATTCGCCCAATAATCCTTCTACAATAATCTCTCTTTCGTTATTCAAATCGAATCTTAAAGATTTATTTGAATATTCTATTATTATTTTTGAGTCGCTATTATTTTCTATAAGTTTTTTAGTGTAAAAAAAAGAAAAAACGATTATAAAAATAAAAATAATTATATCTCCAAATCTTATAAATTTTATCATTTTATTTAACTTTAATTTTTATCTGCTTTCGGTTTCTATATCAAAGAAAGAAGGCTCTATATTTAGTAATTTTGCATAAGTCGGAATATTGACTTCCACCGATATATTTGAATAGATTCCCGCGTTTGTTATATTTTTCAAATTCAAATATAAAGACAAATCGCTTTCGGAAATATTTGTAACAAAATTTTTATTAACTTCCAATACCAATTTTTGCGCTATTAAAGGACTGTCTAATTTTATATTAAAACGACTATCTAAATTATTTATATTAACTACAATATCGTTAAACTCTATTTTTTCCATATCTTTATTAAATATAACATTAATATCTACAAGCGAAGTGTCCGATTTAATATTTTTAGGCATATTTAATTTTAATCTTGTAGAATAATCTAAATATCTATCGGTTAAATCTAAAGGAATAGTATTAATTTTATTTATCGAAGAGATTAAAGTTTTAGGTCCCGATATTATAACATTAGAAGGATTAACTATAATATCGTCAATATTCAAACCTAAAGACGCTGTTCCTATCGTGACTACATTTACAGGAACGGTTTTATATACCAATTCGTCTAAAACTATAGGAATTCTATTCGGAGTTATAATAATATTCATATTCTTATAATCTATCTCTTCCGACAAATTAACTTTATACATATTGCTTCCAAGTTGCGCGTTAGTCAAATCTATATAAGTTGAAAATTCCATCGGATATTCATGCTTGCTATCTCTAAATCCTCTAACCGTTATAGTAATATTTTCGTTTATATTATTTGCTATTAAAAGTTTTGAAGGAACATTTAATATTTGCAATTTTGCAATATAATCTTTAGAAAATTCCTGCTGATATCTAACATATAAAAATAATATAAAAGCCATCGATAAACATAAAAGTTTTATATGGAATCTTTTTGTTATAAGATTGTAAACTTTTTTATAATCAAATTTTTTGATTTTTGATTTTATTTTTATTTTTTTATCTTTCTTAACGCTCATTTTATTTTTAATCATTTCTATTTTTTAATTTTATTTTATTTCTAAAAGCTCTCCAAGTCTTGCATATAATTCGTCTCTATTTAAATCGTATTCCAATATTCCGTTATGAACTATAGAAATACTCTGCGTCTCTTCCGAAACTACCAAAATAACCGCGTCCGTCTGCTCTGAAATTCCAAGCGCCGCTCTATGTCTTGTTCCTAATCTTCTATTTTTTATTTTAGGCTCCATTTCTGTTAATGGCAAATATGCGCTTGCAGCTGCAATTCTATTTTCCATTATTATAGCCGCTCCGTCATGAATCGGATTATTCTTAAAAAATATAGATTCAATAAGTTCAATCGAAATATCGGCGTTTAATCTTATCGCTCTGTCTATCAATGAATGAAGCGAAATATTTCTTTGAAAAACTATTAAAGCTCCATGTCCTTTATAAGACAAATTAAAAGAGGCGCTCAATATTTTTTGAATATTATTTTCGTCATAACCAAAAGATTTTTTGAAGAAAGCTCTTCCTCCAAGTATTCTTAAACCATGCCTTATCTCCGCTTGAAATAAAACTACAATAGCAATAAGTCCGACTTGAAAAAATTTATCAAATATCCAAGATAATGTAGTTAATCCGAATACTCTCGCTATAAGAGTAATGAAAAATAATATTATAAAACCAGCGACTACATTATAGGCTCTTGTATTGTAAACAAATATATACAAAATATAAAATAATATCGTAACTAAAATTATATCGATACCGTAAAAAAGATATTTCCATCCTGAATTTGATATAAAATTATTTATATTATAAAGCATACGATTATTATATCATATATTATGCATAGTTGCAAATTATTATATATAATTCGTCAAAATAAATTTTATTTAAGAAAATCTATCTCAATACAAAACTTCTCGTCTCTATACTTGGGCTTTCATCCGCTATAAAAGATTCAAATACTATAATATATTCTCCCGCAGACAAATTGCTTAAATCTTTTTTAGGAATCGTGAGTTTAAAAACCTCTCCTTCCAAATTAGCGTTATATTCAATTTCGCCGCCTTTTTGTAATTGAAGCAAAACTTTAACTTTAGTATTTGCATCGGGAAGTTCTAAATTATTGTTTGGATAATCATAAGAAGAAACATATATATTAATATTCATATCTTCGTTTTTATTTACTATAGAAGGATATTCTATATCTTCAATTCTGCTCATTTTTGTAGAAAGTTTTTCAATCCAATATTTTGCCGATTCAGAATAATCCTTAAAAGCCGAAAGTTCTATATAATTTGCTTTAGAATCTATTTTCGATATAAAAAACGGTCCGTTAGAAATATAAGCATGTCCGTAATTGTCGATAAAATCTATAGCCGCTTGATATCTCTTTATGGCTTCTTCTTCGTTTATCCATTGTTCTATTCCAACGGGAATATATTTTGAATCTCTCATTTCAATTAATTTTTCTTTTATATCCGAAACGCAGGTTGGATTTTTTACATCAATCGCCGTAAGAGATTGGTCTTGAGAGATTGTATAAACATTTCCAGATTTTGAGCCTTCTAAAACTAATTTCATTATCGCTTCGTTTATTTCAAAAGGAACTACCGTATTTCTGTTTGGATTTCCTATTTTCGGACTAACCGCAACAGTCGCAATTTGTCTGTCAATATCCATAGGAAAATAATAATTTCCGTAAAGAGTAAAACTTCCATCTTCATTTAGCACGCTTCCAACCGCTCCGTCCATCGCAGGAGCATATCTTCCCGCCAAAGCCGAATCGTAATATTTATCGTTGTCGTTAGTTTTTGTTACGACATTTGCTATAAATACGTTTCCATACATTAAATCTACTAAAGAAGATTCTATTCCATGATGCCATTTAAAATATTTTGGTTTAAAATCGCATTTTATATAAGCTTTCAAATTATCGGATTTTTTATATTCTATATTTCCGTCTTTGCTTACAATCGTTAAACCTTCTTCCCATTTTTGAGTATATGGATTAAACATCATAGCATTTTTAGGAACTTCAATAGTGCCTACGGGTATTCCGTTATTTCCCGCAACGACTCCAATCTCTAAAGTATTTGTGTCGGCTTCTCCTAGTCTGAATATATCTTTTGCAGTAGAAGGAGATTCAAAAGTAGCTCCAGAATCGCTGCAAGGACTTATTATTATTCCAGAATACGCATCTGAAAATCCGCCAACGCCTACTGGGTCCCAAGGACTCATAAATAAAGAGCCTTGAGCCGAATGTTGCAATACTCTTAAAATTTTCTCTCCTCTTTTATTTGGTTTTACATCGGCGCTTCTTATAGACCAGTCATTTATTCCGTCTCCGACTCCGTAAAGCATTCTTCCATTAAATCTTTCTTTATTTGCCACAAAAAATTGAGTTTGAGAGTTTAAATATATTCTAACCGCTTCTTGTAATCCAATTTCTTGCAATCGCATATTTCCATCCCAATATTCCTCTGAAGTTAAAAACCATCCGTTTGAATTTTTATCGCTTATTTTTGACGCTTCTTTATTATCGTAATTCCAAAATTCCGCGACATTTCCGCCTGGCATATAATTTCCTTCTCTAACATACATTTGTCTTAAAATAACATCCCACCAAGCTCTCGTTGCTCCCGCTCCCCAAGCTTCTGTTAATATATTCCATTCATAATCTTTAGGGTCGGTTAAATATACCACTTGAGTAGATTTGTTTCTATCGTATAAAAGTTTTTCTACTTTAATTCCCGTCTTTTCTATTAAATCTGCAATCGAATTTCCCGCTGGCAATCTTCCGCTCGGGTCATCAACTCTTATAACAAATTTTATACTCACTATTTCGTTATTATATTTCCACCAACCGTTTTCTTTTTTTAATTTTCCTCTATTTTCGGGCAGATTGGCAGCGGTTTGCATAGCTTTTTCAATATCGTTAATCGCTTTTTCTTCGTTTCCGTTTTCAGTCATTCCCATTCTTAAAGGAATTAAATTATATCTATAAGTTCCAGGTTGTCCTGGAGTCGCTTGAGTAAAGGAAGGCATTCCCGCGCCTTTCAAAATTTCATCAATAAGTTTTTTTCGATTTATTAAAAAATTCATTGCAAATCTTACTTCTCTTATGGCGAGAGGATTAAAATAAGTTTTTCCGTCTTTAGTTATCGTATAAGGAGCTTTATTAGGAAAGGGATTGAATAATAAACTCCAAGTGCCTGAAGGAACTTCATAAGTATCGAGTTTTTCTAAATCTTTTTTCTCTAACGATAAATAAACTCCTCCGTCTATTCCGCTTGCCATTAAATCGGCTTTGCCTTCTGCAACATCTTTAATTGCGATAGTCATATCCGTTCTTATATTAAATATTATTTTATCTATCAAAGCTCCGCCTCTATCCGTTTGAGAAATATTATTTTTATCTTTTGAACAAGTTAAAAATAATATTGCAATTATAAATAAAAATAATAATTTAAAATAATTTAAAAATTTGAATTTCATAATACGCCCTCTTTAGTATAATATTGAATTATTATATATAATAACCTCATATTTAATATATGTCAATTAAATTATTTATTGACAAATATTTTTGTATAATTATACTTTAATTAAATAATAAATTGAGGAAGGTTTAAAAATGAAAAAAATTATTATAATAGGCGGAGTCGCCGCTGGAATGAGCGCAGCGGCAAAGGCAAGAAGATTGGATAAAGAAGCGAAAATAACCGTATATGAGAAAACGGAATTCGTATCTTGGGGAGCTTGCGGAATGCCTTATTATGTAGGAGGATTTTTTGACGATTCAAATGTTATGATAGCAAGGACTGCAGAAGCGACTATAAAATCGGGAATAGATTTGAAAGTAAAAAACGAAGTTATAAAAATAGATTCTAAAAATAAAAAAGTTTTGGTTAGAGATTTAGAAACTAATAAAGAATTTGAAGACGAATACGACAAACTTTTAATAACTACGGGAGCAAAAGCAATTATTCCAAATATAGAAAATATCAATATAGGAAATGTATCGACTTTAAAAGATTTTAAAGACGCTTTAAACATGAAAGAAAAAATGAAAGATACTAATATAAAAAATGTCGCTATATTGGGAGCTGGTTTTATAGCCATTGAAATTGCGCATGCGTTAAAACATTTGGGTAAAACCGTTTCTATAATTCAACGTTCTGACAGAATATTTGGCAATAAATTCGATAAAGAATTTTCCGATTTAACGATAGAACATATAAAAGAAAAAGTTGATTTGCATTTAAATGAAAAAGTTTTATCTCTCGAAGCGGACGATAAAAATAATGTAAAATCTTTGATAACCGATAAAGGCAAATATAATGTAGATTATGTCGTTATTGCAATAGGCGTAATTCCAAATAGCGATTTGGCTAAAGAAACAGGAATAAAATTATCGGACAACGGAGCTATAATCGTAGATAGAGAAGGAAAAACAAATATCGATTCAATTTACGCCGCTGGAGATTGCGCCACTATTTACGATAAAGTTTTAGACGAACAAAATTATATTCCGCTTGCTACGGGAGCGAATAAATTAGGACGAATGGTTGCTAATAATTTAACGGGCGGAGAAGAAAAGTTTTTAGGAAGTTTGGGAAGCGCATGCATACTCGCTTTTGAAATGGAATTGGCAAGAACGGGAATAACCGAAGAAGAAGCTAAAAAAAGAAATATATCTTATAAAACCGTAACGATTAAAGATTTGGACCATGCTCATTATTATCCTAATTATGAAGACTTGCATATAAAATTAGTATATTCTGCAGAAAACAGAAAAATTTTGGGCGGACAAATAGCGGGAAAAAGAGGAGCGGTTTTAAGAGCGGATGTTATAGCTACGGCAATATATTCTGGGCTTACTGTTGACGAACTTGGAATGCTCGATTTATGTTATGCGCCTCCTTTTGCAAGAACTTGGGATGCATTAAATGTTGCGGGAAATGCGGCAAAATAATAAAAATTAAAAATAGCTTGATATTCTTAAATTTTTAATGTATAATGCATATTCAAAATAATTCTAATCAGAGAGATTTTTAAATATGGATATAGCATTACTTACGGCTGCGATAATAATAATAATATGCATAATGGCAAATAATATTTCTTCAAAAATAGGCGTTCCTTCGTTATTATTGTTTTTAGTATTAGGAATGATTTTCAATAAAATGTATAATTTCAATGATTATGTAATTTCAAGTAATATTTGCACGGTGACTTTAATATTTATAATGTTTTATGGAGGTTTCGGAACTAATTGGCAAGTCGCGAAACCTGTAGCAGTAAAATCGTTTTTGCTTTCTTTTATCGGCACTTTTTTAACTTCTATGATTACGGGATTATTATGTTATTTAATATTAAAAATAGATTTATTTGAAAGTTTTCTTATAGGTTCGGTTATAGGTTCTACTGACGCGGCTTCCGTGTTTTCTATACTTCGTTCAAAAAATTTGAATTTAAAAGACGGTTTGGCTTCTTTGCTTGAGCTTGAAAGCGGAAGTAATGACCCTATGTCTTATATGCTTACGGTTATATTTTTAGGATTAATCGGAAAAACTATAGGAAGTCCTTTATCAATAATTTTAATGCTTTTCAAACAAATAGTTTTTGCTTTAATTGTAGCCGCTTTAGTTTCATATTTATCTTATTTTATTCTTAAAAAAATTAAATTCACAATAAACGGACTAGACACAATATTTGTTTTTGCAACCGCTTTGCTTTCTTATTCTCTATCCGCTGCATTTGGAGGAAACGGATTTTTAAGCGCTTATATAGTAGGAATAGTTTTGGGTAATTGTAGTATTAAAAATAAAGTAATTTTAGTTAATTTCTTTGACGGAATTACGGGACTTATGCAAATGATATTATTCTTTTTATTGGGTTTATTATCGACTCCTCAAAATATATTGCCTGCATCTTCTACCGCTATTCCCGTAGTTTTATTTATAACTTTTATAGCAAGACCAATTGCGGTAGCTTCTTTGCTTACTCCTTTTAAGGTTGGATTAAAAAAGCAACTTTTAATTATGTGGGCGGGATTAAGAGGAGCCGCTTCAATCGCTTTTGCAATAATGGTTATGGGAAGTAATGTAGAAGGAATACATTACGATATCTTTCATATAGTATTTTTTCTTGCAATAATTTCAATATTATTTCAAGGAACTTTTTTGCCTCTAATAGCGCGAAAATTAAGTTTGGTAGATTCAAATGAAAATGTATTAAAAACTTTCAACGATTATGTTGACGATTCCGATATGCAATTAATTCAAATAACGATTCCTCAATCTCATCATTGGGTTGGAAGACAAATTAAAGATATAGAATTTCCCGAAAACTCGATTGTCGTTACAATAGAAAGAGGCGAAAGCACGGTTATTCCAAACGGAAACACTACTATTGAAAAAGGAGATATTGTTATTTTGAATGCGAAACGAACTAAATATTACGATATGAATTTAAAAGAGATAACGATAAATAATAATCATAGTTGGAAAGATAAAGAATTAAAAGATTTGCATTTGGCTAAAAATAATTTAGTCGTTATGATAAAGAGAGACGGCGGAACGATTATTCCGAGAGGAAATACCGTTATAAAACAAAACGATATAGTTTTATTAAGAGAAATTTAATTTATTTTAATATTCTACTTTATTTAATTCTAAAATCGTATTTAATATAATTTTTCTTAAATTCTCTATATTGATATTATTCTTTGCGCTTATAAATATTGGATTGTTATATAATATTTTTATTTTATCTTTTTGAATTTCGTCTATGCAGTCAATTTTATTAAATACCGATAAGGATTTTATTTCTGAAGCTCCAATTTCTTTTATAGTGTTTTCAACTTTAATTATTTTCTCTTCTATATTTTTATCTGAAGAATCTATTAAATGAATTAATAAATCGGCTTCTACAACCTCCGATAAAGTCGACTTAAAAGAAGCGATTAAAGTATGCGGAAGTCTATCAATAAAACCAACCGTATCGCTTATTATAACCTGAACTGGCGCATCGTTAGATAAATATAATTTTCTTGTATGAGTATCCAAAGTTGCAAATAATTTATCTTCAACATATATATTTTCTTTGCATAATAAATTAAACAAGGAACTTTTGCCCGCATTCGTATAGCCGACTATCGCAATTCTAAAAGTATTTTCTCTCGACTTTCTGCCTACTTTTGACACTCTTTCAACTTTATTTAATTGAGTTTTTAATTTATGTATTCTCTCTCTTGCTCTCCTTCTGTCGTATTCAAGTTGCTTTTCTCCCGCTCCGCCTCTTAATCCAATTATTCCTTTTACCTGACTTAAATTTGTTCTCTTTCCTTTTAATCTTGGATATTCAAATTCTAAAAAAGCCAATTCTACTTGCATTTTTGCAGTCAATGTTTTAGCTCTCATTGCAAATATTTCAAGTATTATTTCCGTTCGAGTAAGCGCCTTTATATCCGAATTTTCTTCTATAGAATTAACCTGAGAACCGCTTAACTCGTTATCGAATATAATATATTTAACTTTATCTATAATAGCTTTTTCTTTTATAGATTCTAATTTTCCTTTTCCTATATAAGTTCTTGAATCTATTTTTTGTTGAATAAAAGAATATCTTTCAATCACTTTATAATTTGCAGTGTCGCATAACATAGAAAGTTCATTTAAAATATTTTCTATATTAAATTTATTTATTCTATTTTGTTTATTATCTGCAATGAATATTATATAAGCTCTTTTACACTTCATTTTAATTCTCTTTAATTTTTAATAATTAATGAATTATAAAGTTCTATCGTTTTGCCTGCTAAATATTGTTTTTTACTTAAAACAAAATTTATAGATTCTAAAACTACTTCTAAAAAAGCAGAATCAAAATCTATAAAAATTTTCTCTCTTATTTTATTTGCTATTTCAATTTTTCTTGTCGGCTCAAGATAATCGGCGGCGTAAATTATTTTTTCAAGCATGCTCATATTTCCATATCCAACGGTATGACTTTCGATTGCGCTTAAAATTTCTTTATCGTTTATATTAAATTCATTTTGAGCAATAATCGAACTTACTCTTGCATGAAGCAAAGCGCCCGTTATATAATTTGGATATTTTTTATTGTCGCATTCAAATATTATTTTTTTCATTTCTTCGTCTTTATATCTCTTTCCTAAATCATGACATAAAGCGGCGATTGAAGTTTTGCAAATGTCGATATTATATTTTTCTGCAATTTTAACTGCAAGCTCTCTTGTTGAAATTATATGCTCTTCTCTAAAAGGAAGATATTTTTTTATATATTCGATTATTTTATTTTCTATTTCGCTAAATTCTATTTTTTTTAATTTATTCATTTTAATTCTTTTAATCAAAATTATAAATTTACAATATTAAGTTTTTATTAAATATTTTCCGATAATAAATAAACATTTTATGCCGTTTTTCGATAAGCATATTCAAATATTACTGCTCTGCTCTGCTCTGCTCTGCTCTGCTCTGCTCTGCTCTGCTCTGCTCTGCTCTGCTCTGCTCTGTCTATTTCGTAAATTTTTCCAGCAAAATTATTATTTAATAAGTCGTTTCTTATCTGTTCCGAAAACAGAGAAGATGTTATAATAATATTAGCGTCTTTATAGTTTTCCAATATTTCGGGAGTAAAAATTTCTAATTCTTCATTTTTATAGTTTTTAATTTTTAAACCGCTTAAAGATTTATTTTTATCTATAATTCCTGCTATATTAATACCATTAAAATATCTATCGTCAAGAAGTAATCTTCTTAAATTTGAACCAAATCCCCATAAAAAATATGTCCCTATTTTATAATTTTCTTTTTCTTTGCTAATATTTATATATTCATTAATGTTTTTAATGTTGGAATAATCTTTATTTATCTGTTTATTATTAATAGATTTTCTAAAAATAGAATATAATACAGGATATTTGTTATTACCTACAAATTGTTCGTTAGAACAACCATTATGCAACATTTGACATTTGATAAATAAATTACTTATGCTATTAATGTCAAAATGATTTATATGCTCAATATCAAAGTAATGAAAAGGTTTTATAAAATGAGAACTATATTCGCTAGAATTAGGAACATCTATATAAATTATTCCATTATCATTTAAAATATTATATATGTTATTCACTAAAGATTTTAAATCATAAATATGTTCTATTACTTGACTTGAGATTATACAGTCAAATTTTTTATCAATTTTATGCATATCAACAAATGAGGAACTGATATAATCGATATTGTTTTCTATTAAAACATTTTTCTGAAAACTTGAAACATCCAAACCGCATAAATTATTAAATCCTCTTTTCTTTAAATTCATTAATAATCCGCCTTTGTCACATCCTATGTCCAATATATTAGCATCTTTACTTATATATTTTTCAATTATATCTATTAGCTCATTATATTTTTTTACTTCTTGCTCGTTTACTCCTCCATATCCGCCATAATACATATATAAATATTTTTGTGTTGTAGAATAATATTTATCATAATCTTTTTGCGTCCATTTCGTATCGTTAAAAATAAATCCACAATTAGAACAATAGACAATATCATAATGTTCAGGTATGAACTCGCTTTTTGATTTCGCAAAATCTATACCATATAATTTATTTCCATCTTCACAATCGCATATAGGACATGTTCTTTTTAATTTCATCTTTAATATCTCCTTAAAATAGATAATATAAAACAAATTTTTACTATAAAATTTATAATACATTAAAATACAAAAAAATGCAATCATTTTTCATTATTGATAAAATTCTTTTTATATATATAATCTATATAATCAATTTATAATATTAATTGAGGATTAAATATGCAGAATTATTTGGATTTACTAAAAAAAGTTTTGGAAGAAGGCGAAGAAACTTTAGACAGAACGGGAGTCGGCACGAAAAGAATATTCGCTCCGCAATTAAGATTTAAATTTGACGGAAATAAAATACCTATAATAACGACTAAAAAAGTTTTTATGAAAGGCGTTATTGTAGAATTGCTTTGGTTTTTGCAAGGTTCTACTAATATAAAATATTTGCTTGAAAATAATGTTCATATTTGGGATGAATGGGCTGACGATATGGGCGAGCTTGGTCCCGTTTACGGCAAACAATGGCGAGCTTGGGAGACAAAAGAAGGAAATAAAATAGACCAAATTTCAAATATTATAAACTCTTTAAGAAATAATCCTACAAGCAGAAGAATAATTTTAAACGCTTGGAATGTCGGCGAAATTGATAAAATGCATCTTCCTCCTTGTCACATGATGTGTCAATTTTCGGTTAATTCAAAAGGCGGAATAATAACTCATTTATATCAACGCTCTGCCGATTTATTTTTGGGAGTTCCTTTTAATATTAGCTCTTACGCTATACTTACAAAACTTCTTGCTATGCATAGCGGACTTTATCCTTCCGAATTAATTATGACTTTCGGGGACGCGCATATTTATAATAATCATATAGAGCAGGTTAAAACTCAACTTACAAGAGAACCTTATCCGCAAGAGACGGAACTGTTTATAAACGAAGCGCCAAATATTTTTAGTCATATTTACGAAGATTTTAAACTTGAAAATTATAAATTTTATCCCGCGATTAAAGGAGAAGTTGCAGTTTGATAATTTATAATATTGTATATTTGTTATGAATAAATCGGATTTAATAACCTTAAACGAAGCTAGTCAATGGGCTTCAAATTATATGAATAAATCGGTTTCGCCGTCAAATATTAATTATCTTTTGCAGTATTCTATAATAAATAAAATTATTAACGAAGGAATAATTTATATTTCAAAATCGGAATTAAAAAAATATTACGATAAAAATAAAATAGAAAAAAATTGGAAAGAAAAACTTGGGAACGATTTAAATTGGCATTTGTCATTTGACAATTTAAGAGAAATTGACACGACTAAACATGTTCATAGACTTCATCCTTATAAAGGGAAATTTATTCCGCAGCTTGTAGATTATTTTCTTAATTCTAAAACTGACAATTTTAAAAAAGAAATTTATTTTAATAAAAACGATATTATACTTGACCCTTTTTGCGGAAGCGGAACTACTTTAGTGCAAGCTAACGAATTAAATATAAACGCTATTGGAATTGATATTTCGCATTTTAATACAATGATTGCAAATTGCAAAATAGAAAATGTAGATTTAGAAAAATTAGAATTGATTTTAAAAGATATTACTTCAAAATTAAAAAAATATATTTTATCGTATAAAATTTTTGAATTTGAAAACGAGCTTAACGATAGATTAAATATTTTTAACGAAATTAATTTTCCAAATATAGAATATAAAAAAAATGTAAGAGATAAAAAATTAAATCATAATATTTACGGCAAAGAAAGAGAGAAAGAATTTTTAAGCGTTTATAACGATTTAATAAAAAAATATAAAATAAATTTGCATAATAAAAAAAATGGCACTTTTCTTTATAAATGGTATATTCCAAATATTATAAGCGAACTTGAATTTGTATCCGATTTAATAAACGATATAAAAGACGAAAAAATTAAAAATATTGTTAGAATAATTTTAAGCAGAACAATGCGTTCTTGCAGAGCGACTACGCATTCGGATTTGGGAACTTTATTAAAACCTATAAATTCAACATATTATTGCAGAAAACATTATAAAATATGCAAGCCATTATTTTCTATAAACAAATGGTTAAAAGTTTATTCGAGCGACACGATTAAAAGATTAAAGAAATTTAAAGAATTAAGAACCGACACTTATCAAATATGCATTACGGGAGATGCAAGAAACATGAATATTTTTGATAATATAAAAAGTTTATCCGAAAATAAAAATTTTTATAAATTACTAAAAAAACAAAAAATAAGCGGTATATTTACAAGCCCGCCTTATATAGGACTTATCGATTATCATGAGCAACATGCTTACGCTTACGATTTATTTAAAATTAATAGAAATGATAATTTGGAAATTGGCTCTTTATCTAAAGGGCAAAGTTCTATCGCTAAACAATCTTATATTGAAGATATTGCAAAAGTTTTAAATAATTCTAAAAAATATATGAAAGATAATTATAATATTTTTATTGTGGCAAATGATAAATACGATTTGTATCCTAAAATAGCCGAATTATCGGGAATGAAAATAGTAAATAGATTTAAGCGTCCTGTTTTAAATAGAGTCGAAAAAGATAAATCCGCATATTCGGAAATAATATTTCACTTAAAGGAATTATAAAATGTCATTAAACAAAATTCAAAAAAATAATATAAAAGAGAAATTATTTAATACTTTGAGAGATAAATTTAAAAATTATAAACCAGAAACTAATTCTATGCCTTTTCATACAAGACTGCTCGGGAAAGATAGAATGGCTTTATTTTCTTTTATTCATTCCCTTAATACAAATTTTGGAACTGCTATATTTGAGAATTTAGTAATTGAAATTGGAAAAAAAAGATTTAAAAAAGTAGACAAACAAGTTAAACCTGAAAATATAATAACTTCCGAAGCTCAAAGAGTTATAACCGATATAATGAGTAATTTAGTGTCGGCAAAAGCAAAACCAGATAAAAATAAAGAAATAAATACGATTAAAAAAGTTTGTAGGGAAGGCGAAACAAAAGAGATAAAACCTACAAGAGTAGATATTTATTTGGAAGATTTTGATAACAATATATACTTAATAGATTTAAAAACTGCAAAACCGAATAAAGGCGAATTTCAAAATTATAAAAGAACTTTATTGGAATGGACGGCGGTTACTCTTTATAAAAATTATAACTCAAAAGTATATTCTTTGATAGCTATACCTTATAATCCTTACGCTCCACAACCTTACGAAAGATGGACGCTTGCAGGAATGCTTGATTTAGATAAAGAATTAAAAGTTGCCGAAGAGTTTTGGGATTTTATCGGCGGAGAAAATTCTTAATAACGATATACTTTTATGTTTTGAAGAAGTTGGAATAGAAATGAGAGAAGAAATAGACGAATATTTTTCTAAATTTAAGGACATGTAAATTATGATTGTCTCACTAATTGCGGCGGTTGATTCAAAAAATGGAATAGGCTTAAACGGAATAATGCCTTGGGGACATATTAAAGAAGATATGGAATTTTTTAAAAAAACGACACTCGGCTTTCCCGTTATTATGGGAAGAATTACTTTTGAATCTCTTAAAAATAAAACTTTGCCAAATAGAAAAAATATAGTTATATCTTCAAAAATAAACGAAGAATATTTAAACAAATATAATAATCTTTCTTATGAATCTTCTTTTGAAAATACTTTATCAAAATTATTATTTGAAAAACAAAAACAAATTTTTATTATTGGCGGCGAGTCGATTTATAAAAAAGCGATTGATTATGCGGATATAATTTATTTAACGCATATAAACAAAAATTATAATTGCGATAGATTTTTCCCAAATGTAGATAAAAATATTTTTGCAAAAGAAGAATTAAAAAATTTTGAATATAATTCTATAAATATAAGTATTTGCAAATATACAAGAATTATATAATTTATACCGCGGATTGTGAAGCTATATTTGCATTCTTTTTCCATTTATTAGAAAAATAATAAGTCAAACTTAAACTCATACTAATAAAATTAACTATTCCCATAGATGTCCATATTCCTACAATGCCGATTTTAGAAGATAAAAAATAAGCCAAAGGAACTCTTATAATAATAAGAGATATAAAACTGAAAAGCATAAGAGTAAAAGTTTTTCCCGCTCCGTTAATCACTCCGTTTGTAGCGAACATAACCGAAAGAAAAATAATCGATGGCATAACGATATATATATAATCTCTCGTATATTCAAAAATACTCATATCGCTTGTAAACATTCTAACTATTAATTTTGGAAACATAACGGAAAATAAAGCCATAAAAGACGAAATGCATATTCCAATTATGCATCCCGATTTATATATAGATTTTATTCTATCCATTCTATCCGCTCCGATATTTTGAGCCACCATTGTAGCGATTGCAGCAGATAAAGCCATTAAAGGCAAAAAAGATAAAGAATCTACTCGCATAGAAACTGCAATAGAAGCGGATGCGGATTCTCCATAAGAGTTTATTAATCTATTTAAGAAAAGCCAACTTATCGAAACGATTAATTGCATAGCCGCAAAAGGCATTCCTATTTTTAACATTAATTTAGTTATTTTCAAATTAAAAACTATTCTTAAAGGATTCGCTCTCACTATGCTATTTTTCATTTTTAAATATATCATGCTAATTATTACGGAAATAAATTGAGAAAATACAGTCGCATAAGCTGCGCCGTCTAATCCCATTTTTGGAAAAGGTCCTATTCCAGCTATCATTAAAGGGTCCAATATTATATTCAATATTGAAGCTATAGCCAAAAATATTAAAGGACGAATCGTGTCTCCTATTCCTCTTAATAAAGCCGCTACTAAAAAATAATAAAACATAAAAGGAAAACCAATCATACTAATTCTAAAATAACTAACCGAATATTCCATTATGCTTTCGGACGCGTTTAAAAATTTCATTAAAGGCGGCGCAAATATATAACCGATTAAAGACAAAGCTATTGCCGATATTACGCTTATAGTTGTCGCTACTCTTGAAATATACAAAACCGAATCGTTATCGTTAGCTCCGAAATATTGTCCGATTAAAATATTTCCCGCAACCGTAATGCCCGAAGCTATGGCAAGCAATATTAATATTATAGGAAAACTAACGGCTATCGCTCCAAGTCCGCTCTTTCCAACCATTTGTCCAATCCAAATAGTGTCTACTATATTATAGGCTATATTCAAAAGATTTGCCAAAATCATAGGAATTACTAATTTTATTAATCCTTTATTAACATTTCCGCTTGTAAGTTCCATCATTTTAGAATTATTATCCATTTTTAAGAAGTCCTTATAAAATCAAAAAGTGAAAAATATTTTATATCTTTTATAAAAAAATGCAATCATTGAGATTTAATTATTTGACAAAAATTTAATTAATGTTATAATAATACCATTATGAATAACGATTTATACTATATTTTTGACGCTTGCCTTGCCTTGCCTTGCCTTGCCTTGCCTTGCCTTGCCTTGCCTTGCCTTGCCTTGCCTTGCCTTGCCTTGCCTTGCCTTGCCTTGCCTTGCCTTGCCTTGCCTTGCCTTGCCTTGCCTTGCCTTGCGAATAATTTAAACTTTTTATTCAATTTATCAAAAAATCAATATTATATTAAATCATTTTCTTATGATTTTTTAAATTCATATTTAATAATGCATTTATTAAATATGAAAATATTTAGGCAGCAATTTAAATTTAGTCTTAATTTTAATTTAATCATAAATAAAAAAAATTTATAAAAGGAGTTCAATAATGAATTCAAATATTATAGACAGAATAGTTTGGTGGATACCGTTTAGACAATTAAGAAACAATATTAGAAAGTTATTAAAATCTAAAGAAAAAAACTCATTATTATTAAATTTGCAAATAATGTCTAATACTTACGGTTTAGATTTTAAAGGACAATTCGGACAAGATATTATAGCATATTTATGTTTGAAAAATAA
The DNA here is from genome assembly GCF_008016455.1 of Brachyspira aalborgi. Taxonomy (NCBI): domain Bacteria; kingdom Pseudomonadati; phylum Spirochaetota; class Spirochaetia; order Brachyspirales; family Brachyspiraceae; genus Brachyspira; species Brachyspira aalborgi. Next base: position 1,546,306 of record NZ_SAXU01000001.1, on the reverse strand, counting down.
AAAGAACGGTTTTTATATAGATATTGGCGCTTATGACGGAATAAATTTAAGCAATACATATATATTTGAAAAATTAGGCTGGGACGGTTTTTGCGTTGAAGCAAGTCCAAAAACTTTTGAAGCGCTTAAGAAAAATAGAAAATGCGATTTGTATAATTGCGCCGTGAGTTCTAAAAATATTGGAAAAGCAAAATTTTTAACTTCCACAGTCGGAGTATTGGATGTTTTGGATACTCATAATACTTCAGGACATAAAGAAAGAATTGAAAGAGAAAGCGATAATAATATGGAATATATCGAAGTTGATACTATAACATTTGAAGAGCTTATGTCAAATTATAAAAATATTAATCATATAGATTTTATGTCTTTAGATATAGAAGGCGGCGAGTTGGATGTATTAAGAAGTATCGATTTTGATAAATATTCTTTCGGTTTAATAACGGTAGAATATAATGAAAATTATAATGAAATTTTAGAATTAATGAATTCAAAAGGTTATAAAAAACTTATGGATAATAATTGCGATTTAATTTTTATAAAAAATCATAATATTGATTTATAATTTCAAAAAATATATTATATAATCGGTTGCATATAAATTATTTTAATGTTATTCTTTATAAACGGTTTTAATAATTAATAATATTTTAAGGAATTGAAATTTAATGAAAAGAATTTTGATATTATCATTTTTTATATTTAATAATATTTTATTCGGCGATGTTGTTAATAGTATAGTCGGAATTGTCGGTTCTATGCCTATTACTTACGAAGATTTTATAAGCAGAAGAACTTTTTTAACTTTGCAAGCAAAATCGATTGGACAAAATATTAATGACGATTTGGTTTATAAAGATTTGGTTGAAGAGAGAATAATGTATTTGAAACTTCAAGAATATAATTATACGATAGAAGAAAACGATGTAAGCAGAAGATTAGACAGCATTGCAAAACAATATAATATGACATTAGAACAATTTTCAAAACAATTAAGAGCGGAAGGAATTTCCTACGAAGAATATAGAAACTCAATAAAAAAGCAAATCGCTATGGAAAATTTAAGCGGGCTTGTAGTTAATAATTCCGATATAAGCGATAGCGAAGCGGACGAATTTTATAATAATAGTAAAGACAAATCTATATTTGAAGTCGACACTTTAGTAAAACTTTCTTGGATATTTTTTAAAGCTACGACTTTTACGGAAAAAGGCGAAAAACAACAAATTGCAAATACGGTTAGAGGTTTGGCTGCAAGAGGAGGCGATTTTTCCGAACTTGCAAAAAAATATAGCGAAGATAACGCCACAAAAAATAGCGGCGGAGATTTAGGTTATAATCTTTTATATGACGAAGGGAAAAAATCTTTGCCCGCTCAAATTAACGCTGGACTTAATTTAGTAAAGCGCGGCTATCAAGTTGGAACGGTTAGCACGGTTAGAGAATTAGTCGGAAAAGGTTTCTATATCATAAAAATAATTTCTATAGAAAAAGATATGGACAGCATAAGAACGAGAGTTAAAAATTATCTTGGCGAAATTCGTATGAGAGAATCTTTTGTTAAATGGCTTGAAGATGAAACTAAAAGAGTTTCGGTAAAATTGTATAAATAAAAGTAATTAAAATTAGGTTATTGAAGATTATATAATTAAACAGCGTTAAAGTTTATCAATTCATTATAAGCCTTAAAACCATAAGCGGATTTTGTATTTACTATAGCCGAGTTTATAGCTTTTCCCATAACGATTGCTGATATACTTCCGACCGCGTCCAAATTTGCATTTACATTTCCAACCGACATTGCATAAATACTATCTCCGTCTAAAGTCGTATGAACGGGTTTTATTGTCCTTGCAAATCCGTTATGCGACATCGATGCAATTTTTCCCATTTGAGATTTTGTAAATTTAGCGTTTGTTATAATCGCTCCTATAGTAGTGTTTGTTATAGAATTATTTTTTTCTATATCAAAAGAAAGATTTTTATCTTCGGCTATTTTTATTAGCTCTTCTTCGGAATTTCTAAATCTTTTTTTATCAATATCAAGAAGCCCCGCTATCATTTTTCCGCTTTCATAATCAAAAATATCGCCAAAAGCATTAACCGAAACTATAGCGCCGACTTTTAAATTTCCCATTTGCAAAGCGTAAAAACCGAGTCCCGATTTCATTGCATAATCTAATCCTAATATTTTGCCTACTGTCGCTCCCGCTCCCGCTCCAAAATTTCCCATTTGAGGATTATTTTTTTCTGCGTTAATGCAAGCTTTATAAGACATTTTAGCATCGGGACGAATTTTATAATCTCCCACTCTTAAATCGAATATACAAGAAGCGCAAACCAAAGGAACTTTTGTGACGCCGACATCGAAACCAATATTCCTCTCTTCTAAATATTTCATTACTCCGCCCGCCGCATCAAGTCCGAACGCGCTTCCTCCGCTTAATAAAACTGCATGAATAACTTCTGCAGAAGCAAAAGGTTTTGTAAGTTCGCTTTCTCTTGAAGCCGGTCCTCCGCCTCTAATGTCTAATCCCGTTATAGCTCCATTTTCGCAAATTATAACAGTGCAACCCGTTCCCGCTTTTTCGTTTTCGGCGTTTCCAATTTTTATATTTTCTATATCCGTTATTTTTATTTCTTTAATTAAATCTTTATTCATAATTTAGCCTCTAAATAATTTTTTATTAATTATATATTATTTATTAAAAATTTATAATCGATAAAAATATTTGAAAAAATTATTATATAAATAAGCGATTTATTAATCTAATATATCGATTAAATAAAAAAGCGTATCAATCATTTTTGCCTGACGGATACGCTTTATAATTTTCTTCGTTATTTTACTTTATTTTTATTTTGTATATTTTTCCGCTTTCTTATATTCGGTATGCAAATAATGATGCGGTTTTTCTCCTAAAGGTTCTCCCAAGAAGTCTTTATAAAGTATTTTTATATGCTCGTTATCATGCGAACATCTATGTTTAACGACTTTTTTATCTTCCGTGTATAATCCTTTAGCTCTATCTACTCTTACCTCGTTGGTAGTTCCGTAAGGTTGTCCGCCTCCACCAACGCATCCGCCTGGACAAGCCATAACCTCTACAAAATTATAAGGAGGATTTTCGCCTTTTTCTTTTGCCTTTCTTATCTCTTGCATAACAGGGTCGACATTATGAAGTCCGTTTACTACGGCTATTTTAACATCCTTATCTAAAATCTTTACTGTAGCTTTTTTAACATTTTTTAATCCTCTCACATCGTTAAATTCTACATTTTCAAGATTAGAACCCGCTATAACATTATAAGCCGTTCTTAAAGCCGCCTCCATAACTCCGCCTGTAGCTCCGAAAATCGTTCCCGCTCCGCTATATTCTCCAAGTATGCTGTCCGCTTTTTCCTCTTGTATTCCCGCTAAATCTATTCCGTATCGTTTTATCATTCTCGCAAACTCTCTTGTAGTTATAACGACATCTACATCGTTATATCCGCTTGATTTCATTGTATCGTTTTTTCTGATTTCATTCTTTTTAGCGGTGCAAGGCATTATTGAAACATTATATATTTTTGCAGGATTTAATTTCATTTTTTCCGCATAATATGTTTTAACCATAGGCGCTAGCATCATATGAGGAGATTTTGAAGTTGAAACATTATCAAGCAAATCGGGATAATATTCTTCTATATATTTTACCCAAGCGGGACAGCATGAAGTAGTCATTACAGCCGTGCCGTTGCTTTCGGTAAATCTTTTAACAAACTCGTTAGCTTCTTCTACTATAGTCATATCCGCTCCAAAATTTGTATCGAATATTGCATCGAATCCTAATAAACGCATAGCGGCGTATATTTTTCCCGTAATATTATCTCCCGCTTTAAGTCCGAAATATTCTCCCAAAGCCACTCTAACCGAAGGCGCCATTTGAACCGTAACATAAATATCGGGATTATCCAAAGCGTCCATAACTTCTTTAGTGTCGACTTTTTCGTATATTGCGGCTACAGGGCAGTGAGTGGCGCATTGTCCACAATCAACGCAAGTAGAATCTTTAAGCGAAACTCCAACGGGCGCAAAATAAGTGTCAAATCCTCTATTTACAAAACCTAATGCATGAACTTTTTGCATTTCTTGACAAACGACTACACATCTTCCGCATTTTATACATTTTTCAGGATTAAGCACTATGCTTCCTGCTGTTTCGTCTCTCGGATGATTCTGTTTTATATTGTCGAATTTTGAATTTCTAACTCCAAAATCGGCGGCTGCGGTTTGAAGTTCGCAGTTTCCGTTTCTTATGCAATTTAAACAATCGTTAGGATGAGCGGATAAAACAAGTTCCAAAACTCCTTTTCTAACCATATTTATTTCGGCGTCATGAGTTATAATATCCATTCCTTCTTCAACAAGCATAGAACATGCTCTAACATATTTATTGCCCATATTTGCAAGTTTAACCATACAAATACCGCAAGCCGAAGTTGGATGAATATCGGGATGATAACATAGAGTTGGAATTTTTATTCCCACTTTTTTAGCCGCTTTTAATATCGTAATATTATCTTCAACTTCTAAATTTTTTCCGTTTATTTTTATTTTAATCATAATTTTATCCTTAAATTTAAATTTTATTTTAATTAGTGTTTCTAACAAATATTCCCGCTTTATATTCGTTTTCAAAATGTTTTAAAGTCGATAAAACGGGATTTGCAGCCGTAGTTCCAAGTGCGCAAAGCGAAGCCTTTTTCATAGTTAAAGCTATTTCTTTTAACTTTTCTATATCGTCTTCTTTCGCTCTTCTTTTTGTGAATTTTTCAAGTAATTTTAGCATTTGCATGCCGCCTATTCTACAAGGAACACATTTACCGCAACTTTCATCAACGCAAAAACCTAAATAGAATTTGGCAAAATCAACCATATTCCTATCTTCGTCTATAACTATCATACCGCCCGAACCCATCATTGAGCCTAATTGAACCAAATTATCAAAATCTATATGCGTTCCAAATAATTCTTCAGGCAATATCCCGCCAGAAGGTCCGCCCGTTTGAACTCCTTTAGCAAATTTATCGTTAGGAACTCCGCCTCCTATATCGTAAATTATCTCTCTAATAGTAGTTCCCATAGGCACTTCAACCAAACCAGATACATTTACATTACCCGTTAATGCAAATACTTTTGTTCCTTTTGAATTTTCAGTCCCTATTGAGGCAAACCATTCGCCGCCATTATTTATTATAGATGTAATATTTGCAAAAGTTTCGACATTATTTATTACCGTAGGAGAATCGAATAATCCTTTATTTACAGGAAAAGGCGGACGCGGTCTTGGAGTTCCTCTGCTTCCTTCTATTGATGCTAAAAGCGCCGTTTCCTCGCCGCATACGAAAGCGCCAGCTCCGAGTCTTATATCCAAATCGAAAGAGAAATTAGCTCCTAAAATATTTTTTCCAAGTAGTCCGTAATCATAAGCCTGTTTTAAAGCTATTTTTACTCTTTCAACTGCAAGTCCGTATTCCGCTCTTATATACATATATCCTTTGCTAGCTCCTATAGCGTATCCGCCTATAATCATAGCTTCTATAACCGCATGAGGGTCGCCTTCAAGAATGCTCCTATCCATATAAGCGCCTGGGTCTCCTTCATCGGCATTGCATACTATATATTTTTGTTTGGCTTCAACTTCGCTTGCAAAACTCCATTTTTTCCAAGTTGGAAATCCAGCGCCTCCTCTTCCTCTCAAACCCGATATTTCTAATTGTTTAATAACATCTTTAGGTTGCATCTCGAATAAAACTTTTGAAAGCGCTTTATAGCCGTCATTTCCTATATATTCGTCAATATTTTCAGGGTCTATCATTCCGCAATTTTTTAAGACTATTCTTTTTTGTTTTTCATAGAAATTAATCTCTTTAGTAAAATCTCTATGTTCTCTCTGCTCTTTATATAATATTCTTAATACAAGTTTTTTCTGTATTACATGCTGCTCTATTATATCTTTTGCATCTTCGGGTTGAACATGCGTATAAAATACTCTTCCAGGAATTATTTTAACTACGGGACCTTGACTACAAAAACCGAAACATCCCGTTTTTATAACCAAAACTTTATCGCCGATTCCATTTTTTTCTGCATGCTCTTTTAACAATTTTACAATCTCTTCGCTTTTATTCGATTCGCAAGCCGTTCCTCCGCATACCAATATATGATATCTGTCGTCTTCGGATGTTTCTATTCCTTTTCTTATCTCTATTTCTTTTTCAGTGCTTATTCTATGTTCTTCTAATTTTTTTCTATCTAATTTTTCTATCATAATTTACTCCCATTATTTATTATTATTATCTTCTATAAGTTTTGAAATTTCTTCAGGCTTTACCCTTCCCTTAACTTCGCCGTTAAAAGTAATAACGGGAGATAAACCGCAACAACCTATGCATCTAACTTCTTCCAATTTATATTTTCTGTCTTCGGAATATTGCTGTTCGCCTTTTAAAGAAAGTTTTGATTTTACTTCGTCAATCAAATCTTTTGCTCCATTTAAATAGCAAGCAGTTCCCATACAAACCGATATGTGATTTTCAGCAGGCGGTTCCATTGTAAAATAGTTATAGAAAGTTAATATTTCATATATTCTTGTAAGCGGAACATCTATAGCTTCCGATACATATTTAGCTACATTTCTAGGAACATATCCGTAATGCTTTTGAATGCCATGAAAAATCATTATAAGATTACCTTCAATGTTTTCCCATTCTTCGACTAATTTTTTGATACAATCGCTAATTGGCTCTTCGGTTAAAAAAGCGGCGTTTTCGCTCATTCTATACCTCCATAAATTTTAATTAAACTATATATAGTATAGTATAAAATAATTACGAAATCAAGCGCTTTTTAAAAAAAAATTAATAAACTATTTACAAAATAAAAGATTTATTATATAATTTATAATACCTAAATGAACAACTATTAAGTTTATCATAAAGGATTTTATAACTATTATATAATATTTAGTTTGATTTATGGAAAATAGAATTGCCGTTATAGGAATAATCATTGAAAATAAAAATATAGTTTCAAAGGTTAATGAAATCTTGCATGAAAATGGCGATTTTATAATAGGAAGGATGGGAATTCCTTACAGAGAAAAAAATATAAATATAATAAGTGTCGTTTTAAATGCTCCTTCGGATAAAATTAATAGTTTAACGGGTAAGCTTGGTATGTTGGAAGGAGTTTCTGCAAAAGCTCTCTACTCCAATAAATAAGCAAAAATTTTTTTAAACAGTTTTTTATTTGAGAGGTTATTATGTATAAATTTAATTCAAAATCTAAAAATGCAAACGAATTTATTAATGACGAAAAAATTTTAGAAACAATATTTGAAGTTGAAAACGGAAATTACGATATTCAAAAAATATTGAATAAATCAAAAGAAATGAAAGGACTTGAGCCTGACGAAGCTTTAGCGTTATTATTATGTTCTGATAAAAATGTAGAAAATGAAATATACGAAATTGCCAAAAAAATAAAACTTGAAATATACGGAAGAAGAATAGTTTTATTCGCTCCTTTATATTTGTCAAATTATTGTATTAACGGTTGCGTATATTGTCCTTATCATTCAAAAAATAAAAATATAGCGAGAAAAAAATTAACTCAAGAAGAAATAAAAGCGGAAGTTATGGCATTGCAAGATATGGGACATAAAAGGCTTGCTTTAGAAACGGGAGAAGACCCAGAATATGCGAGCATGGATTATTTATTAGAATCTATAAAAACAATTTACGGAATAAAACATAAAAACGGAGCGATACGAAGAGTAAATGTAAATATTGCGGCTACAACCGTAGAAAATTATACGAAATTAAAAGACGCGGGAATTGGCACTTATGTATTATTTCAAGAAACTTATCATAAACCTACTTATCAAAAACTTCATCCGAGCGGACCTAAAAGCGATTACGAATATCATACCGAAGCGATGGATAGAGCTATGGAAGGCGGAATTGACGATGTTGGAATTGGAGTTTTATTTGGACTCTATAATTATAAATACGATTTCACGGCGATGCTTTATCATGCGAAACATTTGGAAGATACTTTCGGTTGCGGACCTCATACTATAAGCGTTCCAAGAATAAGACCAGCGGACGATGTGGATGTTAATTCTTTTCCTAACGCTATAAAAGACGATTTATTTAAAAAAATAGTCGCGGTTTTAAGAATAGCCGTGCCTTATACGGGAATAATAGTTTCTACAAGAGAGAGTCAAAAATCTCGTGAGGAAGTTTTGGAAGTCGGAGTTTCGCAAATAAGCGGAGGCTCAAGGACAAGCGTTGGCGGATATGTAGAGGAAGAAGAGGAAAACTCAAAACAGTTTGAAGTTAACGACACGCGCTCGCTTGACGATATAATAAAATGGTTATGCAAAATAGATTATCTGCCAAGTTTCTGCACTGCATGTTATAGAGAAGGAAGAACGGGAGATAGATTTATGAGTTTTGCAAAAAGCGGGCAGATAAAAAATTTTTGTCAGGCTAATGCTATAATAACATTAAAAGAATATTCAAACGATTATGCGTCAAACAATACCGAAAAAGAAATTGACAGAGTAATGATTAATGAAATAGATAAAATTCCAAATGAAAAAGTAAAAAATAAACTCGTGAGCGCGTTAGACGAAATAAAAGAAGGAAAGAGAGATTTTAAATTTTAATTTAAGAATAAAAAATTAAAAATTGAGGATAAAATGAACGATACTCCAAATTCAAATAGAACTCATATAGCGATTTTTGGACGAACAAACGCGGGAAAATCTAGCATAATAAACGCTATTGCAAATCAAAATGTCGCTATAGTTTCAGATAAAGCGGGAACTACAACGGACCCTGTGAAAAAAGCTATTGAAATAAATAAAATTGGAGCATGCGTTATAGTAGACACGGCGGGATTTGACGACAATGGAGATTTAGGTTTATTAAGAATTGAAAAAACAAAAAAAATTGCAGAAAAAACCGATATCGCTCTACTTGTTTTTGATTGTAATATTAAAAATAACGATTATATTTTAGAATTAAAATGGAAAAATCAATTATCCGAATTTGGAATTCCGATTATTGCCGTTATAAATAAAATTGATTTAAATCAAAATTATAAAATAGTAGAACAAAATATAAAAGAAATTTTCGATATTGATTGCGTTTCCATAAGCGTAAATAAAAAAATAAATATAGACATTCTAATTGAAACTATAAAAAATAATATCTCAAAAGAAGATGAAATAAGCATAGTCGGACATATAATTAAAGAAGACGATATAGTTTTACTTGTAATGCCTCAAGATATACAAGCGCCAAAAGGAAGATTAATTTTGCCTCAAGTTCAAACTATAAGAGATATACTTGACAATAAAGCTATAGTTATTGGAGCTACTTTTGATAAATTTGAAAATGCATTAAAAAGTTTAAATAAGCCTCCGAAAGTTATAATAACGGATTCTCAAGTTTTTAAAGAAGTTGAAAAATTAAAACCTAAAGAAAGCGCTTTAACATCTTTTTCGGTTTTATTCGCTAGATATAAAGGAGATGAAAAAATATACAAAAAAGGAGCGGATTTTATAGATAATCTTAATAAAGAAAGTAAAATACTTATTGCAGAAAGTTGCGCTCATATTCCTTTAGAAGGCGATATAGGAAGAGTAAAAATTCCAAATATGCTTAAAAATAAATTCGGTTTCGCGTTTGATATTGATTATACTACGGGAGAAGATTTTCCAAGCGATTTGTCAAAATACGATTTAATTATTCATTGCGGCGGATGTATGGGAACGAGAAAGCATATATTAAACAGAATAAGATTATGCGAAAGACAGAATAAACCTATAACAAATTACGGAATGGCAATAGCTAAAATAAACGGAGTTAATTATATTTAATGAATAATATTATTGACATTAACAAAGCAAAAAAAATAATAGATAAAATCGAGAAAAAAGAAAAAATTTCTTATAAAGACGCTTTAACTCTTTTATCTTCTTTTGAATACGATAACGATTTAAATAAAAAGAAACTTGGTAAAAAAGAAAAATTGGAAATAAAAGAATTAAAAAAATATTTGAGAATTAAAGCGAGAGATAAAGCGGATAAAATTTTTGGAAAATATATTTTTATGCGCGGGCTTGTAGAGTTTACAAATTATTGCAAAAACGATTGTATTTATTGCGGAATAAGAAAGAGCAATAAAAACGCCGAAAGATATCGATTAAATAAAAAAGAAATTTTAGAATGTTGTAAAATCGGATACGATATTGGTTTTAGAACTTTTGTTTTGCAAGGAGGCGAGGATAATTTTTTTAATATAGAGAGAATGTCGAATATTGTCAGAGCGATAAAAAAAGAATTTCCCGATTGCGCTTTAACTTTATCAATAGGCGAAAAAAATGAAGAATATTATAAAGAATTAAAAAATAACGGAGCGAATAGATTTCTTTTAAGGCATGAAACTTCAGAAAACGAACATTATTCAAAATTGCATCCTAAATATATGAGTTTAGATAATAGAAAAGAATGTTTAAGATTTTTAAAAAATCTCGGATTCCAAACGGGAACGGGAATTATGGTAGGAAGCCCTTTTCAAAAATTAGAAAATATTGCAAGCGATTTGATATTTATGCAAGAAATAAAACCTGAAATGATAGGAATCGGTCCTTTTTTACCGCATAAAGACACGCCTTTTGCAAACGAAAAAATAGGAGAGATGGAATTAACTTTAATTCTTATAAGTATTCTTCGTTTAATATTTCCATTGTCATTAATTCCCGCGACAACGGCGCTTGGCACTATAAAAGAAGGCGGACGCGAACTTGGAATATTGCATGGCGCTAATGTTGTTATGCCGAATCTCTCTCCAATGAATGTGAGAAAAAAATATTTGCTTTATAATAATAAAATTTCTACGGGAACGGAATCGGCTGAAGGCGTGGAACTTCTAAAAAAAAGCATTGATAAAATAGGTTATATCCTCACGGGAGCGAGAGGCGATTACGATACAAACAGAAAATTAAAATAATAAAAAAGCCTGCCGTCCAAAAGAACGACAGGCTCAAATCTTATTATCTACTTTATACTTTTACTTTCTTTTATTTGCTATTTAAAGCGTATTTAACCGTAGAACCGTCTTTTATTACATACATATAACCGTCTGCTGAAAATTTAACATCTGCCTTTACTCCTTCACGGAATGCGTAGCTATTTCCTCTACATCCATCTCCTTGTCCTTGAATTAATTTAGAACCGTCAGGCAATTCTATACGCCAATTTATTTTATTAATGCTATGTTTATTATTAATGACATAATATATAGTGTCGTATTTTATTGTCGCTATTTCGCCGTTTTCGTTTATGAAAGTATAATTTTCAAATTGAGATAAATTTTCATTTGCATTTATCGTTATTCCAGAAATTGGTTTTAATCCTTCTTCAGGAGTCGGCGTAGGAACAACTACTATAGTTGAATCTTCAACTTCTGAAAAAGAGACAGCTTGCGTAGGTTTGTTTTTACATGCTATTGACATTATCGCAACCATAAGGGCAACTGCTAATAGATATAAAATGCTTTTGTTTTGTCTTGTTTTAATCATAATAACTCTCCTCATTGGATTTAATCCAAACATTTTTATTTATTTTCTATATTTAAGATAGGAATTATTTTTAAAAAGTCAACTATTTTTTTTAATTTTTATTATATAAAATAATAAAGCCCGCCGCTTAAAGAACGACAGGCTTAAATCTTATTATCTATTTTTTATACTTTTACTTTCTTATTTTATTTGCTTTGTAAAGCATATTGAACCGTTTTACCGTTTATAGTTACATTTACATAACCGTTTGCGAATAATTTAACATCGGCTCTATTTTTGTCAGCAAACAATACATAGCTTCCGCCTTTACAAGCAGGACCTGCGCCTTGATAGAATCTTGCGCCGCCTTCAAATTCCATATAATATTGAACTTTTGGTTCATATCCTACTTTAGCGATTCCGCCGTCTTTATTTACGAAAGTAAAGCCGTAGAATTGTCTTAAATCTCCTTTAGGGTCGATTGTCAAGCCAGAAATTGGTTTTAATCCTTCGTCAGGAGTTGGCGTAGGGTCAACTATTTCATTTTCAGCTTCTGAAAAAGACGCAGCTTGCGTAGGTTTATTTTTACAAGCCACTGACATTATTGCTACCATAAGGGCAATTGCTAATAGATATAAGATACTTTTGTTTTGTTTTGCTTTAGTCATAATAACTCTCCTTGTCGGATTTACATCCAAACATTTTTTTATTTATTTTCTATACTTAAGATAACAAATTTTTTTAAAAAGTCAACTATTTTTTTTATTAAATTTTTATTTATTTTAATTTAATTTTTGATTTAATATATAAATTTTTCATTTTTTTATATTGAAATAATTATTATTCAAATGATAACGGATTTTACTTCATTATTATTTTACTTCTTATAGCGCCTAATAAAACGCTAATTAGACTTATTAAAACTATCGTAGCTCCTGGCTTTAATCCAAAATAATAAGAAAAAAATATTCCTACAATCGTCCATAATAAATTAAATATTACCGAAAATATTATTGTTTGTTTATAACTTCCAGCTATTTGTAAAGAGAAGGCTACGGGAAGAACAATCATTGAAGAGACAATTAAAGCGCCGACAGTTCGAGCGGATATTGAAATTGTAATCGCCGTTAAAATAGTAAAAATAAAATTTATTCTTCTTACGGGAACGCCCGATAATCTTGCAAGCTTTTCATTAAATGTTATATAAAAAATTTCTTTGTATAATAAAATAAAAATCAGAATTGAAATTAAACCGATTATAATAATTAATTTTAATTCAAAATCGCTTATAGCCACAATACTTCCAAATAAAAAACTATTAAAATTGGCGTTATTTGAAACAAAGCCCGATAATAAACCCGCCACAGACACGCTTAAAGACATTATTATCGCTATTGACATCTCTCCGTATTTTGAAATTTTTTTTCTTATGTATTCTATCGATAAGGCGGCTATAATACAAAAAATTACAGAAGCTAAAATTGGATTTATATTAAAGACAAGCCCGAAAGTTATTCCTGCAAGAGAAGTATGCGATATTGCATCTCCAATCATTGAAAGCCTTTTTAAAACTATAATAACTCCTATGCATGGAATTATTATAGCTAAAATTATTCCGACTAAAAAAGCTCTTCTCATAAAATCAAATTGAAATATTTCCATTTTAAATTCCTTATAAATGCGGATGTTTATGTTTATGAGATAATTCAATCTCAAGTTCTTCTTTATTAAGTTCCATTAAATTTCCTTCTTCAAAACAGAATATTCTATTTGATATTTTTGAAACTCTTTCAATATCATGCGTCACCATTATTATTGAAATATTTTTATTTTGATTTAAATCTCTTAAAATATTATATATTATATCTATAGTTTCAGAATCGACTCCGTTCGTAGGTTCGTCTAAAATAAGAATTTTCGGATTGGCTACTAAAGTTCTAGCTAAAAATACTCTTTGAATTTGTCCTCCCGAAAGTTTTGAAATCATTCTATTTGAATATTTTTCCATGTCAAAAAGTTTAAGCGTTTCAATAACTTTAGCGCGATGATTTTTATTTGGAAATTTAAAAAGTCCAATATCAAAAAATAAATTCGACATAATTACTTCGTAAACCGTTGCGGGAAAGTTTAAAATTTTATAATATGCATTTTGCTCTAAATATCCGATATAATGCCAATTGTTAAATTTTTTTATATCTTCTTTGTATATTTTTATATTTCCTTTAGATTGATTTATCTCTCCAATCATAAGTTTTAATATTGTGCTTTTGCCCGCTCCATTTGAGCCGATTATTGAAACAAAATCGCCTTCGTTTACAAAAAAACTTATATTTTTTAAAATATGTTCAGAATTATAACCGAAATAAACTTTATCAAATTCTATAACTTTATTCATTTAATTAAGTCCGTCAAGTAAAGCAATAAGATTTTTTTCCATAATAGAAAAATAATCTTCGCCCGCTTCAATATTTTCTTTGCTTAAAGATTCTATAGGATTTAAAGTTAATATTTTTGCTTTCGTTTCTTTCGCTATAGAATCTACTAATTTAGAACTTGAAAATTCTTCGTAAAATATTGCTTTCACATTATTATTTTTTATAAATGTTATAATATCCGCCATAGCTTTAGGGTCGGCTTCGTCTCTTGCAATTGCAATTTGATTTAAAGAATATTCTTTACAAAAATGTCCAAATGCTGGATGCGTTATAATCAAATTTCTATTTTTTATATTTGACAAAGAAATTTTAATTTTATTATCAAGTTCGTCCAAACGATTTGCATATAAATTATAATTTGATTGATAATAATTTTTATTGTCAGAGTCGATTTCAATTAAACCGTTTTTTATATTTTCAATTTGAATTTTTGCATTTTTCGGCGATAACCAAAAATGAGGGTCCAAATTATTTTGATTATCAATATTGCTTGAAGAGTCAATATATTTTAAATCTTTCAAAGCGTCTTTAATAGCGTCAATCCAATGTTCCATTCCGCCGCCATTGTAAATAAATAAATCGGCTTTTGAAAGATTAGCCATATCTTTTGAAGTTATTTCAAAATCATGAGGCTCTGCTCCCGCCGAAGTCATATTATAAACTTCTATTTTTTCGCCGCCTATTTTTTTAACGAAATCGTAAATCGGATATATGCTCGCATAAACTTGCAATTTATCTGAAGAATTTTTATTTTCATTGCATCCAAATATTGAAAATAAAATAATTATAAAAAATATTTTTTTCATTTAATAAAAACCTTTTTGTTTATGTTTTATTCGTAATATTATAATTTATAATAATTAAAAAAACAAATAAGTATAAAGTCTGTTATTGCATAAAAATTTAATTTTTAAGATATGAGTTTTGGCAATCGCTTAATTAAAATTAATTCTTTTTGATATTAAAAGAGAATAAAATTTTTGTCGTAGGCGTTCGATTAATAGAATAAGAATAGACGCAATTTTTACGCCTATTCTTTTTACTTTACTTAAATTCTATTTAAATTTATTCAATGATTTTTGCATTCGCAATCGCAATTTGTTATCTTTATATCGCAACCTTCTTTTAATTCAGGCAAATCTTCCGCTTTTTCGCCTAAAGGATATAAGAGTCTTAAAGCGTTAAGAACGACTATAACAGTAACTCCCGTGTCGGCAAAAATCGCAAGCCACATTGAAGTAAGTCCCAAAGCTCCTAAAGTTATAGCGGCAAATTTTATAATCAAAGCAAGCGCAATATTTTGAATTACAACCAAATGATTCTTTTTAGCAAGTTTAATTACTGTGGCGACTTTTGAAGGCTTATCGTCCATTATAACGACATCGGCGTTTTCAATGGCGGCGTCAGAACCGAGTCCGCCCATCGCTATTCCAATATCGGCTCTTGCCAAAGAAGGAGCGTCATTTATTCCGTCTCCTACAAATATTGAAGCTTTTGAGCCTTTCATCATCTCTTCCAAAGAATTAACTTTATCGTCAGGCAAACATCCGCCTTTATAAACCGATATATTCATTTCTTTAGCAAAATTTTCAACTCTGTCGATATTATCTCCGCTTATTAAACCAGTTTTTATATTCATTTTATTTAACGATATTATAGCTTCTTTAGAATCTTCTTTTACGCTATCGTCAATAAAAAATCCGCCCGCATATTTTCCGTCTATCGCTATATGAACATTAATATTTTTATTATAATTTTCAGGAATATCTATATCATTTTGTTTTAATAATTCTTTTCCGCCGATTATAATATTTTTATTTTCAACGGTAGCCATCGCTCCTTTTCCGCTAATATCTTTATGACTCGAAATTAAATTATCTTCTATGATTCCTCCGTTCTTTTTATAATATTCTACTATCGATATCGCTATTGGATGCGAAGAACCCGACTCGGCATAAGCTGAATATTTTAAAAGCGTCTCGTTATCGTTAAGTCCGCTATTAAAAATTTCTTTTATAGAAAATTCGCCTTTCGTAAGAGTTCCCGTTTTATCGAAAACTACAGTTTGAACTTTTGAAAGTAAATCTAAAAATATTCCGCCTTTTACCATTATTCCTAATTTTGAAGCTCTGCCAATCGAAGAAAAATAAGTTAATGGAATTCCAACCATAAACGCGCAAGGACAAGAAACTACCAAAAGCGTAAGCGAACGATTAAACCAATTATTGAAAGTGTCTACTCCGTAAATTAAAGTCGGAATAATAGTTAATGCTATTGCGCCGAATACTACAATCGGAGTATAAACTCCCGAAAATCTGCTTATTAACTGTTCAATATTTGCCTTTCTATTTTGCGAATCTTGAACTAATTTTAATATTTTAGCTATGGAAGATTCTGCATATTCTCTTATAACTTTTGCTTTTATAGAAGCGTCTCCGTTTATAGTTCCCGCCAAAACTTCATCTCCTATTTTAACCGCTTTCGGCATGCTTTCGCCCGTTAATGCTTTTGTATCAATCCAACTTTCGCCTTCGTAAATTATGGAATCCAAAGGCACTTTTTCAAATGGATTGATTATTATATTGTCGTTAATGCGAATCTGAGATATATCTACTTTTTCTATATTTCCGTTCTCTCTTATTATATTTGCAGAATCGGGACGAATCGACATTAAAGCGGATATTGTTCTTTTCGATTTATTAACCGCCATATCTTCAAAATAATCTCCGACTCTATAAAACATTAAAACGGCTAAAGCTTCGGGAAATTCATGAAGTATAATAGCTCCGATTGTGGCAACGCTCATAAGAAAACTTTCGCGCATAAATTTTCCTTTAATAAAATCAATAGCGGCGTTTTTAAATACTTCTCTTCCTAAAATTAAATATGGAATAAAAAATATTATATATTCCGTAATTCCATGAATCTTGTCATGTATAGAGTATATCAAAAACAATACTATAGCTCCAAGTATCATTTCCAATATAAATAAAAATTTTTCTTTATTCTTTAACATGCTCATACCCCCAAGTATAAATTTTTTCTATATGTTCGTCATCGAGTCTGTAAAATACATGAAGCCCGACTTTTCTTTTTTTAACGACTTTAGCCTGCCATAAAGTTTTTAAATGTTGAGATATGGAAGGCTGTTTCATTTTTAGCAAAGAAGATAATTCATGCACGCATAATTCTTTTTCGCTTAAGGCAGATATTATTTTTAGTCTTGTAGAATCCGAAAACACGGAGAAAAAATCCGCAAGAATTGTAAATTCTTCGTCATTTGGAAGTTTTGGAATTAGAGAAGCTATATTTCCGTTATTAATATTAACTTCGCAATCGTCTTCGATTAACGCATTTTTATTTTTAGAATTAATAACTTCTTTTTTTTCTACAATATTTTTTTTCATAATATCAACCTTTTATTTTTTATATATAACTATATTATAATATAATTATATACGAATATATAAAACAAATCAATATAGTTAAAGTAAAATAAACTATTGACAGAAATAAAAAGGTATGCTAAAATATAATTATGATTGAAAATATTCACTGTAAGTTGACATACTATAATTTTGTTAAGCAAAGCAAAGCAAAGCAAAGCAAAGCAAAGCAAAGCAAAGCAAAGCAAAGTGTGAATTGTATTTTTTTAATAACTATTCCAAATTTTATTTATCGCAGTTTTTTAATATGGTTAATTCTTTAGTCGCATTTTGTAATTGCATAAATATAAATATTTTTTATTTAAGTTTATCAATAATTTTAAAAAATATTTTATATAAATTATATCGTTTAATATAAAAAATAAATTAAGGAAATTAAAATGAATAATAAAATAGACAATAGATTTTTAAGTTCAAAACAAAAAATAATTAAACTAACAATAACGATTTTAATTTTATTATTAGCGATTAATATAAATTGTTTTGGAGATGAAGCTTTAAATTTTAAAGAAGCTCAATTTTTATATTCTACTCAAAAAGAAGAGAGTTTAAATATAATATGGGAAAATAATCGAATTACATATTTGCCAAAAATGGTTTTTGCATTTATATACACAACGGATACTCCGCATGGAAAAATATTTATATCGGTTGAACTTAAAGGCATAAGTTATTTTAATACGAGTAAAGATAATCCAAAAATATTGTTGCAAACAAGATTTTACTCTCAAGATAGAGTTGGAGTAGAAGATTTATATTTATATAAGGTTTCGGGTTTAAGACAAAATATTTTTTATAACGATACAAGAGAGTCGGGAAAGTTGCCCGATTATTATGGAGAGCCTAAAAAAATTATTTTAAGAAATGAATCTTCTACTTTTAATAATCTTAAAACATTTAAAACCTATTTTGATTCTAGCGCATGCAATTATAAATGTTTAAGGGATGATTCTATAAATATATTTTATAAAGGCTACGAATATGTTATTTTTGTAGACGATAAAGCTATAAAATCTGTTATCGATGTATTCTTATCCGCTGTGGATAAAAATTATAACGATTGGTATAGTTTATCGCAATAATTACAAAAATATTAAAGGACGACAAAAATTAAATTAATGCCGTCCTTAAAATATTAATTAAAAATTAAATAAGAAAATATATTTATGAGAATTTATTTATATAATTTACAATAAATATTGCAAATAAAATTAAAGGCAAAATATAAGTCACATATATTCTTGATGATTTTGGAAATTTTATTCCCTCACCTGAATCGACTTCGTTAATAAAATTATCCCATCCCCAACCATATTTTGAAACGCAGAATATAATTATATAGATTCCGCCTAATTCTACCAAATTATAACTCACTATAAAATCGTATAAATCTAAAAAACTTGTTCCTTCTCCCATAGGTTGAATAAAAGATAAAACATTAAAACCTAAAGCTGTAGTTAATGCCAACATAAACGCTACTATTCCAACTATAACGGAAGCGTAAGTTCTTTTTATTTTAAACTCCGACATAGTGAAAGCGATTAAATTTTCAAAAACCGCGACTACAGTAGTCAACGCCGCTGCTGATAAAAATATAAAAAATAAAGTTCCCCATAATCTTGGCAAAGGCATTAAGTTAAAAATATTAGGTAAAGTAACGAACGCTAAACCCGCTCCTTCGCCTGGATTTACTCCGAAAGCAAAACAAGCGGGAAATATTATTAAGCCCGCCGATAATGCGACTAAAGTGTCTAATATAACTATTATTATAGATTCGTTTGTAATCGATTTTTCTTTTCCGATATAGCTTCCGAAAATAGTCATACTTCCAACTCCTATTCCTAAAGTAAAAAAAGATTGTCCCATAGCCGCATAAACTACTTCCAAAAAATTTTTTATTCCGCCTTCGTTAAATATTTTTCCCAAATCGGGAAGCAAATAAAATTTTATTCCTTCAACGGCGCCAGGCAAAGTTATAGCTCTTATTATCAATATAAGCATCATTATAAATAGAGACGACATCATTATTTTTGTAGTTTTTTCAACGCCTTTTTGAAGTCCCTTAAAACAAATTAAACTTCCTAAAAAAACGGCTATAAATAAACTTAAAACCATAATTTTAGGATTTGAAAGCATAGAACCAAAAAATTGCCCTATCTCTTCAGGCTTAAGTCCTTCAGTAGCTCCCGTAAGCATATAATAAGCGTAGGTTATGCTCCAACCTGTAACGCTTGTGTAAAACATCATTAAAATTAAACAACCTAACATTTGAATATAACCGATTATATGCCATTTATGTCCTTCTTTTTCCAAAACCTTATAAGAGCCTGCAATATCGCTTTGTCCTCCTCTACCGATGCTAAACTCCATTATTAATATTGGAAGCCCTAATATAAGTAAAGATATTAAATAAATTATAACGAAAGCAGCGCCTCCATATTTTCCCGTTATATAAGGAAATCGCCATATATTGCCAAGTCCTATAGCGCATCCCGCCGAGACTAATAAAAAACCTAACCTGCTTGAAAGTTTTTCTCTTTTTTGATTATCATTTTTGTTATGCATATAGCAACTCCTTAAATTTAATTTTTAATCTTTTAATTATACATTATAATTAAAATTACTTCAAGTAGTAATTAATAAAAATTATAATAAAAAATTTTTATTTTATTTCAATTATTATGATTTATTTTAATTCCGATAAAATAAAAATGTTTATGCAAACTTTTAAAGATATAATTTATTTTATAGCGATTATTTTCTCAAAAACTTTTATAGATTTATTTAGATTATTTGGAAATATAATAATTTTCGGTTTTATTTTATATGTTCTCTCTTCAATGACAAGAAGAATATTTGCAAAAACTTTAGGCGCAAAAACCGAACTTTATATAACAGGCTGGATTGGAACTCCGATTCATGAATTATCGCATGCATTATTTTGTATTATATTTAATCATAAAATAAACGATATAAAATTATTTACCACGAAATCGGAAACTATAGGTTATGTTCTTCATAGCTACGATTCAAGAAGCTGGTATCAACAAATAGGAAATTTTTTTATTGGCGTTGGACCTATTATAATTGGCGCTTTAATAGTTTATTTTCTTTTTTTATTATTAGCGCCCGAACTTAAAGAAAATATTTTTTCGATTAATATCGATTATGACAAATCGGCGGGAATATTAAATATGATTTATAGCGGAATTTCAAATATATTTATTTCAATAGCGAATATATTTAAAAATATTATTAAAAATATTCTATCAAATCAATCTTTTAAGAATATCGGATTTTGGATTTTTATTTATCTTTCAATTTCTATTGCCTCGCATATGGAATTAAGCCCCGCCGACATTTCGCATGCTTGGAAAGGAATGCTTTTTATATTTGCTTTATCTTTAATATTTAATACTTTACTTTTAATTATAAAAATATTATTTAATATTAAAATACCAGAATATATATTATTATTTATAAATCAGAATTTAAATATTTATTCTTCGCTTTTAATATTTTCATGTATTATTTCTTTATTCAATTTTTTAATTTCTTATATAATTTTAACTCCGATTAATTTTATTAAAAATAAGAATTTGATTAATCCTTTTTAGAGTTTTTTATATTTTTTATTTTATCAAAAATTAGTCATTACAATAGCTTTAACCAAAACTAAAAACCGCCTTTGCCGAATAATACACTTTTAATAAATTACTTTATTAAATAAAAAAAACGGTTTATACAATTAAGTATAAACCGCAAATCAAGTGTTTTAGAATTTATATGAAAAATTTTGAAAAAGATTTTTAAGCTTTCGGACCAAATCTAAATCCTAATTGAAGCCCGATGTCAAAAGAGTCGTTTATCTTAACCTTTGTATCTTTAAGCTTCGGACCAAAATCTCCAGCCAAATATAAACCGAAATTCATGCCGATATTATCCGTGAAGAACAAATAATAATCGAAAGTCACTTTCATGTATCCGATAACTGAAGGCGAGAACATATCGGTTATGTCTTTTCTTTTAAGGGCAATATCGGTTTGTGTTTTAGCGTCTTCGCTTGTTGCATGATTATTGCCTGCTGTCGTAACAGTAAGCGACTGTTTTCCAGCAAGAGGGATTTTAACTCCTCCGCCAATTCCTATAGCAAGTCCATGTCTTCCTCCTAAACCAATATTGAATTTAGGCAATAATCCAATTTTGAAGCTATGATAGTATTGAATAAAATCAACCCCGTCTTTAGCGATATAGCTACCACTAACACCTGATACCGTTGTATCGCCATAGCCCATACTGTAAATATCCCAGCTATAACCTAATTCACCCAAAACGCTTATTCCGAAGCCTTCTTTGACTTGGAACATATAACCGATTTGCGCGCTGACATCCGCATCGGCGCTTAACCCCCCTTTCTGATACACATCTTTAGCATCTTTGCTTAAGCTTTGCTTTGCTTTGCTTTGCTTAACAAATTTACAGTATTGTTATTTATCGTAATTTTCATATCAAACTTTCCTCACCGATTTCTCGGCAAATACTTTTACAATTAAATTATACAACATTTAAAAAAATTAGTCAATAGTTTATTTTAAATTTTTTTCAATATTGATTAATTTAATTTAATAATATTTTATAATTTTAAAAAAATTTGTCAACTATTTATTTTAATTAATTAAATAATATTTTACAACATTTAAAATTTTTGTCAACAAAATAATTTAAATGTTTATTAATTATAATACAATCTTTTAAAATAAAGTCAATATAATTAATTTAAATATTTTTTAATTTATGGAATAATTTTAACATTAATTAAAAAATATGTTAGAAGTTAAAACAAAATTTTTAATTGCAAAAAATACCGTCATTGCGAGCCTTCGTAAGAAGGCATGGCAATCCAGATTAAAGAAAGTTAATTTTAAAAATTTACTTTAATTAATAAATGAATTCTATATTAATTATAAAAAATTAAGCGATAGAAAATAAATCTCTACCGCTTTTTTATTTATCAAAAAAATTTTATTATACAATGCCGAGTGTTCCTAATATTATAGCGAGTATAGTAGCCGATATAGGAATTACCGTGCAACACATAAATATATCAATATAAGAATCTTTATGCGTTAATTTTGTTACGGCAAGAACCGTCAACACGGCGCCGCATTGAGGGAGAGTATCCAAACCGCCAGCCGATATTGAAGCCACTCTTGAGAAAACCTCTAAAGCTATTCCGCTTTGTTTAGCCAATTCTATAAATTGCGGACCTAAAGCTTCCAAAACTATTGAAACTCCGCCAGAAGAAGAACCTGTAGCTCCCGCCAAAACATTAATCGCTATAGCTTCCGATATTAAAGGCGAAGCGTCTATTCCCGTTACCAAAGTTTTTAATTGTTCAAAACCAGGAACCGCTTTTATTACTCCTCCAAAACCTACTCCAGCAGCCGTATTAAGAATCGCAAGCATAGAGCCAGACGCGCCGTCATTTAATGTTTTTATTACATTGCCGAAAGTTTTTAATCTTCTTATAAATATTATTATGCCAGCTAAAACTCCGACAAGCAAAGCGACAACTATATTTAATTTTACCGCATTGAATAAAATTATAAT
Organism: Brachyspira aalborgi; assembly: GCF_008016455.1. NCBI lineage: Bacteria > Pseudomonadati > Spirochaetota > Spirochaetia > Brachyspirales > Brachyspiraceae > Brachyspira > Brachyspira aalborgi. The sequence continues at coordinate 1,523,197 of NZ_SAXU01000001.1, read as the reverse complement.
TAGTAGCGGCGGTATTATGGCAAGATACCATTTTGGCAAATCTTCAGGATTTGAAACTCCCGCCGTAGTCTCGCCTTCGGGTTCGTCAAAAACTTCTCCCGCAGCTTGCAATTTTTTAGTTCTATATTGAAGCCATAATATTCCTAATATAAACATTAAGATACCGCATATTATACCGATTACGGGAGCGCTCATAGGACCTGTTCCGAAATAAGTCGCGGGTATAACATTTGTAAGTTGAGGAGTTCCAGGAAACGCCGTCATTGTAAAAGCGAAAGCGCCTAAAGCTATTGAGCCAGGAAGCATTTTTCTTGGAAGATTAGCCTCTCTAAATAAAGCGAGTCCCATAGGATACATAACGAATACTACAACGAATAAAGACACTCCGCCATAAGTTAAAACTCCGCATATAACGACAACCGCTATTATTGCTCTTTTATAACCTATTTTTTTAGCGAGAAAATGCGCTATACTTTCCGCAGCTCCCGTAACCTCCATAACTTTTCCGAATATTGCTCCAAGCATAAACATAGGAAACCAACTTGTAGCGTATCCGCCAAAAGCTTTCATAAAATCTCCCGTAAACGCGTCAAGCAAATTCATTCCGCCAAACGCCGCCACTACTAAAGCCGAAACGGGCGCAACCCATAGAATAGACATTCCTTTATATGTAAGAAACGCTAGACATATTAAACCGAGTAAAATACCTAACATTATTTACCTCCTTTACATTTAACACATTCCCCAGCCATGACTTACCAATAATGATTGTCCAGTCATAACTCCAGCTTCATCATGTGCGAAGAAAGAAACCAAATTAGCGACTTCTTCTAAAGTCGTAAATTTTTTATCAACCGTATCTTTTAACATGATTGTGCTTATAACTTCTTCTTCGGTAATTCCCTTTATTTTAGCTTGTTCGGGTATTTGTTTTTCAACTAAAGGAGTTCTAACAAATCCAGGACATATTACATAAGTGTGAATATTAAATTCGCCGCCCTCTTTTGCCAAAACTCTTGCAAGTCCCAAAAGCCCATGTTTTGCAAAACAATAAGGCGATTTGAAAGGCGAAGCTAAATGAGAATGAGCCGAACCCATAAATAAAATTTGTCCGCCTTTGCCTGACTTTTTCATTTCAGTAAACGCCGCTTTTGCCGTTAAAAAAGCTCCGTCCGCATGAATAGCCATCATTTTTTTCCATTCTGCAAAAGGGAATTCTTCTATAGGATGAACTATTTGAATACCAGCATTTGAAAAAACTATATCGATTCCGCCTAAATCGGTTATAGTCTTTTTGAAACCGTTATTTACATCCTCTTCGCTCGTAACATCCATTGAAATGGCAATTGCCTTTCCTCCGCTTGAATTAATCTCTTCGGCTACTTGTTTAGCGCCTTCAAGATTCAAGTCTGCTACGACTACCGCCGCTCCGTCTTTAGATAATCTTTGCACGGAAGCTTTTCCTAAACCGCTTGCCGAACCTGTTACTAAAGCAACTTTTCCTTTTAAACTCATAATTGTTCCTCCAAAAATTTAAATTTTTATAAAAAATATAATGATATTTTTTGAATAAATTAATATTATAAAAGACGCGTAATTGAGAGCGTGAAAAAATAATTTTAAATAAATTTTCGCTAATGCGTTGCGTTGCGTTGCGTTGCGTTGCGTTGCGTTGCGTTGCGTTCATGATAGTATAAATTAGATTAATCATATTATTAGTATAATACAAAAAATATTATTTGTCAAATAAAATATAATAAAAATCACAAAAAAATTAAATATATTTTCAGAATTTTATAAATAAGAGTTATAATTTCATAATAAAATATAAAATTATCAAAAATATTATTAAATAATTTATAATAAATATTTGAATTTTTTTAATATAAACACTTGAATTTGATAAAAAAATGTATTATACTATAGATAATCATATCGTAAATACGATGTGAAAAATTACAATTCTTGGAGATTTCAATATGTCAAAAAAAATAGTATTAGCAGGAGCTTGTCGCACTGCAATAGGAAGTATGGGCGGTTCATTAAGCACCGTTCCAGCCGCCGAATTAGGAGCGGTAGTTATTAAAGAAGCTTTGAAAAGAGCAAATGTCCCAGCCGATAAAGTTGATATGGTTTATATGGGTTGCGTTATACAAGCATCTCAAGGGCAAAATGTCGCTCGTCAATGCTCAATAAAAGCTGGTTTGCCAGAAAGCGTGCCAGCTATGACAATCAATGTAGTTTGCGGTTCTGGTTTGGATGCAATTAATCTTGCAGCAAATATGATAGCCTCAGGAAACGCCGATATAGTAGTCGCTGGAGGAACTGAAAATATGTCTTTAGCGCCTTACGCTTTGAAAAACGGAAGATATGGTTATAGATTAGGAAACGGTTCTTTAATAGACACTATGGTTCATGACGCTCTTACGGATGCATTTGATAATTATCATATGGGTATAACGGCAGAAAATATTTGCGATGATTGGAAATTAACTAGAGAAGAGTTAGACGAATTCGCTGCAAACTCTCAACAAAAAGCCGTAAAAGCCATAGAATCGGGAGCGTTCAAAAAAGAGATAGTTCCCGTAACTATAAAAAATAAAAAAGGCGATACAGTATTCGATAAAGATGAAGGACCAAGAGCGGGAGTAACTGCGGAATCTTTATCTAAATTAAAACCAGCTTTCAAACCAGACGGAGGAAAAGTAACCGCTGGAAATTCTTCAAGTATAAACGATGGAGCTGCGGCTATGGTTGTTATGAGCGAAGAGAAAGCAAAAGAATTAGGCGTTAAACCTATGGCTACTTATATTGCTGGCGGTTTGGGAGGAGTTGCGCCAAGAATTATGGGAATTGGACCTGTCGCTTCAACTAAAAAAGTTATGGCTAAAACGGGATTAACGATTAAAGATTTTGATATTATAGAAGCTAACGAAGCTTTTGCAGCTCAATCGGTTGCGGTTGGTAAAGATTTGGGTATAGATGTTGAAAAACAACTTAATCCTAACGGCGGCGCTATAGCTTTAGGACACCCTGTTGGAGCTTCTGGATGCAGAATACTCGTAACTTTACTTCATGAATTGGAAGCTAAAGGCTTAAAGAGAGGACTTGCCACTTTATGTATAGGCGGAGGTATGGGTTGTTCTGTTATCGTAGAAAGAGAATAGAATCAGAATATAAAACAGGTTTAGATTATAAAATTTAAGCCTATTTATAATTTATTAAAAAACGGAGGAGAGATGGAATTCGTTAAATATGAAGAAAAGGACATGATTGGCTATATTACAATTAATAGAGAGAAAGCTCTAAACGCTTTAAACTCTCAAGTATTAGACGAATTGAATAGAACATTCGATACCGTAGATATTAAAACTATAAGATGTTTAATATTGACGGGAGCGGGCGATAAATCATTCGTTGCTGGAGCCGATATATCCGAAATGAGTAAATTAAGCAAGCTTGAAGGCGAAGATTTTGGAACAAGAGGAAATAAAGTATTTCGTAAAATAGAAACTTTTCCTATTCCTGTGATAGCCGCTATAAACGGTTTCGCTTTGGGCGGAGGATGTGAAATTGCTATGAGTTGCGATATTCGTATTTGTTCCGATAATGCGGTATTTGGACAACCTGAAGTCGGACTTGGAATAACGCCAGGATTTGGAGGCACTCAAAGACTTCCTAGAATAGTAGGAATAGGCATGGCAAAACAGCTTATATATTCTGGTAAAAATATAAAATCTGACGAAGCTTTAAGAATAGGACTCGTTAATGCGGTTTATCCTCAAGCCGAACTTATGGCTAATGCGGAAAAATTGGCAAAATCTATAGCAAGCGCGGCGCCTATAGCGGTTCGTAATTGCAAAAAAGCCATTAACGAAGGCTTGCAAGTTAATATGGATAAGGCTATAGAAATAGAAGAGAGATTATTTGGCAACTGTTTTGAAACGGATGACCAAATTGAAGGTATGACGGCTTTTTTAGAAAAAAGAAAAGTTGAAAAATTTGTAAATAAATAAAAAATATTAATCAAGGAGTAAAAAAATGAAAGTAGGAGTAATTGGAGCGGGAGCTATGGGTTCTGGAATAGCTCAAGCTTTTGCAACAACCGAAGGCTATGAAGTTTGCTTATGCGATATTAAAGAAGAATTCGCAGCTAACGGAAAGGCAAGAATAGTTAAAAGTTTTGACGGTAGAGTGGCAAAAGGAAAAATGGAGAAAAGCGAAGCGGATAAAATCGTTTCAAAAATCTCTATAGGATTAAAAGAAATCTGTAAAGATTGCGATTTAATAGTAGAAGCGGCTTTTGAAAGTATGGAAGTAAAGAAAACTACATTTAAAGAATTGCATGAAATTTGCAAACCCGATTGCGTATTTTCTTCAAACACTTCTTCTCTATCTATCACGGAAATTGGAGCGGGAATAGGCAGACCCGTTATAGGAATGCATTTCTTTAATCCAGCGCCCGTTATGAAATTAGTTGAAGTTATTTCAGGCATCAACACTCCAAGAGAGATTGCCGAAAAAATAATAACTATTTCTAAAGAGATAGGAAAAACTCCCGTTGAAGTTAATGAAACGGCGGGATTTGTAGTAAATAGAATTCTCGTTCCTATGATTAACGAAGCTATAGATTTATATTCTATGGGCGTAGCTTCAGTTGAAGGAATCGATAACGCTATGAAACTTGGAGCTAATCATCCTATGGGACCTTTGGCTTTAGGCGACTTAATCGGACTCGATATTGTTTTGGCTATTATGGAAGTTCTTCAAAGAGAGACAGGCGACCCAAAATATCGTCCAAGCGCATTGCTTAGAAAAATGGTTAGAGGCGGAATGCTCGGACAAAAAACGGGAAAAGGATTTTACGATTATTCAAAATAATTATTGCGGGTAATTAAAATTTAAGCGGAGAGGTTGTAAATCTCTTCGCTTTTTTTATATCTTATTTTATTAAAATTATTATTTTTTTTATTTATAATTTTTATTTCTTATATAATTTTTATTTCTTATTTTTATTTATTAAAAATAAAAAAGCATACCTCTAATTGAGATATGCTTAAATTTTCTTAATAATTCTAAAATTATAAAAGAGCTTTAGCGGCTTTTAAAGCGGCTTCATAATCAGGCTCGTTTGTAATTTCAGGAACATATTGAACATATCGGACAACATTATCTTTATCCAATACGAATACGGCTCTTGTTAAAAGTTTTAATTCTTGTATAAGAGTTCCGTATTTTTTGCCAAAATCTCTCTCTGCATAATCGGATAAAACTATATGAGAATTGGCATTTGCAGCAGCGCACCATCTCGCTTGAGCAAAAGGCAAATCTAAAGAAACTGTTACAACAGTTACGCCGTCTAAATTAGCGGCTTCTTTATTAAATCTTTTAGTTTGAATATCGCATACGGGCGTGTCTAAAGAAGGCACTGACGATATTATTTTTACGGTAGAACCTGCATCCGAAAGAGACCAGGCGCTTAAATCTGTTTTTGCTCCCGAAAAATTAGGGGCTTTTGCGCCTTCGGTTAATGCCGCTCCTTCTAAATGAACTTCTCCGCCTTGAAATGTTATTTTCATTTTGTTTCCTCCAACAATTAAAAATTAATTTATAATATTATTTAATGATAATAATTATTAATAATATATTTTTTATAAAATAAAGTCAATAAATTAAATTTGCTTTTTATATAAAAAGGTTTATAATATGCAAACAATTTTATAGTTTTTTATTCTATAAGAATATTAGGAATATAAAAAATATATTTCTTTTTCCGAAAATAATAAACAATAAGATTGGTAATAATTAATAATTTACGGAAATTTTAAAATGATACACAAACTTCAAAGTTTAAAAGTAAGAATGCCTTTAATAATAATCGGACTGTTTGTTTTGGCAATAGCGGTTTTGGTTGTAGTAACTCAAGTAATGGTAACGAATACTATTAATAAAGTTACTTATACGGGTTTTGACAATACGGTAATGGGATATGCATCCTTAATGGATACTTGGTTTGAGGACCAATTAGATATCGCTAAAGTATATGTTAAATCGGACCCTGTTAGAAATTATTTAACTATGAGAACGGAAGAAACTAGAGACGCCGCATTGACAAGGTTGAGAGTTTTTAATGGAGACAATCAATATACAATAAATATGGGCATAACCGATATCAACGGAAATGTTTTAATCGATGCAAGCAACGCGTCTTTAATAGGACAAAATGTATTTAGTATTCATCCCGATTTGAGACAAAAAGTGCAAGGCAATAGAGACGCCGCTTTTGGCGATAATATAACGCGTTCTTTAACTACGGGAGGTTGGAGTTTAGTATTAATATCTAAAGTTCATGATAGAGTAAATAATAGAGTTATCGGTTATTTATATTATATGCTCGATTGGAGTTATTTAATAAAAGAGCGCGTAGAACAACTCGTTATAGGAGAAACAGGAGCTTTATTCTGCGCAGATGATACTCTTACGATAAAAATTCATAGTAAAATAGAAAGTATAAATTCGACTCTTCCGCAAGATTTTTCAAAAGCCTTTGAAGACAAAAAAGGGATAATAAATTATGTGTTTAATGGAGAAGATAGAGTAGCCGCATATACTACTTTGACTTATCGTCCTTGGGTTTTGGGAATATCTATGACTAAACAAGAGATAGAAAAAGATAATGTAAGAGTAGTGAGAGCTATAATAATTATATCTTTAGTTTCTATAATAATAATGGCTATTTTAGTTTCTTTATTTATAAAATCTATTACTACTCCTTTAGGATTGATAACGGGATTATCTAAAGAGATAGCGGATGGAGATTTAAGAACAACTAAACAAAAAATACATCGTAAAGACGAACTTGGAGAGCTTTCAAACGCTTTTGTAGCTATGAGAAAAAAATTGGTAACTACTATACATAAAGTTGAAGATTCTGCAAATCAAATAAGCGCAGCCGCTAAAGAATTAGCCGAACAAAATACGGATTTGTCTCGTAGAACGGAAAGTCAGGCTGCAAGCATTGAAGAAACTTCGGCGTCTATGAATGAAATTTCTAATAATATAAGACAATCTTCAAACGATTCTGTAAACGGAAATAAAATGATAATGGATTCAAAAGATTCTATTGAAAATGCAGGAAATATAATATCCGAAACTACTAAAAATATAGAAGAAGTTCATGAAGCAAGTTCAAAAATTAAAGATATAACTAAAATAATTGAAGATATAGCCTTTCAAACCAACATACTCGCCCTTAACGCTTCGGTAGAGGCTGCAAGAGCGGGAGAACAGGGAAAAGGTTTTGCCGTTGTAGCTTCTGAAGTTAGAAATTTGGCTCAAACGACTCAAACTTCGGTAAAAAGCATAACCGATTTGATTGAAAATGTTTATAATAAAATAGACAAAGCCACCGAAACTGCAAGAGAATCTCAAACTATATTTGTTGAAATTCAAAATAAGATTGACGAAGCTTCAACAATGATGCAAAATATAAGTCATAGCGCGGTTGAACAACAGAGCGGAATCGACCAAATAAAAATTGCCATTGAAGAAATGGATACTACAACTCAAAGAAACGCCGCTTTGGTTGAAGAGGCTACGGCGTCTGCGGATGTTTTATTTTCTCAATCTAAAGAATTAATGGACGCGATTCATATATTCCAACTTCCAGAAAATAACAGCGATAGGTAAGAAGATAAATATTAATTAATAAAAAATAAAACAAGGGAGACAATATCTCTCTTGTTTTTTTTATTATATAGTATTATATAGTATTGACTTTAAATTTAATTAAATATACTATATGTAGTAATTAATAAAATAAAAAGAGGTAAAATTATGAGAAGATTAACAATTATTTACATTTCATTATTTATTTTATTTTTAATTGGATGTGGCAAAAGCGCGAATAAAAATTATATATTTGCAACGGGAGGAACGAGCGGAACTTATTATTCTTTTGGAGGAGTTATTGCAAATCTATGGAATAATAATATTGAAGGCGTTAATGTTACCGCGCAATCTACGGGAGCTTCAGCCGAAAATTTAAGATTGATAAATAGAGGCGAAGCGGATTTTGCATTTGTTCAAAACGATGTTATGGATTATGCATATAACGGAACGGATATGTTTGAGGGAGAAGTTTTAAGCAATTTTTCAGCTATACTTACTTTATATCCCGAAGTCGTTCAAATAGCCGCCACAAAATCGAGCGGAATTAAAAGCATAGCGGATTTTAAGGGAAAGAGAATTTCTGTTGGAGATGCGGGAAGCGGAACGGAATTTAACGCTAAACAAATATTAGAATCTTACGGTTTAACTTTTAACGATATTAGAAAATCAAATCTTTCATTTAAAGAATCGAGCGATGGACTTCAAAACGGCACTTTGGACGCTTGCTTTATAGTCGCGGGAATTCCTAACGCGGCTTTGCAAGAATTATCTTTATCTACCGATATAGTTTTAGTTCCTATAGGAGATATGCAAATAAGAGAAATAACATCTCAATATAAATATTATACAGAAGTAAATATTCCGTCAAATACTTATAATGGAGTAAATGTAGACACTAAAGCCGTAGCGGTTAAAGCGACTATAGCGGTTAATAATAATATTCCTAAAGAAGATGTTTATAATATGATAAAAACATTATTCGATAAACAAGCCAATTTATCCGCAGCTCATGCGAAAGGAAAAGAACTTAATATAAATGACGCTCCAAAAGGAATCTCCATTCCATTTCATTCGGGAGCTGTGAAATATTATGAAGAATTAGGAATTTATGTTAAATAAGAATAATTTATATATAATTAGGTTAATGATATAGTTATGAAAAAAATTATTGTATTATTAGCCTTAATTATAATATTATTTATTCCAATATTTCCTAAATTATTGATAAATAATAAAATATTTGATATAGAAAAGAAAGAGTTTATAATTTCATATACTCATTCCGTGAATAGAGGACGAGTTAGAGATTATTATATTATTAAAAGTAAATATATTATTCTTTCAAAAACAAGATTTATGTCTTATGGAGCGGGAATTCCCGAACCTGAAAAAAGACAAAAATTTAGAGAAACAGAAGATTATATTGAAATAAGCGATATTAATAGAAAAATTGATAATTTATATTTATTTGTAGGAACTATCGCCAATCATAAAATAGAAATTGACGAAAAGAAAATAGAATTAAAAGAAATATTTAAACCGCAAGAGAATATAAAGATAGAATATAAAATTTTATCTATATTTGAATATATAAAATTATTAATATTAAATAAATTGGAGGACAAATGAGTAAAGAAAATCATCATATTCATATTTTAAGCGCGGAAGAAATAGATAATTATATGAGCAAATATGATAGCGAATCGAGATATAGAAGATATAAAGATTGGAAAAAATATTTAATTATAATAATATCCGCTATATTTTGTTTATTTCAATTATATTCTATACTTTCGGGCAGAATAACGGCGCAAGTTTTGAGAGCTACGCATTTGGCTTTTGTAATGCTTCTTGCTTATTTATTATTTCCAATGAAAAAAGATATGCCAAAAGATAAACTTCCATTTTATGATATTATACTTGCTATAGTCGGAGCGGCTGCATGGAGTTATATCGTTTTTAATTTTGAATCTTTAGTTAGAAGAGCGGGAATATATACGACTTTAGATATTTTTGTGGGAATAGTCGGAATATTAATATTATTTGAAGCTTGCAGAAGAATAGTCGGACTTCCAATTTTAATAATTTCTTTAATATTTATAATTTACGCTTTATTTGGGGCTTATGCGCCGGGATTTTTAAATCATAGAGGTTATTCTTATCAAAGACTCGTATCTCATTTATTTTATAATACCGAAGGAATAATGGGAACGCCAATAGGAGCTTCGGCGACATTTATATTTTTATTTATATTTTTTGGAGCTTTGCTTGATAAAACGGGAATAGGACAATTTTTTATAGATATTTGTAACGCTATCGCGGGCGGTTTTGACGGAGGTCCCGCGAAAGTTGCCGTTTTAACGAGCGCAATGTTTGGAACGGTTTCGGGAAGTTCGGTTTCAAATACGGTTGGCACGGGAAGTTTTACAATACCAATGATGAAATCTCTTGGCTATCGTTCGGAGTTTGCAGGCGCAGTCGAGGCTTCGGCTTCTACGGGCGGACAGATTATGCCTCCTATAATGGGAGCTGCAAGTTTTTTAATGGCGGATAGTTTAGGAATTCCTTATATGGAAGTTGCAAAAGCGGCGATTATTCCCGCGATTTTATATTTTACGGGAATTTTTATAATGGTTCATCTTGAAGCAAAAAAGACGGGACTTAAAGGTTTGTCGAAAGAATCTCTTCCAAAATTCGGAGAACTTCTTCTTAAAAGAGGTTATTTAATAATTCCTTTATTAACTATAATAATATTTTTTATTCTTGGAAAAACGGCAATATACGCGGGATTGATGGGAATAATATCCGCGGTTTTTGTCGCTATAATAAACAATATTATTGATATTTTACAAAAAAGAAAAATCAGCTTCGGATTTAACGATATTGTAGATGTTGTTTGTAATGCTGCAAGAAATATAATAAGCGTTGCTATTGCCTGCGCTATGGCGGGAATAGTAATAGGCGTTATAACTCTTACGGGATTAGGCTTAAAAGTCGGCGCGGGATTAGTTTCAATATCGGGAGGAATTTCTATTTTATTATTAATATTAACTATGATTAGCTCAATAATACTTGGCATGGGAGTTCCTACGACTGCAAATTATTTGATAACTTCAACTATTGCCGCTGGAGCTATAATAAGTTTAGGATTTAAACCTTTAGCGGCGCATATGTTTGTATTTTATTTTGGTATAATCGCAGATGTAACGCCTCCCGTTGCTTTGGCTGCTATGGCGGGAGCTGCTATAGCTAAATCGGACCCTTTTAAAACGGGACTTGAAGCGAGCAAATTGGCTATTGGAGCTTTTATAATTCCTTATATATTTATATTTAATCCTGCTATGCTTATGTTAGATACAAATTTAGTTGAAGTTATACAAATAATAATAACCTCTATTATAGGAATGTTCGGAGTAGCTTCTTGTTTGGAAGGATATGTATTTAGAAAATGTTTTTGGATTGAAAGAGTATTATTCATAACCGCTGGATTACTACTAATATATCCTGGTTCAATTACCGATATAATCGGTTTAGCTACGATAATAATTTTAGTTTTGATTCAAATATTTACGAGAAAGAAAAATAAAACCGCTATAGTTAATTAAAATATTTATTAAAAAATTATTTTTAAAAATAAAATTAGAAATAAAAAAGGAACGGCAAATATGCCATTCCTATGCATAAAAATTTATTTTAAGAAGTTTATCTATAGTATCTTATTCTATTTATTTGCTCTTTTTGTTCCGCCGTTAATACATTAAATATTGAAACTTCTTTTTCTATTCTTAAATAGTCAATTTCTTTTTCAATATCTTTTCTTTGATTAATTAAATCTTTTATTATTTTTAAATCTATATCCGCTTTTTCTCTTTCAAACTCAAATTTATAATCGACTCCTCTCTTTCTGTATTCGGCTTCTCTTATTTTGCTTTCATAATAGTAATTAGTTTCATTTATATCGTTTATTTGCTGTTCGCTTAAATATATTCCCGCCATTCTGCATAATCCGTAAATATCGCCGCGAGGCATTTTTCTATGTCTATGAGGCGGAGGCATTGGCGCATAACCGTTTTCCGATGGAGGAGTTGGCGGTTGAGCAAATACGCTTGATACTACTAACATACTTAAAATAATTGTGGTTAAAAATTTTTTAAACATTTTTATCTCCTTAATTTTTATTTTTGTTATATAATATTAGACGAATAATATTTAAAAAAGTTCCCGCTAATTATTAATTTTAATTTTTATATTTGTTATAATATATATTTACTTGCCTCTCTTATACTCAAATTATTCATAGAATTTTTATGTCTTTTGATAAAATCTCTAACCCATTTTGGATTTGTTTTGCTATAATCTCTCAAACTCCATCCAATCGCTTTATTTATAAAAAATTCTTTTTGATTGAAATTATTTATTATTATTTGCTCAAGCAGTTCAATATTAGTTTTTTCTTTTCTTAAAATCTGATGATTGATTGCTACTCGCCTAATCCAAATATTTTCATCCAAACTCCAATTCAATAATATTTTGTTTACTTTTTTATCTCTCAACGCAATATCTCCGACTATTTTATCCAAATGGTCGATAGTATCCCACCAAGATTTTGTAAGTATATAATTTTTCAAAATTTCAATATGCGATATATTCAAATATTCTTTTTTGAAATTAAGATAATCGATAGCCGTATATTGAAATTCTCTATATTTATTTTTATAACATTTGTCTGTAAATTTAAAATCTAAATCTTCTTTAGAAACGGATTTAAAAATTTTATTTTCAATTTCCTTTCTTGGGCTTGCGGAAATTCCTAAAAATGCAAATTGATTTTTCATGTAAGCGGACATTTCAATCGCTTTTTTATCGTTTTTTAATTTTTTAAATTCGGCAAATATATCGTTTAAAGTCATTTGTATTCCTTAAATAATTTTAATATTATAAATTTACAATATATTTAAAAAATATAAAGCAAATTATTTTAATAAGTTTATTTTAATTGACTTTAATTTTTATATTTGTTATAATTATATTTAACGATTAATAATAATTTAATAATAATTTTAAGAAAAAATTTTTAAGGAGGAAAATATGAGTTTGAAAATTGAAGACAAAGGCAAAGCTAAAGTAGTTAGTTTATCGGGCAAAATGGATGTAGGTTTATCTATGACTGTAGAATCCGAGCTTGAGGAATTGGTAGATTCTGGAGGAATTAATTTGATTTTAGAAATCTCTAATGTAGAATATTTAAGTTCTAGCGGAATTAGAGTTTTTATAGCCATTATGCGAAAAATAAAGGATAAACAAGGTAAAATAGTTCTTGCCGATGTCCCAGAAACCATTAAAAAAATATTAAGAACTGTGGATTTGGAAGATTTATTTGAAGTTTACGATTCTGTTGATAAAGCTTTAGAATCGTTTTAATATTGATTTTATTTAATAATTTAAATTTGTTTTATGAAATTAAAATTTATATTATTTTCTTTAAGTTTATTTTTTGTTTTTTCTTGCGCGACTAAACAAAGAAGCGCCGATTATATATTTGACAGTCGTCCGTTTTTAAGAGAGTATAAAAAATATTCGCTCACTTCGGGAGAAAATAATCCCGCTTTGGATTCGGTAATCGACAGAGAAGGAACTTGGATTTACTATTCGAGGGAAAACGCTGGAAATACCGATATATTCGCCGTAGATTCTTATAATTTGGAAAGATTTAGACTTACTCGAAGTCCGGGAATCGACTCTTCCGTTTCGGTAGATTCAAAATCTAAATATTTGGTTTTTTCTTCAACGAGAGACGATGCCTTTGGAGATATTTATTTATACAAACTTGTAAATATTTTTAAAGTCAGAAAAAGTAGAAAAAAATTGGAAGATTTGGAGCAGTCGATAGTTAGGCTTACCGATTATAAAGGATACGATACCGAACCCGTGATATCGCATAATGGAAATATGATAGCCTTTATATCCGACAGAGACGGCAAAACTAAAAAATTATTTACAATGAAACCTAATGGAAAAGATATAAATAAAATTTCCGATTTGGAAGCGAACTCTCCCGCTTTTTCATTTGACGATAGATATATAGCTTTTATAACTTCAAAAATTGGAGAGCCTTATTCTCAATTAGCGGTTTTTGATTTGCAATCTAAAACTAATATAACGATTTTAACCGACAGTAAAACTTTAAAATTTAATCCTTCTTTTTACAATAACGATACGATTATATATTTTGAAATAGAAAATGATTCTGACGGTGACGGAAATTTAACTTATTACGATAAAAGACGATTAATGTCGTATTCTTTAAGCTCAAAACAATATTATTTGCTTTCGGAAGACACTCAATTAATAGATTTTAATGTCGCTTATCCTTCCGCTTTGGTTGGCGCTTATGTGGTTAATACGGATGGAACGAGCATAGTCGCTATGGGTTCTACAAAAGAATATTTTATAAAAGACGATAACGCTAACACTATGTATGATACTTTTACAAAATTGCCTTATAATAAAAAAGAAGAGGTTATTGAAAGATTTTCCGAATATTTTCCGTTAAAAGAAGATGAAAATAATGTCGCAAAAGCTTATTTCGATATAATGATTCAATCTTATACAAACGAAAAAAACGATATTTATTTAAACTCAAAAAATACTCTTATAAACTATTATAAAGAAACTCTTTTTGGTTTTTTAGCCGATAAAATTGACGGAGCTTTTAATACTAATTGGCTTGATATAAAAAATTATACAAATGAATATTTTTTATCGAATAATACTCAAACTATTGAAAATAATATAGCTTGGGCTGGATTTATTTCGGCTAATGAAAAATTTAAAAATCAAACGGACAATAAAACTTCTTTAAATATTCTTACAAATATAATTAATTTGAATACCGATAAAGATTTATATATTTTAATTTCAAAATTATATAGTCGTTCGCTTGAAAATAATAATTATGAATATACAAACGATTTGTATAAAATTCCTTATGTAAGAAAAGATTTAATATTTTCCGATAGATTGGAAATAGCGAAAGATTTTTTGAAAGATTCAAAATTTTCTTACGAATATATAATTGAAAATTCTCATCCTTATTTTCCTTTGTCGGTTGCGGCAAGATTAATGTATTTGGACGGACTTATTCTTTCAAGAAATTATGACGATGCCACGAATTTATTTCAGCCTTATTTAGAATCGAATAACGATATAATGAAGGCTTTGGGTTATTACGCTAACGCTAAAATTTTGATTGCAAAAAACGATGACGGCGCTTATCTTTTGCTTAAAAACGCTTTGAATTCTGGAGGCAAAAATTTTGATTCCACTTACGAGGCGAAAGATTGTAAAAATTTGCTTGCCAATTATTATAAAACTTTAGCGGATAAATATTATAATGAAGGACGATATTCTGTCTCCTACGATAACTATAAAGAAGTTTTAATTTATAATCCGAACGATACTACATCTTCGTCAAGATTAATTGAAAGCGGATTAAGAGCATACGATAATATAGATTCTCTTGAGCTAACTATAACCGAAAGAGAAAAAAATCTATTGTCTACAAGATATTCTGACCATGAAGCTCATGCGGAACTTGCAAACGCTTATTATTATTTGTCTAATAGATATTACGGAATAGCTATGTCAAAACAATATAGCAAAGAAAGATATGTTTTAAGCGAAAAGCAGAGAGAGGACGGATTTTATTTATATTTGAATAAATCTTTTAATACGATAGTAGATAAAGCGGTTTCGTATATGGATTTTGCAATATTTCTTTATCCCAATGATGCGGATTATTATATTAAAAAAGCCGAAATGTTAACTTTCGCTCAAGCGTTGCAAATTCAAGTTTATCAAGAAGATAAAACTTATAAAAGCATTATAGAGCTTGTGCCGAGTTATAGAGATAATAATGTTAATAACGATAGATATGTAGGATATAATAAATTATCTTTTCAAAGCGTTAATTTAGAAAGCGAGATTATTGATTCTCTTATAATGGCAAAAAGTAAAGTTAAAACAAAGCCAAATATGGTTTCTATAATGCTTGCCAACTCTTATTTAATGAACGGCAGATATTCTGATGCGGCTTTAGAATATAAAGAAGCCGAAATATTATTAAACACTGTCGGAAGCGATAAGAGTAAAGCTTGGTATCATTTCTTTTACGGATATTCTTTATGGATGAATAACGATATAGAAAACGCTTATAAAGAATACGAAACGGCGCGAAATTTATTTGAAAAATTGGGCGATAAAGAAGCGATTTATAAAATAGTCGGTTATACTTCGGTAGCGGCTATAGAACGGAAAGATTATAAAAAAGCTATAGAATCTTTGCTTGAAAGAGATAAACTCACTAAAGAAAATATAAATCAAAACGAATTAAACGAACTTTTGCTTGCGGCATGTTATTTGCAACTTGAAGATTATAATAACGCTTTGATATATTGCGATAATGTTAAAGAAAAAATAGACAGTTTAGACTCTTCGGTTTATACTCCGAATTATTTAAGCGCCACAATTTACGGAACGGATATTAATATAATAAATTTTGGTTTAGCCGCTTTTGGAGGTTATATACCAGGCGAGCCTCTTAATGTCGATAAACAGCAAATGTTATATTCTATTTATCAAGAATTATACGAAAAAATGGGAAGATATTCCGATTCGAGAGAAGCTTTATCTTCTTATAAAAATTATATTTTGAAAGATACTCCAAAAAAATCTATAAAACCTTTAATGCTTGCAACTTATTATAATAACGAAGGATATTTATATTATAGGCAGGGTTCTATTTCAAATTCTATAAATTCTTTCAGAGCTTCCATAGACGAATACAAAAAAACTTTAGATTCTAAAGCTTTGGCAAATAATCCTAATTTGGCTTATGAAAACGCTCAAAATGACGCTAAAAATTATTTAAGTTTATCTTCGCTTTATTTAAGATATTTATCTCAAAACGATTTGACTTCTATAAAGAAAGAATTTTTTAAAGAATTATTCGACACGACTAAAAATTTGCAAGTATTGTCGACTAATAATTCCGTTAGCTCAAAAGACAGATTATTATTATATTCGCATATAGCGGCTTTTAGATATATAATGGCTTTAAAATTAACCGCCGAAGCGGACAATTCGAGATTCAAAAAAAAGAAAGACGACCCTTTGGATATGAGCGGACATGATATTAATGTTCAAAGATTATATATGCTTAAAGACGCGATTGACAGATATAAATATATTCTTTCTTCCAATTCCAATTTTCCCGTAGATTTAAAAACTGAAATAATTATAAGATATAATTTGGCTAAAGCTTATGAGCTTGCAGGCTATATAGAAGAAGCTTCAAGAGAATATATGTCGGCTTATTCAAAGGCTCAAGTTTCGGCTTTCGCGGTTGAAGAGATAGCGATATTAACTACTTTAATTGATTTTAGTTCAAAATATAGAGAAATTTATCCCGATAGTTTAGATTATCCTATTCAGTATGTTTTTAGAATTCTTAAAAGATTAAGAGAAAGCGTATTTATGATAACTTTCGTTGAAGATAATAATTTTATTTTAGAACAGGCAAAATATAAGGTTATAGAATTTTTAGAAGATAAGCGTCCCGATGCGAGCTTTAATATACTTGCAATGTTTGACGCGATAGAAATGCGAAGAAAATTTTTAAACGGAAGACTCTATACTTTAGGAGAGAATAATTATTTATTAAGAGATTATTATAAACTTTATGACGATGTTCTTTATTCTTATAGAAGATATTTAGATTCTGTCTCTACTCCTTATAATAGCAAAGCGGAAGCTGCTACTTTAAAAGAAATTATGGAATACGAAAAACAAGCTATAGAAAAATTTGATAATACGCCTATAGAACATATCGTTATATGCGATGTTCAACCTAAAGATATAGATAAAGCTATGCGAGAAGATGAAACTTTTATTTGGGATACTTATTTTGGATATAGATTTGTTAGAGAAAATAATAAAAGTTATTTCTATATGCAAACTAACGATAATCTTAAAACAAAAAATTATGTCTCTCATATTGGAAATAGTCCGCTTAAAATAAGCGATACGAATATTTTTATTAGAGAATTATACGATTCTACGGAATATATGCTTCCTCCAAAAACCGCGTATATAGATAGCGGGCTTCTTTCATTTCTTAAAATAAATAGAAACGCTGAAAAAAATATAAATAGCATCTCAAGCGCTACTAATAATATAATTTCTACAAACGCCGATTTTAGTTATTCAAACGAATTCAAAGTTTATAATGTCGCTTATAAAACTAACGATTATACGAATAATTTGCAATATTCTACAAATACAAACAGAAGAAGAATATTTAAATTTATAGAATTAAAAGATATTATTACCAATTCTTATGTCCCTTTGATTGTCGATATAACGGGAGCTAATAATTCGGATATTTCAAATATAATGAAAAAAAATCTTTATATAGTTTATTCCGATAAAGAAACTTTTGATAAAAATAAAAATCTCTTAAAAGAAATTAATAATATGGCTTTGGTAGTCGGAAATTCAAATAGAGAATCGAGAATAATATTTTATACAAATTATTTAAGAAATATAGTTACAAATTCTTTAGAAAATAGCATGAAAGGTTTTGACGGAAATTTATTTACTGTTTACGGAAAACCCGACAACGATATGACTTTATTATCAAATGTCGCTTATCAATTTAAAATGAGATTATATAATTCTTATTCAAATTCAAAAAATCCTTCAACGACTATTATTTCAAATGTTATAAGTTATTCTCAAAGCGATAATGAAAGAATTCTTAATTATGCAAAAATAATAGAAGATAGATATTCTGCAAAAGATACGAATACGGCTTATACTCTATCTGAAGAAGGCTATAAATTTTTAGCGCAGTCTTATAGCAATATTGGAGATTCTAACGCTTATAGGTTTATGAAAGCTATGCTTCCCGTTTATAGAAGATTGGGAGAGGAAGGAGCTATTAAAGGCGCAAATAGAGCTTTGCATTTTATGTATTTATACACAAACGATACTTACGATTTGATAGACGAATATTTTACTCCGAGAACTTTAACAAGATTTATTAAAGCTCAAAAAACTTTAAAAAATAATTCGAGCGATTCGGTTAGATATTTAAATTATATTGCAAGCAGAGTTGACGGAGAATATAAAAATAAAATATTAGAGATTGCCGTTTTATACGATTTGCTATACGCTAAAATGTCTACAAACGATATAACGAATTTTTTAAATACTATGACTAACGCTAACGATATTATAAATATTGCAAATACTATTTCGGATAATAAGGCTACAAATCAAAACGATATTTTTAACGCGATGAATTATATTTACGCTAATCAATATATTTTTGAAACCGAAACAGTATCGGCTTTTGCGGAAAAATTTTATTCTTTATACAAAACAAACGCGAGTTATATTTACGGACTTTTAAATAAAATAAGAGTTCCTGAAAGCGATTTTGAAAATAATATAAAAACTGCCAATGAAATATTTTCAAACGAAAATACAAATACGATGTTTATATTTTATTCTTACGAAAACTCAAAATATATAGCTTATAGTTATATAGTAGGCGACAGAGAAGTAAAAAAATCGGCGCTTATAGACAGAGAAAAATTAAACGGATTTTTAGAATCTTTTGCGAATATAAATAAAGCTCAAGATAGAATAAAAGCTTTAAAATCTATTGAAAACGGAATGCTATCTTCCGCTATTATTAAAGACGCTTCTAAAGTAGGCACGGTTTATATTACGGGTTCTTACGCTAATTTATTTACCGTTCCTTTTGCATATTTGGAAGCTTTTAAAAATGCGGATGTTATAAAAATCAGAGAGTTAAAATATTCTTCCGAAGATATTATAAATATTGGAAATATAGATATTAAAATAGAAACGGATTCAAAAAATAATTTTTATAATTCTTTAGAATCTTTAGCCGTTCAATCTGCAAAAATAAATTCTGCAAATTCAAAAAGAGAAATTTTGGCGAGTCATTATATAGGAATATCGACAAATAGCAAACCTTTTGACGAAAAAGATATTTTCTTGTCTCCCGCCACGAATATCGATATATTTAGATATTTGAGAGGAAGAAACGATACAAAATTAATGTTTACATATTCCGCTAATTCTTCAGGCGATTATTATACGATAATGAAATATTTGTATGGCAATTTTGACAAAGGAATAATAAACGCTTATAGATATATAAAAAATAATAAAATTGATTTTAGTCCAATAAATCCTTCGGACGAAAACGCTTTATATATGGCAAGTTATACTTTATTTGATTATATATTGCCTGGAATTCCTAAAAAATATAGAAAGGTGATATATAATTAAATATAAAATGAAATTTAATGCAAGAATTAAAATAACAATTAAAAAAGTTAACTTTAAAAATTTGTTTTAATTAACAAATGAATTTTATTAAAAGTAGATTACTTCGGCTATAAATAACCTCATAATGACAATAGATTAAATTTTAGAATTTTTTAAATTTGTCATTATTTAAAATATTTTAATTTGAGATTTCATTATAATTTTGAATTTTAGGAATTTACTTTATTTAGAATTATAATAATTAGTTTTTTAGAATTTTCTTAAATATAAGAATTTTATTTTAAATTATAATCTTATATTTCTATTTAAAAGAATTTTTTCATTGGTAAATTGCATTAATTATAACATAAACTAAATTTTATTTCAAATTTTATACTATGATTTTTTGATAATTTTAGGTAAAAAGTAATATAAAAAAATGATAGAAAAAATTAAAAAAATTTCTAAAATTCAAAAAAAAGTTCTTGACTTTTTATAAAAATTTACTATCTTATTAGTAGATAGATAAAATTATTTTTATAGCTTTATCCATCAGTAAATAAAAATTTCATTAAAAATGGAGGATATGCAAATGAAAAAATCGGTTTATTTACTTTTATTTTTAATTGTAGTTTTAGCTACGGCAATAGCTTGTAAGTCAAACACAATGAGCAATTTTAGCGGAGAGACGGGTTTGATTGACGAAGCTACTGGAAAGGTATGGACTAATGGCTTTGTAAAAACCGACACGGTAACTGCAACGGAAGAAACCATCAGAGGTTATACAAATGCTGCCCCTGTAAAAGAGATTATTACTCAGTATGTTCAGGGAGAGAAAGAATACATAATTAAATATGTTACAAATGAGACGGTAGCTCAACTTCCAGACAAACCAGGCGCAAAGTATAGAATTTCTGTTCTTTGGACTGAAGGAGGAGCTTGGGAATTTGATGTAGATTATAGAGATACTGCAAAATTAAATAAATTATGGCTCGGACAAATTAATAGAGAGGGCGCAAAAGACGGTAAAGTTTTCGCAATTAGAAATGGTAGAAATCCTTATGGAATAGAAGATTTCCAAAAAAGTTTACCAGCAAAAGACGAAAATGGAAATTTACAAGATTATTACTATTTTGATTCTAAAGGCGATATTTACTACAAACCAGATAACAGATTAATCAAAAAATTTGTAGGCGCGATTATAGTTCCTCGCATATATGTTACTAAAAAGAATTATGGATTTAACGATAGCGTAACGCATGAATATGGAGTTTCTAAAGAATATACAGTTGGAGCGCTTTATAAAATGGCTATAAGCGGACATGAAGCTAACTCAATATATGGTAGAGGCGGTAGCGCTAGAAACGCAGTTCATACATTCATAGAAGCGGATATAACTTTGTCTAAATTCTGGAATGGAGCTTATTATGAAAATATATTCTTCCAGAGACAGTTCCCAGCAGGAGCTTTAGAAGTTTTGGTTATGAATCCAGGCGGTAATGAAGGAATCAAAGGAGCTGCAGGAATCGATTCATACTATGTTTGGTGGGAAGGACCTGACAGAAACGAAGATAAGTATAATAAAATGCTAAATGAAAAATTGTATTTAGGCGAAAGACCTGAGTTTACATTCCCACAATTTACGAGATATGTAGTATTTTCAGATAGCGGAAATACTCCTTGGTGGTGCTACATGTTCATGCCAGGACATAAGAATTAAGGAAGCAGATAAGCTATAAAAAATTAGTTCCGTATATACCTATTAAAAGGCATTCTCTCAAATCGAGGGAGTGCCTTTGTTTTATTGCAGAAGACAAATTTATTCATTCTTTATTTTTTTTCTAACGAGAATAAAGAAGAAATGAAAATTTTTACTTACCTTTATAAAAAACTTTATTTTTTTATTTTTATCTTTCTTTATAAATTAAATATTCTTTAATAAAAAAGGATAGGCATTTTTTATGCCCATCCCAAAACTATGAGTTTAATTATTATATTGAATATTTATTTTTCTATTCTAACGACAGGTTTGATTAAATCCGCAGGTTTATCTCTCATCATAAATAAAGCTTTTTCCAAATTATCCCAACCGTCAAATACATGAGAAACCAAATGATGAACATTTAATTTTCCTGAAGAAACCAAAGAGCCTAATTTTTCCATTCTCAATCTTCCGCCTGGCATAAGTCCGCCCAATATGGCTTTATGTCCCATGCCAACGCCCCATTCAACTCTCGGGATTTGAACATAATCGCCTTTTCCCAAATAGTTTACATTTCCGATTTTTCCGCCTGGTTTTAAAGCTCTAACGGCTTCGGCAAAAGTGTCGACTTCGCCTCCAGCTATAATAACTTTATCGACTCCTTTTCCGTTTGTCATATCCAAAACTTGTTTGTCGATAGGTCCGTTTTTATAGCTTATAAACTCTTCCGCTCCGTATTTTTTAGCGGCTTCTATACAATTTTTTCTTGTTCCAACGGCGAGTATTCTTGAAGCTCCTCTTAAACTTGCGCCCGCAACTCCCATTAAACCTACAGGTCCTATGCCGATAACTAAAACCGTATCTCCGTATTGAACATCCGCAAGCTCAGCTCCATGAAATCCCGTAGGAACCATATCGGAAAGCATACAAGCGTCAACAGGGTCAATATTTTTAGGAAGCAAAGCCAAGTTTCCGTTTGCATCATTAACATGGAAAAATTCTCCAAATACTCCGTCTTTGAAGTTTGAGAATTTCCATCCTGCAAGCATACCTCCAGAATGCATAGAATATCCCGCTTGAGCTTCAACGGAATCCCAATCTGGAGTAATAGCTGGAATCAATACTTTATCTCCTTTTTTGAAGTCCGTCACCAAACTTCCAACTTCAACAACTTCTCCGCAAGCTTCATGTCCTAATATCATATTATGTCTTTCGCCTATAGCTCCTTCCCATAATGTGTGAACATCCGAAGTGCATATTGCAACGGCTAAAGGTTTTACAATAGCGTCTTTAGGTCCGCAGGCAGGTTTTTCCTTTTCAATCCAACCTGATTCTCCTATTTTTAACATAGCATAACCTTTCATATATTTCTCCTTTTTAGAATAATTTTTTAACATTATATAACATTTATTTAATTATGTCAAAATATTTTGTTCTTTTTTAATAACAAAAAATAATAAGAATTTGGCGTCTTTCCGTTGTAAAAATCTATAATCGTAAATAGCTTAAAAATAGCTTGATAAATTGCCTTAATTTTTTAGTAAAAATTATTTACTTATACTTGACATTTTATTTACAATATTGTAAAATATTCTCATAAGATATTAATTATATTTTTTATTTAAGGAGGATTTAATTTATGAAAAAAATATTAAGCATATCTTTTTTAATCTTTTTGATTAGTTTATCAAATTTATTTTCTTCAGACTTTGAGCCTGGAATAGGTTTTGTTCTGCCTTTGGGAGCTTCGATTTCTCAAAAAAGCCAAATCCATAATGCAAACGCCGATAAAAATAACGGAACTTTATCTGGCAAATCCGCTTTTGAATTCGGTTTTTCTATAACTCCAGGCATGTATAAAGGTTTTGACGATTATATGGGTTTTTCAATAGCTTTAGATTTAGGCTATCATAGAGATGTTTATTCCTATAAAGAGAATAAACTTGGAGGCTCTCAATATAAAGAGGTTTCGACAAAATATTCTTTTGATACGATAAATATAGGTTTATTGCCAAAATTCAATATCGCCCGATTCTTTATAGGAATAGGCGGAGGAATAAAACTATTAGTATCGGGAAGCGAAAAAACTCAAAATTATAACGAGGAGAAAAGTCAATTTTTCGATTCTGAAACGGCATATAATTTTAACGCCATAAAAAATAAATTTAAAAATCCTTTCGTTCCTTATATTAAAGGGACTTTCGATTATTTATTTTTCTTTAGCGATGAAACCGCTTTAGGAATTGGTTTATATGCTGGATACGATTTTGGTCCTCAAATTAAAGACGAAAGATTTAGCAAAAATAATTTAGGCTCTTTCGATATAGGTGGACAAATAAGTTTTTATTTTGTCAACGATTAATTAGACTAATCAATAATTATAAAGCGATGGTTATAATTTTAGCTGTCGCTTTTTTTATGCAATTTATAAGTAATATTACGGGCTTGAGTTTATATATAATTTAGTTTATATAATTATATGA
This sequence comes from Brachyspira aalborgi, assembly GCF_008016455.1. Classification (NCBI taxonomy): domain Bacteria; kingdom Pseudomonadati; phylum Spirochaetota; class Spirochaetia; order Brachyspirales; family Brachyspiraceae; genus Brachyspira; species Brachyspira aalborgi. The sequence goes on along the minus strand of NZ_SAXU01000001.1, from coordinate 1,498,978 downwards.
AATATTAAGTAAAAATTCAAATTGGATTTCTTCGATTTCTACAAAAGCTCTCAATTACGGTTTCATTTTGACAATATAGAATTATTTTGTTATAATATTCTTGAAATGAATTTTGGAATTATAAAATATTTTTAGAATGAATTTTAATAAATTTAGAAATTATAAATTGCGGGGAGAAAATGAGATTTGATAAAGAATATAGCAGGGAAGAATGGACTAAATATTTAGGAGATAATTTTAAGTATGAATACGGTTCTATTCCTAATCAAAATAGCATAATTGAAAAATATATTGATTGTTTGGATGATTCAAATAATAAAGCGATTGTTTGGCTTGGCAATTTAAATGTCGATGAAGATATCGGAGTTTATGAGATTAGAATAAAAAATACTAAAACGGGAAGCAGAGTTAAAATTTCTAAAATATGCATGGATATTATAAAAAGCGGAGGTAAAAATTCTTTTGGGAAAGGAATATTTTTTATTTTATATTCTAATGAAAATGAAAAAGCTTATAGAATTTCTTATGTGAAATATGATAAAAAGGTAAATGAAAATTATGAAGTGAAAAAAGATTTGAGCGACCCGAAAAGATTTACTTATTTACTTGGAGAAGGCGCGAAAGTAAAAACGGCGCAAAGTAGATTAAATAAAGAAGCGTTTTCAAGCGTTAAGAAAATTGAAGAAGCTTTTAGCGTAGAACCCGTTAATAAAGAATTTTATAAAGGAATTAAAATTTCTTTTGACAAGATTTATAAAGATGTTTTGAAAAATTTTGAAAATGAAGAAAATGCATCTAGCGACCGCTTGCTTTCAGCAAAAGAATTTAGTTTAAGATTTTTAGGAAGGGCGCTTTTTTGTTGGTTTTTGAGAGAGAAAGATTTGATACCGAAAGAAATTTTTGATTTTATAAATATTGGCGAAATGAAAACGAAAGATAATTATTATAAAGAAGTTTTGGAAGAATTATTTTTTAATATATTAAATGTAAAAATGGAAGAGAGAAAAATTGAAAGTAAAATAATTAATAAATACGAAAAACAAATTCCATTTTTAAACGGCGGATTATTTTTAAAGAAAGAAGAAGATTATAAAGTAAAAACTATCGATAATGAAATAATAAAAGAATTGTTTGAATTTTTTGAAAAATATAATTTCACTGTAGATGAAAGCGCGCCATTTGATATTGAAATTTCTATTGACCCTGAAATGCTTGGGAGAATATTTGAAAACTTGCTTGCGGAGATTAATCCCGAGAGTTCCGCGAGCGCGAGAAAAGAAACGGGAAGTTTTTATACGCCGAGAGAGATTGTCGATTATATGGTTTGCGAATCGATAAAACTTTATTTATACAAAAAAACTCAAAATGTTAAAGCGGATAAGATAGATAATATTTTTAGCGTAAATGAAGAGGCGGATTTTTCAAACGAAGAGAGAAACGAAATATTAAACGCCATACATGAAATGAAAATATTAGATATAGCCTGCGGGAGCGGAGCTTTTCCTATGGGAATATTGAATAGAGTTTTTAATATAATCGATAAACTTGATTCTAATCATGAATTTTATAAAGAGTTTTTGTTAAAGAATATTAAAGGGCAAGCGAGAGAAGAGTTTAAAAAACTTTATCAAGCGAATAAATTTAATTACGCTTATAAATTAGATATGCTTCAGAGAATGATACATGGAGTAGATATACAACCGATAGCGATAGAGATTAGCAGGCTTCGGGCTTTTTTATCTTTGATTGTTGATGAGGAGAAAGAGAGCGGGCATGAGAATTTGGGAATTAAGGCTTTGCCGAATTTGGAATTTAATTTTATTTCTGCGAATAGTTTAATTTCTTTAGAGCATAAAGAAAAAGAACAAAAAGAATTGAAAGACGAAACTATGGACGGATTTATTAAAAGTATGCGGAATATTGCGGAGGAATATTTTAACGCCGATAGTTTGGATAAGAAGAAAAAAATAAAATATAAATTTGATAGCCTTCAATCGAGAATAATAAACGAGAGTGATTTTTTGACTTCGGATGACAAGAAAAAATTTTTATCTTGGAATCCTTTTGAAAATAAATCGACAGATTTTTTTGATAGCGAGATTCAATTTGGGACAAAGTTTTTTGATATTGTTATTGGCAATCCGCCTTATATACAAATACAAACAATGAGTAAAAGTATAAAAGATAATTATAAAAATGCAGGCTTTAAATCTTTCGCTTCTACGGGAGATATTTATCAATTATTTTATGAGAAGAGTTTGAATTTACTTGATAAAAACGGAGTAGCAAGTTTGATAACTTCTAATAAATGGATGCGTGCAGGATACGGAGCAAGCACAAGAGAATATTTTTATAATAATGCAAATGTTTTTAAGATTATAGATTTGGGAGCTGGTAGATTTTCAAGCGCAACGGTTGATGTAAATATAATTTTTTACGGTAGGATTTTACAAGATAAAATTGAAGGCGAAAGATTATTTGACGCCGTAAATTATAAAGACGATTTGGAATATTTGAATTTAATTAGAATTAGGACACAAGAGGTTTACAACAGGGACGCAGAAGAGAAAACCGCTTTGTTATCTGAAGTGGTGACGGCTAATTTGGGTAAAGAATGGGTTATTATGAATAAAGTCGAGCGTTCGATATTTGAGAAAATTAATAAACATAAGGTTTTAAAAGATTGGAATATAAATATTTATAGAGGAATTTCTACGGGTTTAAACGAAGCATTTATTATTGACGAGAAAACTAAAAATAGACTGATTAAAGAGGATAAAAAATCGGCAGAAATTATAAAACCTATTTTAAGAGGAAAAGATATTAAAAGGTATGGTTATGATTTTCAAAATAAATATTTACTATTCATAGCTTGGCATTTCCCATTACATAATGACAAAAATATAGTCGGAGCGTCTCAAAAAGCAGAGAAAGAATTTAAAAAGAAATATACAGCCATTTATAATCATTTATTAAATTATAAAGAAAAACTTTTAAATAGAAATAAAGATGAAACGGGCATTAGATACGAATGGTATGCTTTACAAAGATGTGCTGCTACTTATTATAAAGAATTTGATAAAAATAAAAGTAATAATGGAAAAGTTGAATATTATGGTAAAATTATGTGGAATAGAATTTCAAGCGAATTATATTTCAGTTATGACGATAAAGGCTATTTTGTTTTAGATAGTATGTTTATGATAAATTGTAAAAATAAAAATACAATAAAATACTTAATAGGAATTTTGAATTCTAAATTATCAAGGTTATATATAAAATTAACTTCTGCAACTTTGGGTAGTGGAACTTATGGCGGTAAAATATATATTGAAAAAATACCTATTCCAAAAATAGATAATACAAATAAAAAATTGGTTGATAAAATTATAAATAATGTTAATGAGATTTTGAAGGTTAGAAGTAAAAATTCAAATGAGGATGTGTCTAAAATTGAGGGAGAAATTGATAAAATAGTTTATTGGTTGTATGGTTTGAGTGAGGAGGAGAAAAATATTATTGAAAATGGGAATTAATACTAAAGTTTAGATTTGACTTTTTTAAACTAATATGATAATTTTTATATTAGCTTACAGATAGATTTTTCCTGTTGATTTCGCAGGAGATGATTTATTATAGGGTTAGTGTTTAAGTAAAAATGCTGCTTTTTCTTTATTCCATATACTGTGCACAGTATATGTCTTACATAAGAGTATCTGTAAGCTTTTATTTTTATGGATACATTAGATAAATTAAAAAATTGTAAAAGTAAATTTGGACTTTCAAAAATTATAGGGATTAAATTAAAAAAAATAACATATATTTTATTTGTAAAAAAATATAATTTATATACAGAATTTCAAATACCTAAAAATAATGGTAAATTTAGAAATATATCAGCACCAAATAAATATTTAAAAATAATTCAAAAGAAATTAAAAAAAGTTTTAGAAGAATGCTATAACGAAATACAACTAAATAAAAACGCTTCTCATGGATTTTTAAAAAAGAAATCTATATATACAAATTCAAACTTTCACAAGAATAAAAGATATGTTTTAAATATAGATTTAAAAGATTTTTTCCCAAGTATAAATTTTGGCAGAGTGAGAGGATTTTTTATAAAAAATAAAAATTTTCAATTAAACGAAGAGGTTGCAACTTTAATTGCTCAAATATCTTGCTATAATAATCAATTGCCTCAAGGTAGCCCAAGCTCTCCTATAATATCAAATTTAATTGCCATTAGTTTAGATAAAGGTTTATCTATATTATCAAAAAAATATAAATTTAATTATACAAGATATGCTGACGATATTACAATATCCACAAATTTAAAAAATTTTCCAATAGCTATAGCGTATAAAGATGATGATGGGAATTGGAAATTAGGAAGCGAGATAATTAAAATGATAAATAATAATCATTTTGATATTAATTTTGATAAAGTTCGCATGCAATATAAATCTTCAAGGCAAGAAGTTACTGGTCTAATAGTAAATAAAAAAGTAAATGTAAAGAGAAATTATATAAGAAAAACAAGACTTATGTTATATAATTTAATTAAAAATCCAAATTCTGATGATTATCAATCAATAAGGAATTGTATTGAAGGAAGAATTGCTTTTATATATCAAATAAGAAAAATGAATTTTGAAAATAATAAAAGAGATATAGCTAAAAAAATGAAAGATATGTTTTTTTATTTTGATAAAATTATTAATAATCAAAAAATAACTATTATAACTGAAGGTAAAACGGATAAAGTTTATTTAAGCTCGGCATATAGCCATTTTAAAGAATATTATAAATTAAATTTTCAAATAATAACAAAAATACCTTATACTAAACATGATAGTAATAATATTAATAATACGGGAGACCAAACTTTAATGAATTTTGTAAAAGAACTTAAAGAAAAAAATAATATAAAACCATATAAATATTTATTAGAAAAGTCTAAAATAAAAAATCCTAAAAACCCCGTTATAGTTATTTTTGATAGAGACAGGATAAATATAATAAAAGAATTTGAGAAAAATATTAAAAATGAAAATTGTAAATTTGTATTTTTTGAACCAAATATATATTATTTTGTTTTGCCAAAATTAATAGGTAAAGAATATTTATCTATAGAATATTATTTTCCAAATAAAATATTAAATAAAAAAATAAAAGGTAAGAATTTGTCATTATGCCAAGAAAAACATAAAAAACATATAATTTATAAAATAGACGAAAATAATGACGGTTTAAGTAAAAATGAATTTTCTAAATATATAAAAAAATTAAGATACAATACAAAAAGAGATAATATTTTAAATGAAAAGAATAAAAAATATTTTGATAATTTTAAATCTATTTTTGATATTATTAACGATATAAGAAAGGATTATAAAAATAAATTGCAGAATATAAATAAGTAAATTAACAAATTGCTTCGTTAAATTTGTATTGCCACGCCTTTGTTAAGGTTCGCAATGACTAATTTTTTTATATAAAAAAGATATATTAAATATTTTATTTTTCAATTATTATAATAAATTTCATTGCAAGATATATCTAAATAATCGTTCCAATAAATGCCATAACCTTGAATATCGATTTTTACCAATTTAAATAAATTTTTATCTCGTTTCAATATTTCAAAATCTTTATTTACTTCTATAAGTTTATTTAAATCGTAAAATCGTTTTTCTCCGCTTTCAAATAAAACTTGTAAAGTAAAATTGTCTAAAGCTTCTACATTTTTTATTTTATGAAACGACATAGCTACTCCAAAGGTTCTAATTGTTTAAAATTTTGCGTTTGCCATATATTTAATAATTCTGCTTGATTATTTTTCGCCCATTCCAAAACCATAGAAGACGCTTTGCTTGGTAAATCGCCTTCTATAATTTTTAATTCGTTAATATCCACTACGCCGACATATTCTCCATATATTGCATGAAAATGCGGCGGATTATGTTCTTTCTGCTGAAAATACATTTTTATTATAATTCCATAAAATCTTGATATAACGAGCATTTTGCTATCCTCTAAATTGATAAATATATTTTAACATATTAAAAAAAATTATAAATAGTTTAAAATGGAATAGTTTATAAATATTAAATTATTATGTCGGTTGATTTGTCCGCTTTATGGTTTGACGGAGGAGGAGATGGAGTTTATCATTGGTTATGAGTTGGAGTTTAGGGTTTAGTAGGAGTTCTTTTTTGATAATAAAATAAAAAATTGGTTGATAAAATTATAAATAATGTTAATGAGATTTTGAAGGTTAGAAGTAAAAATTCAAATGAGGATGTGTCTAAAATTGAGGGAGAAATTGATAAAATAGTTTACGAATTATATGATTTAAGTGAAGAAGAAATAAATATAATTGAAAATGGGAAGTAAAATATAAATTTATAATATTTTAATTGAGGTTATATATGGAATACAAAGTAAGACAATTTATTAATAACGAAGAATTTCAAAAAGATACATACCCGCATATTAAATGTTATTTAGAAGCTTATAATTTAAATAAAGGATACTTTAACAAAAAAGAACAAACAGAATTATTTGATTATTTTTTAGCGCAAAGAAAAGAGCTTATATTACCTTATTTTACTTCATATGTAAATGATATACTTATTAAATCCAATGCTTTTTTATATATAAAAAAAGAAATTAAAGAAAAGTTAGAAAAAGAAATAGAACTAATTTTTAATAAAAGAAGCATAACAGAACAAGATATTTTTGATTTATTTGACTATATAGTATCTATTTATACCGAGTTAGGCGTAGATAAAACTATTGATTATATTAAAAAATCATTTGAAAAAATTGAAATATTAAATAAATCAAAAAAGAATATTGATAAGAAAAAAATAATTCAATCAATTAAAGTAATTAATATTATAGAATTTATAAAAGTGGGAGATATTATTAATCATATAAATTTTATAATATCCATTTTATCAGATAAATTGGATAAAAAAGATATTTGCTATACTATATATTATTTATTAATGAGAGAAGATATTATAAAAATAGATTATAAGGATTTAGTTTATTTATTTATAGAAAATGAACTTTCCAATTCTGAAGGATATGATTATATATATTATAACGGTATATTAACAATAATAGAAAAAATACAAGATGAAGATTTTTTAAAAAGTATATTTTATGATTTTTTCCCAAATAATTCTAAAATATATACTATTACTAAATATTTTGCTTTGCAATTTATTATAATAGATAGAGTTAATAATCTAAAAATAAATATAGATAGATTTTTAGATACGGATGATAGAAAATATTTATTTATAAAACATATTGGTTATTTATATAATAATTATTTAGATGAAAATTTAATAATAAATCTAAATCATGATATAAAATTAGAATGTAAATATTTATTAAATATATTAAAGAAATATATATGTAAAGTAAGTAAAACAAATGAATTTACTTATGAAAAAAATTATTTATGGGCTTCAAAGATATTTAGAGAATATATTAATACGGAAGAAATTTATAATTCCTGTTCTGAAGAAGCTCAAAAATTTAGACTAAAATTAATAATAAATGAAAATGACCCACTTTATACTATAGCTCCTAAAGAAATAAAAAAAGAATTAAAAGAATTAAAGAACATTGAAGAAAAAAGAATCAAAATAAAAACATTAAATGAAGAAGAGAAAATTAATTGTATAAAATATTTTTTTAATAAAGAAAAAATATTAAAAGATTTAAAAAAGATAAAAGAATATTTTAACGATAACTCTAAAATTAAAAGTATCGATTTTTATAAAGGAATTAGTAATATTAATAGATTTTCTTATGAAGATAGAGATAATTTTGTTAATAGCGATATTGTAATATTAAATCCTTTTTTAATAAGTTATATTATGGATTATTTATCAATTTTTAAAAATGAAGTAGATTTGATAAAATTTATAGCGAAATAGACAATAATTGGAATAAATGTTATGTATTTCATCTTTATAATTATTTAATATCTATAAAAAAATATGATTATAATTTTTCTAATAATGAAAAAAATAAAATAAAAAGTTATTTTAAAAGTTTAAAAATATATTATCCTAAATTTATACTATGGAATGTTAATAAGGTTTTTGGCTTTGACCTAAAATTAAATTATTTGATAAATGATAATATTGTTTTAGAATTGTTAAAAACTAATTATATGTTTTTAGTAGACGATAACCCTAAAAAAGTTTTTATATTTAATGGAGTTCGAAAGCTATATGAAAGTGGAATTATAAATACAAATTTGGAATTTGAATCAAAAGATTTTTCACTATTTTTTAAAAGATATAATATTAACAATATAGAAAATATTTTTAATATATGTTTGGAAAAAATAGATATTTCTAAATCCATATATTTAATCCAATATGATTATTATTTTTTTCTATCTATTATAAATATTTATAATATACTGCCAAATAAAGAAAAATATACAAATAAAATAAAAGAATTAATTATTTTATATTTTAAAAATACGCTTGATAATGCTGGTAAAGTCGGACATATATCTCAACTTGTAATAAAAACTACTGAAAAATTAAATATTTTAGAAGATATATTAAAAATTTTATCTGAAAGCAGCCAAATTGAATATGAGCATTTTAATCAAATTTCTATTTGGCAAGATACTATAATAAAAAATGAATATAATGAAACTATTTTAAATATTATATTTGATATAAGAAATAATATAAGAAAAGATAAAATTAAAGTAATAAAATATATTAACACAGATACAGATAGAGTTAATAATTTTAAAAACGAATTATTGAAATTAAGGGATAAAATAAATATTACAAGTAATATAGACGATAAATATATTGACGAATTTTTAAATTATATTTTAGAATTAAATGAAAAATTTAAAATAGATAATTATACCTATAGTGATGCTAACATAAAAGAAAATAATATTATTGAACTTTTAATTTTTATAAATAAAGATATTAGTATATTCGAAGATTTTTGTTTAAAAAAATGGAATGGTTATCATTATCATAGAAAGGCTATTGAAAATTTATTATATGTATTTAATAATATTATTATAGATAATGAAAAAGCAACCGTATTAACTTATACAATATCTAAAATATATCCTAATCTTCCTTCAAAAATAAATTATCCTGTAAATACTTTATATACTCCACAATTTGAATTAAGAATTATAATTGATGAAATTATTAATATGTTTATAAATATAGAAAAAATATATGACGAAAAAGTATATGACAATTTAATTAATATAAACAATTTAGATTCAGATATTAAAAAAAGGCTTCAATATAAAAGAAATAAATTATTTGCACCAATAAAGATAATAAAAAAGAACAATAAATATTTAATTATTGATAAATATGATAATAAAAAAGATTATAATAAAAAATACAATAAAAAAGAATTAAAGGAAAAAATATTTTCAAAAATAAATAAAAAAGATGGCATTATTTCAAGAATAGTAGAATTTTCACATTTAATTGAAGACATAAAAAATAAGCAAATAACTATGTCACACCCTTATTTATTTGAGGATGAATTTGAAAATCAATATCCTATAGATAAAAATTTATATATTTCATGTTTTAGCTATACAGTCGGTAAAGAAAACGCTTATGCATGGTGGAAATTATATGGTAATAAGACAAAATTTAGGTTAACAGTAAAAATAGAATATTTTATAGATAGTATAATTTCAATATTAGATAAAAATTCTAATGAAGATATTGAACTCTATATAGGTTCTTTAGATTACAAAGATGATATATCAAATAATGAAAATGAATGTGATTTTTTTGATAAAAGAAAAGATTTTAATTTTGAAACGGAATTAAGAATAATGGTTAAAGTTAATACTCCATCTGATGAAAAAATAAAATATGTTAATGGGCTTCCTGTTTTATACAAATTAAATATCGGAAATATGTCTATTTATAAAAATATGTCAGTTAATCATAATGATATAATTTTTCATCCATATGATAAGACTTTATTATGTAAAGATAAAGAAGCGATGTTAAAAATTATAAAACAAAATTTAAATAAAAAATAAAATTAAAAATCAGCATACATGCCCACTTTGTGGTTTGACGGAGGAGGAGATAGAGTTTATTATTGGTTATGAGTTGGAGTTTAGTGTTTAGTGGGAGTTCTTTTTTTTGATAATAAAAGAAAAAATTGGTTGATAAAATTATAAATAATGTTAATGAGATTTTGAAGGTTAGAAGTAAAAATTCAAATGAGGATGTATCTAAAATTGAGGGAGAAATTGATAAAATAGTTTATTGGTTGTATAATTTGGAGGATAAAGAGATTAGAATAATTGAAGGGGAAACTAATGATTAAATCTATAAATTTTATTAATTATAAAAGTTTTGACAACTTGGATATAAGCGATATAAATTTTGAAAATATAAACCTTATATTTGGTTATAATGGTCATGGTAAAAGCTCTTTTGCTGATTTTTTATATCAAAGTATTAATAATAATATATTAGACAACTTTAATTGCTCACAACAAAAATATAAAATTTATATTTACAATGAAAGATATAAAAGAAATGTTTTATATATTGACAATGATGAAAAATACGATTTTAATAGTTTTTATGCTGGCGAAAATATTAAAGATATTATAAAACAAAAAAAGTAAAATAGAAGAAAAAATAGCTAAACTGAAAATATTTGAAGATAGAAATGAAAAAGATAGAAATAATGTTAATATTCAAATTGATAATCTTAAAATAATCATAGCAAAAAGAACCAGAGAAGTTTTAGAAAAAATTAATCCTCAAGCTTATAAAACACCGCAAAGTTATACAAAAGCTTCTATTCAAAATGTACAATTTTATAATGCTCAATTATTAGATAGTAATGAATTTGATGAAATTAAAAAGCTCACTATTAATAATAAACCTAATGAAATAAATATATATAATTTTAATTTAATTGATAAAGTTTCTTTCAATATTTCAGAACTAAATAAAATATTGAAAGAAACCCCAGAAAACTATGCTATTGAAAAATTTAAAAATGATATTGAATTAGAAAATTTTGCAAGAACGGCATTAAAAATTAAAAATAACTCTCCTCAAGAGTATAATGATAAATGCCCTTTATGTGGTCAAAGCATAATACAAGTGAAACTTTGGGAAACTTTAGAAAAACATTTTAATAAAGAATATGATAATTTTGTAAAAAAATTAGAAGAATACGCAGATTTTTTTGAATCTGTCAAAAATGAAGTTAATAACTTTAAAAAATGGTTAAATGAAAATTTAATTAATTCAAAATTAATGCTTGAAAAAGGAATTAATATTGACGAATTAAGACAAGAATATATTAATTTAACAGAAACATTTAATATTTATTTAGATAATACTATTATAAATACTATACAAGAAAAAATTAAATCTCCAAATAGAGATGATATTGATATTGAATTGAATCATGATTTTAATCGTTCTATAGAAATACTACAATCAAATAAAATTAAAGATATTATAGATTACCATAATAAGCAACAATCAGAATATAAATCTATTATTGAAGAAAATATTATAAAAATTATAAATCATTTTATAGCTGAAAAAAAAGATAGTTTTTTAGGGCTTCAAGAAAAAAATAAAACAATAGATTATTTTAGCGAAAAAATATCAATATGTAAGGAAAAAAGGGAAAAACAAATAAATTGCATTGAAAATGAATTAAAAGAAGTTGACGAAAGTTTCAAGAATTTAAATGAAGATTTAAATAGTTGGTTTTTTAGCGATATTAAATTTGTAAAAATTTCAGATACTCATTATAAAACACAAAGACAAGATAGTAATGGCTGTTGGTTTGATTGTAAAAGTGAATTAAGCGAGGGCGAGAAAACAATTATATCTTTAATTTATTTTATAAATTCTTATTTAGCTACCTCGCAAGATTTAGAGGAATACCCTATACTAATTATAGACGACCCAATTACAAGTTTAGATAATACAAATAAAGATAAAATTATAAATTATATTTTAGATAAAATTGTTAAAAATAAAAATATAAGAAGTCAAATTTTTATTTTATCACATGAAAAATATATATTGCATAAAATAGATAAAGAATTAAATAGAATAAATTTTTCAAAAAAGAAAATATTAAATGTGAGCAAACATAAATTTACTTCTAAAATAGATACTTTAAATAAAATTTCACTTGATAATGAAGTAAGAGAAATTTATAATAAACTAAAAAAATATGTAGATAACCCAAAATTAAATATTGAAAGTGATATAATGGAATTTCCAAGAAGACTTTTGGAAAAAATATTCTCAATAGTTTTTGAAGATAACAATGATTTTACAAAATGTTATGACAAATTTCTTGAACGATATAAAATTGACAAATTATATACTTCTGCAGATATACAAAAGTTAAATCATAATAAAAGTGATGAAGATTTATCACCTGAAGTATTAGAAAAATGTAAATTTGTAATAAAAATATTTGAAAAGTTTACAAATCCATATAAAGATATTTAATAATTCTAAATTAAAATAAAGTTATATTATAATATATTGCTTTCTTTTGTTCAGTTTGATGCAATGCCTAAGAAGTTTAACTCGCCCACTCGGCGACTGCACGCTTTAGTTTACATAATTTTTTACTACTCTTTTTTTATTATTATCCGAAAAATTATATAGCGGGGTAGTTTAAATGATAAAACCGATAATTTTAGGATTGATACAAGCGATAACGGAATTTTTACCCGTTTCAAGTTCGGGGCATTTGAGAGTAGCGGAATATTTTCTTAACTTTAACGCTAATAATATTCTATCTTTTGAAATAGCGCTTCATTTTGGAACTTTTTTGGCAACATGTTTAATTTTTAGAAAAGACATTATAAATACTATTAAAGGATTTTTTTTAGGATTAAATAATTTCAAATATTCAAGCGAGCATAACGAATATTTTAGAATAGCGATTATGATTATAATAGCGTCTATTCCAATAGCTATAGTCGGACTTTTTTTAGAAAAATATTTAAGCAATTTGCCATTAAACAGAATAGGATTAAATCTTATAATAACGGGTTCTATACTTTTATTAACAAGAAAGACGGATTCTATAACCGAAAAAAAAGACGCTTTTACAACTACTTATTATAATGTTTTTATGATAGGAATAGCTCAAGCTTTGGCGGTTTTTCCTGGAATTTCAAGGTCGGGAATGACTATAAGCGTAGCGTTATTTTTAGGATTAAATAGAGATTTTGCAGGGAGATTTTCTTTTTTAATATCTTTGCCTGCAATATTCGGAGCTTTGCTTTTGTCGTTAAAAGATTTGAAAGATTTTAATATCGTTTATGCAATTGCTGGACTAATAACTTCTTTCGTATTTGGAATTATAGCTTTAAAGTTTTTATTATTATTTTTGAAACGAGGGAAACTTTTTCATTTCGGTTTTTACTGCATTATAGTAGGGTTTGCCGTATATTTATATTTTACAAATGTTGCCGTTAATTAGATTAATGGAGTTTTATTTATGATTAAATTTAATAAAAATAATTATAACGATAGAAATTCAATATTCGATGTTGTTGGTTTTTTATGCTTGCTTTTTGCAGGAATTTTATTATTGTCGTATTTCAGTATAAATAAAGAAAGTATAACTTTAAATGATAATATATCGCAGAATTTACTTGGAATATTCGGAGCTTATATTTCGGTTTATTCGTTTTTAGCTTTCGGTTATTCTTCTTTTATTTTTCCCGCATTTTTTATATATGTCGGAATTAGCGTTATACTTAAAAATTCTTCAAATAAAATTTCTCTGTCGGCTTTAGGCTCTTTTATTTTAATGATATTATTGAGCGTTCTTTTCGATATAACTTTGGGAGAGAGTATTTTTTATAAGAAAGGCGGAATGATGGGAAAGGTTATAGGAGAAAGTTTAATTTCTTTATTTGGAAAAACGGGCGCTTTTGTAATGGTAATTTCGGGATTGATTATTTTAACTATTATATTTGCTAAAGTTTCAATAATCGATTCTTTAAATTCTCTTAAAAATATTTTAGGAAAAATTGACTTAAAAAAAATAAAAGATTTTGAAAGTAAAATAATAAATGAAAATATAAATAAAACTAATTCAGATAATAATAAGAATGAAAAACTTAAAACTAAAGATTATTTGCCGATTTTTTATAAAAAAGAAATTTCAGAAATGAGTTTTAGCTCTATTCCGTTTATAGAAAAAGTAAAACAATCTAATAATTATTTTAATTCTTTTTCTTTTAATGAAGATGATTTTAGAGAAAAATTAAAAAGAAAAAATAATTCTTTTGAAAGTTTTTTTAGCGGTTTAAAAAAATCTTCAGATTATAATAATGACGATAAAAAAATAGACAGTATTGTAAACGGTTTGAAGAATAATAATTTTAATGTAAATACTATGGAAAGCGAGGAAGAAGATTTAGGAACTTCTTTGGCAAAAGCGGTATTCGGTAACGATTATAAAAACAATATAGAAAGAAAAAATAACGATTTTTTATCTAACTATTCTTTAAATAATAAAAACGATAGTTTAAATAATTTTAAAGACGAAGAAGAATTAGAATTAGACTTTAATATCAACAGAGCGAGAGTATCGGAATTTAAAAGAGCGATTTATGAAGATTCTATTTATTCAAAATATGCAAGATACGACAAAACAAATAATTTTATTAAAGCCAATAGAACCATATCGGACGATTATAGCGAATATTTATTAAGAAAAAAATATAAAGAAAATAATTCAAATAATTTCTTAAATAAAAAAGAAGAAGATAATTTGCAAAGTTATAATTTAGAAGAACATAATTTTGAAAATAAAATTGATAAAAAAGAAGAACTTAATCGCAAGAAAGAGGATATTCTTTCAAAATTAAGAAATATGGTTAATAAAAATAAAGAGCCAAATTATAATAAAGAATATGTTTCCGCATCCGATTTGGATAGACCTTTTGAATTTAATATGGGATATGCTTCAAAGCGAGAATATAATAGAGCGGACCATATACCTACAAATTATAATAATTATAATGCAGATGATAAACTTGAAGATTTTGATTTGGATGAAGAAGAATTATACAATACGGATAATAATTATATAGAAGATGTAAAGATAAAAGAAATTGATAATCATTTTATAGACGAAAATAAAAATGCATTTAATAATTTTAATAATGCGGAAAATACTAATTTTAAAGAGATAAAAGAAAATAATAACGAATTAGCGACTTTTATAAATATAGAATCCGATAAAAAAGTTAATATTATAAACGATAATCATAAAGCGATAATTAGAAAACATAGCGATGATTTAGATTTAATTCAATCTAATTTTGACGCTAAATATGTAGATAAACATTATAAACATCCGCCATTTGATTTATTAAATAGAGCGATTCCAATTAACGATAACGCTATGATGGAATCGATAAAACAAACCGCATTGCAACTTGAAAATACTTTGCTTGATTTTAATATCGAGGCTAAAGTTACGGGAGTTTCGCGGGGACCAGTTATTACGAGATACGAACTTGAACTTGCAGCTGGAACGAGAGTTTCAAAAATATCAAATCTTACGGATAATATAGCTTTGGCTTTGGCTTCAGAGAGCGTTAGAATAATTGCGCCGATTCCCGGTCGTTCGGTTATTGGAATTGAAATACCGAATAAAGTGAGAAACGCCGTTTATTTGAGAGAAGTTTTGGAAAGCGTGGATTTTAGGAATTCTAAATTAGATATTCCATTCGTTTTGGGAAAAGGAATTTACGGAAATAATGTAGTTTCGGATATGTCGGAAGCGCCTCATCTTTTGGTTGCAGGAACTACAGGAAGCGGAAAGAGCGTTTGTTTGTCTACAATAATTCTTTCGCTTTTGTATAAATTCCGTCCCGATGAACTTAAATTTATATTTGTAGATAAAAAGAGAGTAGAACTTTCAATTTATAATGGAATTCCGCATTTAATGTCGCCTGTAGTTTCTGACGAAAAAAAGGCTACAATCGTTTTGAGATATATTGTAGATATAATGGAAAAACGATACGAAAGAATGGAGAGATTTTTTGTTAGAAATGTTAAAACTTATAACGAAAAAGTAAAACAACTTATAAAAGAAGGCGAAACGGAATTTAACGGCGAGCCTTTAGAATTATTTCCTTATATAGTTTTAGTTATAGACGAACTTCACAATTTGATGGTTGTCGCTTCAAAAGAAGTGGAAGATTTAATTTCGCGTTTGGCGGGAATGAGTAGAGCGGTTGGAATACATTTGATAATTGCCACTCAAAGACCTTCGGCGGATGTTGTGACGGGAGTTATTAAGGCTAATTTGCCTACAAGAGTCGCTTTTCAAGTGCCGAATAAAACTAATTCAAGAATCATAATAGATATGTCTGGAGCGGAACAACTTTTAGGAAAAGGAGACGCTTTATTTTGCGCATCGGGAAGCCAAATGCCCGAGAGAATTCAAGGCGCTTTTGTTTCCGATAACGAGGTTAAAAAAGTTGTCGATTATTTATCGGGAGAAATGTCGCCTATGTTTGACGAGAGTTTAATAGCCGCTTTGGAAGGAAGCGATGGAGACGATAGAAATTCTGACGAAGAAAATATACTTGACGAAGAGTTATGGGAAGATGCAGTTAAACTTGTGACAAGAACAGGAAAAGCGAGCGCGTCTTTTTTACAACGCAGATTAAAAATTGGATATAATCGAGCCGCAAGAATAATTGAAATAATGGAAAGGCAGGGAATAGTAGGTCCTGAAAACGGAAGCAAACCGAGAGAAGTTTTAATTTCGTTGGAAGAATAAAAAATAATAAAAAGCTAATATCAATATCAAGGACTTTAAGCGAACTTATTTATTGACGAATAAAATATTTTCATTTATAATAAAATCAAAAAGGAAATATAATTATTATGCTTGAACTTGAGGCTTTAGAAAATTCTATTTCTGCTTTAGATAATTCCATAGAAGTTTACAAAAAAATATCTGATAATAATAACGATTTTAGCGAACATTTAGCAAACGATAAAAAATTAATCGATACTTTGCGTTCTGGAGTTATTCAAAATTTTGAAGTTGCTTTTGAACAAAGTTGGAAATTTATTGTTAGATGGCTCAATGAAAATGTAAGTTATGGCATAGCTCAAGGAATTACAAAAAAAGAATTATTTAGACTTGCAGCCGAACATTTGCTTATAGATAATGTTTCAAAATGGATAGAGTTTAAAAATTATAGAAATAGCACTTCTCATATTTATTCTGAATTAACAGCGGAAAATGTTTTTAAGTCGGCTTTGGAATTTCCTTCTTATGTAAAATATTTGCTTAAAAGATTAAAGGAGCATAATCAATGATTTCAGTATCTGCAGAAGAATACGATATTATAATAAATATTTTAAAGACTTATATTAAGAAAGGAAAAGTTTACGCTTTCGGCTCTCGATTCAAACATAATAATAGAAAATTTTCCGACTTTGATATAGCCATAGATATTGGCGAAAAATTATCTTTTGAATTTTTAAATATTTTAAAAGACGCTTTTGAAGAAAGCGATTTGCCTTATAGAGTGGATATTATAGATTATAATAATATAAGCGATAAGTTTAAAAATATCGTAGACAATGAAAATGAAATTATTTATAACGGCGAAATTTATCAATATTAATAAGGAATAATTATGAATAAATTACCTGCAGGTTGGGAAATAAAAAAATTAAAAGATGTATGCACAATTCAAGACGGAATACATAAAACGCCAAAATATACAAGTAAAGGTATAAAGTTTGTAAGCGTAGAAAATATTAATGATTTATATAATAATAATAAATTTATATCTGAAGAAGATTATAATAAAATGTATAAAATAAAAGCAAAGAAAAACGATATATTTATGACTAGAATAGGAGATATAGGGACGCCTGCCATTTTAAATAAAGATGAAAAATTAGCTTATTATGTTACATTATGCTTATTTACAAACATAGACGAAGAAGTTTTTAATAAATATTTATATTATGCTATACAATCGAATTACTTTAAAAAGGAGTTATATTATAGAACTTTACATGTAGCATTTCCTAAAAAAATAAATTTAGGCGATATAGGAGATTGTAAATTTATATTGCCTCCATTAGACGAGCAAAAACGCATTGCATCCGCACTTTCAAAAATTGACGCATATTTAGAAAATACAATTAAATTGATAGAAGAAAAAGAAAGATTTAAAAGAGGGATTGCTAAAAAATTATTGACTTGTAAAGAAGGCGAAAATATTCCCGAAGCGAGATTTAAAGGTTTTGAGGATGAATGGGAAGAAACTCAAATATTAGAATTTGTAAATAATAATATTATAAAAATAGAAAAAGGCAAATCGATTACTAAAAGTAAAATTGAAGAAGGCGATATTCCCGTTATTGCTGGAGGTAAAACGCCTCCGTATTACCATAATAAATATGATTATAATTTCCCTTGTATAACTATTAGCGCTTCTGGTTCTGCTGGCTATGTTTGGTTTCATGATTATAAAATATGGGCTTCCGATTGTCATGTTATATATACAGACAATAAAAGATATAATATAAAATTTTTATATCATTATTTAAAAAATATACAAGATTTAATATATTATTTACAAGTTGGCGGAGTTCAAAAACATGTTTATGCTAAAGATTTAATTAAATTAAATATACCGAATATAACTATTGAAGAGCAAGAAAAGATAGGCGGATATTTAAGTTTGCTTGATGAAGAAATTGATAATTTGAAAAAGCAAAAAGAATTGATTAAGGAAATGAAGAGAGGAGCTATGCAAAAATTATTGTCTGGCGAGGTTAGGTTGTTGGAGTAATATTCTAATAAAGAAAATGAATAAATTTTACATTTCAGTAATAAGGGAATAAAATTTCCTTTGTAAAATAGAATTTATAAAGTATTCTAATACAAACAAATTTTATTTTAAGAAGCATTATATTACGCGTTTATTAATTATATAAAAACTTAAATATAAGATTTAAATCTATTTTAAATATAACTATTTTGACATTTTTTACAATTTATTTATAATTATTTTGTATTATTAAATTTGGAGTATTAATTATGGCAGTTTTAATTTGCGGAGGAGCGGGTTATATAGGCTCGCATGTTTTTAACGAACTTTTAAATCAAAATATTGAAGCGGTTATAATAGATTCGCTTGAATACGGGCATAAAGAAGCTATAAAAGAATGCAAGAATTTTTATAAAGGAAATATTGGCGATTCTGATTTATTGAACGATATTTTTAAAAATCATGATATAGATTCCGTTATGCATCTATGCGCGTATATTGAGGTTGGCGAAAGCGTTCAAAATCCCGCGAAATATTATTTAAATAATCTTTGTAATTCGATTAATTTAATAAACTCTATGCTTAAAGCTAAAGTTAAGAATTTTATTTTCTCTTCAACCGCCGCCGTTTATGGCGAACCTGAAAGCATTCCTTTAAAAGAAGATTGCCGAAAAGAACCTACAAATCCTTATGGAGATAGCAAACTTGCTTTAGAAAAAATTTTATCCTGGTATTCAAAGGCTTACAATTTTAATTTTGTAGCTTTGAGATATTTTAACGCTTCGGGCGCTCATCCAGACGGACATATAGGCGAAGACCATAATCCAGAATCTCATTTAATTCCTTTAATACTTCAAGTGCCTTTGGGGAAAAGAGAATCAATAAAAATATTTGGAGACGATTATCCTACTCCAGATGGAACTTGTTTGAGAGATTATATACATGTATGCGATTTGGCTTTAGCTCATATAGACGCTATGAATTATCTTAAAAAAGGTGGAAAAAGCTTATCTTGTAATTTGGGAAACGGAAACGGATTTAGCGTAAAGGAAGTTATAGAGATTGCAAGAAAGATTACGGGACATTCTATACCTGCGGAAGTTTGCCCAAGAAGAGCGGGAGATTCTTCAGAGCTTATAGCGAGCAGCGAAAGAGCTAAAGAAATATTAGGATGGACGCCAAAAATAACTTCTTTAGAGACTATAGTAGAAACGGCTTGGAATTGGCATAAGAATCATCCAAACGGTTATAACGATAAATAATATTTTTATTAGTTAACTACAGTGTCGTAATAATTTACAATATACCAATATTCGCCCATTTGCCTTAAAACAAATATTCTTTTCACCACAGGGTCGTATATATGAGAGTTCTCCATATTAAAAAATCTATTAAATAATCTCGTTTCGACTTCCGCTCTTGGCAAACCATAATCTTCAGTTATCGTAATTTTATCTATTTTATAATCTAATAAAGTATATACTGTCGTGGAATTATATTCCTGTTGAATCATATTTAAAATAGTTCTATAATGATTTCTTTTTTGAATATCTTCCGTAGCGATTATATCTCTTTGAAGTTCCGCTATAAAGAGATTTCTAACCTGTCTATCATAAGCAGACACAAGATATTTTTTAAACTCTTCAAATAAAACTTTTCTATCTTCAGGCAAAGAAGTTCTGTATAAAATATCGAATCTTATTGCAAGCTCTTTTATATTGCTCGATTTATAAGCGTCTTCCAAATTATTTAAAAAGTTATTTCCAAAATTCGTTCTTATCATATCGGCGCTTATATTATCCGAAAATTGATTTCTTAAAAAAGCTTGAAAACTTAAATTTCTTGCTTTTTGTCTTACTCCAAAATCTGTAAAATCTTCCAAATAAGTATTGCTAAAATTATTTCTGTAAGTTTCGCTATATCTTTGGCTTATGCTTATAATCGAAGGCAAATGCATATAATTAAAATAATTGCTCCAACTTTTACTCTTCATAGAAAATAAAGTATTTGAAACAACTTGAGACGGATGATAAAATGGCAAATTATTATTATTCGTAATAGCGTCTATCGAGCGAGGATTTTGTTCGTTATATTGTCTTGGATAATCGACTAAAAAATAAGAAGTGTCCGCTATCATAGAAAAATTATCGCTTATATCGGGCATCGGATTAAAACTTCCTTCAATTCTATATCTTCCGATTTTATCAAATTGAAACCAATTATTTAAATCTATAAAATAAGAATAACTTTCTCCTTCTCTTAAAGTTATAACTCTATTTTGATTTATTCCCGCGCTTTTTTCGTTTTTATATTTCCATAGAGTATAATTATCCGAATTTACAATTTCGTTATTATAATTATCGTAGACCTTAAATTTATAATTATTAAAAGGATTATCAGAATTTGTAAAACTTACAGAGCCTTTTTTAGCGTATATTTTAATTTCCATAGTGATTGGTTCGTTTAATCTATATCTATTTAAATCAAAATGCATACTTATAATATAAGAAGACGGTTTAACAATATTATCGTTCGGATATAATCTCTCTATTTGGTCAAGCATAATTGTATCAAAAAAATTATCCTGCAAATTATTTTGAGCAAATAAAACCGAAAAAGTTAATATAAAAATGACTATATATTTCATAATCTAATTACCTTAAAAATACTATTATAATAATTTATCGGAAAAATGCCTAAATAATATAATATAAAATTATTTCAATTCTTTATATATTTTTATTAAAGCTCTTTTTATTATATAACGATTAAAATCAATACTTTCTTTCATAGCTTCGTAAAGTTTGTAAGAATTAACGATTGATTTGTCGTATTTTTCATCTTCAAAAATAAATCCTTCCGTTATCGCTTTAATAGTTTTTTGCATCGTTATTCCCAAAAATTCATTAACTTTGCTTATATTCAAAATCTTTATATCGAACTCGTTTAAATTTTCTAAAAGTTTATCGACTTTTCTATGTCTTTTTAATTCAGAATTTATTTTTTCGCATAATTCTAAAGCATTTAAAACATAAGGTTTAATTTTAGATATTTCGCCATCAATTTTTATTAAACCGTTTTTTATATTATTTAATATTTCGTTTTTTCTTTCAATATTTTTATTGTCTTTATCAATATTTATTTCAATGTCGTTAAATTTTTTTATAAGCTCTTCCAATTTTATATTTTCCATTCCGTTTATTATAATTCCGCCTTCCGTTGCGTTATAGAATTTAATTTTATTATTTTTTTCGCATTGCTCTTCATACCAATTTTTATACATATCGAATCTTGAATCCGTCCAAACTTTTTCATTATATATATTTTTTTCTTCTCTCAAATTTCCCGCTATTAAAACTTTATATATTCTGCTGTCATAAGAATCGAGTTTATATATTTCGGTAAAAAAATTTTCTTCATGATAACTTCCCTTTATATGCGTTTGATAATTTGGAAAAGATAAATCGAGTCCAACCATTATAATTGGATTTGCGCCTATTCTTATTGCGAAATCATAAGCGGCTGTAGAAACGCTTCCTCCCGTTGTAATATTTCCTCTGTCTCCCAACTCTTCCATAAAATATTTTGCCAAAGGAAATATTGAATTAATAAAATAAATCGCTCCGTTAAAAGAATCAATCGCTTCTTTATCAACCGAAGATTCTGCTATTAAAACCGATTCTTTAAAATTAACATTTCTAAAATATTTTGAATTTTTCTTTTGCGGGTCAATCGTTATAATGAAATGCGGCGATATATTATGAGAAAATAAAGGTTTTATTGCAGTGTCAACAGCTATAATTAAAGCTTTATTTTTCATCTCTTTTAATTTTCTTATATTTTTTTCTAAAGAAGGTCCAGCCGAAACTATAATAGCGGGAATATTTTTATATTTATCAAAAAATTTATTAACTCCATAATGAGTTGAAATTTTTGCCACATTTGAAGCGATATTATAAGCCCATAATTTATCGAATCTTGAAATTGTATTTATATTAATAATTTTTTTATCGACTATAGACAAAACTTTTGATTGATAAAATAAAGCTTCTTCGTTAAATAAAGTCGCATAAGAACGAGTTATAAAGAATTTTACTTTTTTAGTATTAGTAAGCGAAATAAATTTTTCTATATCTTCTATATCGTCTCCGCCTATAAAAAAAGTTATATTATCTTCAAGTATTTTATCTAACTTAAAATTATCAATAAGCAAATTAAAAAATTTTATCGAAGGTTCTATAACGGCTATATTAATATTTAATTTTTTAAATGCGTTAATCAAATAGCCAGCTCCGATTCCGAATATAAATACTAAATCTAAATCTTTTTCAGTTTCTTTTTTTATTTCATTTATTAAAGCGTTCGCTTCTTTTTCGGGGTTATAAGCGCTATGAAGAAAAATAGATTTTCCATTTTTAAAAACTTTAGCGGAATATTTTTTAGATTTTGTTTCGATTAATTCTAATGAAATATCTAAATTATCGTTTTTGTTTTTTAATAAATTCAAAAAATCAATCGGATAAGCTTTTATATTTTTTTTTATAGCGTCTAAATTTTTTATTCTAATATCGTTACCGCTCACGACTTTCTCTCAATTATATATTTTGCAAGTTCGATTAATAATAATTTGGCTTCATTATCTTTATATACGCTTAAATATTCTATTGCATTATTTATAGTTTCTTTAGCTTTTTCTTTAGCTCCTTCGATTCCAAATTGTTTGACATAAGTTAATTTTCCTTCTTTAGCGTCTTTTCCTGCAGTTTTTCCTAATGTTTCATTGTCTGAAATAACATCCAAAATATCGTCCCAAATTTGAAATGCAAGCCCAATGGCTTCTCCATATTTCGTTATATTTTCAATATCAATATTTTTTTTCTCTGAAGAAATAGCGCCGACTCTCGCAGCTCCTCTAATCATAGCGCCTGTTTTTTTTGCATGAAGAATTTTAAGCGTTTCAAAATCAATATTTTTTTCTTCAAAATATAAATCGATAAATTGTCCCATAACCATTCCTTGATAACCAGCGGCAAAACTTATTTCAAAAAGTAAACTTCTTAAAGTTTCGTTTGACACTTCGGATTTTGAAAGTATTTGAAATGCATGAGTTAATAAACCATCTCCAATAAGTATTGCGTTCGCCTCTCCAAATTTTACATGAGCGGTTGGTTTTCCTCTTCTCAAATTATCGTTATCCATAGAAGGCAAATCGTCATGCACCAAAGAATATGTATGAATTAATTCAAGAGATATTGCGGGAATTATTGTCTTTTTATAATCTCCTTCAAATAATTCGCAAGAGAGACAAGCAAGAATCGGTCTTAATCTTTTGCCTCCAGCTTCAAGAGGGTATTTAAGCGCTTCTATAAAAAAATTTTCTATATCAATATCGCTTTTCTCAAAAATTTCGTCTATATTTTTATTAATTTCTTTTAATCTTATATCTATATATTCTTTTAAGTTCATAGAAAATCCCACTATAATTTTATTTTTAATTATTATATAGAAAGACTTAAAAATGTAAAGTTTTTATTTTTTAGTAGAATATTATTTTTTTCTCAAATCGCTTATTTGGGTAGAAAAAATTAATTCTTTTATTAAAAGAAAGTCAAAATTTCTACTTATTTTTTTATGCCAAAAGTAAGCGAGGCTAAATCACGTTTTTTGTGAGTTAGTTATGTCAATCCACACAAGGAAATTATTATTCATTAAATATTGTCATTTGAACTTATATCGTATATAATATTTCAATACTATTAAATTAATATTCTTATGGAAAAAGTATGATTAAAAGATATACAAGAAAAGAAATGGGCGAACTTTGGAGTTTGCAAAACGAATTTCAAACAATGCTTAATGTCGAAATAGCGGCTTGCGAGGCGATGGCAGAATTAGGCGAAATTCCAAAAGAGGCTTTGAAAAACATAAAAGAAAAATCTTCGTTTACCGTTGAAAGAATAGCCGAAATAGAAAAAGAAACGAACCATGATATAATCGCTTTTGTCACGGCGGTTCAGGAAAATGTCGGAGAAGGCGGACAGTATATACATAAAGGACTTACTTCAAGCGATGTGAAAGATACGGCGCTTGCTCTTATGATGAAAAAATCCGCAGAAATAATTTTAGAAGATTTGAAAAAACTTTCGGAAGTTTTATTAAAAAAAGCTAAAGAACATAAATATACTTTATGCATCGGAAGAACTCATGGAATTCATGCAGAACCTATGACTTTGGGATTAAAATTTATTTTATGGTTTGACGAAACCGAAAGAAATATTAAAAGAATAGAAAGAGCAAAAGAAACTATATCGGTTGGAAAATTATCGGGAGCTGTCGGAACTTATAGCAATATAAATCCTAAAATCGAAGAATTGGTTTGCAAAAAATTAGGACTTAAAGCGGATAAAATTTCAACTCAAATAATTCAAAGAGATAGACACGCGGAATATTTAACAAGTTTGTCAATAGTGGCAAGTTCTTTAGAAAAATTTGCAACCGAAATTAGAAATTTGCAGAGAACCGATTTAAGAGAAGTCGAAGAATATTTTAGCGAAAAACAAAAAGGCTCTTCGGCAATGCCTCATAAAAGAAACCCGATTACTTGCGAAAGAATTTCAGGTTTGGCAAGACTCGTTCGCGCAAACGCTCTCGCTTCTTTAGAAAATATCACTCTTTGGCATGAAAGAGATATAAGTCATTCTTCGGTCGAGAGAGTAATTCTTCCCGATTCTACGATTACAGTCGATTATTGTTTAAATAAATTTACGGAAATAGTCGATAAACTTTTAATTTATCCGCAAAACATGAAAAATAATTTGGAAAAAACAGGCGGTTTAATTTTCAGTCAGAGAATTTTAATTAGCCTTGTAAGTAAAGGAATTTCAAGAAATGACGCATATTTATGGGTTCAAAGAAACGCGATGAAACGCTGGCTTAACAATGAAGATTTTAAAGATAATATTCATAAAGACGAAGATATAAAAAAATATTTGTCGGATAAAGAGATTAACGATTGTTTTGATTATGAATATTATTTAAGAAATATAGATTTAATAATGAAACGATTTGGAATATAAAATCATGCAAAAAGAATTAGACAAAATAAAATTAGGATTTTCAAGCGTTGTAATATTTAGAAATATTTTAAAAACTAAAGTTATAAAAAAATTATTAAAATTTTTAAATTGTGAAACTAAAGAAAATATTGATAATATAAAACAAATTGATTTATATTGCGAATTTTTATCGGAGTTATTTAAAAGCGATAATAATTTAGCAGATTTTATTTTATCTCAAATATTTTTAGACGATAATATTTATATAAGCAAATACATTTTAAAACAAGAAATAAATAATAATCTTAAAAAAACTTTTAAAAACGAATTAAACTTTTTTAAATATATTTCTTCTTTTGATTTTTCTTCGATTTTCAATAAAGAATATTCAAAAAATATAGCAGAACTTGAAATTAAAGAAATTGATTTTTATAAAATATATTTTGAGCATATAAAAAATATAGACAAAAAAGGATATGGAATATTTTATAATAACAATATGTTTGTATTAGACGATAAAAAAAATATTATCGCTGTAAAAAATAAAGATAATCAAGATATAAAAAAATTATACGGATACGAAATTGAAAGAAATAAAGTTTTATCAAATACAAAAATATTAATCGAAAGCAAAAAGGCGAATAATATTCTTCTTTACGGAGATGCGGGAACGGGAAAAAGCAGCACGGTAAAAGCGGTTGCAAATTTTTTCAAAGACGAAGGATTAAGACTTATAGAAATTAAAAAAAATCAACTTCATTTTATAACCGACATAATAGAAAAATTAAGTTGTAGCCCTTTGAAGTTTATAATATTTATTGACGATTTAACTTTTTCTTCAAATGACGACACTTTTTCTTACTTGAAAGCAATTTTGGAAGGCGGAGTAAATTCTTTTCCAAATAATATAGCGGTTTATGTTACGAGCAATTATAGACATTTGATAAAAGAAAATTTTACAGACAGAACGGGAGACGATATTCATATAGAAGATACGATTCAACAAATAATGAGTTTAACAAATAGATTTGGGATGATAATAACATTTCAAAGACCAGGAAAAGATTTATTTAAAGAAATAGTTTTATCTTACGCGAAAGAAAATAATATGAAAATGGATAAAGAGGAATTAATAAATCAAGCAGAAGCCTATGCGATTAGAAGCGCGGGAAGAAGTCCGAGAGTTGCAAAGCAGTTTATAGAATTACTTAAACAATAAATATTTAATTTTTAATCGTATCAAATTTAATAAAATAAATTATTCTAATCTATATAAAACTATGGCTTTAATAAAAGTAAAATTAAATTTGTTTTATTTTTGAAATAAGTTTTTAAGTTATTTGTCATGCTTATCCGTCCTTTTAATTAATTTTCTATGTATCTATAAACTTTTAATTTATCGTTTCCTGTCAATAAAACCGTATTATTCGGCAAATTATTCATTATTTCATCGTAATTTTTTGATTTTCCCGTATTTTTTAATCTTATATTCTCTATTTCATAATATATAAAATAAGTTAATTTAGAATTATCGTCTCTATTCCATTGTAAATTTGGAAAATAAGCGAGCCTCATATTATCAAAATATAATTCGTCATAAGGAACTATTTTAAATTTATCTCCGTTTGCATCTTCTACAATAGCCTCTAATATATTTCTAAATTCTTTTTCGGTATAAGGCGCTTCAAACAAATCGTAATATCGTTTCATATGCAAAAATCCCATATTAACGCTATTTAAAGTTATTAATATTAAAAAAGCGATTAACAATTTATTTTTATTTTTAAGAAAATTATTAAAAAATATTATTATAGTTATAAAAGAAAATGCAAATATTCCGTATAAATATCTAAAAGTCCCTGGTTTTGAATTAAATATAAAAAACGCTAAACAAGTCGCTGGTATAAATATCAAATAAAATATAAAAGCTTCTTTTTGCATAATGTCGGTATATTTCATGGTATCATTTTTTCTTTTTTTTATTAAAAATATTATAGAATAAATAAAAGCCGTTAAAGATATAATGCATGTAATTATTAAAAATATCATTCCTATAAAAAATATATTTTCATTAAACCAAAAATATTTTGTCGGGGTAGAATTTGTTCCATATAATACGGAAATCTCATTTGTCGGAAATATTAAAATTGAATAAACTTGAGGCAAACCTTGAAAATTAGAGGAGCTTTGCATATTTAACATTAATTTTGTATTAAAAAAACCGTTTCTTATTTCTGATATTAAATATGGAAGATAAAATAAAAATGAAATAAAAACTCCAAGCGCATGAGCTTTTATATATTTTAAAGTTCTTTTGTATCTAAAAATTAAATAAATTATTGTAGTCGGAATTATAGAAAAGAAAACCGCTATATGTCCTTGAGCCATTATCGCCTCTATAGGAAAAATTAAAGTCGAGCATATAAAAACATATTTGTCGTTTTTATTTGAAACATATTCGCAGAAAACCATAAAAAGTAAAAATGAAAATATAAGCGGTATATTAGGATTCCAAAAATCGTTTGTTGAAAAAATAATATATCCGTTTGTTAGTATTAAAGCCGACATTATAGAAGCGATTAATAAAGAAAATCTTTTATAAATCCAATATAGAAATATTAAAAGTATTATAGAGCAAATTATAATATAAATTATTCTTGCTTTCGCTAATCCTCCGCCAATTATATAGCAAAATAAATAAAGCGTATAATAAAAACCTCCTGGAATTCTTGCATAAGTTTCATTGTCTCTAATATCCAAACTATTCATGAGCCTGTTTCCAACCGTTGGCAAAGTTTTGCTTTCATAATATTGTTTTATATCATAATAATGGTAAATAGTGTCTATGTATATTGTCGTTCTATTAAATGCGTAGAAATGTATAAAGACTGCGGAAGCCAATGAGATTATAATAACTAAAAGCAAAATTATATTAAATTTATTTTTGCAATAAAAATTAACGCTTAATAAATTATTAGCGTTGAGTTGAGTTGAGTTGAGTTGAGTTGAGTTGAGTTGAGTTGAGTTGTTTAACATGATTCTCACACCTTTTTAATTAAATTATATACTAAATATAATAATATTGCAACTATTATTTGTAGATTTTTAAATTATTAGTTTCATATTTTAATATTATTTATTCTTTGGCATTTCCAAAGGTTCTTTTCCATGATATTTATAAACGAATAAAGTCCCATTATCACCGAGCAAAGTTGCATTTTTATTTAAATATTCCATATAACTTGAAATCGTATATTTTGGTCTCGATAAAGTTCCTATTCTGTCTAAAATTAAATATAAATTTGTGGAATTATTATTTTGATTCCAAACCATATCTGGAAAATAAGCTATTGCAATATCCATATACATATAATTATCGTCCGCATACAATCCTATAATGCTTATCTCTTCGCCTTTTGAATGTTCTATTAAAGTTTTTGCAACGGTTTTCATGCCCTCGACATTTCTTTGGACTTCATAATTTTTAGTATAAGTCGTAAGTTGTAATATCATAATAAAAATATTTACAAATATACAAGCGGAAAATATATAGAAAAATTTTTTATTCAAAATAAATTTATCTTTTTTCTGAAATAAAAATAATATAATTGGTAAATATGAAATAGAAAAAGCTGAATATAAATAATGGAAAGTTCCATGTTTTGAGCGAGCGAGTATATTAATAATTATAGTTGTAGGTATAAAAATTAAAAATATTTTTAACATTTCTATTAAAGTTTTTTCAATATTTGATTTAGCTTCATATTTCTTATTAAAAACAAAATAAAAAACTCTTATTATACAGTAAAAAGAAAATATAATGCTTGAAAATAAAAATAATAATCCTAATATCATAAGAGGATATTGAAGCCAAAAATTAATAGAACCGTATATGCTATTTCCATAAAATACAGACATCTCGTTTGTTGGAAATAAAAATATCGCATGCATTTGAGGAAAAGGCAAAGTAGAAAGCCCAGAACTAACCGAAAAAATCATATTCGTATTATTAAATCCGTTTCTTAACTCCGAAATTATATAAGGCAAATATTCCAAAAACGAAATAAAAACTCCAAATATCCAAAACAAAATATATTTTATCGAACGTTTAAACTTAATAATCAAATAGACAATAACCGTAGGAATCATAGAAAAAAAAGTTACAAAATGCCCTTGCTCCATTATTGCAAGTATTGGAAAAATCATAACGGCGGAAAGTTTTATAATATTTTCGTTTTCAGAACCTATATACTCAAATAAAAATATAAAAAAGAGAAAGCTAAAAATCAAAGTTAAGTTAGGATTCCAAAAATCCGTAGTCGCCATAACAAAATAGCCGTTGCATAAAATTAAAGGAGCGATAATCGAGGTTATTAATAATCCAAATTTTTTATAAAACCAAAAAAGAAAGATTGATATAATTATTAAATTGAAAATAAGATTAATAATTTTTGCTCCTAATAAACTTTCTTTTGCCATTTTATAAAATAAAGTATAAAATATATAGTCCCCCCATGAACTCTTGGAGTAGTAAATTCTTCATTAATCACTTGACTAGCGATAAATCTCGCTCCCGTTGTCGGCAATTTTCCGCTTTCAAGCCATTTTTTCATGTCGTAAAAATGTTGAACTTGGTCTATAAGTATAGCTCTTTTATTAAAAGCGTAATTTTGAATATAAATCGAACAAATTATAGAAAAAATTATTAAAGCTATTGATATTATATTTAAATGTTTATTCATTTTAGTTTAAGCTTTAACTTATTTTTGATAATTTAATTCATGAGCATAAGCCATTTTGAACATAGAAACTTCGTCAAATTGTTTAGCTATAAATTGTATTCCAATCGGCATATTATTTTTATCGACTCCGCAAGGAACACTCATAGCGGGAAGCCCGACTAAATTTATATTTGAAGTATAACTATCCGCCAAAAAACTTAAAGCGCTGTCGGTTTTATCTCTTGAGCCTAAAAGTCCCGCCGTTACGGGAGAGGATGGAGATATTATTATATCGACTTTCTTAAAAGCGTTGTCAAAATCTATTTGCATAAGTTTTCTAACTTTCAAAGCATGTTGATAATGAGTATAGAAAAATCTTTTTCCCGTTATTAAAGTGCCGAATAATATTCTCGCTCTCGTTTCAAATGCAAGTCCCACGCTTCTTGAAGTGTAATAGTATTCGTCTAAATTAAAATCGCCTTTAGGATGATATCCGTATCTTATTCCGTCATATCTTCCCATATTGCTTGCAACTTCAACCGCCATAACTGCAGTATAAACTCTTGAACCGTATTTTGCATTTGGCAAAGATATATCTATAACTTCAGCTCCTTTAGATTTTAAATTTTCTATCGCTTTCATTATATTTTCTCTGACATCGGCGTTGATTAAATCTGTTTCATAATATTCTTTTGCAAGTCCGATTTTCATTCCTTTAATATTTCCGTCCAAAAAAGAAGGATAATCATAAACGGGAATATTAAGAGTAGTCGATTCTTTTGAATCGAATCCCGCTATAATTTTTGTCATTAAAGCGGCGTCTTTCACATCTTTAGTTAATGGTCCAACTTGGTCTAAACTACTCGCCATAGCTATGCATCCTAATCTTGGCACTCTTCCGTAAGTCGGTTTTACTCCCACGATTCCGCAAAATGAAGCGGGTTGTCTTATTGAGCCTCCCGTATCGCTGCCAAGCGCTCCAAAAGAAAAATTCACGGCAACCGCAGAAGCCGAACCGCCCGAAGAACCGCCAGGAACATATTTTCTATTTCTTGGATTTCTCGTTATTCCGTAATTTGAGGTTTCTGTAGTGCCACCCATAGCGAATTCGTCCATATTAGTTCTGCCTAATATTATAGCTCCATTGTCTATCAATCTTTGAACTGTTGGCGCTGTATAAGGCGCTTTATAACCTTCAAGCATTTTTGATGCAGCCGTCATTGTATGATTTTTATAACATAAATTATCTTTTATGCATAAAGGAACGCCCAAAAGAGGCAAATCTTCTCCCTTATCTATTCTTTCTTGAGATTTTTTAGCCTGTTCTAAAGCGTCTTCTTTAAAAATTTCTAAATAAGCGTTAATTTTATCTTCTCTTTTATCGTCTTCTTCTATTTTTTGTATAATCGAAGAAGTCAAATCAACGGCGTTTACTTCTTTATTTTTTAATTTTTCTCTGATTTGTATTATAGTTAATTCGCTTAAATCCATAATGAAACCTCTATTTAAAACATAATTTTATTTTATAATTTCTGATTTTTATTAAAATAATTATATAATAAATAAAGATTTTTTGCAAAATAAAAGGAGACTGCATAAAACAATCTCCTTAAAATATTTTATTATTAAATATTATTGAGAATCTTCTTCTTCCTCTTCCGTTTTATTAATTTCAATATTAGATTGTATTTCTACGGGAATATCGGCTACATCAAAATAATTTTCGTAAGTTCTATTTTGAAATCTATAATATAAAGGCGTAATTCTAAAATTATCCACATAAGAAGCTAAAAAGTTAATTTTCCTTCCGTTATAGCTTGCATAATAAACCGATAAAGAAGTATTAGCCGCTTTATTTCCATAATTTCCATAATTCATAGAAGCAAAATTATCAAGAGTTATAATTCTCTTATTATGAAATCCGCCAAATTTTGATTGAAAACCTTCTAAAGTTCTTTGAAATAATCCGCTTGACATTATATAACCAGGGTGAGCGTATTGATTTTGAGGATTTCTATTTTTATATTCTTCAACTTTATAATCGCCTTCATAACGAGAGCTAACTGCAAATAATTTGTCGTTATGGAAAAAGAATTTATAAGACCATTTTGTTTCAGCTCCCACAGGACTTGCATCTTCGCTTATATTGTCAGAATTAACAACTATGCATTTAAATTCGTCTTCGGTTTGATAACTAAAATATAAAAGATTTGAATCTCTTTTAAATAAGTCGGAAACCTCATTAGTGGTAAACTTTATATTTACCCATTTTACAGTTTGCGGATTATACCATACCAAATCTGGGTCTGGACTCGTAGACACATAAAAACTTCCGCTTACAACTTCGCCTTCAGAAGAAGCAAAATTAGATTCTACAAGTATTTGATTTACTTCGTCTGGCGATATTCCATAAGGAATTAAATTGTTAAACATATAAGGAATCGCCTCATAACCGTAAACTGAAATTGCAGTTAATAAAAATAACATTAGTAATTTTTTCATTTTAATTGTTCTCCATTTTTTCTCTAAGATTTTTATTGTTATATTATACAATATTAAAAAATTAAATCAAATTAATTATGTTTACTTAATAAAAAAAATTACAAATTTTAATTGTCAATATTGTCGTCTATAATATATTCGTTATAAGTATCTTTTACATAACATAAAACTTTATTTTCTCTCATAAGTTTAGCTAATTTTCTACCGTCTATAAAAGTAATATTTTTATGTTCGGATGATTTTGTAAATTTGCTTGTTGTTATAAATACGCCTTTTTGATAACCTAATTTGCTTAAAGAACCAGCAAAAACGTCTATATCTTTTGAAGTCACATGATTTCCGTCAAGAAAAAATTTGCATTGAAAAGCCACTCTCTCCAAACCGAATTTATCAATTGCAAAATCTCCGTCAATTCCTCCGTCTCCCGTTCCGCCTCTTTTTTTGACATCGTAATATCCCATTTTTGAAAATAATTTTACTGATATATTTTCAAGAATATCTCCTTTTTCTTTCGTGGTGCTATCTTGAGCCATTTCAAATAATTTATTTAGTATTAAATCTTCAATTAATTCGTAGTAATCGTCAACTTTAGAATATAATTCGTTTGTAACTTCTTCAATTTCCGTAATATCGTCTTCGTCAGAAACATCGGAAGCACTATCTTTTTTATTAGGAGTTTGAAATTCTTTAAATTCAGGATAATTATTTTTTAAATAAGTGATTGTTATTTCTATTTTATCGTCTATAATCCTTTTACCTTCTTCGGTTATTTGAATAAATCCTCTTTCGGGTCTTTCCAATAATCCAGCCTTGCATAAGTGCGTTATACTCCAAGCTATTCGAGAACCAAACTTTGTATGTCCACTTCTAATTTTTAATTCCGTTTCTTCTTTTGTAAGATTAAATTTATTTATTAAAGAATTTCTTAATTCCTCATTATTAATATGTTTTACCATTTCCTTTTGATTATAAAAATATTCTAAAATAGGATTATAAAAATCGTTAAGTTTAGGAAAAGCCATAGCGTTCCCCCCGCATGTAATTTTATTTATTTTAATTATTAGATTTTTTATAATTTTATTCGCCTAAAATCTTTCTTAAAACTTCATTAACAAGTTTCGGATTTCCTTGTCCTTTAGTCGCTTTCATTGTTTGTCCGACTAAAAAACCAAATGATTTTTCTTTTCCCGCTTTGAAGTCGGCAACCGATTTTGGATTATCTTCAAGCACTTTTCTTATTATGCTTTCAAGCTCTCCCGTATCGCTCATTTGTTTTAAACCTTTTTTATCGATTATTGCGGAAGGCGATTCTCCCGTTTCACACATATCTTCAAAAATTTCTTTCGCTATTTTTCCGCTTATAGTTCCTTCGTCTATTAATTTAAAAATTTCGGCTATATGTTCTGGTTTAGGTTTAAAATCTTTTATCGTTTGAAGTTTTTTATTTAAATACGCGTTTACTTCAACCATTATCCAATTGCTTATTTTTTTAGGTTGTTTAGGATAAGATTTAACCGCAGCCTCGTAATAATCGGCAAGTTCTGGCTCTTCGGTTAAAACGATTATATCTTGGTCTGGCAAATCATAATCTTTTTTTAATCTATCTCTTTTTTTCTGCGGAAGTTCTGGAAGTTCTTTTCTTGCGCTTTCAATTTCTTCTTCTTTAAGAATTAAAACGGGAATATCTGGGTCTGGAAAATATCTATAATCCGCAGCGCCTTCTTTTGAACGCATGCCTTTAGTGTTATTTTCTTTTGCATCATAAAGTCTCGTCTCTTGTAAAATTTTCTCTCCGTTATTTAAAGCCTTTATCTGTCTTTTAATTTCATAATCTATTGCAAGGCGAACATTTCTAAAACTATTCATATTTTTTACTTCTGTTTTAACGCCCAACTCTTTACTTCCTTTCGGTCTTATAGAAACATTAGCGTCGCAACGAAGAGAACCTTCTTCCATATTGCAATCCGAAACATTTATATATTTAAGAATCTTTTTTAATTCTGTTAAATATTGATAAGCTTCTTCTCCCGTAGAAATATCGGGTTCGCTTACGCATTCTATCAAACAACAACCCGCGCGATTCAAATCGACATAACTTAAAGGTCTGCCCGTATCGTCATGAACTAATTTTCCCGCGTCTTCTTCCATATGAATTCTATTTATTCTAACGCTTTTATTATACGAAGAACCGTCTTCATTTAAAACGGTTATATCAATATGTCCTTCTTTACAAATTGGCTCGTCCATTTGAGTGATTTGATAATACGAAGGCAAATCTGGATAAAAATAATGCTTTCTTGCAAATCGACTTACTTTTTGAATAGCGCAATTTGTGGCAATTCCCGCTTTTATAGTTTTATGAACCATCTCTTTATTTACTATAGGCAAAGTTCCTGGATGCGCTTGACATCTTGGGCAAGTTAAAGTATTTGCAGGCGCTCCGAAAGTATTTGGGCATGAACAAAAAGCCTTTGTTTTTGTATTAAGTTGAACATGCACTTCTAATCCTATGACTGCTTCATATTCCATATTAATATCCTAATTAAAATTTATTTTCGTATATTTTATATCTTTTAAAATATATTTTCAAGTTTTAAGTTTGTAAAAAGCTATTGGGTTTAACACTATAGATTTTTTATTTAAATATTTTGTTTATTTTGTATTGCTTCGGTTATAAATAGCCTCGCAAAGATAAGAAAATTAAATAAAATTAACAAATTCAAAATTATACTAAAAACAATATTTTTATTAAAGCTCATAGATAATAATATCTTTATATTCCGACATAAAATCTCTTGTAAAAGTATCCTTCGTAAAAATCACTACGGGAATATTATAATTTTTAGAATATTCTTTTATAAAAGATAAAGCCTCTTTCGTTCTGTTATTGTCGAAAGTTATAAAAGGGTCGTCTAATAAAATTAATCTTCCCGCTTGATGTATTTTAGTTAATATAGAAAGTCGCATAGCTATATAAACTGCGTCTCTTGTTGCGGAAGATAAAAACTCTACATTTCTAATTTTATTTTGTTTATCCGCAACCATAATTTTATCTTTATCGAATCCCGACATTATTATTCCTTCGTCAGATAAATTTTTTCCCGTAATATGATTATATAAAATTCTCGCTTCTTTTGAGAGAGATTGAAATATATCGTCATTTTTTTTATTTATGCTAAAAAGCATTTCTTCCAAAAGTTTTAAAGCCTTTCTTCTTTTATTTAAATTAATTATATTCTCTTTTATTTGAGATAATTTGCTTTCAAAGTTGATTAAATCGGCATGAATATTTTTAGAATTATTAAGCTCGCCTTCAATATACGAAATATTATTTTTTATTTTATTTATCTCTTCTTTGAGAATATTTATTTCGCTTTCTAAATCTTTTAAATTATTTTCAATTTTTTTTATTTCCATTTCGTTATAATCATTTGGATTAACTCCTTTCTCGTCAAGCTCTTTAAGTATTCTTATGCAATCAATTTCAAGCGTCTCTATATTTTTAAGTCCCAATTTTTTAACTTCAATCATTAACTTTTTATAATTTTCTTCGTTTTGTTTTAATAATAAATCATAATTATTTTTTATATTATAATATTCTTCTTTATCTTTTACTTTTAATTTTTCAAAAATTTGATTTAATAAATTATTTTCATTTTTTAATTCTTTTAGGCTTTTCTCCAAATCTGCATTATAATTTTCAATTTCTTCATTATCGTTATTTGTCATTATAATTTCTATTTTAGCAAGTTCTTTATTGAGCAAATCTTTAAAAATAAAAATATCGGTTTCTTTAATATCTAATTCGGGCAAACTTTCCAATATATCTTTTATAATTTTAGAATTTTTATTTTCTTTTATAAACATAAAAGGAATCGCGGGAATTATAATAGTAAGAAATAAAGGATTTTTAAAATATAAAGCAAGAAAAGAAGATATAAAAGCTACGGCGATAAAAAATATTATTTTTGGCGCTTTATTATTTTTTTTAGTTAAATCTTCAATTTTATTTATTCCGTTTTCTATTCTTTTTTTTACGCTATCATAATCTGTTTTATTTTTTTCTTCTACAAAAGATTTTTTCAAAGCTTCAATTTTTCCTTTTAAAAAAGTTATATTCATTTTTATATCTTCAATTTTTTTTGTTCTTCCGTTTATTTCTTTGGAATAATCATCTTTATAAATTATATTCTTGCTTAAAAATTCGTCCGCTTTATTAAAATCGTTTATTTGTTTTAATAGATTAAGTTTTATACTTTTTGTTTCCGCTTCTTTTTTTGATTTCATTAAAGAATATAATTTTTCTCTCTCTTCAATTTTTTCTTTTAAGATATTTTCATGCAAAAATATATTTTCTTTAAACTCTTTTAAATTGTCTTTCTTATTTGTAGAATTATT
Organism: Brachyspira aalborgi; assembly: GCF_008016455.1. Taxonomy (NCBI): domain Bacteria; kingdom Pseudomonadati; phylum Spirochaetota; class Spirochaetia; order Brachyspirales; family Brachyspiraceae; genus Brachyspira; species Brachyspira aalborgi. Next base: position 1,461,413 of record NZ_SAXU01000001.1, on the reverse strand, counting down.
GATTTTATCATACAAATTATTTAATATTTTATCGATTTCAATTTTCTCGTTTTCTAAAATATTTATTTTATATAAAATAGAATTTTGAGCTTTGCTTGAATATTCCGCTTTTATTTCAGAAACCATTTTTCCAATATCGATATCCGAAGAGAATAATTTTTTCTTAATTTCGCTTTCCCAATCTTTAGAATCTTTTTTGCTGTCCGACATTTCAAATATTATTTCGCTTTGCCTTATTGCGTATAAATTATTATAAGATTGAGGATGCATTTTCAAATGTTCGGGAATTTTAGGCTCAAAATCTATATCTATATCGTTTCCGTATCTTGATTTCATTTGTTTAAAAAATACGCTCACTCTTTTGCTTTCTGAAAATAAAATCATAAGAGAATCAAATATTGTAGTTTTTCCCGATTCGTTTTCTCCGTAAAATAAAGTAATTCCGTTAGATATTTCAAAAGATTTATTTTTAAATTTTCCGAAGTTATTTAATTTTAAAATCATATATTCCCGCTTAATTTTTATTTTTTATTTTGTAAAGCTAAAGAAATTTTTTCTATACCAATATATTTTGCAAGTTCAACTATTTCCAAATATTCATCGTCTACGCTTTTATTTTCAAATTCTTCCGCAACATTTAAAAATTCTTTTATTATATTTTCGTTATAAGCGTTTTCAAGAAAAAATAAATTTGCGCTTTTTATATTTATTTCTCTAGCATATTTTGAATATTTATTTATAATTTCTTTATTTTTATTTTCAAGCAAAATTTCGTCTTCTATTATTCCGTAAATGTTAATATCAATTATATCTTTATAATTCCAATTTTTATATATATTTTCAATTTTCAAATCAATATCGTTAATATTCAAATTATAAACTCTATATTCTCCTGCAGATTTTAAATCGATATAATTTTTAGTTATAGAATCGTAATCTATATTTAAAGCCAAACATTTTCTTGCTCCCATTTCGGATTTGCTTTTTCGCCAAACTCTCGCCGAACCAGAATATATTATATTTATATTTTCTATATTTATTTCCATTTGCTTGTGAATATGTCCTACGATAGCGAGATTTGGTTTTACTCTTTTTATTATTTCAATCGGTATAAAAGCGGATTCTTCATTTTCTTCGATAGTCCATAAAGTTCCTTCCACTATTCCATGTCCTAAAAATATTCTGTTTTTTTCTTTTAAGTTTTCTACTCTTTTTAAAAAATCATTGTCTATATTATAATTTTCGCTAAATGCAACGGCTAATATATCTAAATTATCTAAATTAATAAAATCGATATTTTCTATTATTTTTATGTTATCTGCGAATTTTAATTTGCTTAAATTTATTCCTCCCGATTTTAAATATTCATGATTTCCTTTAAGCAAATAAATATTTTTATTATAGATTTCAGATTTTTTTGAAAATTCTTCTTTAAGTTTTTCGGCGTCTTCAAAAGTATTAAAAGTATCTCCGAGCAAAAATAAAGCGTCATAATTTTTAGCGTTTTCAAGTATTTCGTCAAACACAGAAAAAGAATAAGATTTTTCCGATATGCTTAAATGCAAATCCGCAGCTATCAATATTTTTGTCATAATAAAATTTCTTTATAATAAAATTTATATACAGAATTTTTTAATAATTTTATCGACTGTATTTTTATATTATAAATTGAATATTGTAATTAATCAATAGATTTTAATTATAATATAGTTTATAATTCCTTTAGTTAATTTTTAGGCGGTTTATTAAATGAAAGATATTATAAAAAACTATATTGAATATGCAAAAGAAAAATCAAATGTTGACGAAGTTCTAAATAAAAAATTAATCTTTCAAAACGAAAATTTTTTAAAATTAAAAGAATATTCAAAAGAAAATCATGATAAAGAATTTGAAATTTGCAAAGCGCTTTCTTTAGAATTAGAAAATATGGATATTTTAAAATCCTATAGCGCCGCTAATTTTATAGCTCACGCGTTTTATCATACTGATAAAATTGACGAAGAGATTGGAAAAAGAATTATAGATTTATTTTATAAGAATATAGATTATGCAAGCAGATTTATAGAAAATATTTCTCAATTTTATAATGTTGATGAAGACGAGATAACAGAAAACGATATTGGCAATTTAAATTTGGAAATAATGTATAGATTAGATTATAAACCTTTAGAGGCTTTTTTGGGAATCGATATGATGGTTGCTCCGATAATGACTATAGCATGCTCAAATAGAAATTTGCGCGCTTATTTTAGAAGTTTAGAGCCTGTCGAATATATAGAATATTTGGAAAATTATATTAAAGGTTTAGGTTATTTGCATGTCGCAGCCGAAGCTTGCAATATAACAAAAATATTAATTTTATCGCCTAAAGTCGAGAGAGGATTTTTTATTGAAACTGCCGATATAAGCAACTGTTATCATCTTATAACTTTAATGGAAGCCGAATTATATAAAAAAGATTTACTTAAAAGATACGGAATAGACGGATACGAATTTAACGAAAAGATTTATAATATCGCTACGGGAAAAGAATATCCTAAAGAGCTTATTGAAACTCAAGCGCATCAACAATATTATACAATATACGCTTTATGTCAAGACGGAAAATATAAAATAGAAAATGAAAACGGAGAACTTGAATTATATAATATAATATACGGAGATATGGGACCTGAAGAAATTCCAAACGATATTGAAAACACTCATATAATTATTATGGATAGCGATGGAATGTGGAATAAAGCTATAAAATGGGATATGAATTATTTTACAAAACTTTATCCTAAATTAAATCCTTATGTTAAAATTTTAGAAGAAATTTCTGATAAAGAATATAAAAGTTGGATTGAAAAAATAAAAGCTTATAATCAAAAAGGTTTATAAATGATAATAAATGCAAAAACTATTTTAACGGGACTTTTCGCTTCGCCTTCGACTCATAGCATCTCTCCTATAATGCATAATAACGCTTTTGAAAAATTAGGATTAAATTTTGCATATCTATCCTTTGAAGTCAATAAAGATAATTTGAGAGACGCGGTTAAGTCAATAAAAACTCTTAATATGCGAGGAGTTAATCTCTCTATGCCTAATAAAAAAGAGGTTATTCAATATTTGGATGAAATTTCAGAAACCGCAAAACTCTCTCAAAGCGTAAATACTATAGTAAACGATAATGGAATTTTAAAAGGTTACAGCACGGATGGAAAAGGTTTTTTTAAATCTTTGGAAGAAGAAAATATTAATATAAAAAATAAAAATATAACTATTTTGGGAACGGGCGGAGCTTCAATATCAATAATATCTCAAGCGGTATTTGAAGGAATTAATAATATATTTGTATTTAAAAGAGATAAAAATTGGGACGAGCAAAAAAAAATACTGGATAATATAGCGAGTAAAACTAATTGCAAAATAGAATTATATTCTTTGGAAGATAAAAATATTTTAAAAAATAAAATTGAAGAAAGCAATTTATTAATAAACGCGACAAGCGTTGGAATGAAAGAAAATATTTCATTAATAGAAGATAAAAGTTTTTTCAGAAAAGATTTGATAGTAAGCGACTGTATATACAATCCTTCAAAAACTAAATTTCTTCAAATAGCAGAAAAAGAAGGATGCAAAATTATAAACGGAATGGGAATGCTTTTATATCAAGGCGCTTTAGCTTTCGAGCTTTGGACTAATAAACAAATGCCCGTTGATTATATTAAAGAAATTATATTTAAATAAATTTTATATAATGAAGGAGCGTAAAATGGAAAATATTATAAAGATAAAAAATATTAAACTTGGAGAAGACGCTCCAAAAATATGCGTTCCCGTGATTGAAAAAAACGAAAAAGAAATTATTAAATATATTAAATATATAAATAAATTGCCAATAGATATTATAGAATGGCGAGCGGATTTTTATTTAGAAGATATTATTTACAATGAAGAAAGCGAAATAAATATAATAGAAATATCTAAAAGCATAAAAAAAATAACAAATAAACCAATAATTTTTACAATGAGAAGCTATAAAGAAGGCGGAAAACTAAAAAGCGATTTTTATAATAATATAATCGATATTTATAAAACGGTTATAAAAAATAAATGTTTCGATTTAATTGATTTAGAAATTTTAACCTTAAAAGAAAGAGATATAAAAAATATTATAAAACTTGCGAAAGAAAATAATATTAAAACTATAATCTCAAATCATGATTTTAATAAAACGCCGTCAAAAAAACATATAGTTTATATAATAAATAAAATGATAAAATTAAAATGCGATATATCGAAAGTCGCTTATATGCCTAAAAATAAAAAAGATGTGACTAATTTATTAGAAGCCGTTTCCGAGATAAAAGATTTTCCTATAATAGCAATCTCTATGGGAAAATTAGGAATTATTACGAGAATATTTGGCTCTGTAATTACATTTGCATCCGCTAAATCTTCTTCCGCTCCAGGACAAATTGAAGCTATGAAATTGAAATACATATTGGATAATTTATATAATTAATTTTATTTAAATTTATTTAATTATTGTATTGATAAAAAATTATTTTACGAATATAATTATTATATGTTTGTTATTAAACAAGAATAAATATTATGAGAGGATAAAAAATGAAAAAGATAGCTTTAATTTTATCAATTATTTTTGCTTTGGTTGTAGCATGCGAAACTACTCCAAAAAAGACTCCGCCTGAACAAAGCGTAAGATTAAAACTTCCAAACGGCGTAAGCGTTAGAGAAACTCCAAGAGGAAGCGTATTAAAATTGTCGGACGGAAACGAAGTTAAATTCCGATTTGATAGAACTATAGAAATAGGCAGTTATGATGAAGCTTATAATCTTGTTCATCAAGTAATTAAAGATAATCCAAGCATTAAAATAATTGTTGAAGGCAATTCAAGTAAAGAAGGACGCGCTCAATATAATTATAATTTATCTCAAAGAAGGTCGGACAAAAGTTATAATTATTTAATTAAATTAGGCGTTCAAAATAGCAAATTATTAAAACATGCTTTTGGCGAGGCTTTGCCCGAATATCCGACATTAGAAGACAATAGAAGAAGCGAGTTTATAATTATAATGAATGAAAATGATTTAAAAAAGTATAATGATTTTGCTAAAACTGTCGATGTTAATAAAGAAACAGAATAAAAATACATTAAAAGGTTTTGGTAAGATTTTATGAAAAAATTTTTATTGATTTTAGTTTTATTGATTTTTGCGATTTCATGCAAAAGTGCTCCGATTGTAGAAGAAGAACAAGTTCAAACTCCTCCGACTCCTCCTCCTGTGGAAGAATTAGAGAAAGTAGTCGAAGAACCTATGATTAACACGGTAGTAGACGAAATAGTCGAAGAACCTATGACTAATACGGTAGTAGACGAAATGGTCGAAGAGCCGATAACCAATTCAAACGAATTAATTTTTCCAACGGGAATTTATACAAGAGAAACCGAAAGAGGAAAAATACTCGTAGTTGAGCCTAAAATTATATACGACTTTGCATCTACAAATATGACTACAATGACTCATGTATCGCTTAGGCAAGTTGTAGAGTTTATGAATCTTAACGCAAATGTAAGCGTTATAATAGAAGGACATACAAGCAATATCGGTATAGCATATCCTTATAATTATAAACTTTCGGCTGAAAGAGTAAGAAACGCAAAAATATATTTGGTTAATAGCGGTATAAATGAAAACAGACTTATAGAATGTCCTTTGGGAGAATCTTTGCCCGAATATCCTAATCAAGCAGATTTGAGAAGGCATGAGTTCGTGGTTATAACAAGCGAGAGCGATTTGCAAGTTTATAACAGTTTTATATCTCGATTGGATGTTAGAAAAGAAACGACATATATGGGAAATTAATTTATATATAGCTTAAAACCTTCTTTAATTTCAGCTATTGAAAATTAGAGGAGGTTTTTTATTTATTATATAGAAAAATAAATATGATTTTAGAAATTATTAAAGATTTAGAAATTGAATTATCTAATTTAACTTTTTCTGGAATAGATAATATAGACTTTGATTTTATAGAAAATTTGACTTCGATTAGAGATAGATTTGATAAATTGAAAATGAATAACGCTAAAAATTTAACTAATGATTTAATCGATTCTATAAAAGAACATAATACAAATAAAGATATAAAAAAAGTTTCTGAAAATATTTCTAAATTAGAATTTTATTTAAGCTATGCGTTATTTGATTTTTCTGAATAATCAAAAATTATTGTTATTTTTAGAAAATAAAAAATATTCTTTATTTTTTTGATAATAAAAAAATAAGCACGATAAATTTGGTCAGAATATAAAAAATCATTTTTTGTAAAATCTCATGCAAAAGCATTGTTTATTTATTTCTATTAAAATAATTAAAAATATGTTAAAATATATTCCATGTTAAATAAAAAAAATAGATATGCAAATAAAAATATTATTCATACTATAAACGAACTTGTAAGCAGATTCTCGAATCTTTTGGCTATAGCTGGCTCGATTTTTGCTATATTCGTTTTGCTTATGCAAATAAGAAGTATTAACGCTTATAATTTTTATATAGCAAATTACGGGAAAATAATAAATATTATAACGATTTGTTTTATATTTATACTTTTAGAGCAGATAAGAATCGCTCCAAGAAAATTATATATAATAGTTCCGATTATTCAAATTATAGGTTTGATTCTAATTAATTTTTTGAGCAAAAAATATTATAATATATATTCTTATAGAATTGCATGGACTATAGCGGGTTCGATTTTATTCTTTTTAATTATAGTTATAAATTGGTTAAGGCTTTCGTATTCAAAATTTACTCTATATCAATTAATTATCGCTTCTTTTGTATTCGTAATAACTTTAGGAAGTTTGCTTTTATATTTGCCTTTAAGCACAGTTAAAGGAAATATGCATTTTATAGACGCTTTATTTACTGCAACAAGTGCGGTTTGCGTTACGGGACTTACGGTTATTGACATTTCAAAAGAACTTACTCTTTTTGGCAGAATCGTTCTTATTACATTAATACAAATAGGAGGATTAGGCATTATGTCTATTTCGGCAATAGTTCTTTTATTTTCGGTTAGTAAAGGAAGCGTGCGAGATAGGATAAGAACTTTGGAAATGTTTAACACTCAAAATAAAGATATTATACAATCTACGATTAAAGTAATTTTTTTAGCTACTTTTTTAATAGAATTGGCTGGAGCAATTTCGCTTTTTACGGTTATTAAAAACCATGCGGGCGGAGTAGGTGAGAAAATATTTTCTTCTTTATTTCATTCAATAAGCGCTTTTTGTAACGCAGGTTTTTCATTATACGAAAATAGTTTGCATAGATTTTCAAATAATATTACGGTAAGCGTAACCATAGGTTTGCTTATAATACTTGGAGGAATCGGCTATCCCGTTCTTTTAACCGTTTTTTTTGCGATTAAAAATAAAATAATGGGAAAAAGATATATAATAGACACTCAAACTACTATAGTTTTATTTACCACAATAATTTTACTTTTATTCGGATTTTTATTTATATTTTTCAACGAATATAACGGAGTTTTAAAAGATTTATCTTTAAGAGAAAAAATTTTAATATCGGCATTTCAAAGCATAAGTCCGAGAACGGCAGGATACGAAACTATTTCTTATAATTCTATGAATAGCGTCACGATAGGAATAATAGTATTTCTTATGTTTGTCGGCGCTTCTCCGAGCGGAACGGGAGGCGGCGTAAAAACTACGACTCTATTCGTATTTGTTTCTTCGATTATAACGGCGATAAGCAATAGACCTTTTATTGTCGTTAGAGGAAGAAAAATAAAAGAATCGGCGGTTAATAAATCTGTCGCCATATTTACTCTTGCAATTGCAATTTCAGCTTTTGCCGCGCTTTTGATATTTTATATAGACGGATACAAAACTATGACTCCTGTGCTTTTTGAGTCCGTTTCAGCTCTATCTACTACGGGACTTTCTTTAGGAATAACTCCTTCGCTTTCAATATGGAGTAAAATAATAGTTATGATTTTAATGTTTATCGGTAGAGTAGGATATTTAACTTTATTTATGAGCGTTGGCTCTATAGATAAAGGAAGGTATGGTTTAATAGATTTGCCTACAAGCGATGTTACTATAGGATAAAATTTTTATTATAATGTTTTATCTCGATATTAATTATCTTATATTTACCATCTTCGGATATTAAAAAAATAAAATCACATATATTTGTTTTTATAGTCTTATTTGGTGAATGATTTTTATTAACTAAATTATTATTTAAATAACTTTGCCAATATTACCGCTTCAGATAAATCTAGACATTTATTGTCATCTATAAGCTTATCATCATTTGGACCATTATGTATTTCGGCATGATATTTATTTTTCTTAGTAGGCTTATCGATAGGATATAATTTAATATCCAAACATTTTTTAACACTAATTTTTACTATAGCTTTTTTCTTATCTCTATGAAATCTAACATTTAAATTTTTAATTATTTCGTTTTCATTTCTATTTGCCAACTTTTCCACAGATAAACCACTTTCTATTTTATCAAAATCATTTATATTAGCTTTGTGTATTCAAATATTCATCAATATCATTAGTTGAAGTCTTTCAAACCTTATCATATTTTCCATTTTTTATATAGTAATATTTACAAAAAATGTATTGGATTTAATAAAAATTAAATCACCTTTTGATAATCTCTTGCTTTATGTATGTCTATATAATCATTAACGCTTATGTGAATATTATTAAAGAATTTATTAAAATGTTTTATATTTGCTGGTTAGCGGCATATATCTAGTTTTTCTTCCAATATAGAATAAATTATTTCTAATTACATATGGAGCTATTTAATAAATTGAAGTATATATACGAAAATCTATTATAATTTCATCTAATTCATTGTCATCGGTATTCATTGATTTAATATAATCTTGCAGTTTTATATAACATAATATATTAGCTTTATAATTATAACCATCTTAAATTTCAATACAATAAATTTTATCATTACCATCACAATCAACACAATAGTCTTTAATAAAACATTCTTCTTTATAAAATAAATTTGAACAACTTGATAATCTTGGTTGGAAGAATTTTAAAATATTGATATAATAAATATGCTGGTTCAAAAATTAATCCTTAAAATATTTTTGTATAAGGCTATCCCGAAGAATTTTAGAATCTTTATCTAAATCTTCATTATATAAAGGGAGTTCTCCATACCTATTATTTCTTATATTATCTTTCCACGCTTCTAATGGAAAATCTTTATTATCTTTATGTGTTATATTGATTAATTCTTCCGTTTCCATTTTAGCAAAAAAATCTTTTATACAAATAGATATTTCTTCTTCTGAAAGGTGATTAAGTAATTTTTAATTTTATCTAAATTTATTAATTTCTCATCTATATCTAATTGTTTTATATCAATAGCTGGAGCATAGCAAAGGCAATAATAGTTTGCATTAGTTATTGACTCTTTTTTAATAAAGTATTCTATGCATTAACTCAGCAAAATAAATAACTTTATTCGTTTTTTATTTTTGTATCTTTACGGTCTTCTCTACTTATCAACTTATTATTTAACAATAATTTATAAACATAAGCAAAAACATATTTAGCTTCTATAATCATAACCTTTATCTAAAAGTAAATAATATATATTTTATATGATAACAGATTATAATTAATTTGTCAACAGTTTTTATTTTTTTAAAGTTATCTTTATACCAAAAATAGTAATTATTTTGTATCTTGTATATTCGGATATTAAAAAAATAAAATCCCATATATTTCTTTTTGTAGTCCTATTATTTATTTGATAAATAATATTCTCTAAATATCTTAATCTATTTTCATTTTCAAGTTCTTTACTCTCACATATTGCAATCGAATAAGGAGAATCTATAACTTTTGAATAATAATCTCTTATAGTTGGTATCAAATCTTTATTCTCTTATCTTTGAGTAAAAAAGAATAAATGAACTAAAGGAAGGCTTAAAACCGATATAATTTTTTTATCGTTATTATAGCAATACATTAAACAATTATGCTCGTCATCTTCGTTGAGCTTATCGTATTTGTCATATATGTTTTTCAAAATTCTTTTTTGAGTAGAATGCAATTAATAGAATACCTTTTACTATTATCTATTTCTTCATAGCCTTTATCTGCGGTATTTTTTATATATTCTAAATGGTTTGAAGTTGTTTTTTATGTATCCATCGAGATATATAAGCATTTCTCAAAATTGTGCCCCAGCGGAATCTGATATTTTAGTATTATCCAAAAGTTCTAACTCATTGCCTTTTCCATAACAATAATTTTACATTCCTGTATAATGAATTCTTGAATATTTGTCAAAATATTCGTTTTCTATATCCATAATTTTTATTAGTTTTTTGAAACCCCAAAATTATTATTTACTAAACCAGTTATATAACCTAAATTATCTCCGTATTTTGAGTAAGATTCTTCATAGCATTTGCATAAATTATTTAGCCCATTATCCGTTAAAGGAAAAGTATCATCGTCAACTTTGCAAATATATTCGTATTTATTCATTATTTTACTGTTTAATAATTCTCTAATAGAATAATAAGGTTTTTGAGGTTTTATCCAATCTACAACTTTAATTTGTTTTGGGTATAGATTTTCGTATATTTTTGCGACTCTATAAGTTCTTTCGCGGTTGTAAGTTCCTCTTTCGTTTTGAAATATAAATATATCCGCATTATGATTATTATACTTTGCATGCAAGCTTAGAGATATCTCAAGCGACTTAAAATCAGAATAAGCTTGAATTACAATAGCGATTTTATTAATTATATTCATTTTTAATCCTTAATGTTGTTTATTTTTCAAAGTTATTTTTAATCCGAAGAAATATATAATAAAATATTTCTCACTTCTCTTAATTCCTAAAAAATATTTTCTTTTATTATGTCCGCTTTATCTTCGTTAATGCTTACAACTATTTTCACTACTCCTAGTTATTTATATTTAATAGCTTTTTCATCAGTTAATTTTCTCATATAACAGTCAAATAAAACTTCTACTAAATATGCTAATATTCTTTTTCCGTTAATTGAATAATTTGAAGTGTCCGTTATTTTATACAATTCCAAAATGATATCCATATAAATACTTTTTCATATTGACTTTTAATTAAAATTTTCCATACTATGTAATATAGAAATTTTAAATATAGGAGTAGTTTATGCCAGAAGCTACATATTCAAAATTTGAAACTAAAGATTTAGTAGATATTATAAAAAATGAAAATATTTCGCATGGTGAATATAGTTGTTAAATGGCATCGGGTGTTATAAATAAAATATTATTACAAATATATAGTGAAATTAAATCATTAATAAAAAAATTTTATAAAGAAAAATTAAATTTATTATTAGATTTGTATTCTAGTGTTTTATACGATATGCAAGAAGTATATAGAGGGAGTAATAGAATAGAAAAAATGAAAAATTATTAGAAGAACGTGAGAGAATGAATACATGTATTTTGTCAATTAAAAGATTAATAATTGATAATATTAAAATCAATGATATAAATGATAAAGATATAGATTTCCTTATAAAAAAATCAAAGCATTATATTATTTTGAAAAGTTATTTTGATATAATAGATACAATAATAAAGTGTAAAGATTATATGCCACAAGATATATGCGATTATATAAAACTAACTATAGAAAAAGATTTTTCATTGAAGATATATTAAGAATTTATTATTAATCTTCTAAATGTCTTAAAATATAAACCAAATAAAATTGTAAAACTTGATTTAATTCAGTATATTTTCAACGAATTTCTTTTGTTCTCTGTCAAAATACAAATATTTAAAATATTTATCTTTTTTTATATCTTCAAAAATCTCTTTCAATAACTTAATATATCTTTTTTTATATTTTAATATAATCCTTTTATATATGCCAAAACAAGTATTAGAAGCATGAAAATAAAAAATGTAAAATCCTGATAATATCCTTTTTCTATAAATTTTATTTGCTTTATAAACGAGCTTTTATAAATCGCAGCCTAAACGGAAGCATGCTTATATAATAATTGCGGATATTGTTTTAAATCAAAAGCTCATTTTTGGTACATTTGTATATAAATAAACTTTATAATATTTTATCTCATATTTATGTCTTACGAAAGAATTATAAAAATAAATTTGCATTTTCTCATATCGGTATCGTTTATTTTCGATTCATTATATAATAATTCGTAAGTGTTTGGCTCAATCTAATCGTCCGTTTCAAGTATCGCTATATATTCTCCCGTAGCTTTTTCTATTCCCAGATTAACCGCCGAACCGTAGCCTCCGTTTTCTTTAGAATAGGTTTTATTCTTTTATCTTTTTCAGCATATTCGTCCATTATCTTTCCGCAATTATCGGGGTTTCCTCGTCAACGGGAATTATTTCAATCTCTTTCAAAGTTTGATTAATAACGCTTTCAATACATTGTATGCTGGCATAACTATTGATACTTTTGTTTTTCCATTGTTAATCCTAATTTTATTATTTTCTATATAATAAATTTATTAGTAAATCTGCAGTTTGTTCAAATGTAAATAGATGTCTATTATTATAAATATTTTCTCTATATTCGAGTATTTCATAATCTGATATATTTAAAGTGTTTTCAATATCATCTTCAGTTTTTATCAAAATAGCCATTTTTTTATCTATAAACTCTTTATAAACATTATGTAGATTATGTGAAATAAGTGTAATAATTCCATTCATTAGATATGTAACATCTTTTGAAGGATTATTTAGAAATGCATAATACATTTCTTTTGGAGATAAAATATTACTGCATATATTTTGACCGTCTAATGAAAAATAAAAATCTTTATTTCTTAAGAAATTTTCAATTGAGTTATTAAAAATATCGTAAAAGTGAGATAAACCGAAAGTCGTAAAGTTATATTCGTTAAAAAATATTTCTCTATCGTTATATATATTATTAATATCTTCGCAGCCTTCAGCTAGATTAAAATGCAATAATCTTCTTTTCTTTTTATAAGAAATTTTAATGCCAAACAATGAAATTACAAAATAATCTAAATTATTTTGACATCGGTATTGTTTTTTATAAATATTTCTAAAGGAGTCTCCATCCATCCCAAATACATTTTTATATTATTAGCGTTTGGTATATTTTTTAATACAAATTCTTCAAGTAAGCTGTTATCAAATATTAATGCATCTAAATATTTTATTTTTTCATTAAACATATTTATAGCATCAATTGAACAAAAACCCGTATCTCCGTTAAAACCTCTTACAACTATAGCTCTGTAATTATTATCTTTGTTATATTTTGAAATTTTATATGCTATATCTAAAACCTCTTCCGAATATAGTTTAAAAACAGATTTAGATTTTATATCTCCAGCAAAATTATAGTCGGATATTATTAAAGTATTTTCATCTAACCATAATTTATCTATTTGTAAATCTTTAATATCAACAATAGAAAAACCTATTTTATTAAATATAGAATAATTAGGAAAAAAACATTTGGTATTATGGTTGCATTTTATAACAGTTCCTTTAAATCCTTTTTCTATAAAATAAATAAAACTGTCTGCAAACCAACATTGACTGCCAATTAAAATAATTTTTTTATAACAACTATTCTCCAATTTTTATTTTATTTATTTGTAAAAATAGAATTCTCTAATTTTTTAAATAATTCAAAAACTCTTTCCGCCGCCAAATCCATATTATAATATTTATAATCACCAAGCCTGCCGAAGAAATAAACATTATTAAGCTTTTTACTCTCGCGTAAATATTTATTATAAAGTTTGTCGTTTTTATCGTTATTTATTGGGTAATATCTTTCATTCTTACCAAGCGAAAAAACCTGCGGATATTCTACCGATATTATTGTCTTATTTGATTTCTCATCCAAAAAATATTTATGTTCAGTTATTCTTGTAAAATCATAATCGTTAGGATAATTAGTCACAACCGATTTTTGATAATATTTTTTATCTATTGTCATAATATCGAATTTTAAACTTCTATAAGGCAACTCGCCATATTGATAATCAAAATATTCGTCTATCGCCCCAGTGTAGAAAATAGCTTTAAATTCTTTAATTTCATTTTGAGATAAAGTTTTATAATCCGTATTTAACTGAACCGTAATATTTTTATGATTTAAAATATTCTCTATTAATTTAGTATAGCCTTTAATTGGAATTGCTTGATATTTATCTTGAAAATATCTGCTGTCATTTGAAATATAAATTGGAACTCTTGCCGTTACGCTTGCGTCTATCTCTTCGGGCTTTAATCCCCATTGTTTAATTGTATAATTCTTAAATACATTCTCATAAACAAACTTGCCGATAAAATTTAAATCTTTATCTTTACTCTTTTGAAAATCCAAAATAGGAACTTTAACGCCATAGCCGTATTTTGCAATAAGTTTATTCCCTATTCTCTCCGACATAGAAAACGAAAATAATTCCCTCAAAGTCTTTAAGGTAAAAGGCAAAGAAACTCTATTTCCTTCAATCATAACATTAGGCTTTAGATAAAAATAATGCCATTTTGTAAAATTAGATAAATAATCCCAAACTTCTTTATTATTCGTATGAAATATATGCAGTCCGTATTTATGAATCGTAATATTTTCGTTTGTAGATAAATAATCAAAACAATTTCCCGCTATATACTCTCTTCTGTCTATTATTAAAACTTTTTGATTTAATCTCTCGGCTATCAAATTAGCCAATACGCTTCCCGATATTCCAGCTCCAACTATTAAATACATTAAACCGCTCCTTTTAATTTAATCATTAATTTGAAAAACAAAATACGAATATATGCTCTTTTGTTTTTGTAATGCTGATTTTAAATATATTTTGCGGATAATTCCTTATTCTTATTATTGCCGTCCATATTTTATAAAATAAAGTTATTAAAGAATATTTAAATAATTTTCTTTCCCGAAATCCGCTCGCATCCGAAAGATTTGAATAAATAAAATTTAATATTTATATTTAAGATTTTAAATAAAATTTACAATATTATAATTAAAATAGATTAAATATTTAGAATTAAGTTATTCAGCTACGCCTAAAGAAATATATTTTATTCCTCTTTCGTTCATTCTCTTTTTATCGTATTGATTTCTTCCGTCAAATATAATCGGCTCTTTAAGTTTGCTTTTTATTTTATCAAAACTTGGTCTTTTAAACTCGTTCCATTCCGTTATCAAAATTAGGGCGTCAGCATTTTCTAAAGCCTCGTAAGAATTTGAAGAATAAACTATTTTATCGCCAAAAATAATTTTTGCAGTTTCCATAGCTTTAGGGTCATAAGCTTTTATTTTAGCGCCTTTATCCAAAAGCATATTTATAATTGTTATTGCGGGCGATTCTCTCATATCGTTTGTTCTTGGTTTGAAAGAAAGTCCCCACACGGCGAAAGTTTTATTTTTTATATCGTTATTATAATGTTTCAAAATTTTATTCACAAAATTTTTTCTTTGATTTACATTAACTTTATGAGTCGCTTTTAATAAATCCGAATCGATTCCAAAATCCGAAGCGGTTTTAATCAAAGCCTGAACATCTTTAGGAAAACAACTTCCGCCATAACCCAAACCATGAAATAAAAATTGATTTCCGATTCTTTTATCGCTTGACATTCCTATTCTAACCAAATCCGCATTTGCTCCAACTTTTTCGCTTATATTTGCCATTTCATTCGCAAAAGATATTTTTGTGGCAAGAAAAGCGTTCGCCGCATATTTAGTCATTTCGGCAGATTTTATATCCATAATAATTATAGGATTTCCCGTTCTTGTAAAAGGATTATAAATTTCTCTCATTATATCTATAGCCTTTTCCGATTCTGAACCTATAACGACTCTATCGGGTTTAAGAAAATCATCAACGGCGGCTCCTTGTTTTAAGAATTCGGGATTTGAAACGACATCGAATTCTCCTTTATAATTCTTTTTAATTTCTTCTTCGACTAATTTATGAGTGCCAACGGGAACTGTGGATTTGTCGACTATAATTTTATATTCATTGCATTCGCTCATAGCTTTTCCAATATCGTTTGCAACCGATAAAACAAAACTTAAATCGCAACTTCCATCGTCTCCCGAAGGCGTTCCAACCGCGATAAAACAAGCGATAGATTTTTTAACCGCATAATTTAAATCGTTTGTAAATTCTAATCTTCCTTCGGAAACATTTGCAAGTATTAATTCTTCAAGTCCAGGTTCGTATAAAGGCGTAATTCCGTTTTTTAATTTTTTTAATTTTTCTTCGTCATTATCAACGCATATAACATAATTCCCCATTTCCGATAAACAAGCGCCCGTAATTAATCCTACATAGCCCGTTCCTATTATACATAATTGCATATTTAATTACCTTTTATTTAATATAGACATTTAATATTTTCTGCATTATACTATAAAGTATTATTATTGCAAGCAAATGTATTTTATATAAATGTAGATTTTTTTATTATTTTTTCCGAAAATAAATAAATAGGATTATATAAAAGGGATTAAAATGGATGATTATATAAAGAGTCTTCTTAAAGATTTTTTTGAAGAAGCGTTTGACATGCTCGACAGACTCGAACAGAATATTCTTATTTTGGATAAAGACAGAAATAACACGGATGCGATACAAGAAATTTTTAGAGCCGTTCACACTTTGAAAGGAAGCGCTGGAGCGGTTGAACTTTTTGACACTCAAAAATACGCGCATAGATTTGAAGATTTGCTCGATTTAATAAGAAATAACCAAATAAAAGTTGATGATAAAACTATCGATATTTTATTAAAAGGCATAGACATATTAAAAGAACTTATAAACGGCGCAAGCGAAGAAAAAGAATATTCGGGAAATATCGAAGAAGAAATAAAGAATTTGGAGAATTTTAAAAATTTAAAATTAAGCGGCGCGATTTCAGAAAGCGTAAATACTAAAAGCGATAAAAATTCTATTTCAGTTTCTGTAGGCGGCAAATACGATAATTTAAATTTTGATAACGATATTTTAGATTCTATAAGAGAAGGAATAGAAAACGGACTTAAAACAAAATTAGTTTTTGTAAAATTTAACGCCGAAAGTCCAATGAAAACTGTAGGCGGAGTGCAAGTTTATGTTGAACTTAAAGATAGCGGAGATATTATAGCGAGCGTTCCTTCTTTACAAAATTTGGAAGGAGACGAATTTTATCAAAATGTAATTTATGTTATAGAAACTGCGGAAGAAGACGAAAGCATAATAAAAAATATAACTTTGCCCGAAATAACCGAAGAGATAAAAATCGAAGAATTTATATTAGAAGAATATGAGAAATTCTTGATAGATAAAAAGAATAAAGCTTTAGAAAAAGCCCAAGCTCAAGCAAAAATCGAAAAAGACGCAAAACATGAAAGACAGAGTTCTTTTTTAAGAGTTGAAAGCGACAGAATTGACGATATGATGAATCAAGTCGGAGAGCTTGTAACAAATAAAAGTTCTTACAAGCAATACGATGACGATTTAACCTCTTATACAAAAATTATAGAATACGGAATAAACGATATAAGAAAATATTATAAAGACAGCGTAATTCAAATATTGAGAAAACTTGAATATTATGTGAATAAAAAAGAAATTAAAGATTTAAGAAATTCTTATTTAGACGGCTTCAATAATAAACTTATCGATATGGTAAAAATGGAAGAAGATTTAAAAGAAACTTTGGATAAATTCAGAAATTCTTATCAGCTTCTTACAAGAGTTACAAACGATTTGCAAGAAACCGTAATGAAAATAAGAATGCTTCCAATCGCTCAAACCTTTAATAGATTTCCGCGTTTAATAAGAGATTTATCTCGAGATTTGGGAAAAGAAGTTAAATTAGAAATGTCGGGAGAGGAAACGGAACTTGACAAATCTGTTATTGAAGTTTTGGTTGACCCTTTGATTCATATTGTTAGAAACGCTATGGACCATGGAATAGAAATGCCCGAAGAGAGAGAAAAAGCGGGAAAGCCGAGAGTTGGAACTATATCTTTAAACGCATCGCATAACGGAAACTTAATCGTAATAAAAATATCAGACGATGGAAAGGGAATGTCGCCTCAAAAAATATTTGAAAATGCGGTTAAAAAAGGACTTGTATCCGCCGATGCAAAATTAACCGAAAAACAAATGCTTGAATATATATTCGCTCCGGGATTTTCTACCGCGACAAAAGTGACTAATCTTTCGGGAAGAGGAGTCGGAATGGATGTGGTTAAAAAAAGTTTGGATAAAATAAACGGAACTGTCGGAATAGAAACGGAATTAGGAAAAGGCTCTACTTTCTTTTTGAGAATTCCTTTAACTGTTGCGATTATTCAGGCTTTAATAGTCGATGCCGAAAAAGAATATTATGCAATTCCTATAAATAGCATTTCGGAAACTTTAAAAATCGGAGTAGAAGATATTCAGAATTTGGAAGGAACGGAGGTTATAAAAATAAGAGAAGATGTTATAAATGTTTTAAGCGTTAAAGAATTATTTAAACTTCCTACAAGATACGAAAGTCATATAAAATCATATTATGCCGTAATTTTAGCGTCCGAAGATAAAAAAGTCGCTTTGCTTGTAAATAATTTAATTGGCGAGCAGGATATAGTTATTAAAACTCTTAAAGATAAAGTAACGAGAGTGGAAGGAATATCGGGAGCTACAATTTTAGGAGACGGAACTGTTAGCTTTATATTAGATATTCAAACTATTGTAGGACTTGGAACTAAAAGAATAATAGAGAGAGGAAAAATCGGCAAAAAATCGACTTCAAAAAACGAATTAAGAAATTTTATAGACAAATTAAAAAATAATCAAATTCCTGAAGCTAATATTTAATATTGAAGTTTTTTATATTTCTAATATACTTTAAAAATGAATAGAGCAAATCAATTTTTCGATAAATTTTTAAAGAGTTTCGATAAAGTTTCGGATAATGAAAAAAAAAGAATATTTGAAAGGTTATCCGATTTATGTTATTCTCAAAATACTATTATAGAAAATTTGGAAGAAGGAATTATTTCAATCGACATAAACGGAATAATTCAAGGAATAAATAAAAAAGCATGTTTTTTGTTTTCAATTCCAAGAAACTCTGAAAACGAACCGCTTTCAAAATATTTATCTGAAACGGAAACGGGAAAAATAATTTTGGAACTTATTAAAGAAAATGATTCAAATACAAAATTATTAAAAGACGAAGATAATAAAAGAATACTACAAATAAATATTTTTCCTTTGGGAGAGAGCGGAAGAATAATAGGAACTTTAATAAAAGCTTTCGATATAACTCAAACTTATGAAAACTCTCAAAAACTTAAAAGAGCCGAGCAGTTGGCTTCTCTCACCACTTTGGCTGCGGGTGTCGCGCATGAAATAAAAAATCCTTTAGGTTCTATTTCGATATATATTCAGCTTATTGAAAAAATTATTAAAAAAAATATCGACAATTCTTCTCAATGTTTTTTAGAGCTAAAAGATTATTGCGCTATTATTAAAGAAGAGATTGGAAGACTCGAAGATACTATTAATTCTTTTTTATTTTCGGTTAGAAAGTTGGAGCTTAATTTGGAAGAGATAAATATTAACTCTTTAATTTTATCGACAGTAGATTTTTTGAAATACGAAATTGAAAATAATAATATAAATATTGAAATTAAATTTGATAAAGACAATTTAATATTGCGAATTGACGAAAGATATATAAAACAATCTTTAATAAATATTATACAAAATGCGATTGATTCACTTTTAGAAAAAGCGGAAATTAAAAATAAAAAAGATTATAAAAAAGAAATTCAAATAAAATTAAAAACTATCGATAATTATGCGCTTATAATCGTAAAAGATAACGGAATCGGAATAAAAGAAGATATGCTTCCAAAAATTTTTGAGCCTTATTTTACGACAAAAAGACACGGCACGGGACTCGGACTTACAAATGTCGCTAGAATAATCGAAGCTCATAACGGAAATATTAATATAGAAAGCGAATATAATAAAGGAGCCGAAGTTATAATAAAATTGCCTTTATTACAAGAAAATCAAAAATTTTTAAAAACGGATTTATTAAATGGCTAAAATACTAATAATTGACGATGAAAAAAATATAAGAGACGGAATAAAAAAATCTTTGGAATACGAAGGTTATGAGGTTGCAACCGCGGAAAATGGAGATAAGGGAATCGATATAGTTTATAAAGGCGGAATCGATTTGGTTATTACCGACTTGAAAATGCCCGAAAAAACGGGAGAAGAATTTTTAAAAGATGTTTTAGATTTTGACAAACATATTCCCGTAATAATTTTAACGGGACATGGAAATATTGAAACCGCTGTCGATATGATGAGATTAGGCGCTTACGATTTTATGACAAAACCTTTTAATTTGGATAAAATGCTTTTAATAATAGCGCGAGCTTTGGAAAGTAAAAATATAAAGAAAACTAACGAAAGCCTTGAGAGAAGAGTCGATTATCATGAAAGTTTTTACGGAATGATTGGACATAGTTCAAAAATGCTTAAAGTTTACGAAGCGATAAAACAGGTTGCAAGAACAAAGGCTACGGTTTTAATAGAAGGCGAAAGCGGAACGGGTAAAGAACTTGTAGCAAACGCTATTCATCAAATTTCAGACAGAGCGAAGCAACCTTATATAACGGTAAACTGCGCCGCTTTATCGGAAGGCGTTTTGGAAAGCGAATTATTTGGACATGAAAAAGGCGCTTTTACGGGAGCGATTGATAAAAAAATCGGAAGATTTGAAGCGGCTAATAAAGGCACAATTTTTTTGGATGAAATAGGAGAGATTAATCAAACCGTTCAAGTTAAACTTTTAAGAGTTTTAGAAGAGAGAGTAATCGAGCATGTCGGTTCAAATATTCCAATAAATGTAGATATAAGAGTTATAGCCGCAACAAATAAAAAATTATCGGAAGAGATTAAAGAAGGAAAATTTAGAGAAGATTTATATTATAGATTAAATGTTATAAAAATAGAAATGCCTCCTTTGAGAGAGAGAAGGGAAGATATTCCGCTTCTTATAGATAATTTTATTAAAGAATTTTCAGCCGTTCATTCTATAGAAATTAAATCCGTTGATAAAAAAGTATATAAAATATTATCGTCTCTTCAATGGGAAGGAAATGTAAGAGAATTAAGAAATATGATAGAGACAATGGTTGTAATGTCCATAGATGGAAAAATAGAAGAAAGCAATATTCCCGATTGGGCGTTGAAATCGAATGAAGAAATTTTTTCTATAGATAAAGATTTAACTTTAGAAGAGCTTGAAAAAAAATATATTAATTATTTATTAAGTCGAAATAATTTTAATAAAGCTCAAGTTTCAAAAATTTTAGGAATTGAAAGAGCTACGCTTTACAGAAAATTGAAGGATTATAACGAATAATTATTTTATAAATAATTCTATAGTAATAGAATTTATTTATTTTTTTGGCATACGATTATATATTCTTTATTAATTGTATTTGAAAGAATGCCAATTTTATTTGTAGGCGAATTTCTTATAGGCATAGCTTTATTTGAAATTTTTCTTTCTATTGTCGTTATATGCTTAAAATTATTTTCTTCAAATAATTGAGCGATAAATTTATCCGTTGGAAGTTCGATATTTTTTACTCTGCGATTTCCTACAACGAAAAAAGACAACCCTTTTATATTTATAGAATTTATCAAAGATTTTATACTCTTTTCCAAATCAAAATAAAAACTTGAAACTTCAAAAGCTCTTTTTTTATCTATTTTTTCAATTTCAAATATATATTTTTTAATTATTCCTTTAGTATAAAGATTTTTAACTTTTTTGCCTCCCATAAGAATAGAATCTAATTTTCTTGCATTTGCAAATCCAAGCCATTCGTTAATGAAAGTTGAAAACTGTCCGTAAGCTACGGTGGTTTTAGAATCTCCATAAGGCGGACTTGTTAGAATATTATCAAACATTATATTTGAAGGAATAAAACTCGAATTATATAAATGAAAACTAATATTTTTTAATTTTGGCTTATAAATATTTAAATAATTTTCTACGATAGAATCTAATTTTTGAGCAAATATAGAAAAAGCGTCTGGTTTATAATTTTGATAATTTTGCATTCTAAAAAGTTTAAACTCGTTATTTCTTGTATAGCTCGCCTCTCTTAAAGTTTCGCTAAATGCAAGCAAAAAAATATTTTTAATATTTGGTTTATTTTTTATACTTTCAATAACGCTATATATAAAAATTAAATCTTCTTGAGTTTTCTTTTCTATCCAAAAATCTATATTTTTAATATTATTTAGAATTTTTGATTTTAAAATCTCATAATTTGAATTATAATTTTTTTTAATAATTTTATTTTTTATTTTATTTTTTTCTTTATTTAAAATATCGGTTTCTATATAATTTAATTTTGCTTTTGAAATAAGAATCGCTAAAGGATTTAAATCGAATCCTACAAATTCTTTAATTCCATATTCCAATCCGCTACTAAAACTACTTCCGCTTCCGCAATAAGGGTCTAATAAATTTGTCTTTTTCGCTTTAAACTCTTTTAATAATTCTAATCCGATTTGCGGCAGCATTGTCGCGGGATATTTATGCAAATTAGGATATAAAGAATTATAACATTCTCCCTTAAAATCATATTTTGAATTATAATTTATATTGTCAATATTATCGTTAGAATAATAATTTAAAACGGAATTATTTGACTTTACCGTATTCATGAAAGTTCCTTATTAACATATTCGATAATGTAGCTTAACGGTTTAATAAAGTCTTTTGTTTCAATATTCTTACCAATAAAAGCGCAATCGAAAAATTTAAACATTCCTCTATTTTGCGGATTATTAATTTCATTATAAAAATTAACCGTAGCAAAACAAACCAACGGTAAAACGGGAGGATTATAAGATATATCGTATTTATCTTTTAATTTAGATTCTTCTTTTGCAATTTCCATTAATAATTTCCATTTATAAGTTTGTCCAGCTCTTTCTCTTAAAGAAGTTTTAAGCGATAAAATAAGACATTTATTTAAATCATTATTTGAGTTTAAACTATATATAACCAAATCAACATCTGGTTTTTGAGTTTCTTCTCCGACTTTAATTAAAAATAATTTTTGCCATTCTTTTATTCTTCTAATATTTGAAGTAATAAAAATATTCTCTTTTATATAATTATTTTCTTTGTTTTTTAAGAATACCCAAATAATGAGATTACTAAAAGCTCCGCCCGCTATACTTTTTATAGCTTGCTCTGAATTTTTAATTTTTCCTTCTTTAACTCTTTTTTGAGTAAGTTCTTTTACCGTATCTTTATTGTTTTCTAAATAATTATAAAGTCTGTCAAAAACCTCATGCCATTTTAAATTATTTTTTGATATATCTAAATTAATAGCGTCTATTATAGGTTTCATATAATATTTTGATTCTATATTTTGAATATCGTTTAGTTCGATAATATTTAACATTATTACTCTTTAATTATTTAAATTATTATTTTATTACCGTCATAATTAAATCGCCAACATTAACTTCTCTCGGT
Organism: Brachyspira aalborgi; assembly: GCF_008016455.1. Taxonomy (NCBI): domain Bacteria; kingdom Pseudomonadati; phylum Spirochaetota; class Spirochaetia; order Brachyspirales; family Brachyspiraceae; genus Brachyspira; species Brachyspira aalborgi. Next base: position 1,437,750 of record NZ_SAXU01000001.1, on the reverse strand, counting down.
TCGGTTTTAATGCATTCTTTTAATTCGGTAAAATTAGAAATAATTATAGGCGATGTTATATCGTATTCTTTTTCAATTTCTTCTTTATCGAATTCTATTAAAAGAGTTCCAGCCTTTATTTTATAACCTTCTTTAACATTCGACTTAAAATGTTTTCCTTCAAGTTTAACCGTATCCATTCCAATATGAATTAAAATTTCTACGCCTTTAGTTTCCAAACCTATTGCATGATTTGTATCAATCATAGTTACAACTTCGCCATCTATAGGAGAGCAAACTTTTCCGTCTGCGGGAATTATTGCCATTCCATCTCCCAAAGCTTTGCTTGAAAACGCTTCGTCTTTTACATCCGTTATGTCGATTAATTTGCCTTTTATAGGGCTTTTTATTTCAATTTTTTTAGTGAAAAATCCCATGAATTACTCCAATAATTTTATTTTGGTAATTTTAACATATATAATATTAAAGTAAATATGCTTTATTAAACCTTTATTATATGCTTGACAAAAATATTTTTTTAGAGTATAATTAACAAACTTAAAAATTAAATTAAGTCAATTGCTGGGGTGTCGTCAAGCGGTAAGACAATTGGTTTTGGTCCAATTATTCGGGGGTTCGAATCCTCCCACCCCAATATTTCCGCTTAAATTTAGGATTGTAGAAATGAGCATGGAAAATGAAATACTTGTTTTAAGTGGCACGGCGAATCCTAAACTTGCCGAAGATGTCGTTAAAAATATGAATCTCAAATTGGGAGATATGGAGATTCGTAGATTTGCAGATGGAGAAGTTTTTGTTCAAGTTGGAGAGTCCGTTAGAAATAAGGATGTATATGTAATACAACCTACGGGCAGACCTTCAAGCAATGAAAATTGGATGGAACTTTATTGTATTATAGACGCTTTGAAAAGAGCGAGCGCTAAAAGAATAACGGCAGTAATTCCTTATTATGGTTATTCTAGGCAGGATAGAAAAAACGAGCCGAGAGTTCCTATAACCGCTAAATTAGTTGCGAATCTATTAACCGAATCTGGAGTAGGCAGAGTTTTATCTTTAGATTTGCATGCGGCTCAAATACAAGGTTTTTTTGATATACCAGTCGACCATATGCAATCTAAAAATATATTTTTAGAGAAAATAAGAAAAGATTTGGATATATCGAATTCTATAATAGTTTCTCCCGATATTGGAGGAATAGGAAGGGCAAGATTGATAGCTAAAGCCTTGAAACTTGATATAGCTATTATAGATAAGAGAAGAGACAGAGCCAACGAATGCGAGGTAATGAATATTATAGGAGATGTTAAAGGAAAAGACGCTATTATTATTGACGATATAATAGATACGGGAGGCACTCTTATAAAAAGTATTAACGCTTTAAAACAATCTGGTATGAGAAAAATATTCGTATTTATAACGCATGCAGTTTGTTCGGGCGATGTTTACGAGAGAATTAACGCAAGCGAGATAGAAAAACTTTATATAACGGATAGTTTAAAAGTTATAAATGAAAGATTAGGAAATAAAATAGAAGTTATTTCCGTAGCTCCTGCAATTGCAGACGCCATTAGACATATACATACGGAAATGTCTATAAGCGTTTTATTTGATAAATAAAAAATTATTTTTAAAATTATAAGGAAGTAAAAAATGAGCGAAAATTATACTATTAAAGCTTTACAAAGAGACACTAAAACAAAAAGTGTCGGAAAAAAATTAAGAAACGAAGGTTACGCTTTGGCTTCTCTTTACGGAAGAGGAAAAGAATATTCTATAGCCGTAGAATTAAAAGAATTTTATAAAGTGTTTTCTTTAGCGGGACAGCATTCGATTATAACTTTGGATATAGAAAACGATAAAGCGCGAGAAGTTTTGGTAAAAGATTATCAAATAGACGGAATTAAAAGAATTATTACTCATATAGATTTTTATGAGATAGACAGAAATAAAAAAATTAAAACTTTTGTTCCTATTCATATCGAAGGAATTCCCGAAGGCGTTCGTTTGGGTGGAGGAACTTTAGAGCAAGTTGAATACGAACTTCCGATAAAAGCGTTTCCCGATTCTATTCCGAGAGAACTAATAGTCGATGTTAGCGATTTAAAAGTTGGAAGCAGTTTGCATATTAGCGATATTAAATTTCCAGAAGGCGTTGACCCTGTGGGCGATTCTTCAAAAGCGGTAGTTACGGTTGTCACTACTCAAGAAGAAGAAAATGTAAATAAGAAAGAAGAAACTCCAGCGTCATAATTTAGTAATTTATTAGGTATATTTTAATGATGAAATTAGTTATGGGACTTGGAAATCCCGGCGAAGAATATAAAAATAATAGACATAATGTCGGCTATATGATGTTAGATAGAATGGCTAAAAAGCTTAATGTCGATTTGGAAATAAGAAAAAAGAAAACGATATTTGGAAGAGGCAAGCATGGAAAAATGGAATATCTTCTATTAAAGCCTCTTACTTTCATGAATCTTTCGGGAGAAGCCGCTTTATATATGGCAAGTTTTATGAAAATAGCCGTTGACGATATTATCGTAATTTATGACGACATGAATATACCCGTAGGAAAATTTAAAGTTATTCCCGCAGTAGAAGAAAACGATATTTATAATAGCAAAGAAGCAAGAGAAGGACCGCTTAAACATAACGGCATTAAAAGTATAGAAGATTCTTTAAAGAGCGATAATTTTACAAGAATAGGCGTAGGAATAGGAAAGCCCGATAAAAACGAAGAGCCTGCCGATTTTTTATTAGCTCCTTTTACAAAAGAAGAGAGAAAAAATATAAAAAGCATATCGGAAGAAATAGTTGACGCCGCTTGTATAGCTTTATTTGAATCTCCGAAAGCGGCTAAAAATAAATATCATGACTAAACTCGTTATAGGACTCGGAAATCCCGGCGAAGAATATAAAAATAATAGACATAATATAGGCTTTATTATTCTTGATAAAATAGCGGAAAGTTTGTCGGTTGATTTTGATAATCATAAAAAAAAATCTTTATGCGCAAGAGGAAAAAAAGGCGACATTCAATATATACTTCTTAAGCCTCAAACATTCATGAATCTTTCGGGAGAATCTGCTATTTATATTTCTAAATTTTTTAATGTTTCTGTTGAAGATATTTTTGTTATATATGACGATATGGATTTACCTTTTGGAACTTTTAAGATAAAGAAAGGAGGAAGTTCGGGCGGACATAACGGAATTAAAAGTTTGATAGCTCAATTACAAAGCGAAGATTTTTTTAGAATAAGAATTGGAATCGGCAGACCTAGTTTTGGCAAGAAAGTCAACGATTATGTTTTATCTTCTTTTAGCAAAAGCGAAAGAGAGATTATAGACAATGATATTTCAAATAAAGTTATCGAAGCCGTGAAAGTGGCTTTATTTGAATCGCCAATAATCGCTCAAAATAGATTTAATAAGAGAGTGAATAAGGAATAGGTTAGGTTAGTTGTTCTTAAAATTTATTTTTATAATTTTAAAAATTAGCTTTCTTAAATCTGTATTGTTTTGTTCGCTTGCAATAACGATTACATAAATATTAAAAACATTGTGAAATACTAAAAAGACTATATGAAAAATAAATAAATTAATATTATATAAAGTAATATTTTATATAAATATGAAATAAAATTTAATAAAAAACTAAAAAAATACTTGACTTTTTTTTTTTTTTTTTATATCTTATGTATGTAAGATAAATAAATTCTTACAAAATAAATTTTTTTAATGTCGAGGCTGTAAACCTTGACGAGGAGTGTTTTATGCTTAAAGCAAAATTATTATGGAAAGTGGCTATCATTGTTTTAATAGCTACTTTAAGTATCGCGGGATTAACTTCTTGCGGAGGCGCTGCAACTGAACCGACATCATTTTCTTCTTCAGGCGGCGAAAATAATGGAGGCGAAACTCCAGCACCAGAGCCAACTCCAGAGCCAGAACCCGAAGTATATCCAGAATATACTTATTATACGGTTAGAGTTCCTTTTGCTAATTCAGGCGGATATAATGCGACAGCTAGAGTTTCTTATCAAGACCAAGAAGGCTTAAATAAACTTTGGAAAGCTATGATGAGAAGACAAGGAATGGGGGATGGACAAATATTCTATATTGGAAATAGAGGCGGACATAATGGCGGTAGAAGCGGAATAAATAAAACTCATTATTTATTCAACGGCGACATGTATTTCTACCTTTTAGACAATATGGATATCTGTTATCAAGGCGTAGTTTTGAAAAAGTTCTTGGGCGCGGTTATAATTCCTTACGCTAACCAACAAAATACTTATACGATTGGCGCAGTTTATAGACATGTTCCATCTGGTATGAGCTATACTTATCTTAATAGCGATGGCGTAAATATATTTATGGGTTGCTATGACGGTAGACAACAAAACGATATAGATATTGTTTTAATGAACCCTACTAAAAACGGTAGAGAGTTTAACGGTTATGGCGTTGATGTTTATTACAAAGAAAGAGGCAAAGGCGTAGCTTGGGGACAAGACGCTGCTAATTTCTTGGGTAAAGACCCTAAAGAGTTAATGTCTAGCTTACCTAAAATTGAACATTTTGGTTATATAGGCGGTAATTGGTGGCATGTAATAACTTTTGAAGCTGGTAGAGACCCGTCTGGTTGGGGCAGAGGACCTAGAGGATAATAAATATAGAGATATACTAAAGACTAAACATATGATATTTCTGTTGGTAAGGGGTTTATCCGAAAGGGTAAGCCCCTGCGCTTTTTTAAACTTTTTTAATTTTCAATAGTAATTTCGTTCTATATATATAATTCCATTTTAATTCATAGATTAAAACAAATTCAATACTATCGTTAACATCAATCTAAAAATTTTCCCTTAAAAAAATTCTCATTTCCCGTTTTATTTGCCATAAGCCTAAAAATAACGCAACCGTCAGGGCATACTATATCTTTGCTATATTTTCCATCTCCGCCGATATTCTCCAAATCTCCTCCGCTTCGCACGGCTTCCATAGCAGGAAACATAATCATCATTACTTTTGAGCAAATTCCTTGTCCTTCAGAATTAACAGGACAACCATAAGAGCATTTATATTTATCGCCTATCTCCTCTCCGTTTCTGCAATATCCTTCGGTTTTATCTCCTCGTAAAAATCCCTTAACTTCAATCTCAAATTCGTATTCTTCGTTATACCATTTTTTCATTTTTACTCCTTGAATTTAAATTTTTAAATTTTATGCGCGGTTATAATATTATAACTATTATAATTTATATTTATTATATCAAAAATAAATTTTTTATTTTATTAACTTTTCTTATTTCTCATATTTTTTCTATTAATTTTTTAGCATACGAACAAGTTGCCTCTAATTTCTTATTCCGTATATTAGCGTTTTGTATAACACTCTCTACAAGTTTTTTAGCAATCCCCTGTCCTCCATAAGCGCTATCGACTTCCGTATGCGTTATGTTCCAAGTATCGTTTGTTTCTTCAAAATCGCATTCTCCAATTTGCTTATCCAAATCGTAAGCTATAGATTTTTTTTCTTTTTCTCTAAACTCTATTTTAATCATAATCTTTTTCCTCTCCCAATTTTTATTATTTCATAAAGTAACCCTGAAAACAATTTTATAGCAGGACGGTAAATTGTCAATAAATTTTAATATATTATTAATTTTTTTATTCATTATTTTTTCCTCTTTATTGAATTTATTAATTTAGTATATTCTATCGTTAAATACAAACATACAAAATAACAAACGGCTTATATAATAAATTATTTTCTCTACAAATTATTATTTTTCTAATAAACTACCAAATTATAATTTATTGAATGTTCCATTTGCTATTTCCTTAATTGATTTATCAATTTGGTATATTTCTTCAGAATTGCTTTTGGTAATAACTCCTTTATTTAAAAATTTTCCACAATACGATTTTTGTTGTAATGCAAGCTTTTCGGTTAAAATCATATTTCCGTCATTATCTTTTATTAGTTTAAGTCCAAATAAATCTTCATAAAACTTTTTTGATTTTTCAATATATTCAACTACAACTAAAAAATTTTTAAATTTCATTTTAATTCCCATTAAATATATTTTTCAGTATTTAATTTATCCTTATATTTTTTCTTTGATTTTGAAGGGAAATAATTTATCAAATTCTTACAATTCTTTTTGTCCGCTTTATAACATTTAAAAATAACCTTTTTCTTTTTCCAATCTTATAATCATATTTTTTCCTCAAAATTTTTATTTCATTTCTTTTTCAAATCTAAAAAAATAATCCTGTCCAATTGTATTATTTTCTTGCATATTATCAATGTTATCGTCTTTATGATAAGGATTAAAAAATTCAACGATTTTAAATCCGCATCTATTGACATAAAAATGAATGTTTCTTTTTTCAAAATACGGAGTAACCGTTTCCCAAACTTTTGTATTGGGATATTTTTTCTCAACCGCTTTCCAAACTGACAAACCTATTCCTTTACTCTGATAATTTTCTTTAATAAAAAATAACTCCAAAGAATTATGCAGTGTCTTTTCGTTTATAGCGATTGCCACTCCTCCGACTATTTCGTTATTAAGCGATATATTAAATGTTTCGACTCCTTTTGCATTAATCGAATCTTCAATATCTTTTCTTGGAATAGCCTCTTCGTCTTGTTTGCCATATTCTTTTATGACGGCAACCTCAAAAGCGGATTGCAAATCTTTAATAAATTTTTCTTTTTCCGTTTCTTTGATAGGAATTAATCTTATAATCATATTTTTTCCTTAAATAATTTTTCAGCCATATTTTTATTTAAAAGCAAATTTGAAATATATTCTCCGTTATAAAAAACAGCCCAATTATTGAAAACGCATGGAAGATTTTTCGCTTTTTCTATTGTGTCTACTTTTTCTAGATTTAATTTAATCTTATTTTCTTTTGCAAATTCTTTTACTTCGTTTATGCAATTTTCTATAAAAGGACATTCATAACTATAATAAATCGTCAAATCTTTATTTTTTATTTTCATTTGTTTTGCAGTTTCGTTAAAATGCGGAATTTCTTTTTTGAAGTTTAAAGATAATAATTGATATTCTCCAATATTGTCTACGGTTTTAAATCCGAATTTTTCAAAAAATTTCTTTTCGGATAAATAAGGTTTTTTCTTTTTAGAACTTATAACGCATAAGCCATTTTTATTTTGTTTTTTAGCGTCCTCTATCGCGTATTGTAAAAGTTCTTTTCCGTATCCTTTTCCTTTGAAAGAGCCAGCAACCCAAAGACAATATATATAAATAAAATTATTTCCGATAACGGGACAAAATGATTTTTCAAGCGGCGCATATTCTATAAAAACTTTTCCTCTACCTTTTAATTTTCTAAATATATGTCCTTCTTTTATTCTCTCTTTAAGCCATTCTTTTTTTAAGCGAACTCCTTCCTGATGTTTCTTATCCGAAATGGCGCAACAAATATGCTCGCTTTCAATATTTTCTAAATTCAAATTAATATATTCATTCATAAAATTTTCTCCATTCCAATTTTTTGAATTTTAAGTCCAATATTTTTATAGAATTGCATCGCTCTATCGTTTCCTTCCCAAACATTTAAAGTGAGATTATAACAACCCAATTTTTTAGCGTATTCCAAAACATAATCGAACAATTTTTTTCCAATTCCTTTGCCTCTGCAATTTTTATCAACGCATAAATCGTCTATATATATGCTTTTATAATCGCATAAAGAATTTTCATTATTATGATTGATTAAAATACAAAAAGCGTAGCCTTCAATTTTTTCGTCAATCTCATAAACAAATATCGGTTTTTCTTTATCTTTTTTTATAATTTCTTTCAATTCTTCGTCCGTGTATTTTTTGCTTCCCGCTTTGAATAAATCGGGGCGAGCATCCGAATGCACTTTATGAACTTGAAATAATAAATTATTAATTTGTTCTATATCTTTTTCATTTGCCAATCTTATCATAAAAATTTTTTCTCCTTAAATTAAAATTTATTTATTGCTTATATTATAACTTTCGTCTATAAAATTGTATATTTCTTTTATTGTAATACTATCGTCAAGTTTAATAGTAAACCAATTTCTTTTATTCATATGATAGCCTGCAAAATATTTTTCATTGTCTATTAAATTTATAATATTTTCTCGCTTGTTTTTCAAAACTATAATATCTACTATTTTATCGCCTACAATTCCTAATTTATTTTCTTCCAAAGCGACTAAAAGAGCATACCATTTTTTATTTTCTTTATGACGAAAGATTGCATATTTTGGAAATTTTATCCATAAAAATTCCAATTCATCGTTATATTTTTCTTTCACATATTTAATAATTTGCTTTGATTGTTTGCTTTTAAATATATAAAAATTTTTATTCATTTTAAAATTACTCCATTATTTTTATTTAAACTCTATTTTTACAATTTTAGAGTTTCAATTATATATTAATAAATAAAAAAGTTATAATTTTAATTTCTATTTTTGTATAAAATCGCTTGACAAAATAAAATGATATTATATAATTTCAATTATGATTATGATAAATAAAAAAATTATAAATAATAAATTCTGCAGCTCAGCTCAAGCATCACTTTAAACTTTTTAAAATTTTATGTTTACTTACTTATAAAAGATACAATCATTTGCTATCTAAAGAATTATTTTTTAAGAAATTTACTCAATTTTTTATAAATTATTTAAAATATAAAAGAAAGGAGAATATATTATGTCCGTAGAATTAGTAAAGAAAAACGCATTAACCGTAATAGAGGAGGCTTCAAATATCAATACAAAATATAGTTTTGAAAATTTGTCAAAAAGCCTTTTGGAAATGCAAAATACAGTAAAAAATTTTAAGATTAACGCCTCGCTTATAGGTTTATTCAGCGCGGGCAAAAGCAGTATTCTAAATAAATATTTGAATATTGATTTGCCTGTTGGAATTGAAGCGAAAACTTCGGTAGCTTGCGAATTTGTTTACGACACTGACGAATATTTGGAAGTTGTGTCGGATAAAAACGAATCAAGCAGAAAAAGTATAGCCGAATTAAAAGATTTGACTATTGAAAATTGTTCTTTTGTTCGCATGCATTTAAATAGCGATAAATTGGCAAATTTGAAAGATATTACAATTGTAGATATGCCGGGACTCGATTCGGGATACGAACAGCATAATAAGGCTATAAAAAATTATATAAGTTCGGCTTCTTACTTCATAATAATAATGGATATTGAAAACGGAACGATTAAAAAATCTCTTTTAGATTTTTTGAAAGAGCTTGATTTATATAAATTAAAATTCGGTTTTATACTTTCAAAATACGAGCAGAAAGAAGAAAGCGATATTGAAGATATAATTAAAAATACGGAAGAGACAATTTTAAATCATATAGGCGAAAAAGTATTTGTAGGCAAAGTTTCGCCTCATAATTCGGATATTGAAGATTTTGAAAATATTTTATCAAATATGCAAACTGTCGATATAGCTAAAAATAATTTGTATTCAAGTTTAAAATTAATACTTGAAGATTTATTAAAAGAATTAAACCGCAAATTAAAATACAATAGATTTGATATTGACGAAATTAATAAAAATATTAGAGAGCTTGAAAAGAAATCGCAAGATATAGAAAAAAGCATTGAAAAAGAAGCGTATTTTATAAAAAATAAGGCGAATAATCAACTTACGGATGCAATACTTTCGGATATATCAAACACATTAAGCGAAAATGTAGATATGCTCGTTATGAAGGCAAAAGAAAATTCAGAATCTTTTGGAAATACTATAAATCAGCTTGTTCGCCCCGTTATAATTTCAAGTTCCGACAGACATTTGAAAGAATTATTTACGGAAATATACGGAAGGCTTCAAGTTAATTTTGACTCGATAGTCGGCAACCTTCAAATATCGCCCGTTAGTTTTAGCAATCTTGACGCTGAAAATAAATTAATAGACACTGGAGTTAATGTCGTTATGGAAATGTTAAAAAAATATTTGCCAACGGCTGGAGTTACCGCAGCTGGAACTTTATTAACTACCGCCGCTGTCACTTCTCTTACAATGGCTTCGGTAGCTCTTCCTATAGTCGGAACTTTAGTTGCGGCTATTATTCCATTTTTGGGAAATTTATTTAAATCGGGTAGAGAAGCAAGTCAAAACGAAAATATAAAAAGTCAAATATTGGGAAGCGTTATTCCAAATGTTCTTTCGCAAATTAGAAGCAAACTTGAAAGTTGCATATACGAACAAACGGACGCTTTTATTAAAGCCGTGAGAGAAAAATTTGAAATAGAACAGAATAATATAAAAGAAGCTTTAGAAAAGGCAAAAAAAGAAAAAGAAGATTCGGAAAAAGAGTTTAACGAAAAGCAAGAGATATTGAAAGCGGATATTGAGAAAACTGAAAAATTAATTTTGGAGATTAAAGAATGATAAATGAAAATATATTAATTATAATTTCAATAGCGTTAATTTTTATAATGGCGCTAATATTAATAATTAATATTGGCAAATATAAAAATAAAATAAATAATTTAAATAAAAATATTTTTGATAAAGAAGAGAACATTAAAAATATAAACTCTGAATTAACTAAATATAAAAACGAACTTTCTGAAAAAGAAAGCGATTATAATAAAGTTAAAACGGAGTTGGAAGAAACTAATATTAAACTTGAAGAAAAAGAAGAGACTATAAATAATCATAAAAAAGCTATAGATAAACATAAAAAAGTTTTGGATATATTATCCGACAGAGCCGAAAAAAACGAGCAAACCGAAGCGTTTGATAAAATGCGAATAGTTTATAACGATTTGATTAATAAATGCATAGAATATGATTTGCCGAGCGGAAAATTATTTAAAAATTTTGACGAGCTTTTGGAAAAAATCGAAGATGCGATTAATTTTCCGTTATTCTATCATAAAAATATAATCGCTTTATGCGGGCAGTTTAGTTCGGGTAAAACGAGTATGATTAATTCTTTTTTAGAAGAAGATATATTACCAACGGATATAGCGAGGACTACGGCAATAAACACTTTTGTTATATATGACGAAGAAGAAGGATTATATATAAGAAACTGCTTCGGAGCGCAAAGCAAAATTGAAAAAGAATTCTATAAAGAATACAATGATTTTGTCACGCATACATTTACCAAAGAATATGATAAAGATGTTCATAATATGGTTGAATATGTTTCGCTTCATACTCAAAAATTAAAATATGAAAATATAGCTTTACTTGATACGCCGGGCTATACGGGGCAAGGGCAAGACGCTACGGAAGACGACAGTAATATAGCTATGAAAGGTATCGCTCAAGCTGATAATATTATTTGGGTTGTGAGTATGGAAAACGGCACTATAAGATTAAACGATTTAGATTTTCTTGAAAAAGAAGAATTAAACGGAAAAGATATTTTAATAGTTTTCAATAAGGCTGATACTAAAATCGAAGAAGATATAGATAGAATCCTCGAAGAAAGCAAAATACAACTCGACAGCAGAGGGATAGATTATAAAGATATAGTAGTTTATTCCTCAAAATATCCCGAAGACTATAAAGAAGGCGAGAGTAAATTATTTAATTTCTTTGAAAGCGAAAATAACAGCATAGAAAGAAATTACTTGGAAGATTTAAATAAAATCTTTAACGAATTTCAAAAATATTATGAAGATATGGACGAAGACTTGGCTACTTATACTGAAGCCTTAAATGTGGTTAAAATTAAGTCCGCTTTTGATAATATAAAAACTGAATATAGTAATATATCAATTAGTAATGCTGTAAATAAAGTAAAAAATAGTAGAGATAATATAAAAAACTTTATAATAGAGTTAGAAAATTCCAAAAATAAATGTTTAGATTTGTTAGGCGAATCTTTATACAATAGAAAGAGAGAAGAATATAATAAACATATAAGAAATTTATCAAAATAAAGGAGAATTAAATAAATGGAAAATAATAAAAAAATTGAAGAATTAATAAACAAATTAAAAAATTCAAATTATGTCGAGCTTTTAGATAAAGTAATATTGGGCGATATTGAAAACAGCTTTAATAATTATTTAGAAAATTATAAAAGACTTGAAAGCGAAGATAAAATTCTAACAATAGGAATTGTCGGACAGGTTAAAGCGGGGAAATCGTCTTTTTTGAACGCTTTATTTTTTAATAGTTCGGATATTTTGCCAAAAGCCGCTACTCCAATGACTGCGGCGCTTACAAAAATAAGATATTCTGAAAATATTTCGGCAAAAGTTCATTTTTTTAGCAAAAGCGACTTTGAAACTATAGAAAATGGAGCTAAAGAATGCGAAAGAGCGATAGAAAATAAAAGGGAAAAAGAAAAATTAGAAAATGAAGAGCGTAGAAAAAAGGGAAAACCTGAAATAAAATCAATGGACGCTCAATTATTAGGAATGGTAGAATTAAGCGACAGCGTTAAATCGTTTTATGAAATTTTTGAGAATTTTAAGAAAAACGAAGGCGAGTTAAGAAATAAATTGTCAAACTCTGAAGATGGCGATAATTTTGAAGTTTTGGAAGGAATTGATTCTATAGACGCTCTTAAAAATAGACTTGAAGATTATGTCGGCGTAAACGGAAAATATATGCCTATAGTTAAATATATTGAAATATTTTTAAATATAGAAGCGATAAAAGATTTTGATATAGTTGACACGCCAGGATTAAACGACCCTGTTTTAAGCAGAGGACAACTTACAAGAAATTTTTTGGGGAAATGCGATGTAGTATTTTTATTAAGCTATGCAAATCAGTTTTTAGATTCGCAAGATATAAGTTTATTTTCAGAACAACTTCCTAAAGAGGGAATAAAAGAGGTTAAAATTATAGGAAGCAAATTTGACCTGTGTTTAAACGCCGATAGCCAAAAATATAACGGAGATATAAAAGTCGCTCAAGAAGGAATTAAGTTTAAATTAAATAACGAATTTAAAGATAAAATAAAAAAAGATATTGAAAGAGAATATATAAAAGAAATATTTGAAAAAGCTTTTCCGCCTATTTATATAAGTTCCGCCTGCTATGATATTTATAAACATTACGGCAATTTATCAAAAAATGAAGAACATATAAAAAATAATATTATAAGAGCGTTTCCTCGTTTTTTAGACGATGCTGAAAAATTTAAAGAATTAAGCGGAATAGAAATATTTAATTCTACAATTATACCAGAAATAATATATAAAAAAGACAATATATTAAAAGAGCGTTTAAACGATATATACTACGGTTTTATTGATAAATTAACAAAATATATAGACGAATTATACGAAGAAGTAAAGCGAAAACAAAAAGAATTGGAAAATGAAGATATTAAATCTATAGAGAATAAACTTGAAAATATAAACGATACTTTAAAAAAATTAGGAAATAATATAAAAAATTGTTTTAATGAAGTAAAAAATCAAAATGTGAGGAATGAATTTAACGGTTTAAAAATGAATTTTGAATATATGATAGAGCAAATTAAAGCAAACAAATATCAAAGTCATACAGACAGAATAGGAGGAGATAAAAGATTTGACGGAATAGCCCGATTTTTTGGAGATTTATTTGGTAAGAATTGGGGATATAAAAAAATTGATTTAATTTATATTCATGATATTATAGATAAAATAAGAGAAACAATAAGAAATTGTCAAAAAGAATTAAACGAGACTTGTAAAAACATTTTTAATATAGATTATTTTAGCAGTAAATTATCTGATGAAATTAAAAATGCGCTTTCTAAAAAATTAGGCGAAAATGATTTTGATGTTGAGAATATTATTTCGCCATTAAATAGAGTGTTGCGAGATATGTCATATTCGCCAGTGGAATTAAAAACGGATTATACAAATTTTATCTTAAAAGAAGTTTATAATAAAGAAAAAATTCCTCTTGAAGAAATGAAGAATTTAATTTCTACTAAAATTATTCCAGAGATATTAGGAAATATAAAAGAAGATTTAACAAGACAAACTGATGAAATAATTAAAAAATTGGACGAACAAGAGAATAATCTTATAAGCGATATTTCAAGCTCGATAGAAAGCGATGCGGAAGAGCTTAAAAAACAGCTTGAAAATAAAAAAGAATATGAAGAATTATATAAACAAGCAGTTTTGGGAATTGAGGAGACAAAGAATAATATTTAATTAAGGAGTATAAAAATGAGTAATGTAGTTCAATGACCTACGAAATATACATGTAATTCCTGCAGTAATATTTTTGAAGAAAAGTGGGATGCGGGAGTTTTAGATATTTTTGAGGCGCTCAAAATTTTTGATATACTCAAAGGAAAAAGGCGCATGCAAATATATCGAAGGTAAGAGGCGTAAAATGTCCGAAATGTAAAAGTAAAGATATTAGCGTTTTGCCAATAATATATTAAATCTTCGGCTATAAATAAAATAATAAATAAAAATAATCTATAGGTAGGCAAAATGATTAATATAATCTTTTTTAGAGTATATTCTTTATATCCAACATAACTTTTAAGAATTACTTTAAAAATCAAAAATTAAAATTAAAAAAGAAAATTAAAAATTAAGGAGAAATAAAATGATTAAAATGGGATTTTTTGATTTTATAGTAGACGCATTTAAAGATTTAGATTTAGAAAAGTTATTAAAGCCATCTACATCAATATTTTTAAAAGAAAAAATAGACGAAAATATTTTAACCAATACTTTAATAAAAATAGGGTTGGTTTCAAAAAAAATTGAAAAAAGATATTTTAAAGACAATAATATTATTTTAGATATTGAAAATTATTTTTGTTTTTCATACTCTGGAGATAACGATACGGCTAAAATAACGATAGATAAGGAAAATTCATACATAGGAATAAATTACAAAGAATTATTTGCGTTTGATAATGAAGATAAAGATAATGAAAATAAATTTATTCTTGAAATAAAAGAAATACTTTTTAAAGAAAAAATATTAAATGAAGAATTGGATAAAACGAAAGAATACGAAAATAATTATCAACAATACGAAGCGAATACGGACAATATTATAGAAAAAATTGAATGTAGAGAAAATATCGAACCGTATAATTTGTTTATTATAAAACATTTTATAAAATTTGTTATGGATAAATATAAAGAAGAAAATATTTCGTCTGAAGATAATTCTGCAAATGAAAATAACGAAGATAATAAAAATATAACTAGTAATCCGTTTATTACGAATGGAGAATAAAATTAAAAATAAAACTGCTTGATTAATCGATTTGAGATTTTGAAAGCGGTTTTATAATAAAGAAAAAGCATATATATTTTATAAAAAATAATTTTGAGAATGTTTTTTTATTTATAACTTTTTTATTAAATCGTTATATTCTTCTATGTCTAATTGAATTTCATTTAATATTTTTCTTAATAAAAGTTAATTTCTTCAAGGCATAAATCTAAAACTTCTTTTAATTTTTCGTTAAGTTCTTCTAATGTATCGGCTTGAGTATGCGCTCCGTTTACTGAAGGAATATAACCTACATATACTTCGCTTTCTTTATCGTATTCTATATAAGCAAAAAATTTTTTATTCATATAAACCTCTGATTTTTATAAAAATTATTATATCAAAATATTATTATTATGTCAAAATAGTTTTTTATTTAATATATTTCATTTATTTACGATATAAAAACAAATGATTAATTTAGAAATAAAAATAACCGCTGGAGCAAAATCAAACAGCTTCAAAAAAGAAAATGGAAATTATTATATTCGCATAATGGCAAAAGCTATTGACGGCAAAGCGAATAAATCGATAATAGAATTTTTATCTAAAGAACTTAATTTAAAGAAAAAAGATATTGAAATAATAAGAGGAGAAAAGAGCAGTAAAAAAATAATTTCTATAAATATTGAAGATAATATTTTGGAAGAATATTTTAAAAATACTTTATAAAACTTTCGTCATTGCAAGCCAACTTGTTGGCGTGGCAATCCAAATTAATAAAATTTTATTTGTATCCCGCTTTCCTTAATACTTCTTTTATTTCTTCAGTAGCTGCCCAATCTAAAGCCGTATTGCCATCTTCATTTTTAATATTAATATCCGCCCCATTTTTAACTAAATATTTAACTATTTCTAGATGCCCTTCAAGTGAAGCCCACATTAAAGAACTACAACCTTCATAATCTTTTGCGTCAATGTCGGCTCCATTCTCTACTAATAGTTTAACCATTTCTAAATTTCCTCCGCTTGAAGCCCACATTAAAATAGTAAATCCAAAACTGTCTTCGGCGTTAACATCGGCTCCATTTCTTATTGAAAATGTAGCCAATTCATAGTTGCCAGAATATGAGGCAAACATTAAAGGCGTGAATTCATATATCTCATCAGTTATTTCCACTTTAATAAATTCATCGTTAATATTGTCAGCGCTTATTATATATTCGTTACCGTTTTCTTCTATTTTGAATGTTTCTTTTTTTGAATTTGCAGAACATGTTATTGCTGCTAAAATTATAATAGTAATTAGAATTATTGTTTTTAGAATTGTCATTTTTTATCTCCTAATTTTTAAGATTAAAATTGAATATAAAAATATTATATGTTTAATTATAAATTAAAACAAATTCTTATAAAAGATTAAATTATTATTTAGCTCCCGTTTTTCTCAATATTTCTTTTATCTCTTCACTATCCGCTAAATCTAAAGCGGTTTTTCCATTATTGTTTTTAATATTAATATCCGCTCCATTTTTAACTAAATGTTTAACTATTTCCGAATAACCCCTCCATGAAGCTCTCATTAAAGCAGTCCAACCATTATCATCTTTAGAGTTAACATTAACCTTTCCGTTCTCTATCAAATATTTTATTACTTTTAAATGTCCTTCGTATGAAGCCTCCATCAAGACGCTCCAACCCTCTTTATCTTTAGCATTAACATCCGCTCCGCTCTCTACTAAAAATTTGACTATTTCTAAATCTCCTTTGCATGAAGCCCACATTAAAGCAGTCCAGCCATCCTTATCTTTATCTTTGGCTTTAACATCCGCTCCATTTTCTACTAATAGTTTAACCATTTCTAAATGCCCTTCGCTTGAAGCTATCATTAATGCGGTTTTACCATAATAATTATTTGTAGTATTAATATCCGCTCCATTATCTATTAAATATTGGACTATTTCTAAAGATTTTTCTTTTTTTGTTGAATCTTCTAATGCATGTATTAAAGCGCTTTCTCCATCATCATCTTTAATATTAATATCCGCTCCTTTTTCCACTAAATATTTAACTATATCTAATTGCCCATATTCCGAAGCGAACATTAAAGCGGTATTTCCAATGTCGCTTTTAATATTAACGTCCGCTCCATTATCAACAAGAAGTTTAACTATTTCTAAATTTCCTTTGCATGAAGCTATCATTAAAGCAGTTTCACAATATTTATCTTTAGAGTTAATATCCGCCTTTCCGCTTTTTAATATAGAATTGATTTTATTAATATCGTTATTTTTCACAGCTTCGATTAGATTATATCTATTAAACCGCATAAATATTAATTCCTTAATTATAAATTTTCAGAATCTACGGGAGTCGCTTGCAATCTATTTTTAAGTTTATCCGTTATATCGCCTTCTAAAGATTTTTGAAATTGAATCGCCACTTCTTTATTTTTTGTAAATTTTGGAATTGCATTCGCTATTAAATTGGGAATTCTTTTATCCGATTGAATCGTCTCGTATATAGTATCTGGAAGCGAAACTATTAAAGTAGCTCCTCTACTTTCAATAGGATTTCCTTGAGAGAGTAGAGAATATATGCTTGGGCTTTCTCTTTCAATATAAGAAAGTATTTTATTATAGAATATTCTTCTTTTGTCGTCTGGATTTAATGCAGAATCGTATTGAGTTTTATTTTCAATTCTATTATTAAAATTATTTAAATTTCTCTCTTCGTTAATATTTTCAAAATTAATATTATTATCTTCGCTTATTGAAATATTTGAAGAGGAAACTATATCAAGCGGGCTTATTAAATTATCCGTATTCAAAAGCATAATTCCGCGCATTTCAAATATTGTTTTTGGATTTGCAGCGTTTCTTATTCTCTCTTCAATAGAAAGTATATAATCAAGTATTTTTTCAATTTCATTGTCGCTATAATGATTTGCAAAAATTTTCAAATCGTCTCTTTCGTTTTCCGTTATTTCAAGAAGTTTTATATCGTTAATTCCGCTTTTAATCATAAGGACGATTCGCATATATTCGATTAAATTATTTATAAAAGTTCTTGCATCAACCGTTTCTTCAAATAATTTTTTTATAAATAGAAAATAATTTTTTTTATCTCCCGAAATCATAATATCGAAAAACTCTTTAACAAAACTAAAATTATTTCCGCCTATAACCGCAATTACATCTGACGCGCTTATAAGTTTTTTATCCGTTGTATAGGCAATCATTTTTTCTAAAATAGTTTCGCTATCTCTAACCGAACCTCTAGCCTGTTTTGAAATTAAAAAAATCGCTTCGTCTTCATAAGCTATATTTTCTTTATCGAGTATTACTTTAAGAATTTTTTCTAAATCGTTTATTCCCAAAGACTTAAAAGTATATTGTTGACATCGACTTCTTATAGTCGGTAAAACTCTTTCGGCTTCGGTTGTCGCTAATATAAAAACCACATGAGACGGAGGCTCTTCTAAAGTTTTTAATAAAGCGTTAAAAGCTTCGTTGGTTATTTGATGAACTTCGTCAATAATATATATTTTATATTTTCCAGAAACTGGTGATATTCTCACATTTTCAATTATCGTCCTTATATTTTCAATTCCTCTATTGCTTGCGCCGTCAATTTCAATAACATCGAGAGGATTTCCATTTTCTATTTGCGAACATGAAGGACATACTCCGCAAGGTTTATCTGTAGGACCATTAACGCAATTTAAAGCCTTTGCAATTATTCTTGCAAGAGAAGTTTTGCCTACTCCATGCGGACCTGAAAATAAATAAGCATGCGCTATTTTTTTTTGAGCTATGCTTTTTGAAATTGTTTTTGTTATATGTTCTTGTCCAATAACCTCCTCAAAAGTTTGAGGGCGATATTTTCTTGCTATTACTTTATAATTTTTTTCCATATAATATTTTCCGTTTAATATAATTTATATTCTATCAAAATAGAGAGTATTTGTCAATTTTAGATTTAAAACCAAGCTAAAATATTTTATTTGTCAAAAAATGTTAACATAATCCTAAAAAATGACGATAATGTTATTAACAAAATATTTTATGCGATTAATAATAATTAATAATTTAGGGGCAATCAGAAGAATATCCTAATATTACTTTTCAAAACGGCACTATTTCAGGCGCTATAACTTTTTCAGGTAAAAGTATCAGGTGCTCCTAACATTAAAGCGGTGCAATTATTTAATAAAATCATTGATAATAATAAAACAAAAGAATATATTACAATTTTCAATTTCATTTTATCATTTCTTTGTACATATTTTAATAAATATTTTTAATATAACTTTTTTATCGGAATTAAATTACATAATAATCATTGAATTTTTTTTAGTTTTCTGTATAATCTATCCAAATGAAATATTATATTTTTTTAATTTTAATTATATTTGCAAATATTCTATATCCTTTAGTCATAGTCGAAGGAAAAATAAATAAAAAAAATATATATAAATGGCAAACAATAAAATATTCTTTGGAGTTTATAGGCGATGCGGAAACATTTAAAGCGGAAGGATTAAACGAAAACGCGATAAGCGATTTTAAGGTTATAAAAAAAGAAATTGAATCGGAATTATCGGCTAAAGAAAATAACGAAGCGATTTCAAAATATAAAATAATATATACTCTTAAACCAATACGAAAAGGAAAATTAAAAATTCCCGAACTTGAAGCGCAATATTATGAGATAAGAAACGGAAATAATTTAATTCCTAAAGAAGAACCTTTAAGAGGATATAAAATAAGAGTTTTTGGAAATTATTTTTTAATCATTACGATAATAGAATATTTAATATTAATATTAATCGTATTTTTAACTTATAAACATATAAAATCTAAAAAATTATCTAAAATAAAAAACGGAGAAAAATAAAATATGAGCGAAGCAAAAGAGTTAAAAGCTATTTCAGAAGCTGCAAACGCGGCTTTGGATGTTATAAACGCTATTAAAGATGAAATTAAAAAAGTTATAATCGGACAAGTAAATATGATTGATAAACTTCTTTTAGGAATTATATGCGATGGACATGTTTTACTTGAAGGAGTTCCTGGACTTGCAAAAACTCTAACCGTAAAATCTTTAGCGGGAACTATTGACGCTTCTTATAAAAGAATTCAATTCACTCCCGATTTGCTTCCCGCCGATATAATAGGAACGGAAATTTACGATATTAAGAATTCTGTATTTTTGCCAAAACAAGGACCGATTTTTGCAAATATAATATTAGCGGATGAAATAAATCGCTCGCCTGCAAAAGTGCAATCCGCATTATTAGAAGCGATGGAAGAGCATCAAGTGACTATTGGCGATAAAACTTATAAACTTCCCGATGTATTTTTAGTTCTTGCAACTCAAAACCCTATAGAACAAGAAGGCACTTATCCTCTGCCCGAAGCTCAAGTAGATAGATTTATGTTAAAAGTTATAGTGAAATATCCGCGCAAAAGCGAAGAGAAAACAATAATAAAAAATATGTCTTCTTCAAAACCTTTAGCTACAAATTCAATAACTACAATAGAAACTATAGAAAAATTAAGAAAACTTGCAAATCAAATTCACATTGAAGAAAGATTATTAGACTATATTATAAATATAATTGATAGCACAAGAAACCCAAGCGATTATAACCTTAAAAGCGAATATATTGATTATGGCGCATCGCCAAGAGCGGGAATATATTTAACAAAAGCGGCAAAAGCAAACGCAATGATGCATGGAAGAGCTTTCGTTATGCCCGAAGATATAAGAAATGTCGCTTACGAAGTTTTAAGGCATAGAATTAGTATAAGTTATGAAGCGCAAGCGGAAAATATAAATAGCGATATGATTATAGAAGAATTGCTTTCAAATATAAATGTTCCTTAAATAAAAAAGCAAGTTTTAATTGATTAAATTTTAAATTATTTTTCTTTAATTTTATTAACATAATAATGCAAATTTATGGCATTCATAACCGATAATAATTTTAAGAGGTATAACAATGAGACAGTTAAAATATTCTTTTATTCTTTTGTATTTAGTATTTGCAAATTTATATGCTCAAAATTTTGATATTATAAATCAGAATAATATTGAAGTAAATAAATTAGAAATGGGCTATCATATATATATACAGAAAAATAGCGAAACCGCGGGATTAAAATTAAAATATAAACTTGAGGACGGTTCTTATTCTTATTTGTATGCAAATAATTCTTTAATAAATATTAATAATACTTCAGTTCATGATAATTTAGGATATGTCTTTGAAACCTATTTACCCGAAACTTTACATTTATACAATAATACTCAAATTAAATTAAGAAATAATATAAATTTAATTTTTGAATCCTACGATATTAACGGAAATATTTTATCAGAAAGCGAAATTGCATTAAAAATAAATAACGATAGAACAAATCCAATAATATCTTTAAGAAATGTCGAAAGAGAAGGAGATTTATACGCTTTTTATTTATATTATTCGGGAGCAAATAACGGAAGATACGCTTTTTATGTGAGAGATGGAAAAACAAACGAAGCGTATAAATTAATAAAAACTACTTACGGAAATACTATTAATGTTGACGGAAGCGCCATAATTTTAGAAGATACTTATAATAGAGAGATAGGAAAAAAACTTTATATAAAAGCTTATTTTAAAGAAATGCCTAACGATAGATATTTATCTTTTAATGTATTTAATAATAATCGGGAAACTTTTACCTATCCAATCGATTATATTATAGAATCTACAAATAAAAAGATAATAGATAATACAAAAATAATAGAGCCTATGCCAAAAATAGAGGAAACGCCAAAAAAAGAAGAGAATATTATTGAATTAAATACAAATGAAATGATAGTTCATAGAAATATAAACAATAGTATTGAAAGAGAGATTGAAAAAAAAAACTCTTATAACGAAGAGATAGATAATACTTTAAAATCTATTAATAATGTCGAGAGAATAAAAAATACTTCCGTTCAAGACGACAACGATTTAAAAGCTAATATTCATAAAATAATTGACAAATATAATAACGGGAATCCTGTCGATTTAACTATGGTTATAGATACTACGGGAAGTATGAAGCCGTATTTAAGAGCGATAAAAAGCGAGATAAAAACAATTTCAAAAAATATAATTTCAAAAAATGAAAATTCAAGAATCGGTTTTATTCTTTATAGAGATACTAAAGATAAATATTTAACTAAAAAAATAGAGTTTAATAATAATATAGAAGAGATAGAAAGAGAGTCAAAATATTTTTACGCAGACGGCGGAGGCGATAAAGCCGAGCCAATGTATGAAGCGATTCAGCAGGCTTTGGAAAAATTTGAATTTCAAAACGAAAACAGAGTTATTGTTGTCATAACGGATGCAAAACCAAAAGTTATAGGAAGAGCGAATTTAGAATTGAACACGATAACGGCTAAAAGAAAAAATGTTAATGTTGAAATAATTTCCGCTAAAGAGATGAAAGAGGAAGATTCTGACGATTATTTATATTTTTTGGATTTTTAAAATTTAATGAAATATAAGGGAGACATTAAATTTTTATCGTTTTTAGTTTATTATAAATTGACAGCGCTTTATTTTTGTAAGTTTATTTTATTGTATATTTTTTAATAATTCTTATTACAATAGATAATATTTAATTATATTTGCAAATACTTTTATTATATTTTATAATCTATATTGTCGAAAATTTTTAAAAATATAAAAAATCTAATATAAATTTGGAAAATAAAAATGGTAAAAAGATTAACATTAAAAAACGGAATAAGATTAATACTTGAATATATGCCGATTTTAGATACGGTTTCAACGGGATTTTTCTTTACTACGGGAAGCGCAAACGAAAATAAAGAAACTAACGGCTATACTCATTTTATAGAACATATGCTATTTAAAGGAACGGATAAAACAAGCGCAAAAGAAATTGTCCGAAAGATTGAAGGAGTCGGCGGAGTATTTAACGCTTTTACTTCGAGACATTTAACTTCTTTTTATATAAATATTATTTCTAAATATTTTGAAAGAGCTATTGACACTTTGGAAGATATAATTTTAAACTCTGCTTTTAGAGAAGAAGATATTTCAAAAGAAAAAAAAGTCGTTATAGAAGAATTGAAAATGGTAAACGATACTCCCGAAGAAACTGTTTCAAGTCAGTTTTTTGCGCATGCATATAAGGGAACTTCTATGGCTTTGCCTATAGGCGGACATATAAATAATATAAAAAGCATAAGCAGAGAAAAAGTATATAAATATTTTAAGAAACATTTTAACGCCAATAATTTAGTTATTTCAATAGCTGGAAATTTCGATATGGATTTAGCTATAAAAAAATTATCTGCCATTAAATTAAAGAAAGATATAAAAACCGTTAATAAGAAAGCGCCTTTTTATTATGAAACGATAGCGAAAGAAAAAGAAGAATTAAATCATGTATATTTTTCTTTATTTACTCCTTCTTATGACGCAAACGATAACAAAAAATATAGCATGAATATTCTAAACGATATTTTTGGAGTAAGTTCTTATTCGAGATTATATCAAAGCGTTAGAGAAAATAAAGGACTCTGTTATAATATTTATAGTTCGGCTACAAGTTTTATAAACGGAGGAATATTTGAAATTGCAGGCTCTACAAGTTTAAAAAATTATGAAGAAACTATAGAAACCGTATATAAAGAATTAAATAAACTTATAGACGAAAGAATAACCAAAGAAGAATTGGAAGAATCTAAAGAAAGTTATAAAAGCTCAATGGCATTCAGCAAATTAAACGCCAATTATATAATGAATAAAAATGCGAGAAACGAAATTTACGCTTCAAAATATATGTCGTTTAAGGATATTTATAAATCTATAGATAAAGTTAATTTAAAATCGGTTAATGAAGTTATAGACGAAAAATTATTAAATAGAAAATTCTTTTTAACTTCCGTAGGACCGAAAGGCTCTAAAATTATAAGCAAAAATATGAGTAAGAAATTTAATCTTAATTGATTTATTTTTTATATATATTTAAATATTTTTCTTTTTATTATATTTTTTATTTAGAACTCTTGAAAAACAATCCAAATTATAATCGGCATATTCTTGTTTATCTTTCATATAATACGCTAATCCGCCAACCATTGCCGCATTATCTGTCGTATATTTTAATTCGGGTAAATAGCATTCAAAATCTTTTGAGTTTGAAAATCTCTCTCTCAAATAACTATTGCATGCCACTCCTCCCGAAATCGTCACTCTTTTAATTCCGCTTATCTCAACATATTTTAAAGTTTTTATATACAAAGGTTCTATTGCGCTTATTTGAAATGCGGCGGCTATATTTTCGTTTGTCGCTTCGTATCCTTCTTTTAAATATTTTTTTGTGGAATAAACGCATGCCGTTTTTAATCCGCTATAAGAAAAATTAAATTCATCCGCTCCGCTTAAAAGTATTAAAGGATATTTAATCGCGTTTTTATCTCCTTTTTGAGCGAGTTTATCTATTATCGGTCCGCCAGGATAACCTAAATTTAAAAATTTTGAAACTTTATCATAAGCCTCTCCAACCGCATCGTCTAAAGTCGTTCCAATAATTTTATATTCTCCATGCGAATGAACTTCCGTTATTATAGTATGTCCGCCAGAAACAACCAAAGCTATATAAGGAAAATCTATTTCGTTAGTAAGATGAGGCGAATAAATGTGAGCTGCTATATGGTCCAAAGCTATTAAAGGTTTTTGCATAGCGAATACCAAACCTTTAGCTGCGCCAACTCCGACTAAAAGCGAACCTAAAAGTCCAGGTCTATTCGTCACTGCAAATAAATCTATATCTTCTAATTTAAGATTAGCGTCTTTTAAAGCCTTATCGATAACATAAATAATAGCTTCTATATGTTTTCTTGCCGCTATTTCGGGAACAACTCCTTGAAATTCTTTATATTCTTCTATTGAAAAACTTAAAACCGAAGACAAAACTTTATTTCCGTTTTCGACTATAGCGACAGAAGTATCATCGCAAGAAGTATCTATTGCTAATATTTTCATTTTTTATTTATTCTTTATTTACTCAATTTATTAAATCATATAATAAATAATATTTTTTATCAATTAATCTTAACAAAAATCTTTATTATTTTTATAACTAAAAGAACAAAATTTTTTTAAATCTATTACATTATAGAATTTATATCTACTTTTTCTATAATAGGTTTTCCGATATCTTCCAGAAATACAAAATTAATTTTTTCATTATTTCTCTTTTTATCAAGTTTTATAGCTTCTTTTAAGTTTATATTTTCGGTAATATTAATCGGAAGTCCTATATTCGATAAAATATTTTTAACTCTCTCTAAAATATTTTTATTTTTAGTTATTCCTAATTTTATTCCGTATTCTATTGCAAAAATCATTCCTATTGCTACAGCTTCGCCATGTAATAAAACGCCATAGCCCGAAGCATTTTCCACGCTATGCCCGATAGTATGCCCAAAATTAAGAAACATTCTCTCTTTTTTTTCTTTATAATCGATTTGAACTATACGAGATTTTAATTCGCAATTTCTTTTAAGTATATAATCAATATCTAATTTTTCATTTTTATTATAATGATTTTCTATAGTTTCAAGCAATTTTTCGTCAAAAAGTAAAGCATGTTTTACGATTTCAGACATTCCCGCATTAAACTCTCTTTTTGGAAGCGATTCTAATGTTTCGCTGTCGATTATAACAAGTTTAGGACTGTGAAAAGCGCCTACAAGATTTTTGCCTTCCGCTATATTAATTCCCGTTTTTCCGCCAACAGAAGAATCAACGCATGCCAAAAGCGTAGTCGGAATTTGTATGAAATCTACTCCTCGCATCCAAGTCGCAGCCGCATAACCCGACATATCGCCTACAACTCCGCCGCCAAGCGCTATTATCATATCCTTTCTGCTTAATTCGTTTTTAGCTAAAGTAGAATAAATATTTGAAATTCCTTCTATATTTTTATTCGCTTCTCCATTTTCTAAAATGCATACGGAAGTTATTATATTTTCTTTTTCCAAACTTTTTTTAATTTTATCAACATATAAATTAGCGACTATATTATCAGTTACTATTAAAACTCTCTCTCCAATTAATAATTTTTTTACTAATTTTCCCGTATTTTTTAATATTCCGTTTTTTATAAGAATATTATATTTAATTTCGTTTTTAGATTTAATTTTTACTTTTACTTTTTTCATTTAATTTGCCTATTTTAATATTTTTATAAATTATATAATTATTGAAAATAAATACAAATTTTATTTAAAAATATATTATTATGTAAACTAATTTTTAACCCACAAAATTTATGTAAATTTTTTATTTACTATCTTTGATAGCAATGCCTTACTTAAAACGCTGTGAATTTTATGTAAACTAGTATAAGTAAGAGCTATATTAAAAGTAATTGAGCAAATAAAATTAATCGAATATAAATAATATTAAAAAATATACAAATAATATATACTATGGATTACGACTATATTTATTAATAATATTATTAAGTAGACTTTAATTTAATATATTTATTTGCAAAATAACATATTATTATATATAATATTTCGCATGGACAAATCATTAGAACTATTGAATAATATAATAGCTTTATTATCAAAGAGTAAAAATGCAAAAATTATAGAAAGATATAAAGGAGATATTAAGTGGTTAGAAGATAGGAAAATAAAATGGGATAAAAATAAGATAAGAGTTGGGATTATAGGTATAACAAGCGGCTTTGTTTGACTTTATTTATTGAAAGATTATCTTATTTAAGTAAAAAATAAAGATAATAATACTTGCAAAATATTAAAACAATTATATAATTAATATAGTAAACAACAAAAGCGGGGGAGCTCGTATATCGGGCTGAGAGGAAGTAATTAACTTCGACCCTTTTACCTGATGCGGATAATGCCGCCGTAGGAAGTCGTCTTTATTGTGATTTTTACGGAATGTCCGCGAAGGTTATCCCATTTTTATCGCGTAAAAGTTTTATAAAATTGTTATAAAAAATAAAAATTACAATAAGGATAAAAATATGTTTAAGTCAATTTTTGAAAATGTTAAAATCAAACATCCCCTCGTTCAAAATATTACAAATTATGTAACTATAAACGACTGCGCCAATATTATTCTTGCCTGCGGAGGGTCGCCGATTATGGCTGAAGACGAAAACGAAGTTTCTGAAATAGCTTCTATTTGCAACGGACTAAATATTAACGCGGGAAATTTGGACGATTCAACGGTTCGAGCGATGATAATTTCTGGCAAAAAAGCGAACGAAATTAATAATCCTATTGTTCTCGACCCTGTGGGAGCGGGGGCGTCAAAACTACGCGCGCAAACCAATTTAAAACTTTTAAACGAAATAAAATTTTCTGTAATTAGAGCAAACGCTTCCGAAATAAAATCTCTCGCTTCTGGCAATATGTCGACAAAAGGAGTTGACGCAAGCGAATCGGATAAAATTACCGAATATAATTTGGACGAAACGATAAAATTTGTAAAATCGTTTGCCGAAAAAACAAACTCCGTAATCGCTATGACGGGAGCTATAGATATTGTAAGCGACAATCAAAAAACCTATATAATTCGCAACGGGCATTCAATGATGGCTACGGTTACGGGAACTGGTTGCCAGCTTTCCGCAATGACGGCGGCTTTTATCTCCGCCAATCCAAATCGGATTTTAGAATCCGCCGCGGCTTCGGTATGCGCGATGGGACTTGCAGGCGAAATCGCTTATAATCGTTTGACAAAACTTGACGGAAATTCCTCGTATAGAAATTATATAATTGACGCTATTTATAATCTCACTCCAGAAGAATTGGATAAAGGAGCGAAATATGAGATTCGATAAAAAATACGCTATACTTTACGCAGTCACGGACAGAGCTTGGATAGGCAAACAAAATCTATACGAGCAGGTTGAATCGGCTTTGAAAGGCGGAGCTACATGCGTTCAGCTTAGAGAAAAAAATCTTGACGAAGAATTATTTTTAGAAGAAGCGATTAAAATAAAAAGTTTATGCAAAAAATATGGCATTCCGTTTTTAGTAAACGATAATGTCGATATAGCCATAAAATGCGAAGCGGACGGAGTCCATGTCGGGCAGGAAGATACGGCTGTTTCTAAAGTTCGCAAATTAGTCGGCGACAAAATGATAATCGGAGTTTCAGTTCAGAACATAAACAAGGCTTTAGAGTCGATAAAAAACGGGGCGGATTATCTCGGAGTAGGCGCTATGTTTTCAACTTCAACTAAACTTGACGCTAATGTTATTCCGTTTGAAAATCTTAAAAGTATTTGCAATGCGGTAAATATTCCCGTAGTCGCTATTGGCGGAATTGGAAAAAATAATATTATGAAACTTGCTGGAAGCGGAGCTGACGGAGTGGCTTTAGTAAGCGCGATTTTCGGAGCTAAAAATATCGAAGAAGAATGCAGAGAACTTCGCAGACTATCGGAGCAAATGATTAAATTATGAAATTAAAAGGCGCTATTTTTGATTTTGACGGAACATTATTCGATTCGATGTCCATTTGGCAAACGGCAGGCTCGGATTATATTCGTTCCATAGGATTTGAAGCCGAAGAAAACTTTAACGAAATTATATCTTCAATGAGTTTGAGTCAGTCGGCAAATTATATAAAAAATAAATATAAACTCGATTTGACGGAAAAAGAAATTATAAACGGAATAAATAAAACGATAGAAAATTTTTATTTTTACGAAGCCAAACCAAAACTAAACATAAAATCGTTTTTAGAGATTCTACAAAAACGAGGAGTTAAAATGTGCATCGCCACCGCGACTGACGATTATTTAATCGAAGCGGCTTTGAAGCGAAATAAAATGGAAAAGTTTTTTTCTAAAATTTTTACTTGTTCCTCCGTCGGATACGGAAAAGACAAACCGAATATTTTTGAGGAATCGTTAAAATTTCTTGGGACTAAAAAAAGGGAAACTCTTATATTTGAAGACGCTTATTATCCAATCAAAACGGCTAAAATGTCTTCGTTTTTAGTCGCAGCCGTATATGATAAATACGAAAATAGACAAAAAGAAATTAAAAATATCGCGGATTTTTTTATAGCGGATTTTATAAATACAGATTTATTTTTTGAATCTTTATTATTTTAAAAATTTTAAAATAATAAAAAATAAATAATTAATTTTAAGGAGAAACAAAATGAAAACTTCATTATCGATAGCGGGAAGCGACTGCAGCGGAGGAGCGGGAATTCAAGCGGACATAAAAACTATGACTATGAACGGAGTCTACGCTATGACGGCGATTACGGCTCTTACCGCTCAAAACACAACGGGAGTGAAAGACATATTGGAAATTAGCCCCGATTTTCTAAAAAGGCAAATTGATATGATTTTTACCGATATTTATCCAGATGCCGTAAAAATTGGGATGGTTTCAAATTCCGAGCTTATCGAGGTTATAGCGGAAAGACTTAACTTTTATAAGGCTAAAAATATTGTCGTCGACCCAGTTATGGCGGCGACTTCAGGCTCTAAATTAATAGAATCTGACGCCGTGATTACTCTTAAAGAATCGCTCATTCCGATGGCGACTATTATAACTCCGAATATTCCAGAAGCGGAAATTCTTTCGGGAATTAAAATCGCATGCAAGGAAGATATGATTCTATCGGCAAAGTCAATCGGAGAAAAATACGGATGTCCCATTTTGCTTAAAGGCGGACATAATTTAAACGACGCGAACGATTTATTATATTCAAACGGAGAATTAAAATGGTTTTACGGTAGACGAATCGACACCCCAAACACGCATGGAACGGGTTGCTCTCTTTCAAGCGCCATAGCTTCCAATTTGGCAAAAGGCTACGATATTGAAAATGCGATAAAAAAAGCTAAAGATTATATCTCGGGAGCTTTAGAATCTATGCTAAATTTAGGAAAAGGCAGAGGACCTATAAATCATTCTTTTAATTTAAATACGGAATTTTCAAAATAATTTTTTATAAAAAAGGGAGAAAAAATAATGAAAACGGTTAAATATTTGCTTGAAATGTCAAAAGAAATATGGGATAAATATAATAAACATCCTTTCGTTATGGGAATCGAAGACGGAACTTTAGATAAAGAAAAATTCCGTTATTATATTATTCAAGATTATCTTTATCTTCAAGAATACGCCAAAACTTTTGCAATAGGAATAGCCAAAGCAAAAAGTTTAGAAACTATAAAATTATAATAGGCGGAATATATGCAAGAATGGAATCGTTTTTTAAAAATATAGTTTTATCCGTAATTAAAGAGGAAGCCTTAAAATACAGCGCTAATTTTTGCAGTATAGAGGCTTCGTTTTTCAAAGAAGAAATAGGCGATTATTCTACTTTGGCGGTTGCAATGAATAAATTATAATTAAAAGGAGATTTAATGGCTGATATAGTTTTTAGAGCTAAAAATATTTCAAAATCTTTTTTCGGAATTCCCGTTTTGAAAAATATTAATCTTGATATGAATAAAGGCGAAGTTCATGCAATTTTGGGAGAAAACGGAGCGGGAAAATCTACTCTTATAAAAATTATAGGAGGAATATACGAATGCGATAGCGGAGAATTATTTTTAGAAGGCAAAAGAGTTATTTTTAATAAAGCCGCAGACGCTATAAATAACGGCATTATTACAATACATCAAGAATTAAATATGTGCGCTCATTTAACCGTAATGGAAAATCTTTTTCTTGCAAGAGAATATAGAAAAAATTTATTGTTTTTTATTTTATTTATCTATATAATTAATCTTAATTTAAAATTAATTCTAAATAAAAAACTTTTAAGGAAAAAATATGGCTTTATCTATAGGAATTGTCGGACTTCCAAATGTTGGAAAATCAACGCTTTTTAACGCTCTTACAAACGCTCATGCAGAAGCGGCTAATTATCCGTTTTGCACTATAGATAAAAACGAAGCTACGGCAATAATTTACGATGAAAGAGTAGACAAACTTGCAAATCTTTTTAAGTCGAAAAAGAAAGTTTATAATGCCGTTAATTTTGTAGATAT
Source organism: Brachyspira aalborgi (assembly GCF_008016455.1). NCBI lineage: Bacteria > Pseudomonadati > Spirochaetota > Spirochaetia > Brachyspirales > Brachyspiraceae > Brachyspira > Brachyspira aalborgi. The sequence goes on along the minus strand of NZ_SAXU01000001.1, from coordinate 1,406,451 downwards.
TGCAGGATTAGTAAAAGGAGCTTCAAAAGGCGAAGGACTTGGAAATAAATTTTTATCTCATATAAGAGAGGTTAACGCGGTTTTGCAAGTAGTTAGAGTTTTTGAAGACGGAAATATTACGCATATTGGAGAGGTTAATCCTTTAAGAGATTTAGATATTATATTAACCGAATTAATTCTTGCCGATATCGAAACGATTAATATGAGAATTGAAAGACAAAAAAAAGCTTTGAAAGGCGGAAAAGCAAAAGTTATAGAAGAAGAACTTGAGCTTTTAAATAAATTACTTCCCGAATTAAATAATTCAAATCCTATATTTGGATTAAATTTAAGCGATACGGAAAAAGAAATTATTAAACCTTTATTTTTACTCACTTCAAAAAGTATGATGATTGGAGCGAATCTTTCAGAAAACGAACTTTCAAATCCCGAAAAAAATCCTAATTACGCTATATTGCAAAAATATTCTAAAGAAAAAAATATTGAATTAATTCCGTTTAGCGCAAAGATAGAAGCGGATTTACAAGATTTGGACGAAGAAGAGAGATTAAGTTATTTAGAAGATTTTGGAGTAAAAGAATCGGGAGTTTCAAGATTATCGAAAGCTGGACATAAACTCTTAAAATTAATCACTTTCTTAACATCGGGCGAGGATGAAACGAGAGCTTGGACTGTTAGAGAAGGAGCTTTTGCGCCCGAAGCGGCTGGAGTTATTCATAGCGATTTTGAAAGAGGTTTTATAAGCGCCGAAGTTATAAATTGCGACAAATTGCTTGAGCTTGGAAGTTTCGTTAAAGCAAAAGAGGCTGGAGCGATAAGACTCGAAGGAAAACAATATATTATGCAAGAAGGCGATGTTGTCACTTTTAGGTTTAATGTTTGATTTAATTTTTTATTTTTATCCTGCAATATCTCCGTATTCTATATTTTCATCTCCGTCTAAATAAACGATTAAAGAATGACTCTTAAAATAATCGGGTTCGAATAATATATGCATTGTCGTGTCGGGTTTGCTTTCATCTTCTTCAAAATCTATTAAAACGCTGTCTAAATACATAGCGTTATAAAAATCTTCGTCAGTTATTGGAATATTTATTATATCGCCAATATCGTTTTTATAACAATTTTCTTCAATCTCTTCGTTATTTTTAGAAATCCATTCTTCCGCTAAAGTTATGCATTGATGCGAAATTAAAAAATCGGATATAGTTTTTTTATTAGAATCAATCCAATTTAATATTTTGTTAATTTTGCTTTTATATTTTTTTAACATTCTTGATTTATTCGCATCCTCTCCGAAATCTATAATTAAAGATATATGTCTATTTTTCCATAATCTGCATTTGCTTTCGTAAGAAAAATAATCGCTTTCTCTAAAATCATTTAAATCTTTTACAAGTTTCTTCATAATAAATGTCCGTTAATTAATTTAATCTTTAATCTCTTCAATAGATTTTATCATTATATTGCTAATTTGTTCATCGTCATAATATCCGCTGTCTATAGTTAAATTATAATTAACCATATTTCCCCATTCCTCTCCCGTATAATATTTACAATAATTATATCTATATAAATCGGTATTTTTTAATTGAGTTTCGGCGTTTTCTATTTTTATTCCATATTGATTTGTTATTCTCTCTATTCTTTTTTTAATCGGCGCATGAATAAAAACATTAAAACATTTATGCGAATCTTTTAATATAAAACTTGCGCATCTTCCTATAATCACGCATGAACCTTTATTTGCTATATCTTTTATTATATCGCTTTGAATATCAAATATTTTGTCTAAAGTAGAATAAGTCATAGCGTTATTAAAAGGACTTAAAAAATGTTTCTTATTAAAAGCGTTGAAAAATATATTATCGTTTGTAAATTTTTCGTCTTTTGATTCTATAGTCGCTCTGCTTATTCCCGTTTTTTCAACTACAATATCTATAAATTCTTTATCGTAAAATCCTATATTTAATTTTTTTGCGACTCTCTCTCCTATAAATCTGCCGCCGCTTCCGTATTGTCTGCTTATCGTTATTATAATATTGTTCATATATTAATATTCATTTATATAAGATAATAAAGTTTCGTATTGCGATTTCATATCTTTTGGAATTTTTGAGTCATTAAGCAATTTTTCCAAATATTTTTTAGGCTTATCTTTTTCTCCCGCAAGCACCATAATAACCGCTTTATAATAATGCGATATATAAATTTCTTCCGATTTAGGATATTCTTTTATTATTTTGTCGAAATATATATTCGCTTTTTCGTAATCTTTTTTTTGAGCTTTTATTAAACCAAAACCAAGCAAATATTTAGGCATAGATTCTTCAGGAATCGATTTTTTGCTTAATAAATTATTAAATAATTTAGTCGCTTCTTCCTCGTTTCCCGATTCCATATATAAATCTAATTTTTCTAAACTCGGCTCTTTGCTTGATAATAGAGCGTTAATTTTGCTTAATTTTTCAATCGCATTTTTCATATAAGGAACAAATTTTTCTCCTTCCACATATCCTCCGACATTTTCTAAAACGAATCCGTCAGCGTTAATAAAAAGAATAGTAGGATAACCTTTAACTCCGTATTTTTTTGCAATCTCTTCTCCTTCTTCTGAAGTTTCGGGATTCAATTTTACCGACACTATTTTTTTAGCCGTTTCAATTACTTTTTCGTTTGCGTAAGTATTTTTATCTAATTCTTTACACCAACTGCACCAATCGGTATATATGTCTATCATAATCGGTAGATTTTTACTTTTAGCTTTTTTAATTGCGGTTGCCAAATCTTTTTCCCATTTTATTTCAGCGTAAGAATTTTTGCATGATATAAAAGTCAATAAACTTATTATAAAAATAATTATGTTTTTATTTTTCATTTTTAATTCCTCATTAAAATTAATTAAAGTTAAATATTGAAATTTAAATTAATTATAAATTCGTTTGTTAATAAAAACAATATAAAAAAGAGGATTTTTGTTCTTTTTTGCTAACACGCTAGGCTAAAAGCTAATTCCCATAGAGACGCCTATGGCAAGAGTGAAGCAAGTAGTTACAAAAAAGTTAATAGAAAAACCATTTCTTTTTGTCAAAACATTAATAATTTAAATACCAATAGTTATTGCTTATTTATATTTATTATTATTTCCAGCGTTATCTCAACACTTATCCGCCTCGCTCTGCAGAATTTAGTCTTGGCAACTGTAATAACATTCTTCACATAACATATTTATATCTGAACAAATTCATTAATTTCAACCAAATCCAATTTTTTTATTTTTTTTATAACAATATTATTTTTAAGAAGATAATTTTTTATATCTCTAACTCGAATCAATTTTTCGTTTCCGTCAAGCAAAGTAATCAATATTTTATTTGAGGACATTATAATTAAATAATCTCCTCTTCTCTCTTCGCTTTCTTTTAATTCTTCTTTATTTTTAAGCAAATCAAAAGCCTCTTTATCGTTATTAGTTTCAATTTCGTATAAAATATTTTTTGGCAAAGTATTAATTTTTTTTAGATTAATCGGAATAAACTCTATTTTTAAAATATTTATTCCAATATGAGCGAGCAAATTATTTATTTTATTTTTAATCAAATCGATATCAATATTTTCGATTAAACTAACTTCCATAAATTCCGCTTCGCTTTCGCAGGCAAAAGGAGTCGGCGGCGTAAACGAAACTTTTTCAAGCGGATGAAAACCTTTGCTTAAAGATATTTTCGCTCCCGCTATTTTAAACGCTGAAATCATAATACGCGATAAATCATGCATTCCGAGTAAAGACGAAATTCCTTCTTTTTTGAATTTCGCAAATATTTTATAATTAACGGAAAAAATATCTCTCTTTTTTAAAGTTTTCAATTCTTCTTTCATTTCTTCAAAATTTTTATTTAATATTTCTTTTTTATATTTATGGCAGTAAGTTTTATAATCAATTCCGCAGTTCTGACAATTTCCCGTAAAACAATATTCGGTAAATTTCCCATTTTGAAATCTCTCATATTCTCTATCAAAAAATTTTTGACTTATAAGAGTGTCCACGCATTTCCATGGAGTTTCTTTCTTTTTTGAAATTAATTCTTTTATCGTAAGTCCTTTATCTTCGATGACTTTTTTCCAAATATCGTATTTAAAATATTCTACCCAAGAATCGAATCTCGCTCCGTTTTTATAAGCTTCGTAAATTATATCTCCGACAATTTCGTCTCCTCTAGATATTATTCCTTCAATTTCCGCCATTCTTGGAGGATGATATTTGACAGAAACTTTTGTTCCTCTAAATCTATTTTTTACTTTATCTATGCAAATAATCGCTTCTTCGTCCGTAAGTTGATTTAAATTTTCAAGCGGAGTATGAGGCTTTGGAACAAAAACATTTATTGCGGCGTTTATTTTTACTTTATTTTTTGACGCCTTTATCATTTTCTCCAAAGTTTCTATAATTTCATCCGCTTCCTTGTCGGGATTTTCGGTAAAGCCAATCATAAAATAAATTTTTACCGTTTTCCATCCAATAGTTTGAATGTCTGAAAGAATATTAAATATTGCATCTTCGTCCATCGATTTATTAATTCTCTCTCTCAATTCATGACTTCCAACTTCAAGCGCAAAAGTTAAGCCCGTTTTTTTGAATTGAGCGATTCTGTTAGCGGTTTCTTTATCGAAAGAATCTATTCTCAAAGATGGCAAAGACAAAGAAAATCCCTTATGCTCTCCCAAAGTTTGAAGATAATCAATCAAATCAAATATATTCGGATAATCGTCCGCCGAAAGCGAAAATAAATTCAAAGTTCCAAAACCTGTAGCTTCCAAAGATTCCATAGCTATTTCAATTATTTTTTCAACTTTTCTATTTCTAACAGGACGATAAGTGATTCCCGCTAAACAGAATCTGCAACTATGGGAGCAACCTCTCGCTATCTCGACTGAAATTCTATTTTGTATTCCTTCCAAAATCGGCACTAAAGGTTTTTTGACATAAGGCATGTCGTTAATATTTTCAACAAAAATTCTTTTCACGGAATTTTTAGGGTATTTCGGAATATAAGCGTATTCTAATTTTGATAATTCTTTTAATATATCGTCTTTTTTTGCTTTATTTTTTTTAAGATTATAAATTATATCGACAAAATTTTTTATTTCAAAATCGAACTCTCCCATTAAAAAAATATCTATAAAATTTGAAAGCGGAAAAGGATTGTAAACGCTCGGACCTCCAGCCACTATAATTGGAAAATCTTCTCCTCTCTCTTCTCTGAAAATTGGAATTTGACTTAATTCTAAAATTTGCAATATATTCGTATAAATTAATTCGTATTGAAGAGTAAAACCCAAAACATCGGCGTCTTTCACCTTGCTAAAAGTTTCTAAAGTATATAGAGGAATATTTTTTTCTTTTAATAATTTTTCAAAATCGTAAGCTACAGCGTAAACTCTCTCGCAGGACGCGTATTCTATTGAATTAATAACTTCGTAAAGTATAGAAAGTCCTAAATTGCTTATCGCCACTTCATACAAATCTGCAAAAGACATTATAAATTTAAAATCAGCATTCGGCTTTATTATAGCGTTTATCTCTCCGCCTAAATATCTCGCTGGCTTTACAATATCGGCGCTTTTTACAAGTTCCAATATTTCATTTTTTAAATTATCTTTCATTATTTATTGAATATCTTTAACTTTAACCATTAAACCCGCCGCTTCTAATAAAGACACAATATATACTTTATCGTTATCTTCAATATCGATAGCCATATTGCATACTCCAAATACAGGCTCTGGCGCTGGACGAACAACGACTTCTATTCCCGCATCCATTAAAATTTTTTCAGCTTTAATTAAATCTCTCGGCGTTTGTAAATAACAAAAACTTTTTACCATAATTTCTTCCCTAATATATTTATTAAATATTTTAAATCTTCTTTTTTAGTGTATGGAGAAAACGAAAATCTTATAGCGCCTTCTTTATTTCCGTAAAAATTATGAGATAAAAAAGAGCAATGAAATCCGTATCTGCATTCTATATTATAATCATTATATAGCTTATAAGTTAAATTAGCCATATTTATATCGTTATTTTTTAATGTTATAGAAAATAAAAATCCTTGATATTTTTTATTTTTGGACCATATAACTTTATATTTATTCATACTTTCTATTTCTTTTATAGTTTCGATTAAATCGTCTATATTTATTTTCCAATCGGGCTTATTTTTTAAAGCCGCTAAAAGTCCAATTATTCCGACAGTATTTGGCGTGCCTGATTCGTATATTTCGGGGATGCTATAAGGAGTTTCATAATAGTCGCCAAATCCTCCGCCAAAATAAGCTGGTTTTAATTTTTTGCTATTTTTTACATAAAAACCGCCCGTTCCTGTAGGACCGAGTAATCCTTTATGTCCCGTAAAAGCTAAAAAATCTATATTCCATTTTTCCGCTTCAATTTTTTTTATTCCGATTGATTGAGTCGCATCGACAAGCAAAGGAATATTGCCTATAGTTTCTTTAATTTTTTTTATCGGCTGAATTACTCCGCTTATATTACTTTCCATATTTACTATAATCAACGATATTTTATTTTTATCTTTTTTTATTATATTAGAAAGTTTATCAATATCTATTAATCCGTTTTCGCTATTATTTTTAATTGAAGGAATTAATTGATATTCGACATTTTTATTTTTGCTTAATTTATAAATCGGTCTTAAAACCGCATTATGCTCCAAAGAAGAAATTAAAACTTTTGTGTCATGCAAATCAAGTCCTATTAATATATCGTTTATAGACCTTGTCGCTCCCGAAGTAAATATAACATTTGAGATATTTTTTACTCCTAAAATATTTGCAAGCGATTCTCGGCATTCTTCAATTTTTTTTGTAGTTTCCTTTCCTCTTTCTGTATTAACTCTTCCGTAAGTTCCTCCGATATTCATAATAAAATTAGACATCTCTTCGGCTACTTCTTTAGGTTTAGGAAAACTTGTAGTTGAATTATCGAAATAATAATTTTTCTTTTTCATTATTAATTTAAAATTAAAATATTATATTCTTATAACGGCGGAAGCGTTAGCCATAGCTTCTATTATTCCAAGCATATTCGTTTGCTCTTCAACTTTTATATCGTTAAGTTCGTAGAATTTTACGCAAGTTCCGCAGAAAAACACTTTTATTCCCGCATCTCTCAATTCTTGAAGTAAAGTTTTATAAGGCTCTTCGACTCCCAAAAAAACTCCGCTATTATAACAATATAAAGCTTCGGGCTTCGGATTAGCGTCTTTCAAAGCTCCTAAACATGCTTTTAATAATAATTCGCCCAATTCTTCATTTCCATGTCCCATAAATTTTTTATCAGCTACGGCAATTATTGGTCCTGAAGATTTTTCAGAGTTTTCATTTGAAGATAAATCTTTATTCTTTTTAATTTTGAAATTCATTCCTTCATTTGTATAAGTTATTCCGTTATTTTTAAGAAAATCCGTTATATTATGAAACGCGACTTCATCGTCTATAAGAACTTCTATCTCGTCTCCAATATTTGCATTCATTAATGCGGTTTTAGTTAAAATTAAAGGTTTAGGACATGGAATTCCTTTAGCGTCTATAGTTTTCATAAAAAAATCCTTAATTAATTAAATATTTAAATATAATATAACAAAGTAATTCTATGTCAACTATTTATATTAAAAATTTTTTAAATAATTATTAAGTAAATATATAGTTTTTTAAATATTAAAAAATTATCTATTTTTTTATAATTATAATTATTGACAAAAAATTAAATATTTGTTAAAATAGTCCGAAATAATACTAACCGAATTCGGATAAATATAAAAAATTAATTTAAATAAAAGGAGATTTTATGAAACAAGTAAAACAAACAAGAACGGTTGAAGAGATGCAAAAATCATTCTTCAAGTATATCATTCCCGCTATGATAGGAACTCTTTTAGGCGGACTTTACACGGTCGTTGACGGATATTTCGTTGGCAATACTTTAGGAGATAAGGGACTTGCGGCTATTAATATAATTTACCCAATAGGAAGCATATTATTCGCTATAGGTTCTATGATTGGTATGGGAGGCTCGGTTATAATGTCTATTCATCTTGGAGCGGGAGAGATAGAAAAATCAAATCAAGCTAAAGTAAATACTTTCTTAAATTTGATTATAGCAAGCGTTTTATTAACGACAATATTATTTATATTGAAAAATCCAATAATACATTTGCTTGGAGCGAGAGGAGAAATATTTAAAGAAGCAAACTCTTATATAACCGTAATTATTTTAGGCGGATGCTTTCAAATAATATCAATGGGATGCATGCCAATAATAAGAAATCAAGGTAAAACAATTCATGCTATGGCTTTTGTAAGCTCTGGACTTATAACGAATATAATATTAGATTATTTATTTATGATGGTTTTTAATTTGGGAATGTTCGGAGCGGCTCTAGCCACGATAATAGCCGAAGGAATAGTTGCAATTTGCGGAATATATTATCTCTTTATAAGAAAGAAAAGCAGAACGAAAATTAGCTTGAAACAGTTTAATCTAAAAATGAGCAGGAAAACTTTATTTATAGGATTATCGCCTTTCGGTATGATAATGTCGCCTTCTCTTATAGTTATACTAAATAATTTGCAATGTTTAAAATACGGAGGAGAGATTGCAGTATCCGCATATTCGGTTGCAAATTATATATATAATTCGACTTTGCTCTTCTTTGAAGGAATAGCGGAAGGCTGTCAGCCAATGATTAGTTTTTTTAAAGGAGCTGGAGAATACAAATTAATGAAAAGAGTTTTTAAGAAGGGAATTATTGCCTCTTTGATTTTAAGCGCTTTATTTATTTCGGCGGTTTTAATTTTTAAAAATAATTTTGGTTTTATTTTCGGAGCGTCAGAGGAAGCGAATAATATAATATCGTTCGCATTGCCAATAATAGCGTTTACATTTTTGATGCAGTCGATAGTTAGATTAGGAACTTCTTATTTTTATTCTTCGGGAAACGGAGTTTATTCTACGCTTTTGACTTATATCGAACCTTTATGTATAGGTCCTTTATGCATATTGATTTTGCCTATATTCTTCAAATTAAATGGAGTATGGTTTGCAATTCCAACCGTCCAAATTATATTATTGATTTTATTTTTATTATTATTCTTTAAAACGAATAACGATAAAATTTTAAATAAAGCGATTTATAAAAATATTTAATATACAAGTTTTAAAATGATGGCGAAAGTATAAAAACTTTTGCCGTCAATTAGCTTGTTTTATTTTAAATTTATTATTTAATAGAATAAGCGTAAAATTAAATTATGGATTAAAAATGAAAAATGAAGAAATCAAAAAATATATAGAAACTTTGTATAATCTTTTTTATGCATCAAATAGATTTTATTATAAATTCGCAAAACAATACGGCATAAGCGGTATTGCTTTATTTACTTTGGATATAATTTATAATAGTAAAGAATGCATACAAAATAATTTGGCTGAAAAACTTGCTTTGCCAAAACAAACCGTATGCTCGATACTTGATAATTTTGAAAAAAAAGGTTATGTAAAAAGAGAAATTAATCCGAAAGACAAAAGAAACAGACTTATAAGTTTAACTAAAAAAGGAATTGAATTTGCAAAACCAATTATAGAAGGATTAGAAAATTTGGATATAAATATGTTAAAATGCTTATCTGACGAAGATATTAAGAATTATGTAAATTATCAAAAAGAACTTATAAGATTTATGGAAAATTATATTAAGAATTAGTTGATTTATGGCTATGCTTGACTTAGCTCTGTGTCTCTTTAGGATTGTCGCTAGTTAAAGCCATTGCAATGACAAAAAAATGGCGAAAATAACAAAAAATAAAATTTTTATTTAAATTTTTTATTAAAAACGCTTGACAAAATTAAATTATTTTATTATAATTAATATATGAGAAATGTTATAAATAAAAATAGAAGTACCACCAACCGATACACTACACTACACTACACTACACTACACTACACTACACTACACTACACTACACTACACTACACTTTAATTTTTAAAATATATTATGTTTATTTTTTAAGCATTTCTATATTTTTATTTGATAAGTTAGTTTGCTCTTATTCTTTAAGAGTTAATTATAAATACTTTAACAAGGAGTTTATATGAAAAAGATATTATTACTATTTGTATCAATTTCATGTTGCGTTTTTGCAAGAGGAAAGGTTGAAGAAAAAACAATGTATTCTCAAACGCTTGGCAGAGATATAAAATATAAAATCTATCTTCCCAAAGATTATAATAATAATAAGAATAAAAATTTTAATGTATTTTTTCTTCTACATGGATTGTATGGGAATGAAAAAGATTGGACTGACCCTCAGCAGGGAAGCGCATCCGTTATTTTTGACGAACTTATTTATGAAACGGAAGCTATAGAGCCTATGGTAGTTATTATGCCTGACGGAGGAAATACATGGTATATAGACAGTAAAGAAAAAATTCAAACTGCTTACGAAAAAGATTTGTTTCCGTTTATATTTAAAAATTATAAAGTTTCAAATGAAAGAGATAGGGTTATAATAGGCGGGCTTTCAATGGGAGGAAGCGGTTCTTTAAACTTCTTTTTAAGAAATCCCGAACTTTTTGGGAGATTAATTTTATTAAGTCCTGCCGTTTATGACAAACTTACGGATGAATTTTTAGAAGTTTCTCCTGTCACTCAAGAAGATATACGAAATTCATATTGGACGAATTATCTTGAATCGTATAAGAAAAAAGTTTCCTCTAAACTTAAATCTGAAATTTATATTGTTATAGGAGACGATGATAATTTAGTAAATTCTGAAGGAAAAGAAGATTTTCAAGAAAGAGCCGTATCGATATATAGAGAATTAAAAAATTTAGGAAACAATGTTGAATTAAGAATTGTAAACGGAGGACATATTTGGAAAGTATGGCGAGACGGTTTGAGGCAGGGATTAATTTCTACGGATAAAACATCAAAAGTAAGAAACGGATTTTCTACCGTAGAATAATTAATTAAGGTTTTGGTATGAAAGAAATTTTTAATCAAATAAAAGGAAAACTCATAGTGTCATGTCAGGCATTAGAAGACGAACCTTTATATAGTTCTTTTATAATGGGAAAAATGGCTTTAGCAGCCACTCAAGCTGGCGCTGGAGGAATAAGAGCAAATACTATATCCGATATAAAAGAGATTAAAAAGAATACTAATCTGCCTATCATAGGAATAATAAAAAGAAATTATGGAAATTGTAATGTATATATTACTCCGACTATAAAGGAAGTTGATGAATTAGTGGAAGAAGGCGTAGATATTATAGCCATAGATTCTACAAGAAGACAGCGTCCCGATAATGTAGAATTAGAGTATTTTGTAAAAAATATAAAAGAAAAATACCCAAATCAAATTGTAATGGGCGATATATCTAATGTAGATGAAGCGGTTTATTCTGAAAAAATAGGAATAGATATAGTCGGCACTACATTATGCGGATATACCGATTATACAAAAGGAGATAATCCTTTAAATACATTACAAGAGGTTTTGAAAGCGGTAAAGATACCCGTAATTGCAGAAGGAAATTTAGACACTCCCGAAAAAGCTAAAAAGTCGATTCAAATGGGAGCTTTAGCCGTAGTAGTTGGAGGAGCTATAACTAGACCTAAACAAATAGCGGAAAAATTTATTAAGGCGATAGAATCTATATAGATTAAACGCATAAAAATTATTAATTTAAGGAGGGCAAAATGAAAAATGCATTTGCCGTATTACAAAAAATAGGAAGGTCCTTTATGCTTCCGATAGCTATATTGCCAATGGCTGGTATATTGCTTGGAGTAGGAGGAGCTTTCACAAGTCCAGTATTAATAGAAACTTATAATTTAACTTTCTTAAAAAGCGGAACGGCGTTAAATTATATTTTGATTCTATTTTTTAACGCTGGTAATTTCGTATTTGCAAATTTACCGCTTTTATTTGCAGTCGGTATAGCCATAGGAATGGCGGATAAAAGCAAAGAGACGGCGGCTCTTTCTGCTGTTGTAGGATTCTTATTATTCCATACCGTTATAGGAGTAATATTAAATTTTCAAGGCTATAATCCTGAAAATACTACGGTAGACGCTTTAATAGCTTCGGGATTAAGTTCGGGAGAAGCGGCTGGAACAGCGGCTTTATATGCGAGAGAGCTTGGAATATTTACTTTACAGACGGGAGTTTTCGGCGGAATTATATGCGGTTTATTATCCGCTTTTATAACAAATAAATTTGCAAATCAAACTTTGCCCGATTATTTAGCGTTTTTTAGCGGGAATAGATTTGTTGCCGTTTTAACTATGATATTTTTTATACCTTTAGCGGCTATATTTCCTTTTATCTGGCCAAGCATATTTAAAGCGATAGTTCATGGAGGCGAATTATTTGCGGCTACGGGATATATAGGAACTTTCTTTTACGGAGCTTGTATGAGAATGTTAAATGTATTTGGACTTCATCATGCAATTTATCCTTTATTCTGGTATACAGAATTAGGCGGAGTAATGGAGGTGAGCGGACAAATGATTGCTGGAGGACAGAGAATATTTTTTGCGCAATTATCCGACCCGACAGTAGCGCATTTTAGTTCGGCAGCGACAAGAACTATGCAAGGCGGCTATCTGCCTATGATGTTCGGACTTCCCGCAGCCGCATTGGCTATGTATAATGTAGCGGATGATGAAAATAAGCAGAAAGTAAAAGGCATATTATTATCAGCGGCTTTAACTTCGTTTCTAACGGGAATTACAGAACCTATAGAATTTACTTTTTTATTTGTAGCTCCATTGCTTTATGTTATTCATGCGATTTTAGAAGGATTATCATATATGCTTTTGTATATGTTAAATGTTGCCGTAGGCGTTACTTTTTCAAGAGGCTTAATAGATTTTACTTTTTTCGGTTTATTGCAAGGAATGTCTAAAACTTCGTATCAATGGATTTTAATATTAGGACCTATATATTCTATAGTTTATTATTTCCTATTCAAATTTTTGATAATTAAATTTAATTTTATAACGCCAGGACGAGCGGGCGGAGAGGCAAAATTATATAGAAGAGCGGATTATAACGAAAGAGAAAAATCAAATATTGACGATGACAAAATAATAGATTCTATAGTAGAGGCTTTAGGCGGAGTAGATAATATAGAAAATATAGATTCATGCATCACAAGATTAAGAGTGACAGTTAAAGACCCTAATAAAGTAGCGGACGATAAAGTTTGGAATTCTCTTAATTCTAAAAAAGTATTAAGGATAGGCAACGGAATACAAGCAATTTACGGAACTCAAGCCGAAGTATATAAAAATAAAATAATACAAAAATATAATATAAAATAATTAAACTTTTATAAAAGCGCATATTGGTATTTTATCGATATACGCTTTTATTATTTAATAAAATCCTTCTTACTCTCAAAATCTTTTTTATCATAATCTTTCAAAGGAATTTTATTTCTTATAGCGCCGTAAATTGTAGGAACTATAATTAAAGTAAATATTGTCGATATTGAAAGTCCGCCGAGCAAAGCTATTGATAAAGGTTTATACATTTCGTTTCCGCTCTGCGAACCCAAAGCCATTGGAAGTATTCCAAGTATTGTAGTTAATGTAGTCATAAGAATAGGTCTTAATCTTCTATTGCCAGATTCTAAAGCCGCTTCATCTCCGTTTATATTTTTTTCTCTCATAAGTTGATTCATATAATCGATTAAAACGATTCCGTTATTTACTACTATTCCTACTAAAACTACGCATCCAATCGCGCTATATGCGCTTAAAGTAGTTTTCGATATAAATAAAGCAATTAACGAACCAGCAAGTCCAAAAGGAACGGCTAAAGCTATAATTAAAGGCGCTATAAAAGATTCAAATTGACTCGCCATAATCGAATAAACCAAAACTAAAGCTAAAATTAAAGCTAAAATAAGTTGATTAAAAGCCTCTTTCATATCCTCAAAATCTCCCGCGTAATTTATAGATATTCCAGCGGGAATAAATATTTGATTATTCATTTTATATTTAATTTCCGCCATAACTTCGTTTAAAGGTTTTTCTGAAATATTTGCATAAACCGTTGTCACTCTCTTTCTGTCTTTTCTGTATATCATATTTGGACCGTAGCTCTTCACTATATCGGCTATAGAAGATAATGGAATTAAAACTTCTTTTACGGGAACGCTTATTTTTTTAATATCTTCAATCGTCACTTTATCCGAATTCTCAAGTTGAACTGTTACATCAATATCATTCCAATCGGAATTTTTTGGCGTTATAGTAGTAGCCTTGTATCCTGCGAAACTCGTATTTATTATTTTTGCAATATCGTTTACTTTAAGCCCCATTTTTGCGGCAATATCTCTATTAACAAAAATTTGCAATTCTCTATTTGATTCGTCTTCTTGAAGCCAAACATATTGTATTCCGCTTATATTTGAAATCGCGTTTACTACTCTATTTCCAAGCTCTTTAGCTTTAATCAAATCGTCCGTCAATAATTCTATTCTTAAAAATTCTCCTCTGTTTCTATCTCCACGCATAGAATCTAAAGACCATATATTTATCGTGCATGGATATACGCGAAGTTTATCTCTTATAATTTCTATATATTCGTTTATATTTTTTATTTTTCTATTTTTCTTGCTTTTAAGTTCAACTCTTATATTTGCCCAACTCGATTCGCTTCCCGTTCTTATTCTCGATTGAAATCTTTTTAAATCGTTTTTAATTATTTCTTTAATATCTTTTTCCATAAGAGAAACAAAAGACGCCGTTTGTTCGCTTTTCGTTCCAATAGGCATTGTAACCATAATCATAAATTGTCCTTCGTCAGTTCTTGGAAATCCTTCTTTGCCTATAAATTTTAATCCTAAAGCTAAAATTATTATTGAAAATATAATTGAAGGAATCAATATTGTTTTTTTATTTTTTATCGAAAACATTAATATTTTATTATAAATACCGCTTATATTTGAATGAATATATTTATTAGTTATAATTTCAAATTTAGAAAATATTTTTGATTTTTTAGCGCTTACCAATCTCGCCCCAAACATTGGAACTATAGTTAATGCGACAAGTAAAGAAGCTATCATTGATATTGCAACCGTAATGCATAAATCTCTAAACATTTGACTTGTCATTCCTTCAATATATAAAAACGGCATAAATACGGCTATTGTAGTAAAAGTTGACGCGCTTATTGCAAGAGATACTTTATAAGCTCCGTTTATCGCGCTTGAATATTTTCCATAACCTTCGTTCCTGTAATAAAATATATTTTCCAAAACGACAATAGAATTATCTACCATCATTCCAATTCCCAAAACAAGCCCCGAAAGAGAGATAACATTTAAAGTGATATTCATAAAATACATTAAAGTAAAAGTTATTATTATAGACAGAGGAATAGAAATAGCAATTACCGAAACGCTTCTTAAATTCCACATATAAATCATAAGAATTATAATCGCAAATAATCCGCCTTGCCAAGCCGTTGTTAAAACTCCTTTAATGGCATCGTTTATTCCGTCTGCGTTATTAAACATTATCTCGTAATTGACGCCTTCGGGAAAATTATATTCTTCTAATTTTCTTTTAACATTTTTTGCAACTTCAACCGTATTCGCTCCCGATTCTTTATTTACCGCTATTGAAACCGATTCTTCTCCGTTTATTTTTACTATATGAACTTCGTTGTCGTATCCTTCGTAAACTTCAGCTAAATCTTTTATTTTTACTATCGCTTTAGCTCCATAAGTATTCGTTTTTAAGTCGACTGCAATATTCTTTATATCGTCTATGCTTTCTATCTCGCCCATAGTTCTTATTGTATATTTATAAAAACCATGATTTGCCTGTCCGCCTACTAAATTATTATTATCTCTTGAAAGAGCTTCGGATATTTGATTTATATTTATATTATAGGCTTTTAATCTATTCAAATTAACATCTATTTTAATTTGTCTTTTCAATCCTCCTCTCGTTTCGGCTTGAGCTACGCCTTTAGCTTGTTTTATTTTAGGAGCGATTTGATTTTCGGCGATTGTATATAAAGTAGCTTTATCTTCCAAACCGTAAATTGCAACCTCCATTAATGAAGTGTCGTCAGTTGCAAATTTTCTTATATTCGGTTTATCTGCATTATCGGGAAGCAAATCGTATATTCTCTCCAAAGCCTCTCTTATATCTTCGCTTGCTTCTCTTAAATTAACTCCCCAATTAAATTCAACCATTACATCGGAAGAATTTTCTCTCGAGTATGATGTTATATTTTTTATATTATTAACGGTTGCAATAGCTCCTTCAACAATTTTTGTAATCGATTTTTCTATCTCTTCTGGTCCCGCGTTTCTATATCTCGTGTGAACGCTTATATAAGGCATTTGCATATTCGGCATAGAATCAATCGAAAGACGCGACAAACTTATCAATCCTAATATCAAAACGGATATTATTATCATAATCACGGTTATTGGTCTTTTTACAACCAAACCTATAAAAGATTTCATTTAATTTAAACCTCGTTATATTTTAGACGAATAAATATAAATTAAGTTTTAAATATATTATGTTAATTAATTTGAATTGTCAAAATATTTTTAAGCTTAATTTTTTAATTTAACAAAATAGTAGTTTAATAAATATTTTATAATAAAGATTTTTTTATTTCAGAAAGACTATATCTTAAATCTTGTATTGCTTTAGTGTGGATTTGCGATACTCTACTTTCCGATATTTCCAATACTTTTCCTATTTCTTTTAAAGTAAGTCTTTCATAATAATATAATATTAATATTTCCTGTTCTTTTGCGGGAAGTTTTTTTATCGCTTTTACTATTTCTTTTTGAACGGCTTGTCTTTCAGCCATATATTCGGGATTTGTTCTATCGCTTGATTTTAAAGTGTCTATAATAGATAATTCATCCGAATCGTCTCCAAGATACCAAATTTCGCTTAAAGAAGTAACGGCAAAATCTATATTATATCTCATAAGCTCGTTATATTCGTCTATAGGAATTCCCATCATATTCGCTATTTCTTCAGGCTTAACATCTCCCTTTATTCTGCTTTCAAGTATCTCTCTCGCTTTATCTATTTTCTTTAATTTTTGACGAATAGAGCGCGGCAAAATATCTAAATCTCTAAGAGCGTCTATTATAGAGCCATGTATTCTCCAAAGAGCGAACGATTTAAATTTTATATTTTTACTCGGATTATATCTTTCTATAGCCTCTAAAAGTCCGATAGAACCGTATCCTTCCAAATCGCAAAATTCTATATCTCTTGTATTTTTAAAACTAATTTTTATTCTATTAGCGGCGTATCTTACCAAACCAGCATATTTTTTAACGATAGCTTCTCTTATTTGAGGCGATAAAGTTTTTTGATATTCCGCCCAATATTCTTTTTCATTTTCTTCGTTAATTTCTGGCAATTTATTTTTTTTATTCATAAAATATTTTAAAGACTATGTCTTAAATCCTTTTTAAAATAAGGTTTTCATTTTAAGAATATATTAAAAACTTATAATAGTCAATATTAATTAACTATAAACAAGTAGTTTTATATTATTAATATTTTATTTATAATACTTTATTTTTATTAAATTTAATTAATTAAAAATTAAATTATTTATTCGCTTTTATTAATTAAAAATAATAAAAAATTATTTAAAATATATGATTTTAGATAAAAATTTATATTTAATTATGCATAATTTTATAGATTAAAAATAAAAAAATTAATCATAAATTCGGTTAAAATCTATTGACTTTTATTTAAAAAAAGTTAGACTATAAGAAATTATAAAATGGGGATAACAATATGTCAGTATCACAATTAAATGCCGAAACTTTTGACTCTACAGTGTCTGAAGATAGGGCTACTTTAATAGACTTTTTTGCAGAATGGTGCGGACCTTGTAAAATGCAAACTCCTGTATTGCATAAGGTTGCTGACGAATATTCTAGCAAAATGAATTTCGGAGCGGTTAATGTAGACGAAGCCGAAGAGATTGCAGCCAAATACGGAGTTCAATCGATTCCTACATTGATAGTTTTTAAGAAAGGAGAAGTTTTGAAAAGAGCCGAAGGCATGAAAAATGAAAGCCAATTAAAAGAATGGCTAAAAGAATATCTATAAGTTTAAAGATAAAAACCTAATTCTAAAGATTAGGTTTTTATTATATCAAATCTTATTCTAAAAGTTAAGGGGTAGCGATGTTTAGCAATAATACTTTGATAGATAGATTATCAAACAGATTTAGAAAATCGGAAGAAGAAATTAACGATTCTATAAAATATATATTTTCAAGAATAGCCCAATTTATTGTCGATGGAAAAGTATTTTATATATACGACTTGGGATATATTTATTCGGATAAAAACTCCAATGTTATTTTTAGAAACGCCGATATCGCATTCGATGTTTCTTTAGAAAATATAGTCGGCAAATATTACGGACAAAAATCTTATTATGAAGCCGTATTTGAAACTATGAGACATATTATAGACAATGCGGAAATAATATATATAGAAGATTTTGGAACTTTCTATTATAAAGACGGATATATTAATTTTGAATGTTCGGATAATTTAAGCTATTTAGTCGAAGAGCAAAACGATAAATTAAATAAAATAACTTCCACCGCTTTAACAAGAAGATTATCAAGCAGATTTAAGAAAAGCAAATTTGAAGTTATATCTTTGGTAAACGAATTATTTAAAAATATTATTCTTTCAATTATAAACGACAATGTATTTTATATATATGATATAGGTTATATATTCGTTAATAATTGCAAATTAATTTTCAGAAGTCATGATATAGCTTTTGACGAATCTATAAAAGATATTTCAAATAACGATAGAAAAATACAAGTTTACGAAACTATATTAGAATCTATAAGGCATATTGTTGACAACGGAGAGAGAGTATATATAGAATATTTCGGAACTTTCTTTTATAGCGATGGACATATAAAATTTGAAGCGGACGAAGTATTATTATATTTTGTAGATAAGAGATTTAATATAGATAAAATTATAGATAATATATCTAAAGAATTAGACGAATTATATTCTAATAAAAATAGTTTGAAAAATAAAGAAGAAAAATACAAATCAATTAAAGAATATAAAGAGCAAGAATCTCAAGATATAAATCATTTTGAGAAAGAGTTTTTTGAAAATAGAAATACTCAAAGAGTCGTAAATAAAATAAGCAGTATAAATGAAGTAGAAAAAATAGATAAAAAAATAACTAACAATAAAATAACTAGAGATAGAATAACTATAAGAAAAAAGAAAAATACAAATCCTTACCCAATTTTAATCGCTGCAGCGTTTATAGTCGTTGTAGCATTTGTAGTAATATCTTTTATAAATTATCCTAATTTTAACGAAGGATTAACTTATAATATAGACGATAAAAATTTATATAATATAGTCAACGAATATTTTAGTTATATAGATTCAAAAGATTTATTTTCTTATAAATTAGCTTCAAATATGTATTATTGGGATTTATCAAAAGAATTATATAACGATGTCACATACTGGCCTTTAATATACGCTTATAATAATCAAAAATATAAAGTAGACGCCGTTATTAAAAAGGGAAGTTCTATTAGTTATAAAAAACTTCCAGAAAGTATGATATCGCCAAAAAATAATACTAATAGCATAGAAGATATTAAATATTTTTATAATACTTTATCAAAATCGTTTATAATATTATATCCGAATTTTATTAGCGCCAAAAAGAACGGGCATGCATTATGGTCTTTAAAATTATCTTATTATTACGATAAAAATGTATTTACTACTAATGCGCCTCTTATACCGAGCGGAGTTTATTCAAATATATTGGCTCAAAATGGCAGAATAGTAAATTTATATTCTCAAATTTCAAAATATAATAAATTAAACGGAAGTATAATTTCGTCTTTTATGGCGGTTGTAAAATAATAAAATATTAGGATTATATATGAAAGTCGTAACCGTAGAGGAATTAATAAATATCGATAAAAAAACAACTGAAAAAATTCCTTCGATTCTTCTTATGGAGCATGTCGCAAGCGAAATATTTTATTTTCTTATTAAAAGACATAGAAAAGCCTTGTATAATAAACGCGTTCATATATTTTCGTCAGTCGGAGGAAACGGCGGAGACGGACTTGCAATAGCGAGATATTTAATAAAAAACGGCTATAATGTAAAAGTTTATTTAACGGGAAATATTGACAGAGTAAATAAAGATACATATATTAATTTTAATATTTTAAAAAATATGGGAATTGATATTGTTTATTTGGGAAGCGAAGAGAAAGTATTTGAAATATTAGAAAATATTGAAGAAGGAGATATTGCCGTAGATTCTTTATTTGGCACGGGAGGAAATAGGGCTTTAGACGGAATAGAAAAATTATTAATAGATAAATTGAACTCTTTAAATATTATAAGAATAGCAATTGATATTCCTTCGGGATTATCTTCTAAAATAAACGATTTTGAAAATATAAATACATGCTTTAAGGCTCATGAAACTTATACTATATGTTTCGCGAAAGATATATTCTTTTTATACGAAACAAGAGAATATATTGGAAAATTATTTATTATAAAATCTATATTTCCAAAAGAAATACTCGATAACTCTGAATATAAAGCTTTATTAATAAATTATAACGATAAAAAATTAAGAGAAGAAATAAAAATAAAAAGAAACGCTTTTTTTAGCAAAAGAGAACAGGGAAATCTTGCAATAGTTGCGGGCAGTTCGGATTATATAGGCGCTGCAGTTTTATCCGTTAATGCGGCTTATAGAAGCGGAGTTGGATTTATAAGGTTATATGTTCCAAAAGGAATTGCCGAAATTGTCAAAAATATAATTATTCCTCAAATGCCCGAAGTTGTTATTATAGGAGTAGGCGAAGATAATCAAAAATATTTTACCGAAAACGATACTATTATAGCAAACGATATAAATAAAAGCGATGCTTGTGTAATAGGTTCGGGAATAGGAAGAGATATGTCTACAGAAGTTTTTATAAACTCTATATTAAAACAGATTAATATTCCTACAGTTATTGACGCGGATGCTTTATATTTAATGTTTCAAAATACTTTGGAAGAATTGCAAGAAAATTTTATACTCACGCCTCATATATACGAATTTGAAAAATTAACGGGTATAAATCATATTGAAGCTTTGAAAAATCCTTATAATTATTTATCGATATTCAGAGAAAAAACAAAAGCGTCTATTATATTAAAAGACGCCGTTAGTTTTTTTATGAAAGATAACGATATATATATAAATTATAATCCAACGGTTTCTATGGGAAAAGCGGGAATGGGAGATATTTTAGCGGGATTTATAGGCTCTTTTCTTGCAAGAAAATTAAATATTGTAGAATCTGCAAAATTATCTCTTATGATTCAGTCGAAAGCTTTTAATAAAGCTGCAAAAATATTTGGAAACGATTCTATTCAGCCAAAAGATTTAACTTTATACGCAAGCAAAATATTAAAAAGGATTTAAAATTGCCAAGAGAAGTTTACGACCCTAAAAGACCCGAATTAGAATTCTATAATAAAGATAAAAGAGAGCATAGAGTTTATAAACCTATTCCAAAAGTGAAAGTTAGCCCTTTTGCTAAAAGAAGATTTATGTTTTTATACGGAGCGTTTCTCACTTTTTTTGTAATAATATTTTTTATGATGAAATGGGGCTTATTAGATAATATTCCTTTTTTCGCTTCTTTAAGAAGAGGAAATAATCCTATAGAAATTAAAATAAATAATTTAGATTTTTATGGCAATGCTGTAGTTCCAACTATAGAATTAAAAAACATAAATTATACAAACGATAATAAGATATATAATTTAAAAGTTTTGTTTTCATTATATAAAAATAAAAAATTAGTATTTAACGGAAACAATAATTTTTATAATATTTCTTTTCCAAACGAGCAGAGAATAGGTTTTAAAATTCAATTTGATAAAAATCATTGGAATAATGCAAATAAACTTGAAATTGTTTTAAATTTGGATGACAATTTAATTTTTACGAATAATATAAATATAAGCAAATTAAAGAAATAATTTTTATTTTTACAAAACTATTTTTTTAAATATACAATACTCGAAACAATCTATTTTAATTGAAACTTAAATTTAATTTGAAGTCGTATCGTTAGTATTTTCCAAATTTTCTTCTGGAGCGGTTAAAGGCGTTGTATTAGTAGTTTTAGATACATTTTCAAAAGCCGTTTTTTGAGCGCTTATTGCCATAGATATAAATAAAGCTCCAAGTATAAAAACAGCCGCTAAAACTCTTGTAGCTTTAGTTAAAGCGTCTCCTCTTTGGCTTCCCAATACATTAGCTTGAGCGCTTGAAAATAATCCTTCAGCTTTTCCGCCTTGTATTATGATTAATAAAATAAGTAGTATGCATACTATAGAATAAATTACTATTCCCAAAGTTACCAATGCGTTCATAATTTGTATTCCTTAATTTTTATAAAATTTTTCATTAAAAAATTATGTTTTAATTAATTTATAAATTATATCATTTTATATAATATTTTTCAATACTTTATTATTCAAACTTAAAACCTCATCAACAGCTTCAGCGCATTTTTTCCCGTCCTCAATAGCCCAAACTACTAAACTTTGTCCGATTCTCGCGTCTCCGCAGGCGAATATTTTCTCTTTCGCTCTAAAATTTGAATCCTTAATATTATTTTTTTCGTCAAATTTTATTTCAAAAATTTCTTTTAAGTTGTTTTCGCTTCCTTCAAAACCCATTGCCAAAAGAATTAAATCCGCTTTATAAAATTTATCGCTTCCTTTAATTTCTTCGTTTATAAGTTTTCCGTCAACCATAACTTTTTTTAAATCTCTTGCAATAACGCCTTCGACTTTTCCGTTTTTTCCAATAAATTTTTTAGTAAGTTTTTCGTAATCTCTCGGGTCCTTTCCATATTTAAAAATCGCCTCTTCCAAACCGTAATCTGTTTTAAAAATATCCGCTTTCAAAGGCCAAGGATTATTTTTTAATCTTGTCAAAGACCTTTTTGCGCTTCTCTCAAAACGAGTTATACTTTTTGCTCCTTGACGAACGGCAACGGCGGCGCAATCGACGCTAGTATCTCCGCTTCCTATAATCAAAACATCTTTATCTTTTGCAATCTCATCTGCGCAACCTTTTTCAAATAAACTTTTTGTATTTTTAGTTAAAAAGTCAACTGCAAACATTATGCCTTTTAAGTCTCTTCCTTCGATTTTCAAATCTTTAGGTTCGCTCGCTCCTGTCGATAAAACTATAGCGTCAAATTTTTCGGCTAATTTTTGAGCTTTCGCTTTAGAGTTAATATTTTGATTAGTGTTAAATTTTATTCCGCTTTTTTCAAGATTGTCTAAAGTTCTTTTTAAAATATTTTTATCAAGCTTCATATCGGGAATTCCATAAATCAAAAGTCCTCCCGCTCTGTCGCTTCTTTCAAAAACTTCTACATCATAACCTGCGATATTCAAACTATAAGCGCATGAAAGCCCCGCAGGACCGCTTCCTATAATTGCCACTTTTTTATTTTTTTTCTTTAACGGTTTTATAGGCTCTATCAAATTTTCTTTATAAGCGTTTTCTATTATTGCAAGTTCGTTATTTTTTATCGTCACGCTTTTTCCGTTTATGGCGCAAACGCAACTATCTTCGCAAGGAGCTGGACAAACTCTTCCCGTAAATTCTGGAAACGGATTTGTTAAGCTTAATCTTCTATAGGCTTCTTCCCAAAGTCCTTTATATATTAAATCGTTCCATTCTGGGATAAGGTTTTTAAGCGGACAACCGATTTCTTTTTTCTGTTCAATTTTTCCAACTTGACAAAAAGGCACTCCGCAATTCATACATCTTCCGCCCTGCCTTTCCTGTTCTTTTTTGCTTGGCAATTCGCTAAACTCTCTATAATTTTTTATTCTCTCTTCTGGTTCGAGTTTTATTAATTCCACTCTTTGAAAATCTAAAAATCCTCTCGGGTTTCCCATTTTTCACTCCTTAATTTAAAATTTTCTTTAGTTTATCTATTAATAATTTTTTTCTTAACTCATAAAAATTATCAAAGTTTTCTAATGATAAATCAATATCTGGTATTAAATGCCGTTTCAAAAATTCTTTTCTATCACTTTCATTTTTACAATTTTCTTTTACCCATTGTTCTAATGGCTTATGTTGTTTAGCTTTATTTTCATTTGCATCAAGCATTTGTAAATTTGGTATAGTATCATATACTTCAAAATCCCAATAATCATAATTTGGGTCTTTTAATTTCTTTGCCTTACCTATTTTTTCATACTTTTCATATAAAATTTCAGCATGTAAATGGTCTTTATGAAAATTATTATTTTTATAATCTAAATCTGGATACAAAAATGAAAGGATTGCAAAAGCTTCAGAACTATTTTTACGATACCACATTTTATCCTCTAAAAATTCTTCATTAATGCTTTGGCTATATTTTCCTTCTTTTTCAATTTTTTTAAGTGGGAATATATCAATATTTTCGTCAAAATATTTTTTATTATCTTGTTTAAAATTTTTTATAAAAGCTTTTCGCATATTTGTTAGCACTGCATCTACACTAGCTTTAAAAGCTCTTAAAAGCAATGCCCTTAAAAGCCATTTTTTTATTAACTCTCTATTTTCTTTTTGAGATACAGAATCAACAATATGTTCTGTTAGATTTTTGTGGTAAATGAAATATAATATTGGTAAGATAGCATTGTGTGACGATAAAGTTTTAGTGTCTAAACCAAAATTCTTTAATAATCTAAAAGTTTCAATAAAACAATTTTTAATACTATCCCACCTTTGTTCAATATACTCTATAAAATTTTTATCAAAACTATTAATTTGAAATTTTATATTACTATGAAAAAGATATAAAAAACCTTTAAGTATTAAGTCTTTACTAATAGTAAAAGAAAATTGTTGACCAATAAAATCTATTAAATTATTGATTTCTGTCCTTGCATCAAGTTTTTTCCAATTAGCAATAGCAATACTAAATAAAACATCAGAAAAATCTAATTTAGCTCCCGTAGAATTCGTGCGTATAAAAATATGGACGGCTTTATCTGGATTTTGTTCCTCCTCTAAATAAAAATTAATAAAATGCCTATCAAATATTTTTTGATGTAGCAAATCGAGTCTTTCTTCTTCTCTCTCTTCTAAATCATATTCTTTAGATATACTTCTTACTCTACTTGATGCGTATTTATAAAAATCTCCTATTTTGAACCATTTTTGATTGTATTTATCTATGTATATAGTCTTTTCATCTGTTATATTTTTATCAAGCCATTTAAACTGATATTCTATATCTGCATCTTCTGGTAATGGTTGATTTTGTGTAAGGTTGAAGTAAAAATGACAAATTTCAAAATATTTATCGTTATCTTCCATTCTACTTCTTTGTTTACGAATCTCATACCGACTATGTAAAGCTAAATACAATGAAGTAAGTCGTTGCTGTCCATCTAAAATTGCATAAAAATCTTTATGCCCTTTTGTATCAAATAAATCATTTCGTCTATGATACCGTTCCCTAAAATAGTCTAAAAAACTATAAAATTTCCAAGCTGTTTTGCTCTCATCTTTAACTTTCCAAAAAAGCATTGAATTTATTGGATAGTCTTTCATTAAAGAATCAAAAAGCAACTCAATTTTTTCTGCTCCTTTTTTGGCATTTTCTTCGCCCCAAGCATATCCTCTTTGAAATGCTGGAAGCAAGTATTCGTTATTTTTTATGCGTTTCATTGCCTCGTCAATAGTTATTGGTGATTGAAATCCTGACATTTTTACTCCTTAAAACTTTATAATTCTATTTTTATATTTTACTTTAATTTTTTATATTTTCAATTTTTTACTTCATACTTTCGCTTAATTTCAAAAATGCAGCAAGCTCGGGATTTTCTTCTCCCTTGCAGGATTCTATCATATTAAGCATATTCTTATAATCTCTCGGCATAATCTTAAAAAAGTTTTTCGCTTTGAATTTCGCTAAAATTTCTATCGCTCTTTTTGAACCCGTAAAATCTATATGTTCTTTTATCAATGCCTTAAGTTCGTTTTCATCTTCTTTGCTTAATTCCAAAATATCGACAAGTTCCAAATTTACATTTATCTCGTTATGCCTTCCGTAAATATAAGCGACTCCTCCGCTCATTCCCGCTGCAAAATTCATGCCTATATCTCCCAAAACTGCAACCAATCCTCCCGTCATATATTCGCAGCCATGAACTCCCGTTCCCAAAACAACGGCTTTAGCTCCAGAATTACGAACGCAAAATCTCTCTCCCGCTATTCCGTCTAAATAAACCTCTCCGCTTGTAGCTCCGTATAAACATGCATTTCCCGAAATAATATTTTCTTCGGCTTTGAATTTCGCGGTTGTTGGAATTTTAGCTATTATTTTTCCGCCGCTTAAACCTTTTCCCAAATAATCGTTTGTGTCGCCTATAATTTCAAGTTTTATTCCTTTGCATAAAAAAGCGCCGAAACTGTTTCCAGCGTTTCCCGTTGCCGTAATTTGAATGCAATCTTCTTTAAGGGCATTTTTTCCGTAATCTCTCGTAATCTCGCTTGAAAGCATAGTTGCAAAAGCCCTGCTTTGATTATTAACTTCAAGACTTAATTTAATATTTTTTCCTTTTTTAAGAGCGTTTTGACAAAGAGGAATCAATATTCTATAATCCATAGTTTTTTCAAGTTTATTGTCTTTAAAATCTTTAAAATGTTCCGCCGTCTTATTATAAGTCGGAAGCGATTTTAATATCCTATCCAAATTTACTTTTGCGGCTTTTCCTTTAATATCTCTTTTTTGATAAAGTTTATCCGTTCTTCCAATCATATCGTCCAATTTTTCAAAACCAAGTTTAGCCATATATTCTCTTAATTCTTCGGCTACAAAAAGCATAAAATTTTCAACTCTTTCAGGCGAACCTTTAAATCTATCTCTTAAAGTAGTATCTTGAGTCGCTATTCCAAAAGGACAAGTATTAAGATGACAAACTCTCATCATCGTGCAACCTATTGCCATAAGAGGAGCGGTTGCAAATCCGAATTCTTCAGCTCCTAAAAGCGCCGCTATTGCCAAATCTCTTCCCGTCATAAGTTTTCCATCCGTTTCTATTCTCACTCTATCTCTTAAATTATTTAAAATTAAAGTTTGATGAGTTTCTGCAAGTCCCAATTCCCAAGGCATTCCCGCATTTGGTATTGAAGTTCTCGGACTCGCTCCCGTTCCGCCGTCATAACCCGATATTAATATACAATTTGCTCCAGCTTTAGCGACTCCCGCCGCAATAGTTCCTACTCCAACCTCGCTTACAAGTTTTACAGATATTCTCGCTTTATTATTAGCATTTTTTAAATCGTAAATTAATTGAGCCAAATCTTCAATCGAATAAATATCATGATGCGGCGGCGGCGATATAAGAGTAACTCCTGGCGTAGAATTTCTTGCCTTTGCAATCCAAGGATAAACTTTAAAACCCATAAGTTGTCCGCCTTCTCCAGGTTTAGCTCCTTGTGCTACTTTAATTTGAATTTCTTTAGCGTTTACCAAATAATTAATATCGACTCCAAATCTTCCCGATGCAACCTGTTTTATAGCCGAACATTTATTATCTCCGTTTTCGTCTATTTTAAATCTCTCTTCGTCTTCTCCGCCTTCGCCCGAATTTGATTTTGCGCCGAGTCTATTCATTGCTATTGCTATACATTCATGAGCTTCTTTAGATATTGAGCCATAACTCATAGCTCCCGTTTTGAATCTTTTTATTATATTTTCTACAGATTCTACTCTTTCAATATTTATAGCTTCGCTTGTGTCAAACTCCATTAAATCTCTTAATTTTATTATTTTACTGTCGACTAAAGAAGAATATTTTTTAAATAATTTATAATCTTTAAGTTTGCAAGCTTCCTGCAAATGAAATATTACAAGAGGGTCGATTATATGCTCTTCTCTTCCGCTTCTATATCCATGAATTCCTTTAGGCTCAAGAGCGCTTATTTGTTTTGAAAAAGTTTTTTTATGCAAATTAATAAGCTCTTCGTTAATATCTTCAATGTATATTCCTTCGATTCTAGTTATTGTGTCTGAAAAATATTTATCTACAAGTTTTTTACTCAAACCTAAACATTCAAAAATTTGTGCTCCGTTATAACTTTGCAAAGTGGAAATTCCCATTTTTGAAGCGATTTTTACTATTCCGCCTATGCTTGCTTTTATGAAATTCTGTTCTGCCTTTTTATAGTCAAGTTTTATAGCGTCTTTTCTTATTAAATCGTTAATGCTTTCGTAAACAAGATAAGGACAAATTGCAGTAGCTCCATAGCCAAGCAAACATGCAAAATGATGAATCTCTCTCGCCTCTCCCGTATTTATAACTATACTCGCATGCGTTCTTAAGTTTTTTCTAATCAAATGATTATGCAATCCTGCAACGGCGATAAAAGAAGGAATATAACATTTTTTTTCGTTTACTCCAATATCGCTTAAAATTATTATCGAAGCGCCTTTTTCAATTTCGTTTTCAACATTTTTAAAAAGCTCTTCTAAAGCCTCTTCTAAAGTTTTTTTATCGTCCTCAAAAAGAATAGAAAATTCCTTAACTTTAAAATTTTTAAGATTTCTGATTTTATATAATTCTTCATTAGATATAATCGGATAATGAAGTTCTACTCTTTTACAATTATTGGCATTTGGTTTTAATAAATTTCCTTCGCTTCCCAAATAAACTCTTGTAGAAGTTATTATCTCTTCTCTTATTGCATCGAGAGGCGGATTTGTAACTTGAGCAAAAAGTTGTTTGAAATAATTAAATAAAGGCTGATAACTTTCGCTTAAAACCGCTAAAGGCGTATCGACTCCCATAGCCGCTAAAATTTCCTTTCCGTTTGAAGCCATAGCCTCAACGCTTAATTTTAATTCGTCATAATTCCAAGCAAAAACTCTTTGAAGGCATAAAATTTCTTTTTCGTCTAAAAAATTATGTTTATAACCTTTGCTTGAAACTTCTTCCAAGTGAACCATATTTTTAAGCCATTTATCGTAAGGTTTAGCGTTGGCATAATGAAGTTTAATCTCTTCGTCTGAAATTAATTTTCCTTTTTTAGTGTCGACAAGCAAAAGTTTTCCAGGCTCCAATCTCTTTTTTGCTTTAATTCTACTTTCGTCTATTTTTAAAGCTCCCGTTTCGGAAGATAAAATTAAAAAATCATCGTTGGTAATATAATATCTTGAAGGACGAAAACCGTTTCTATCAAGACTCGCTCCCATAACTTCGCCGTCAGTAAATATTATAGCGGCGGGTCCGTCCCAAGGCTCCATTAAAGTTGAGTTATATTCGTAAAACGCTCTTTTTTTAGGATGCATATTTTTATTTCTATGCCAAGGTTCGGGTATCATCATCATAAAAGCCTCTTCAAGACTTCTGCCATTTAAAGCTAAAAATTCCAAAGTATTGTCAAACATTGCCGAATCGCTGCTTTCGTTTGCTATTACGGGAAAAATTTCTTTTAAGTCTTCAAAATAATCGCTCTTAAAAAGTCCTTCTCTTGCTATTATAGAATCAACATTTCCTCTAATCGTATTTATCTCTCCGTTATGAATCATATAGCGATTTGGATGAGCGCGTTCCCAACTTGGAAAAGTATTCGTTGAAAATCTTGAATGAACTAAAGCTATAGCCGACTTCATATTTATATCTTTAAAATCAATATAGAAATCGCTTAATTGAGTCGAAATTAACATTCCTTTATAAACTATAGTTCGAGAAGAAAAAGAACAAATATAAAACTTGCTGACATTTGAAGCTTTTTTTTCAATTATTCTTCTAGCCGAATAAATAATTCTTTCAAAATCTAATCCCGCTTTAATATTTTTAGGCTTTTTTACGAAAGCCTGCAAAAAATATGGCATAGCTTTAAGCGCGGTTTTTCCTATATCGCTTGAGTTTACGGGAACTTCTCTAAAGCCTAAAAATTCTAATCCTTTTTCTTTTAATCCTTCTAAAAATATTTTTTTTCCTTTTTCTTTAGCTTCAGAATTAGGAGATAAAAATATAAAAGCTACGGCATAATCTCCTTTTTTAGGAAGTTCAAAATCAAGCTCTTGAGTAGAAAAAAAATCATGAGGAATTTGTATAAGTATTCCCGCTCCATCGCCCGTATTTTCTTCGCTTCCCGTTCCGCCTCTATGTTCAAGTTGCATTAAAATTTCCAAAGCATCGCAAATTATTTTATGGCTTGCAATTCCTTTAATATTCGCAATCGCTCCAATTCCGCAAGCGTCATGTTCAAAACGAGGTTCATAAAGTCCTTTAGAAAATTCTTTATATTTATTAGAATTTGGAATTAATTTCATTTTATTCTCCTTAAAAAATCTTAAAAAACTATAATTTAAATAATACTATTAATAATAATTTGCTATATATTTTATCATTAAGTTTTTATAAATTCAATAATCTAATAATAAATATTTTTATTTGACAAATATTAATTAATTTACTAAAATAGTAGTATATCAATAAATAATATATTATTTAAGGAGATATTTATGTCTTATATAGTAGGATTTGGAGAGATTATGTTAAGACTTTCGTCAATCGATAACGAGAGACTTTATGAAAGATTTAAAACCATAGGAAATAAAGAAAAAGCTAAATTACTAATAATGCCTTTGGAATTGATTGACGATAACGGAGATAAATTAAAAGAGATAATTTTAAAATATATTGAACTTTGGAAATTAGATTCTGAATTTATAGATTGGATTAACAATTTTGTATGCATAGCAAATACTCTGGTTGATAGAATAGTTACGGGATATCCTAAAGACGAGATTAATAAATTTGAAGAAAAACTTGGATACGAAGATAAATTCATGACTGTAGCGGAGCCTTTTTATTTATTTGTTATAGAAGCGAAAACCGAATTTAAAAAATTTTTTCCTATAGAAAACGATAATATTATATGGACAAACGATGTAAAACCTTACAAGAAAATGAAAGTGAGAATATTAAACGGAATTCATACTTCGGTATCGTTGCCCGCTTATCTATGCGGATTTGATATTGTTTTAGATTTTATGAAAGATAATATATTTAGAGAATATGTAAAAAGATTATTGCAAGATGAAATATTATTAACTCTTGAATATAATAAAGACGCCATTAATTTTGCTAATAATGTAATTGAAAGATTTGAAAATCCTTATTTAAAACATTATTTACTTGATATATCTTTAAACTCATGTTCAAAATTTGCAGCAAGATGTTTGCCTACAATATTGGATTATATTAAAATAAAAAACGAATACCCAAAATTATTGTCTTTTTCTTTAGCGTCTTTTATAAGATTTTACAAAGGTGAATTTGTAAACGGAGATTTTATCGGAGAGCGAGAAAGCAAAGAAAAATATAAAATAAGAGATACTAAAGAAAATATTAATTTTTTCTCTTTATTAAACTTTGAATGGAATAGCGGGAATATAGAATCCTTGACTCATAAAATTTTATCAAAAAAAGAATTATGGAACAGTTTTAACCTTACAGAAATTAAATATCTCGAAGAAAATGTATTTAAAAATATTTGCAAAATTGAAAAATATAAAAAAAGTATTATCTGAAATTCTTAATTAACGGGACTAATATATGAAAGATATTTCTTTAATAACAATAAACGAAAAAGATAATGTTGCGGTTGCATTGCATGAAATAAAATCGGGAGAAACGCATAACGGCATTATAATTTTAAATGATATTCCTTTTGGGCATAAAGTAGCTTTAAAAAATATTTCAAAAGGAGAAAATATTATTAAATATGGTTTTCCTATAGGTTATGCTAAAAATGATATAAAAGAAGGCGAACATGTCCATACTCATAATTTGCATACAAATCTTAACGATATAATAGAATATCAATATAATCCGATTAATACAAAAAATAATATTAAAACTGACGACAATATATTTTTTGACGGATATAAAAGAGTCGATGGAAAAGTAGGAACAAGAAACGAAGTTTGGATTATACCAACCGTTGGATGCGTAAATAATACCGTAAAGACGCTTGAAAATATGGCTTCAAAAAAATTTGGAGACAGATGCGATGGAATATTCGCTTATACTCATAATATGGGATGCAGTCAAACTGGAGATGACCAAATTATTACCCAAAAATTATTATCGGGAATAATAAAAAATCCTAATGCTGGAGGAGTTTTAATAGTAAGTCTTGGATGCGAAAATAATAATTTGGATGTATTTAAACCTTTTCTTAAAGGAATAGACGAAAATAAAATAAGATTTTTAATAACTCAAGATGTTGAAGACGAATATGAAGAAGGCATGAAATATTTAGACGAGCTTACAAAATACGCTTCTTCTTTTAATAGAGAAAAAATCCCTATAAAATATTTGACTATAGGATTTAAATGCGGCGGAAGTGACGCTTTTTCTGGTATAACGGCAAATGTAGTATGTGGTAAATTAAATAATATTTTTATAAATAATGGTGGTAGTTCAATATTAACGGAAACTCCAGAAATGTTTGGAGCGGAAACAATACTTATGTCGAGAGCGGCAAATAAAAAAATATTTAACGAATTGGTTAGTCTTATTAACGATTATAAAAATTATTTTAAAAAATATGGAGCGACAATATACGAAAATCCGTCTCCTGGAATAAAAAAGGTGGAATATCTACGCTTGAAGAAAAATCTTTAGGTTGCGTTCAAAAAGGCGGAACTTCTACTATAGAAGATATTTTAGATTATGGAGAATATATTTCTAAAAACGGACTTAATATTTTAAAAGGCTCTGGAAACGACC
This sequence comes from Brachyspira aalborgi, assembly GCF_008016455.1. Lineage (NCBI taxonomy): Bacteria > Pseudomonadati > Spirochaetota > Spirochaetia > Brachyspirales > Brachyspiraceae > Brachyspira > Brachyspira aalborgi. Next base: position 1,373,477 of record NZ_SAXU01000001.1, on the reverse strand, counting down.
AAGTTTCATGCACAAATTTAACTGCAAGCGGCACAAATATTATATTATTTACTACGGGAAGAGGAACTCCTTTCGGCTCTATAGTTCCGACATTGAAAATATCTTCAAACTCAAATATATACAAAAAGAAAAATAACTGGATAGATTTTAACGCTGGAAGAATATTGGAAAATATGCCCGTTAACGATATAGTAAACGAATTATTTGAGCTTGTAATAAATGTCGCTTCTGGTAAAATACAAACAAAAAATGAAAAAAACGGATATAGAGAAATATCAATTTTTAGAGATGGAATAATATTATAAAATAATTAATATAATGTCTAAAAAGGAGTTAAATTTATGTTCAAAAAATATATATCCACAAAAATAATTCCCGTTGCCGTAGTTGAAACGGAAGAAGAAATAAGAAATATAGCCGATTTGTCAAGCGAATATTTGCCTGCAATCGAGCTTACAATGAGAACGGAATATTCTTATAAGGCTCTTGAAATTCTTTCTAAATATTATCCTGATTTGCCAAGAGCGGCGGCTACGGTAATATCTAAAGAACAAGTAGATAAAATATTAGACTTGGGAACGAATATTATAATAAGTCCTGGATTTCAACCTAATATGCTGGAATACGCTAAAAATAAAAGTTACGATTATATACCTGGAGTCGCCACGCCTTCTGAAATAGAGCAATGCCTTTCTTACGGACATAAATATTTGAAGTTTTTTCACGCAGGAGTTTTCGGAGGAATAGAATGGCTTAAAGGAGTCGGAGCGGTTTACTCTCATACGGGAGTTAAATTTATGCCTTTAGGCGGAGTAAGTATAAATAATGTTTTAGAATATTTAAAACAGCCAAATGTATTTGCATGCGGAGGTTCATGGTTATGTTCGAGAGATATTTTGAAAGAAAAAAATTGGACTGAAATGAAAAATAGATTCAAAAAAGCGAGCGAATTAATAAAATAAATTAAATAATTTTTTTAAGATTTTCAATTAATTTATCGACATTATCTAAAATATTTTTGTTTAATTTGCTATTAATTATATTTTCAATATCGTTGTCAAAATTTTTAGGAAGCGACTTGCATAATTTATGAGCGTATTTAATTAACTTCTTTTCGCCTGGATGAAGTTCTTTATTTAATGCAAATAAAATATCGAAGTATGATGACAATATCGCCGTAATTCTATGATTAACGCTTATAATATCTTTTCTTTTAATCGCTTTTTCTAATTGCTCAAAAAATTATTATTTTTTATTTAAAATAATTGATAGGAAAATATTCATATAAAAATAACGGAAAACTGTTTAAAATTGCTATTTTATTTTTAGAAACATATTTTGATAACTGATTTTTAAAAATTTCTTGTTGGTTTATAGATATTTTTTTACTTGGTAATTCATTTAAGTCCGAACAAATATGATTTGCTTTTTTAATATTTAAATCTATTATATGTTTCCAATTTGATTGTTGATTTTTATCTTTACTTGTAATAAAGTCCAAGTTTTTATAATGCGAAAAATTATGAGCCTTTCTTTATAAACTCTTTTCCAATAAATAAATTTATAGTATAAGTATAGTAATTTTCATCTGGCAATTCTTTTTTAAAATATCTAATTGATTCAACCATAGGGTAATTTATATATAGTTTGCCATTTCCCGTTTCATCGTCAAATAATTCTAACATTTCTTTTATTTTTTCATTTTGAGTTTCCAAACTGTCTTTATTATATTTATCAGGCTTTTTTATATCATAGTCGAAGAAGAGATATATTTCCGAAAATTCATCACGATTGCATTTTTCTAATTTTTTTTCAAGTTTTGAATGTTTTTTCTTCTTTTTTTTAAAATATTCTCTTTCTTTTTCTTTTAATAATCCTACCAAATCTAAATCGTCATCTTTATTTAACTCATTAAAAAGAGATTGTATATTACTACAATACGAAATAAAAATATATTTATCATCTTTGAAATATAACTCTTTTATTATTTGCATTATATATGGTTCTATTTTTTTACCCTAAAAAATAAAGAGAATCTTCTCATTTTTATAAACCAAATGTTCCACCCCGATACAGTTTTTCAAGATTATGTCCTTGTCTAAGTTCTTTTTCTGTTGCATTGTTTACATTTACAATTTCTTTTTTAGAGCATATATAATAGCAGTCTGGACGCAAAATATCGTTTGTTAGCAAAGCGGTATTATGCGTAGTAAGTAAAACTTGGCAGTTGCATTTTTTTAATTTTTCTATAATAAAACGAGAAAGCTCAAAATGATAAAAAGCGTCAAATTCGTCAATACATATAAAAGACGGACTTTTATCATTATTCTTATTAATAAGTAAATCTTGCAACCAAAAATATACAAGCAGAAGCGAACTCATACCAGATGATTTTACTCTTCCAAATGGTAAAGTTTTATCTCCATATTTTACTAAAAGTTGTGTTTTTTCATTGATTATCTGATAGTCAAATTCATCCTCTATACCAGCTTCCTTAAAAAAAGAGTTAAAATCTTCAAAATGTACAAGTTTTATAATTTCATTAATAAGAATTTGTCTATCTGTGACATATTCTACAAAAGGCCTATATTAAAGCGACCAAAAAAGTAACATCCTATACACAAAACTAATGAATTCTTTAAAAATTTTGTTCTCTTCCGTATTTTTAAGAACGCTATTCCTATTAACCCACTTAACGGCTGAAATTTTAGATTCTTTCAAATCCTTTTGCAAATTTTCTGTTCCTTTCAAATAAACCTCAAAAGCAGTGTTCAAATCATCTTTATAATAATTAATTACAATTTTATCGTCTATTGATAATGATTCTGACAAGAATGTCTCGAAATCTGACTTTTCATATATATATATTTAACTTCTTTATCTCTAAATTTAAAATTATATTCAAATGTAACTGGCTGTTCCATATTAAATGCATTTTTATAATTTTCATCATGCGATATGCCCATAAATTTATCTGTCAAATTTGAAACTATATCAAATATTGCATACGCAATTGATGATTTACCGCCAGCGTTTTTACCATACATTATTGCTGTTTTTACAAGCCCATTTTTTATTGCTTCCGTATTAAAATCGTATTTACCAACTTCTGAAAAATCAAGCGTAACTTTTTCGCTAAAAGCTCTGAAATTACCCACCGTAATTGATTTAAGCATTATTAAAAATCTCAAAATATATTAGTTATATTATCGGCTATTATGATAAAAAAAGTCAAGCTGTTCCGTAAAAAAATTACGGCAATATCTATAAAATATCTTTTATTAAGTAAGTAAGAATGTAATAAAACACTAATCATAAAATAGCGCATATAACTCAAAGATTTTTAAAAAAATATATTTTAAGATGCCTAAACTATAAAGTTAAAGAATATTGTCAAATATATACCATCATGCATTAATAAACATGCATTTTTAACTTGGGGCGATATACCTCGATTAAAAGCTCCATACTATTATGAAATGCGAAACAGAATTCAATCTGACGAAAAAGAATGGCTTAATCCTTATATTAAAGAGATATTTTATCATAAGTTATAAAGAGGCTAATTGATTATTATTAAGATTTATTTTTGCTTGATATTCTTCATGAAATAGGTTATAATAAAAAAAATAGAAAAACTATATGGAGATTAATAAATGATAAATAAAAAATATTGTCAACATGGAAATACCGACTTAAAACAAATGATTATACATTGGTTTCCAACGGATTTTTGCAACTATAATTGTTCTTACTGCATATCCCATGCGCCTCATATTCAAAAAAGTATTGAATTTACTAAACTACCTTTATTAATTGACACTGTTGATAAAATTTTTGAAATAAGAAAAGATAAATATGTATTTATGTTTTCGGGGGGGGGGGGAGCCTACCATTCATCCTAATTTTACTCAATTAGTCGAATACATATTAAAAAATAAAGATGCATATATCTATTTATATTCTAATGGGCATAAAAATAAGGATTTCTTTTCAAAATTATTTTCTAAAAATAACTTTTATTTAAATTTTTCTATACATTTAGAATATGCAAATATAAACCATATAAAAGAGATAATACAATGTTCTAATAATTATAACAAATATACTATGTTTTCTCTAATGTTGAATCCATCTTTAAAAGATAGATGTTTAGAATTTTATGAACATTTACTTAATTTAAGAAAACAATACTATTTTGGATTAGATTTAGCACTTATTTACGATGATGAAGGTTTAGGTTTAGATAAGAGATATACGGATGAAGATATAAATTGGTTTTACAAAGCTAATAAGCATTTTGAAGAGATAGAAAAATACAATAGTTATAAAGGATATATTCCAGATTATTTGCAAGATTATAATACAAGATATGTTTTTGATGATAATGAAAGCGTATATATTCCTCATAGGATTGCGGTAGAAAAAGATATGAAAAATTTTGAAAATTTTTATTGCGTCCAGGGAGTAAATACTATTTCAATTAATGCTCAAGGATATTATCGAGGAACTGAATGTTCTATATCTCCAATTATAGGTAATATTTATAAAGAAAACTTAGATTATTTTAAATTAATACAGTATATTAAATGCTCTTTGATTAGATGCGATTGTCGAGTTAATAATTATGCCCCAAAATATCTTGATAGTTTAAAAGCTAAAAAATGTATTTCTAATTATATAGAAAAAATACTTCCTGCTTCTTATTTATATAATAAAATATGTAGTTTAAATAAAAATATGGATAAAATAATTGATTCTTTGGCATGGTGGATACCCGTTAAAAAGTTGAGAGATAATTTTAGAAGCAAATTCTTATAAATATTATTTGTTTAATATTTTATCAATAAAATAGTTTTTATATTCATCGTTCGAGACTTGAGAGTATACAATTTTATTTCTAAAGTTATCTCTTAACTTTCTAATCGGTATCCACCAAGATATTTTTTTAAGTATACCATATTTATTCAAATTTATTTTTATTATTCTAATTCCGAATATTACGATTTCAAAATAATTATTATAATTTACATTTCCAACTTCAGTAGTAATACCTATATAAAAGAGCGTATTTTTAGACAATGTATTTTCTTTCATGTAATTATAATAAATTTTAACAATATTATCGGCTATTTGCTCATTGCTCATTTCAATTGTATTATAAACTCCTTTTGCTAAAGCTTCTTTATAAATTTGACTCCATACGAATATATAATCCAATATTTGATAATTATTATATAGAAATGATTTTTTATTATATCTAAAATTATAGTCGTCAAAAAATTTAAATAAATATTCATTGCCACAAACTATATAAGGTCCTGCCCATCCACCGATAGGTAACGATAGGTTGTTCGAGGTAACACATATTATATTATTATTATTCATATTAAAGTAGGATTCATATGGCTCTTCATTACATCTTAAAAGGCATATAATATTTGCTCCTTCTTTAGCAAATATACTATGAACTATGTTTGTTCCATTTAAGCCTGCATAATATTTACAACCTTTAACTATAGCTATCTTTTCTTTTACGGATAATTTTTCAGGATAAAATATTTTATAACCGTTATTTATAAAAACATCTTGTAATGGCTTTTCATGTAAAGTTCTTTTATAATGAATATGTTTCCTTGAAAAATATACTTTTTCAAAGTTATACGGTTCGATTTTATCTTTTATTCTATCTATTATTTCTTTAAATTTAATATTAAAATAGCAATAAATTGCTATTGAATTTTGTGGAATAATAACATTTCTATATTTTGTAGGTTCTGTTATTGTTATTATATTTTCTTCTACAATTCCAAATAATAATAATAAATCTATACAATCTTTTGATGGAGGAGACAGTAAAGCTACTTTATATTTTGATGCATCCTTATCCAATAAATACCATAACCTGCTCAAAGATTCTAATATGGTATGTCCGTAGTCTCTTTGAGAAAAACCGATACCTAAAAACATTATTTCTTCATCTACATATTTTACATTTTTTAAGTTCGTATCTGGATTAGCGCCGTAGTAATTATTTGGAGACGGTTTACTAGTATAATCAACTGTAAAACTTATATGATTCCTTAAAGAATAGTCATGTATTTTTCCTTTTTCATCTACGACCCCCCCTACTCCTTTTGTACTAAACGGGTTTTCAATAGGAATTATAATGCCATTTTCAAGATAAGCTACATCTAAATCATCGCTTTTAATCGAATTGGAAAAAAATTGAATACCGTCCATAATGTATTTTTTTGTATCTTCAGAAGCGTATATTGATATATCCATTTTAAACTCTAAATTATAATTTTCTATACATTATATTTATATAAATAATAAATGTCAAGACTGCATAATATAATAAATTAAAAATCATTAGGAAAAATTACAAAAAAATAAATACAAAATTTATTAAGCGTTAGCAGAATTATTTTATCTCCGTTTGTGATACTTCTTTAACTTTATATTTCTATTAATATTTAAATAAATATTATTAAAAATTAGAATTTAAGTTATTTTCAAATTTTTGTAAATAATGTATAATATAAATCAAATAACCGAAAATATAAGTAATAATTTTTGGTAAAATTAGAAATAAGGTTTTTATATGAGTTTTAAAAATAAGATTCTTTTTTTAGTAATAATAGTAGTAATTTTGGCTTTATTGCCCGCCGTTTTTATGAATACAAAATCTAATAAAAAAATATTTTATGAAACGGCAATGGCAAAGTCTGAAAATTATTTTAACGATATAATATATAATTTTAATTCAATATTTAATTCCGCTGGAGTCGGAGCGGTAGCTTTATCGGATATAGCGAGTATGTCTTACGGTTTATATTCTGCGGGAATTATTAATAATGTTCATGGAAATTTAAGAAGCGCGATTTATAACTTTCACAAATCGCAAACATATTTGCATTATGTAACGGCAAACGGAATATATTTTGAACCAAATATTACAAACATTAATTTAAGAGGATTGCATTCTTTGTATCTATACGATTTAAATGACGGAAGACAATCTACTGAAGCTATGGGCGAAAGATTAAACGAAAATAATTATATAAATCAAGAATTTTATAGAATCGCTCTTCCTGAAAACTGGAATAGAGAAAGAAAGAGACCAAGAAATGTATATTATTCGAGTCCGTATTCAAAAGAAATATATGGAACTCAAAAAATTATTTCCGTGTCTTCGCCTATATATTCGAGTATTAACGGAGATGCTATAGGAGTGGCGGTTTCCGATATTTCGCTTGATATAGCTTATCAAATGATAGAGGAAATTATTAAAAAAGATAATAGATTTAATCCTATAATTTTTGATAATAGAAACGGAAAAATAATTTATCATAAAAATTCGGATTATATATTAAGAGACTTATCTGAAATCCCAATAGCAAAATATATTTCGGATAATATAGGTTTTTATACAAATTCAAGAATGATAGAAAATTATAAAGTTGAAAAAAATAATTATACTTTATTTACAAAACAACTTGATAGCGAGAATTATAATTTTCTTATGTTTGTTCCGCAAAATTATTTTTCAGATTCGTTTAATAATATTAATAAAATATTAATCGCAATTTTTATAATATCGATTCTTATAATAATTATTATTCTTAATATAGCGATTCCAATATCTTTAAAACCTTTAAAAAAAATATCTTCCGAACTTGAAGAGGGAGTTTTTAATCATAATATATTTATAAATACGACTAAAATAACTTCTAAAGACGCTTTTGGAGATATAAGTAATTGGATAAATATATATCAGCATATGGTTCAATATATTTTTTCAAGCGGCGCTAAAACAATAAAGCTTTCAAAAGAACAGAATAATTCTCTTAACGATAAAGTTAATGATATATCAAAAATTTCTTCCTCTATGATTGAAACATCTAAATTAATAGTAGATAACGCGCAAAAGCAGGAAAACGAAATTAAAGAAATTGAAAATAGCAGTTTGGAAATAAATAAAATTATATCCGATAGTTTGACGGATTTAAATTTAGTAGGAAATACGGCAAAAACTCTTCAAAATAAAATTGATAATCAATTAGAAAATTTTAGTAAAATTTATTCGACTTCTTCAAATATGCAATTAGATATAGATAAAGTTTCTTCGTCAATATCTAAAGTTAAAGATGAAACGGAACAAGTAATTACTTTAGCTAAAAGCAGCAAAGATAGAATATTAAAAACGGAGAATGCCGTAAAAAATCTTGTCTCTTCAATGCGCGGAATTACCGATTTTGTCAACTCTACTATCGACACATCTCAACAAACGAATATGCTCGCTATGAACGCTGCTATAGAAGCCGCTCATGCGGGAGAGCAAGGAAAAGGATTTAGTATTATTTCGGAAGAGATAAGAAAATTAGCGGTTATAACAAATACTCAATCTGAAAATGCAGGAAATATTATTAGAGGTATGGAAAAACAATTTGATTTAATAACATCAAGCATAGAAGAAAGAATTTCCGCCATAGACGATATATTTTCTAAAACTCAAAGTTTTGAAGAAAATATGAATAAATTAAAAGAAATTACCGATGAAAAATCTTCTTCAAGCAAAGAAATAATATCTTCTATAACAATTTTATACGATGCGATTAAAGATATAAGAGAACAATATACATTATTCCATAATAAATTATACGCGGATTTAACCGATTTATCAAAATTATCCGAATTATCGATTAATAACGGAGACGCCATTAGAAGAGTATCGGAGGATTCTAACGATATAGTCTTAAAAACAAAAGGCATGGACGAAAATATATCGAATATGTTTAATTTAGTAAAAGATATTGAAGAGATTTCTAAAGTCGGAGATAATTTGGAGGAAACCTCGACTTATTACGATTCTATAGATTTTGACGAAACTTTAAAAAACAAAATAAATATTGGAGAAAATGCATTCGCCACATTTAAATTTATAAAAAATATGTATAGTTATATGATAAATATCGTAGGAAAAGATAATTTCAATAATTTACTTGAAAAAATATCCGAAGAATCTAAATTAATATACATTGATATTAAAAAAGCGAAATATATTAAAAGATTTGGACTCTCTTCCGCGTTTACAATTCCAATAAATGTTATTAACGAAGATTTTTATAAAGGTTCAAAAAATGCGATTACGGATAAGGCGAAATATGATTTTAATCAATTAAGCTCATTTAAGAAATTTTCAATAAGATTTTTGAGCGGAAAATCTTTAGCGAAAGTAATTATTAATTTTAATAAAAAAATATTTAAAAACATTAATATTGAAATAGTTAAAATAGAAAAAAGAAAAGTTATTTATCATTTGCATTATTTTTCTAATTATGATTTGACAATAGAAAATTATTATTATGAAATGATTGGAAATATATTCAGACAAAAATATCCTAACAGTTCGGAAGTTGCAATTACGGAATCTATAAGCAAAGGATATATTTACACGGAATATATTGTTACTTGGTAAAGTTAAAAATTAATTATTTTCAAAATAGACTCAAATCAAATAACAATTTCTATTATAAAAACTATTAAGCAATTTTTAATTATACCGAAAATATTTTATAAGAAATATTAAAATTTTTGGAGGAATACGCCTTATGATGCGTTCATTATTTGCCGGCGTGTCTGGTTTACAAAATCATCAAACTAGAATGGATGTGGTTGGAAATAATATAGCCAATGTTAATACTTACGGATTTAAAAGAGGAAGAGTGACTTTTAAGGACATGATAAGCCAATCTATAAGCGGAGCCGCTAAACCGCAAGAAGATAGAGGCGGTATCAATCCTCAACAAGTTGGATTAGGTATGATGGTTGCCACTATAGACACGATTCACACTCAAGGAGCTTTGCAAGTGACGGGAGTCAATACCGATTTAGCGATTCAAGGAGAAGGATTCTTTATTGAAAAGAGAGGAAATAATTCTTTTTATACGAGAAACGGCGCTTTTTCTTTAGATAAAAACGGTTATTTGGTTAATCCGTCAAACGGTTATAAAGTGCAAGGTTGGAATTCTCAAATGAATGAAACGGGAGAGATGATAATTAATACGGCGGCTGGAATTGAAGATTTAATTATTCCTGTCGGCTCAAAGGACCCAGCAAGGGCTACGGAAAATACAAGATTTTTCTGTAATTTGCAAAAAAATTCAGATTATCATCAATCGGATATTACGGTTTACGATTCTACAGGAATACCAAGACAATTAAGAGCGACTTTTAATAGAACAGATATAAATAGATGGGATATGGTTATAGAAATTCCAGATGCGACTGAAGGAAGTATAAGCGTATCCGCTGGCGACCCTGTTCAAGGCGGAGGAAATAATACTTTTCAATTAGTATTTAACGATGCAGGCTCTTTAATATCCGTAAGCGATGGCGGACAAACTCAAGAAGAAGGAGTTTTAATGCCAAATGTTTCTTTTACTTATCAAGGAACTGAAGGCGAAGTTGAACAAACTATTTACTTGACTCTTGGCGAGGTTGGTTTATTTAACGGAATTACTCAATTTGAATCTCCTTCAACTACAAAAGCGATTGAGCAAGACGGTTATACGATGGGAATGCTTGAAGGATTTAGCATTGACGATAGCGGACAAATAACGGGAGTATTTACAAACGGAAATAGAAAGACATTAGGACAAGTCGCTTTAGCAAAATTTAATAATGCGGGCGGATTGGAAAAAGCGGGAGACACTTTATTTGTGGAAAGCAATAACTCGGGAGCTGCTAATATAGGACCTGCGGCTGTTGAAGGCAGAGGCTCTATTAAAGCGGGAACTTTAGAAATGTCGAATGTAGATTTGAGCGAACAGTTTACAGATATGATAGTAACTCAAAGAGGCTTTCAATCAAATGCAAGAACTATAACTACCGCGGACCAAATGCTTCAAGAAGTTATAGCGCTTAAAAGATAAATAATAGTAAATAGACATATTTATTATTTTATAGTATAATTAATCGGGAGTTTTAATGATACATATAACGAGATTTGATAAAACGATTTTATATGTTAATCCGCATCAAATAGAGTTTATGGAAGAGACTCCTGATTTAGTTATAACTATGCTTTCGGGAAGAAAGATAGTTACAAAAGACAGTTTTGAAACGGTATTAAACAGAATTATAGAATATAGAAAAAGAATTATAAACGAAGATACTATTAAAAAACCGTCTTTTTATGGAAATGAAGAATAGAATAATAGCAGTAATTTTGATATAAATATTTTTTAATTAATTTTTTAGAGAGTAAAATATGGATATAATAGTGCCTATAGGCTTTGTAGCCGTTATAGTAATTAACTTATTCGGTATTATTTCAGGAGGCGGTAATGTCGGACACATGGTCGATATAGCGTCTTTAGTTGTTACAGGACTTGGAGGAAGCACTTCGCTTTTAGTCGCTAATGACTTATCAACCGTATTGGGAGTTCCAAAAGCCATAAAAATTCTTTTAACAAAACCAAACTTTGACGAAGCCCAAATGATAATAACCTTAATAAGTTTTTCAGAGAAAGCAAGAAGAGAAGGCTTATTGGTATTGGAAGACGATATACAAGAAGTTTCAGACCCTTTCTTAAAAAAAGGCATGCAATTAGTAGTTGACGGAACGGACCCAGAACTTGTAAAAAATATATTGAATACGGAAATTGATAATATTGAGGCGAGACATGATACCGTAAGAAAAGTATTTGAAGACGCCGCTTCATTATATCCAGCTTGGGGTATGATAGGAACGCTTATAGGTTTGGTTATAATGCTTAGAAGTTTAGGCGGAGGCGGAGGAACTGAAGCAATCGGTTCTGGTATGGCTGTAGCTCTTATCACGACTTATTACGGTTCGGTTATAGCTAACGGTTTTGCATTGCCTATAGCTGGAAGACTTGCATCAAGACATTCAAGCGAAGCTTTGATAAAAGGAATTATGATAGAAGGGATATTATCTATACAGGCTGGAGATAATCCAAGAATAGTTAAAGATAAATTGGTATCTTTCCTTCCGCCTGCTCAAAGACAAAAAGTTAATGAACAAGTTGGAGATAGATAATATAATTTATTTGGGAATAGAATTAAGGATTTATAATGGCTACTACTAAATTTGGTAAAAAAGCTAAAAAAGCGGGAGATAAAGCTCAAGTTCCAGGACCTTCCGCTCCTTTATGGCTTCAAACTTACGGAGATTTCGTAACTTTGGTTTTAACATTCTTCGTTATGTTGCTTGCCTCAATGGAAGCGGCTTTATCTCAAAATTCCGCAATGCAACTTATAGCCACAGCGTTTCAAGGTTCTTTTGGCGTTTTGGACGGGGGAGCTACTTTATCTCAAAGCAGTTTAATATACGGAGGAGCGAGCGCCGAAACTTTGCCAAGCGCTGATAGAGGATATTCTATGGGCAGAAGTATAGATGAAGCCACTTCGGTTTTGGAATCGGAAATAAAAAGTAAAAAAATAAGAGTGACGGAAGATGAAAGAGGATTTGTAATAACGCTTGGAGCGGACCAATATTTTGAATCGGGAAGAACTAATTTAGTAGAAAATCAAAATAATACGGAAACTTTTATTAAACTTGCATCCGTTTTAAGCGGTTTGCCTAACGAGATAAGAATAGAAGGACATACCGATTCGGGAGCTATAATTCCAGGAAGTCAACTTGAAAGACAATTTGGAAATAATTGGGGACTCTCTGCTGCAAGAGCTATAGTTATTTTAGAAAAATTATTTGAAAATGACCAAACGGGAAAATTAGATAGAAATAAATATTCAGTCGCGGGATATGCCGACACTCGTCCTATGGCTTCAAACGATTTGCCTGACGGAAGAGCCTTAAATAGAAGAGTCGATATAGTTATAGTTAGAAGCGATGTCACTTATTATAATCAAAGATAAAAATAATAAAAAATAAAATATGCTTTTAGCGGATAAATGGAACGATTATAAAATAATAGATTGCGGAGACGGAGAAAAATTAGAAAGAATCGGAAATTTTTTAATCTCTCGTCCCGACTCTCAAGTTATTTGGGCAAAGCAAAAAAACAAATGGGAGAATTTAGACGCTATTTATCATCGTTCAAATAAAGGCGGCGGTTATTGGGAATATATAAATAAGCCGAAAGAAAATTTTATTATCAAATATCAAGATTTATCGTTTTATATAGAGTTTACCAATTTCAAACATATCGGACTTTTTCCCGAGCAAGCGGTTAATTGGCAATTCATAATTGATAAAATAAAACAATCTAAAAAAAATAATATAAAGGCTTTAAATTTATTTGCATATACGGGAGGCGCTACTATTTCTTGCGCTTATGCGGGATGCGAAGAAGTTGTGCATGTTGACGCTTCAAAAAAAATTGTAGGACAAGCGAAAAGAAATATAGAGTTAAATAAACTTGAAGATAAAAAAGTAAGGTTTATTATAGAAGATGTTATTCAATTTGTTTTAAGAGAATCGAGACGGGGACGAAAATACGATATTATTATAATGGACCCTCCAGTTTACGGCAGAGGACCTAAAGGCGAGCTTTGGCAAATAGAAACAAGCTTAACAAGATTAATGAAAGAATGCGTAAAATTATTATCTGACGAGCCTATACTTTTTTTAATTAATTGTTATACTGCAAGTTTTTCTCATATATCTTTAAAAAATATTTTAGAAACAAATATAAAAAATAAAGGATTTTTTGAAAGCGGAGAGATTGGAATACCGATAGAAAATTCAAAATTAATTCTTCCTTGCGGAATATACGCGAGGTTTTTTACATAAAAATAAACCTATTTCTTAAATTCTTTATTCAATATGTTTAATAATGAATTTTCTCAAATATTAAAAATATAGACAATATATAAAAATGTTATATAATAAAATCGTTTACAAATAATAAATTGAAAATCTATAATTATGAGATACATTTTTATTTTAACTATTATATCGATGCTTTTATATTCATGTAAAGACGCCAATGCGAGTCCTTCCAAAAATAATAAATTTTATTTTAATTCGACAAACGCGTATAATTATATAAAAAAACAAGTCGATTTTGGAGCGAGAGTTTACGGAAGCGAAGCGCATAAAAATGCAAGAATATTTTTTAAAGAAGAAATGAAATCTATGGGTTATAAAGTTTTTACGCATAATTTTGAAGCTCCTTATATTAAAGGCAGAAAAGGAGAAAATATTTACGCTTTTTTGAAAGGCGAAATTGAAGAATATATTATTATAGCGAGCCATTATGACAGTCGTTCCGTAGCGGAAAAAGATAAAAAAATTGAAAACAGAAATAAACCTATTGACGGCGCAAATGACGGAGCGAGCAGTTCTGGAGTATTGCTTGAGCTTATGAATTCTTTAAAAAACGAAAAATTGCATTATGGAATTTGTTTTATTTTATTTGATTTGGAAGACGATGGAAATTTATTTTATAATAACGGAAACGGTTTAACTGAAACGGATTGGATTCAAGGAAGCATTGCATTTGTAAATGATAAAATTTTAGAAAAGGAAAAAATAAAATTTGGAATACTTCTAGATATGGTTGGAGGTTATAACGCTAAATTTAAATACGAAAGTCTTGCTTACGCTTATTATCCGAATATATACGATAAGATTTGGGAATATGCAAAAAGTTTAGGATTTGGAAATTATTTTATTAATGAACATTACGGAATTATAACGGACGACCATATTCCATTTATAATGAATAAAATTCCTTTTATCGATATAATAGATATGGATTATAAATATCATCATACTTCAGAAGATACGATTGATAAAATCGATATTAAAACTCTCGAAGCTATTGGATTTACAATAGAATATATTTTAAAAAATGCCGACAAAATATTTTAATCTCTTATTATTTAAAATAATTAAAAAATATATTATAATAATAAAATGAAAATCAGATTAGCAAAAATTTCAGACGCTTCTTCTCTGCTTAAGATTTATTCCCAATATATAGAAACCGCTATAACTTTTGAATATATTCTTCCGACAGTTTCGGAATTTGAAAAAAGAATTGAAAATATTATTGAAAAATATCCTTATTTAGTTTGCGAAGAGAAAGGAGAGATTTTAGGATACGCTTACGCTCATAGATATATTGAGAGAGCGGCTTATCAATGGAATGTAGAGCTATCGATATATTTAGATAAATCAAGCGTTTCAAAAGGTTTTGGTAAAAAATTATGTTTAACTTTAATTGAAATTCTAAAATTTCAAGGCATAAAAACGGTTTATAGTTTGATAACATCTCCGAATATTAAAAGCGAAAAATTGCATCTTTCTTTGGGTTTTGAAAAAATCGGAGAATATCATAAAACGGGATATAAATGTGGAAATTGGCATAATGTTTCTATATTTGAAAAAGAAATTGCGGAACATGAATTAAATCCGAAGCCGTTTACTTTTATGAAAGATATTGATTTAAAAACTATAGAAAAAATTATTGAGAATTCTACAAAGTAGAAAGATATTTATTTGATTTTACAATAAATAATATTATTTTAATTTTTTATATATTGAATTATGATTTAAAATAATAAAGAATAAAATACTTGATAAAATAATTAAAAATGTTATTATATTTACAAAATATTATAATAAAATGTTATGAATGTAGAATTTTTACTTTATGCCAAATTTGATAATAAACGAGTTATTCCTATTCGAGATAGATTATTTAAAGCCATAGTGTCGTCTTTAAATGAAGTTAATATAAATCCTTTAATAATGCTTTCGGAGTATTCCGTAATAGAAAATGAAAATACTTTAATATATTCTTTTCATCCAACCGCCGACCCAATATATTTTGAATATAAAGAAAATACTTTATTTGTAACTGTAAGCACGGGAACTTTTGGAGCGGGCTACCATAAATTTATAATTAATATTTTAGACAGACTTTCAAGAAGGCTTGATATAACATTTGAAGAAAATGAAGATTATAAAGACCCAAGCGGTTATTTTAAAGAGAGAGATTTTAATAAACTCAAAAAATTTTTTATAGATTCTTTAGCCGATTATTCTAAAATGCTTTTGGAACATCATGATAAAGGTTTTGGAAATTTTATGATAGCTATGCCTTATGATTATCCAATAATAGAAAAAGAATATTTTGCGCTTTCGACTTTAGGCTATTGGGGAAAAACTTGGTTTACAGATTTAATTGCAGCGAATGAAGAAGATAAAAAAGTTTTTGCGGAAGATTTTTTTATTTGGAATGACGAAGAGATGAACGCTCAATTTTGGTTTAAAAGTTTAATTAGCATGATATGGCTTTATTTTCCTTTTAGAGAAATTATAGACGACAAAGAAAAAAAACTTTATAAAGAAATAATTTATTCTTTTGAAGAAGCTTATAAAAGAGATAAAAATTTGAGATATCCTTATAATATTTTAATAAAAGTCGCCGAATATTTGGACGATTCTAATTTGGTAAAATTTATCGAAGAAAATAAAAATAATGTCGTTTCAAATATAAATATAGGATTTAGAATGGAAAAAGCGCGATATACAATAGCGGGCGGATTTACAATGATTTTGCCAATGCGTATGAATATGAATAGAAGCGATAAAACTTTAGTGGAATTCAGAGATATTAATATTTATATAGCGATGCAAGTTTATACTTTTTCAAACGAAGAAACCGACATTATAATGGATTATGTTATTAAACAAATGGATATAGCGGACGAAGATAAGGGAAAACCTTTAAATATAAAAATAGAATCTAACGATATAAAAAATATAGCATACGAGAAAAAATTAGATAACGAAGATAATATAATAACAGTAGCCGCGATTACAAATAAATTGGCTTTGCTTATTTGGTTTACTTATAACGGAGAAGAAAACAGAGAAATTTGTTTAGACGCTATAAAGTCAATAAGAATAGACGATTAAAATAATTCTTTCAATATTTGCTTATTAAATATTATAATAAAAAATATTTAAAAAAATTATATATTAAATTTATTCGAGTTTATTATAAAAACTAAACGCTAAAATAATAACTTCTTTATTTTAAGGCTTGATATAATTTTTTTTACTATTATACTAATATATAAAAAATATTTTAAGGATTATATTTTGAAAGTTATAATTCCAGCGGCGGGAGAAGGCACAAGATTAAGACCGCATACTAATACAAAACCAAAACCGATTTTGCCAATAGCGGGTTCTACGATTATAGATTTTATAATGGACGATATTTCTTTAATACCCGATTTGGAAGAGGTTATTTTTATAGTAGGATATTTGAAAGAAAAAATGATTGAATATTTAACTTCAAAATATAAAAACATTAAACTTTCTTTTGTAGTTCAAAAAGAATATAAAGGTTTAGCTCATGCAATTTCTTTAACGAGAGAATATATTAAAGATAACGATAAAATTTTTATTATATTAGGCGATACGATTTTTAAATTAAATTTGCCTGAAATAATCTCTAAAAATGAAAACTCTTTAGGCGTATGCGAAGTCGATAATCCGAGCAGATTTGGAGTCGCTATTTTAAACGATAAAGGAATAATAAAAAAATTAGTAGAAAAACCGAAAGAGCCTATAAGCAATTTAGCTTTAACGGGTTTGTATCATATTATTAACTCAAAAGAATTATTTGAAGCGGTTGATTATATAATAAAAAACGATATCAAAACTAAAAACGAATATCAATTAACTGACGCTTTGGAATATATGATTGAAAGAGGATTAATTTTCAAAACATTTAAATTGGAAGGATGGTTTGATTGCGGCGAAAAATCTACTATGATAGAAACTAACAGACTAATAATAAAGAATAAAATATTAAGCGATAATATTAAAGATTCTGCTATAGTTCCTCCTGTGTTTATAGATAAGGATGTAAAAATAGAAAGTTCGGTAATTGGTCCTTATGTTCATATAGGAAAAAATTCTCAAATAAAAAATTCTATACTTAAAAATTGCATTATGTTTGAAGAGGTTAATATATCAAATGTTTTAATGGACGATTGCATAGTTTCCGAAAAAGCGAAATATAAAGGAAAAACAAATTCAATGGATATAGGCGCTTCTATGACAATAGAACAAAATTAAATAAACAAAATTGATTAAACAAATTAATTAAATAAAATAAAACCCATAGCCATAAATTGCAATAAGCCTATAAATAAATATATAAAAGTGTCCATTAAAAGAAGCGAAGTCGGATAATTTGTAAGCGTTATCGCAAATCGCAATTTTTCAATAATTATAAAAGTAAAATACAATAAAAAAGATATAAATATTTTTAAGAATTCGTTTAAAGAAATAAAATGACAGAAAACCATAAAATAAAAAGCGATTAATAAACTTTGAATAAAAGAAAATATTTCACAGTAATAAATCATTTTTATTCTACTATTCCAATTACGAACGCAGGGAAGCATTTCTCTCATATAGAAAAATTTTTTAATTATAGAAAATTCGAGTAAAAATCTTAAAACTAAAAAACGAATTATAAAAGAGACTATAACGAGTTGCAAATATTTAATTATTATTCTTTCCATAAATCAAATTTAATTTATAATAAATAAAAATTAAAAATTATATAAATACCATTCATCGCAATTTTTACAAAAATCTAATTTTTCAAAAACATTATCAATATAATAATTTTCAAATTGTTTCCATATATTTTTTAAATCGTTTTCGTTTATTGAAGATATTTTTTTTTCTTTGTTAATATCAAATCTGCAAATATAAATATCGCCGTAAGCGTCAATAAATAAATCTCTAGCCAAATGCCAACAACCGACTTTAATTAAAGGAGACATATCGCCTACTCTATTGTCTTCTATAATTCCTCTAAATGTATAATATTTTTGCATTATAATTTCTACTTTATACTTTTCAAAATATTTATAATATGAAGCTAAAAAATCGAAATTCGCTTTTTGTTTAGTTATTTGCAAATAAGTATTTTTAGGCTCTCTAATCAAATAATAATCTATATTCGACAAAATAGTTTTAATATCGCCGTTTTCGTAAATTTTATTATAAATATTTTCGTCTATCGCATCTAAATGAATTATTACAAAAAGATTTTCTCTTTCGTTTTGCAAATTAATTAATTTTTTAGCTTTATCGTTATCGAGCAAAAAAGCGTTTGTTTCCAAATAAATAGTCACATTTTTATTTTTAGTCGCATAATCTAAAATTTCAAAAATATCTTTATTAATTAAAGGTTCGTAAAAACTGCCTATTGATAAATGAAAATCTTCGCAAAAATTAACTAACTTATCAAATATATTTTTAAAATCGTCAAACAATATATTTTTTTCTTCTTTAGATAATTCTTTTTTTAAACTTTCGCATGAAAATAAATTTTTATTTAAAATATTTTGTCTATTATTTATATCGATTTCAATATATGCGGGCAAAGTTCTTCTTATAATAGGATTTTCTTTTATAGCTTTTACAATCTCCTCATAACTTTTATAATCGATAAGGCGAGATATTAAAATAGAATTTCTTTTGCAATCGGCAAATAAATATAATCTATAATATCTCATATCAAATTCCGAAACCAAAATTTCTATTTCAAAAAAATTCGGGTCTATAAAAACTATATCTTTTATCGCATTTTCCGAAATTTTTATATTTTTATTTTTTGAGATATTAAATAATTTTTCAAAAGCGTCTCTTCTTATTATAAAAGGAATTATTCCAATAGGATAATTTTCTCCATAACTGAAATAAGCAATATTTTCTTCATGAATTTTTGTAAGTTTTATCGTTTCTTCCGCGCTAAAAAGCGGCATATTGCATGGAATATAAATTATATTATTATAGCCTTCGCTTTCTTCGTAAATATTATTTAAATAATTTTCTATGTTTTCAATATTTTTATTTTCTATAAATTTAATATCGCAGTTTAAATTATTTTTAAGAGATTTTATTTTATTTAAAAATTGACTTTCAAATTCTTTTGAATATTTATTTGAAAAAGAATTATCGACTAATATTAAAAAATTCATTTAAAAACCTCTATTAAAATTCAATATATTTTTTAATTAAAATTAATCCGAGTAGGAAACAAGCATATCTTCCTGCTCTTTTTTAAATAAAGCTTCCGTTATTTCGTTTATCTCTCCGTCCATAAATCTGTCTAATTTATATAATGTTAAATTTATTCTATGGTCGGTTACTCTATTTTGCGGAAAATTATAAGTTCTTATTCTCTCGCTTCTATCTCCCGAGCCAATTTGTTCTCTTCTCTCTTTCGATTCTTTCGCTTTTCTTTCGGCTTCCTCTTTTTCGTATATTCTCGCTCTTAAAACTTTCAAAGCCTTTGCCTTATTTTTATGTTGACTTTTTTCATCCTGACATTGAACTACCAAACCCGTTGGCAAATGCGTAATTCTAACGGCGCTATCGGTTGTATTTACCGACTGCCCTCCAGGTCCGCTTGAACGAAATATATCGACTCTTATATCTTCGTCTTTAATAACGACATCGCTCTCCATAGCTTCGGGCATAACCGCCACAGTAGACGCCGAAGTATGAATTCTCCCTCCCGATTCTGTCGCGGGAATTCTCTGCACTCTATGAGTTCCGCTTTCAAATTTCAAACTTCTATAAGCGTCTTTTCCAGAAACTGAAAATATAACTTCTTTATAGCCGCCTAATTCCGTAGGGCTTGAGTCTATTATCTCCATTTTTAAATTTGCTCTTTCAATAAATCTAACATACATTCTAAATAAATCTCCTACAAATAAAGCCGATTCTTCTCCGCCCGTTCCAACTCTTATCTCTATTATAATATTTTTTCCTTCGTTTTTATCTTTAGGCAAAAGTAATAATCTTAAATTCGATAAAATATTTTCTTTTTTTTGATTAAGCTCTTCAATTTCGGATATAGCCATTTCTTTAAGCTCTTTATCGCTATCTGAATTTTTTATAATCTCTTCAGATTCTTCAATATGTTTTAAAACTTCTTTTAATTTTTTATATTCAAAAACTACATCCTCAATTTCTGATTTTTTTTTCATAAGCTCTTGAATCGCTCTATTATCTTTTATATTTCCATTGTTTAATTTTTCAACTATTTCATTATAATTATTTTCAACAAGCGATAATTTATCTGTAATCGACATAAAATTATTTTTATCTCCTAATAATTTTTATTATATACGATTAATTATATTTATCAACTATTTTACAAAGTAAAAAATAATAAAAGATATTTTTTAATTATTTAAGTTTTATTTTGATTATTTTAATATTATAATACTTTCGTCTCCGCATATATTTCGCACTTTCAAACGCAAAGGCTTTTTATCGCAAGCTATTTTTCCGTTCCAAAATCCTTTAGTTTTTATTCCGTCTTTAATAGTAAAAGAATTTTTATCTATTTTTATTTCGCTGTCGCTTATCCATATTCCTTTTTCGTTTGAGCAATCGAGCGATACCGATTCTATAAGTTCTAAACCGTTTTCGCTTATATTTATTGGCTTAAATTTTTTTCCGTTTTTTATAGTTTGGCTTTGTTTTTTCTGGTTATATTCGTTAATTTTTTTAATAACTCTATCGCTTAAAAAACTTATAATTTCAACTTCAAATTTTGTTCCTATTTTCTTTATATTATATTCAATCGAATCCATAGCCACAACTTCGTCAAGCAAATCTTGTAAAGGCAAAAGTTCAACTTGAGCGAGCGAATGTTTAAAATCTTTTATCATTTTATCTATATCTTTTCTATTGTCTATATCGATATAATATACTATAACTTTTTTAATCTCTTCGGGAAGTTCGCTAACGCCTTTATTTAAAATATCGTTCATTAATACCTTATCCAAAACTTTTTGAGAGCTATCGAGCAGATTCGGAACATATATGGGAACGATTCCCAATTTGCTATCGTTTAAAGCTCCTATCCAATAGTTTTTATCGAGTTCGCTTGTTTCTACAAGTCCGCTAATAAGCGTTTTTATTTTGTCCATTGTTTGAGCGGGATTGCGAAAAAGCTCTATGCCGTCTTTTATTTCTAATATATCAAAACTTGAATTTAAGGCTTTAAGTCTATCTCTTGTAGTTTGTATAGAATTTATGCCTATATCACAATGTATAAATTTTCTGCCAAGTTTATGAGCCACCGCCGCAGCCACTCCGCTTCCTCCAAAGAAATCGGCAACAAGCATATTTTCATTGCTACTTGCTTTTATGATTCTTTCTAATAATGCTTCGGGTTTTTGCGTAGAATAATCTTCTTGTTCATTAAGCAATCTATCTACAGGAGATATATCAATCCACCAATCCTCAACTATTTTACCTTCTTCACTTAAGTTATAATTTTCTTTGAATATAGTTCCTTTTTTATTAGTTCCTGTGCTTAATTTCTTATATGGAATTTTTACAAGTTCCATATTTGAAACTTTATCTTCTCCCTTTGAATACCAAAATATAGTATCATGTTTTCTTGGAAAATTGTTTTTTTGATTAGCTGGTCCCGTATAGCACCAAATAATCTCATTTACAAAATTATCCTCCCCAAAAACCTCATCCATTAAAATTTTTACATAATGCCCGATA
Source organism: Brachyspira aalborgi (assembly GCF_008016455.1). Taxonomy (NCBI): domain Bacteria; kingdom Pseudomonadati; phylum Spirochaetota; class Spirochaetia; order Brachyspirales; family Brachyspiraceae; genus Brachyspira; species Brachyspira aalborgi. Next base: position 1,350,904 of record NZ_SAXU01000001.1, on the reverse strand, counting down.
TGCCAATCCAAATGCACATAAATGCTCGCGTTTTCGCTCATTATGGATTTTATCGCCGTTAGATTTTCATACATCCAATTTAAATAATCTTCTTTATTCCAAATATCGCCATACATTTTTTCCTCAAAACTTTGAAAATCTTCGCCCATTTCGATTTGCGCTTGCTCTATGGCTTGCGCTATTTTAGGATTTTGCCTTATATACACTTTTTTCGCATAATCCGCTCCGCTTGCAAAAGGCGGGTCGATATAAACTAAATCTACCGTAATTCCTTTATCTTTTAAATACGCGCATGCCGATAAACATTCTCCTCTAATAAGCATATTTTCGTTATTATTTTTAGAATTCGATTTTACAGTTTCTAAATGTTTCATTTCATAAAGTGGCATTCCTCTTAATATTTTATCCTTTACTCTATCGTTATCGCTATATTTAAGAGTCCTTGTAAAATTATCTAAAATCGCTTGTCCCGTTATCGTATCGGGATAATATGGAATATATTTTATTGGCATTGTCTCCCCTTAATTTTTTTTAAAAATTTAACTAAAAAAATCTTTAAGTTTTTTATCTATTTCTATAATAGCTTTTTCGTTGGAATCTTCTATATAAAGAAATTCAAATCTATTATAGCCGTATTCTTTATTATTTATATTTATAAATTCTTGCATAAAATTTTTTTTATCTTCAAAATTCTTTGAAAAAACCGCGCCTTTAGTTTCTAATATTAATATTTTATCTATTTTATTTTTAATTCGTTTAATAATCAAAAAGTCTGGCGTATAATATCCTAAACTTATATTATCTTTATATGTAAAGATTCTGAAATTTGTAAGATTAGATTCTCCGTTATAATAAATTTCAAGTCCAAAATCGTTGAAATCCTGCAAAGTAAGAATTTGATTAAAAATAGATATTTCAAAATCGCTGTCGGTTCTATATGGCAAATAATGATAGGTTTTATCTCTATGAGGATGTTTTTTAGTTTTAGATTGCATAAGCGAAATTACATCTTCGTTGCCCGTTTGTTTTAACATTTCTATAGCTTGCAATTCTTTTTTTGTTAACTCTCTTCCTAATTTGCCGTTATCTTCGTCAATAATAGATTTTACTTCTTCTTGCTCGGGAATAAATCTTCTCTCTTCCTTGCTTTCCACAAATAAAGGAGATATTAATCTTTCTACAAGCAAAAGTTCGGCGCTTTGAGGCAATATTTCTTTTTTTATATTAAAGTCTCTTTTGTCGCTGAACGCTTTTCTTATTAAAGATTCTATTTCCGTTTTATTGTATTTATCGTCAAAGTATAGTTTTTCATTTTTAGCATAAGTAATATTATTAAAAATATTTTTAAGTTCGTCTTTATAGGTTTTAAGCTCTTTTAATTTTATAGTATAAAAACTATTTTTTTGAATTTTATAAAGCCATTGATTAAAATTTGCGTATTCTTCTTTTTGAATATATTCTTCGATATTTTGATTTATAATATTATCTTTAAAATCTTTTTCTATAATTAAAGTTTGTTCGTTTTCTATACAATCTAATTTTGATAAATCTTCTTTTGGATTCGATTTTCTATTAAGGACGCTTTCATATTCGAGTTTTATTTGATAAAAATCAATAAACGGAAGATTTAGCTGTTTTGTTCTATCATAACGATTGATTTGTATTTGTTCTTTTTGCGCTCCTTTTTGAAATTCTTCTATGCTTATTTGTTGTTCGGCTTTAAGTTGCATTGAAAGTTTATTAGCGTTTGTTTCGTTAAGATAAATTAAAGCTTTTTCGTCTTTATTTTTTTCTACTTGACGCAAACATCTGCAGCTTGTTTGAAGCGTCATATTTGTAGGACAATCTCCTTCCTGAGATAATATTACGGCGCTTAAACTTTTGCAATCCCAACCTTCTTTGCCGATTTGAACAAGCAATATAACTTTAATTTTAGATAAAGGGGAATCGAGATTATCAAAAATATATTGAGCGTCTTTTGGTTCTGGATAATAGCTATTTCCTTTATGAAATTTCAATACGGCTTTGTTATGGTTAATTTTATATTCTAAAAGAATTTCGCATACTTTAGGATAAATAATATTTTCAAGATTTTCAATATTCCCGCAATAAATAGCTATTTTTGAGCCTAAATTATTTTTGTATTTTGTATCGTTTTCAAGAAATTCTCTTAAGCCGCTTTCTACAATCTCTAATCTATTTGAACTATAAGATATTTTTACGGTAGGAGTTTTTAAGAAGTTGCCTATTCCTTTAATAAGCGGATAATAATATACGATATTAGAAATTTCTTTATATTCTATTATAATATCGTTTAATTGTATCTTTTCTTTATTTTTCAAGTAAGGCGTTCCTGAAAATCCCGCCGCCATATTTATAGAACCGTTTTTATTCCATTCATTAACGACTTGCCTAAGTTTAATATTATCTTTTGCCGCATGATGCACTTCGTCAATAAAAATACTGAGATTTGGTATTTTTGATATCGTATTACGCAATTCGTTTGCTTCTATCCAAGAAAGTTTTTCTTCGTTAGTCGCATCTTTATACAAGGTAGGCTCTTTATCTATTTTATCTAAAATTACTTTTTCGGCGTTTGTAATCAAAACTATTCCGAACATATTTGAATAAGGCTGATATGAAGAAATTTTTGCCACATTCGGATTTCTAATTTTATTGCTTTTTTTATCCGTTTTACTTTCGTTTAGAATTTCAAATTTTATTAATCTTTTTAGATTTGAGGCGCTCGGTTCTGGAACAATCCATGAAGGCTCAAATGTTTGTATAGTTTTGAGGCTTGGCAAGATAGAAGTTTTTAATCCTGATGGAACTAATATAATAAAATTATGAGCGAAATTTTTATTTTTTATTTCATTTTTAGCAAAATATAAATCAAGATAAATAAAGCTTGCCATTAAATAAGTTTTACCCGCTCCCATAGGTAAAGAAAATAAATAATCCGTATAATCTACTTCGTAAAAAAGTTTCATGAAAAAAGATTTGTAATCAATACCGTTATATTCTTTTTCAATGCATTGAATAAGATTTTGCTTATTGTTATATAAAGCGTATTGATAGAGAGATAATGCCTGTGGATTTGCTTTGAGGTATTTTCGTAAATTATGAGATATTTTGAGAGTATCAAGCTCTAAAGAATTAAAAGTTCCTTCATAAAAAAGTCGCCATAAAGGTTTATTATCGCATGCTATTTTGAGATATAAATAAGTTTTTATAGCTTCGATTTGAGCGTCTCTTAATTTATTTTGTTTTTGTATATAGTTTATAATTCCGTTTACGGCACAATCTTTAGATTTATACCAAATATCTCGTTTTTTAGTAATTATCGAATGAAACATTAAATATCCTTAATTAATTATATTAATTTATTGAATATATGTATAGTATAACATACAAATTTATTTTTTCAAGCTATTATTCTAATATATTATTTTGTTCATAAAATATATTAATATTTAAAAATTTAGAATTTTATTATATATAATATTTTTAGAAAAGATTTAAATATTAATTCTTTATTTTAAATCAATATCAATATTAATATAATTTGATTTTACAATCGCATTTTTTATAACGCTATTGTTATAATTGAAAATTTTAATCGGAATATTATTAAGTCCTTTCAAAGTATAAAGAGTAAGAATGTCAATATCGTCTTTTTTATAATCGATAAAAATATTTAATTTAATATTATCTTCTTTTAATTTAATCGCTCCGTATATATCTTTTTTAAAATATTGCAAAATATTAAGCAAAGCGAAATTATTTATATTTGGCAAATTAAATAAATTTTTATTAATATAAAATGAAATATCGGAATTATAAGAAATTGGAATTTGATTTAAAATATTAATTTCTTTTAATGTATTCGTTTTCGAGCTTAAAAAATAAATTATCTTTTTTAAGTTTATATAATTTTTAGTTATAATTAAAAGTCCGTTATAAAATGCAAAATATAAAAAAGGTTTATCGTTTCCTACAATAAAAAATTTCATTCCGTCATAATTAATTTTATTTATATCGTATTCTATTTTGCCAATATTTAATTTTTTTATATTTAAAAAATTATTTGCAAAAAGATTTATCAATTTTCCCGTATCTAAAAAATAAAATAATTCAGAATCTTCAAAATTATTATTATATTGCCATAACAATATAGAGAAATTTCTTTTATTTAAAATAGACGAAATTATTTTAGCGGACAAATTAGAATTATTTTTTAAATTATTAAAAGTTTGTAAAAAATCGGATATTTTTATTTCGTTTAATAAATTATTATTCAAATTTTTCGCGCTTATATAAACTATGCTATCTTTAGGCATTTTCACTTTATGCATATATTTTTTATGCAAACCGTAAGGATAAAATCCATATATAAGAATAGTAGATATTATAATTAATAATATTATAGATAATGTAATTATAAATTTTATTTGTCTGCGTCTTTTTATGCTTATCATAAATTTTATTCTCTTAATAATAAATTAAAAAATATTATTTAAAAGTTATATCAAAACAACTAATATTTGTCAATAAATTTAAAATTATAAATATTTTTACGCTTGCAAATCTTAAAAAATAATGTTAAATATAATTATCAATTCTTTAATTAAATAATTAAATAAGGTGAAAATTATTAATAAAAACAAAATAAATAAAATTATAACTTCAATTTTTCTAACGATTTTAATATTATTCGTAAATTCATGCGATACTTTCGATATGTATGTAAGAAAAGGTTTGGAAGGAGTTAATTTATACGAGCTTACCGTTTACGGCGAGGCTTTGGGTAAAGATGTAAAAGTTGTAGAACTTGCAGGCTTCGATGTAAATAATTTTAGAAATGAGAGAGTTTCTTATTATATAAATATGTATCAAGGAAATTGGAAACCTCATATGCAAAGAATAATAGACAGAGCGCAGATTTATTTGCCTTATATAAAACAAGTTTTTAAAGAAAAAAATGTTCCCGAAGATTTGATATATTTGCCAATAATTGAAAGTAGCTTTAATCCTCAAGCAATTTCGCATGCAGGAGCGGCGGGACTTTGGCAGTTTATGCCAATGACGGGAGCTATATATAATCTTAAAGTTAATTATTGGGCGGACGATAGATTTGACCCTGAACGCTCAACTAAAGCGGCGGCGGAGCATTTAATAAGACTCGATAAAAATTTTAAATCTTGGGTTATAGCTTTAGCGGCTTATAACGCGGGGGGCGGAAGAATTTCAAGAGCTATAAAAAAAGCTAAAAGCAATAATTTTGACGATTTAGTTAAAGCGGATGTTTTGCCAAAAGAAACTAGAGAATATATACCAAAATATGTGGCGGCGGTTATAATAGCTAAAAATCCCGAAAGATTCGGATTTAAAATAAACAAGCCTAATGTAATTTTTCCTCAAGGCGATTTGGTTTATATTGACGATGCGGCGGATTTATCTATAATTGCAGAAATGATTGAAGTCGACACGGCGGATTTGAAAGCTTTAAATCCTCATTTGGCAAGAAATGTAACTCCTCCTTCAATGATTAGATATCCTTTAAGAATTCCCGAAGGAAAAGAGAAAAAATTTTACGATACATTTGGCAGTATTCCTGCAGAAGAGAGAATTACTTTCAGAAAGCATGAAGTTAAAATGAATGAAACTCTTTCGCATCTATCGAGATTTTATAATGTTCCTATTCAGGCTATAGTTGAAATAAATAAATTAAAATCTAAAAATATAAATATCGGGCAGCAGGTTATGATTCCAATTCAGGGATTAGATAACGCTAAACAAGTAGATATAGCACAATACGAAGAGGAAAGAGAGAGACTTCGAGACGGAAGATTTGTTTATTTTGAATCTTTGCCTCCGCCCGATTACGAATATAAAGATATAATGTATCATATAAGAGAAGGCGATACTCTTTGGATTATAGCGAGAAAATTTAAAATTGATATTTCGGAAATAAAGGCTTGGAATAAATTAAAAAACAATGTTCTTTCTGTTGGCAGCGAAATATTTTTAAGAATTCCCGTAAATAGAGATTAATTTTTATTTTAAATTTTCAATAATAATATTGAAATTCATTCCCAAAGATGCTTTTATTAAAATTGCCGTATCTTCTTTTATAAACTCTTTTATTTTAGAAATAGAATATTCCGCTTTTTCAAAATAATATTTTTCGCAATTAACCGTTTCATAAATATATTTTGAATAATTTCCGCAAGCTATAACCACATTTATATTATTTAAAGAATTAATCAAATCGCCAATCTCTCTATGATAGAATTCGCTTTTAGGTTCAATTTCAAGCATATCTCCAATTACCGCAATTTTTTTATTCTCTTTTCTTTTCGATAAATAATTAATCATATTTTTTAAAGCGGAAGGATTTGAATTATAGCAGTCGTTTATTATAATGCATTTGTTTATATTTATTATCTGCATTCTATTTTTTGGCGATTTATAATTTATTAAAATTTTAGAGCATTCTTTTAAATCCGTATTATAAATTTCCGCTATTTTCAATGCCGATAAAATATTATTTAAATTAAAATCTCCGATTAAATTATGTTTAAAAATAATTCCTTTATATTCAAAAGTTTGATTATCAATTTTAATTATATCTTTAATGTCAATTTCAATTATATTTAGATTTTTCTTTTTAGCTTCTTTCATTAAAGTTTCTACTTGATTTGAATTTTTATTTATTATGGCTATAGCGTTTTTTTTCGCGTTATTAAATAATTCGCTTTTTGCCAAAGCTATATTTTTTATAGAGCCTAAATTAGATAAATGAACTTCTTCAATATTATTTATTAAAATTAAATCGGATTCTATAGCTTCCGATATTCTTAAAAGTTCGTTTTTATGATTCATTCCCGCTTCAATAATCGCTATTTGAAAAGTTTTATCTAAATTAAAAATTGTTTTAGGAACTCCGATTTCATTATTTAAATTTCCTTCCGTTTTAAGAACTTTGTATTTTGTCGATAAAAATAAAGCCGTTAATTCTTTAGTCGTTGTTTTTCCGCAACTTCCCGTTATAGCAATAATCGGAATATCGAATCTTCGTCTATATTCTCTTGCAAGTTTTATAAAAAAAATAATCGTATCGTCATAATAAAAAACTTTAGCATCTTCGGGCATTTTTATGTTTTCGCTTAAAATAAAATATCTGCAGCCTTTATTATAACAATCTAAAGCGAAATCGTTTCCGTTAAATTTTTCTCCTTTTATCGCTAAAAAAATTTTATCGTTATTAAAATCTTCTCTACTGTCGGTTGAAATATATAATTCTTTATTTTCTTCTTTTTCTATATTTTTTAAATAATCGGCTTTTAATTCTTTTGCAACTTTTATTATATCTTTTAAGCAAGTTTTTCCCATTTAATTTTATCTCTTTAATTAAAAAATAATTTTATAAAAATATTTATAATAAGAAATGTAATTATTGTCAATAATAATTATCATAATTTAATTATGAAATCTTTAATAAAAAAGTCAATATTTGAAAATAAATATTTAACCGTTCGCATATATTAAGGTTGATATATATTATACATTATGTTATTATTTATAAAAAATTACATAATATTATAGGCAATGGATATGGTATGAAAGTTATATCTGGGAGATTTCTCTCAAAAACGGAATTAATAAATAAAATATTGAGAGATATTATTATAGCGATATTATTCATAGCCATATTAGTTTTCATATACTTTCAAATACGAAGTCCTATTCCCGTTAAATTTATTTTTAAATCTTTATTTCAAGATGTAAAAAATAATGTAATTGAAGAATATTCTAAAATATATTATCCGACTTATTATTTTTCAATGCAAATGACGCCGATATTTGACACTATAGGACAGTCGGAAGATATATACAAAGTTTTAATTACAAATTTTTTCCCTAAACATAACTTTATTGAAAATGCGGCAATGCGATTTGGAAATAGTTATATGGCAATAACGAAAGAAGGAGAAGGCTATAAAGTTATAGGAAATATAGTTACCAATAACGAAAGTAACGCTTATCATTCAATGCCTTTTGAACAAATAAGTATCGATTCTTTTTATGTAAGAAATAATAAACCTTATATTCATTTGCTTTATATAGCGAGCGAAGATATAGCTTTTGAATATAACGCTTTGTTTAATATTAATTTGCAGGCAATAGATATAAATAATATTAAAGATATATACGCTTATTTGGTAACGGGAAACAGTAAAATAACTTTTCCAATATCCGAATCTACAACCAACGAAAGCCCTTCCGATTATATGGAAATTGCAAATATTCTAACCGAAAGATTTTTTGAATCTGAAGACGATATATTAAAAATTTCTTATAATAATAAAAATTATTGGGGATATAAAGGCATTTTTACGGTTGCAAATAATACAAATCAAATCGGAATAATAATTCCCGAAAAGGCTTTAATAAAGAGAATACAAGTTCCCGCGCTTTTAATATTTATTTTATTTGTTATTATAGTGATTTCTATTATAATAGTTCTTGCGACTCATTATGTAAAAATAATAGAAGATTTAATGACAAATCATGTAGATATAAAGAAAATTATAAACGAAGGCGAAAGCGCTGTAGTTGAATTTAAATCTACTTTAAGATACGACAGTTATAGCGAAAAAATAAATAAATCTTTGGAAGAGGTTATAATGAAGTCAATCGCAGCTTTTGCCAATGCCGAAGGCGGAAGATTATTTATAGGAATATCGGACGATGGAAAAATTTTAGGTTTGGATTATGATTATTCCACTTTAAAGCAGGGAAATAAAGATTTTTTTGAACTTCATTTAAGAACTCTTATAGAAAATTATTACGGAAATTCTTTTTCGGCGGAATGCATAAGGATTGATTTTATAGAAGAAGAAGGCAAAGATATATGCATAGTTTATATTAATAAAAGCAATAAACCAATATATACAAAAATAACTAATAAACAAGGCGCTAAAGAAGAAAAATTCTTTATAAGAGTCGGAAATTCTTCAAGAGAGATAGCGAGCGCAAGCGAAATAATCGCCTATGTAAATAAGCATTTCAAAAAGTTTTAATTGTAAAACAAATACTTGACTATTTATAATAAATTATATATAATATAATAAAAGTTTTAAGGATAAAACAAATATTTTATTGTTTGTAATTAATATTAAATAAAAGGAGTTAATTTATGTCTGAAAATATATACGATTCTATTATAGTGGGTGGAGGACCCGCTGGACTTTCAGCTATGTTATATTTGGGAAGAGCTTTAACAAATTCTTTGCTTATTGAAAAAAAAGGAATTGGCGGGCAGATGATGAATACCGATACTATTGAAAATTATTTAGGATTTCCCGAAGAGATAAGTTCTTTTGAGCTTGTCGATAGAATGCAAAAGCATGCCGAAAAATTTTCTAAAAATCCGATAGAATACGATGAAATAATAAAAGTTGAAAATATTAACGATAAAATAAAAACTTTATTAACAGCCGATGGAAAAACTTATAAAACAAAAAGCATAATACTCGCTATGGGCGGTTTTCCTAGAAAATTGGGAGCGAAAGGAGAAGAAAAATTTTCGGGAAGAGGCGTTTCATATTGCGCAACTTGTGACGGAGCATTTTACAGAAATAAAACCGTTGCCGTTGTAGGAGGAGGAAATAGCGCTTTTGACGAATCTTATTTTTTAACAAGATTTGTAAATAAAATATATTTGGTTCATAGAAGAAAAGAGTTTAGAGCGGATGCGATAAATGTTAAACATTTAACAGACACGGGAAAAGTAGAATATGTTTTAGATTCCGTTATTGAAGAGATTTGCGGAGAAGAGAAAGTTTCAAGCGTGAAAATAAAAAATGTTTTAGATAATAAAATTCATGAGCAAGCGGTTGACGGAATATTTGTATTCGTTGGACAAGAGCCAGCTACCGATTTCTTAAAAGATACGGGACTCGATATGAAAGAAACAGGACAAATAAAAGTAGATTTAGCCACAATGTCTACAAATATTAAAGGCGTATTTGCATGCGGAGATTCGGTAGTAAAACCAGTTCGTCAGGTTGCAAACGCAGTCGGAGAAGGAGCAATTGCTGCAATGATGGCTACGGAATATTTACAGCATTTATAGGATATATAAACCAATGAATTTATGGAATAATAGCGTAGAAATAGAATTTTTTAACGAATCCTTAAAAAAATTTGCTTCTAAAGAAAAACTTTTTTATAACCTAAATGGAGAATATTTTGCTTATATTCCGAAAGACAAGGATAAACAACAAAATCTTACTTTACAATCGAGAAATAGTTTAATAGGACATTTTACTGAAACTTGGGCTAAAAATATTTTATATCCTATAGCTAAAAAGTTTAATCTATACGCGTTAAATAATGTAGTATGCGAAGAAATTGGTTTAACTAAACAATCAAGCGCAGATATTGCATTTTGTAAAACGGTAGATACAAATCAAAAATCAGAAAATATAAAAATAATATTTGAAGTTAAGATGAGTATAATCTCAAATTATAAACTTGAAAATAATAAAGTAATATGCATAGGAGATTATAAAACACATTGCGGTAATCCATCACTTTTAAGAAGTGACTCTATGCTTAAAGCTATAGGAAAATCTATAAATATAAGAGTATCGAGTATTAAATCTTCTCATATTCCTATAATTGTTTTAGGCAATAGTCCTATAACCGAAAATTATATTAAAAAAGTCGATATGTTGAAAAAGACGGGAGTAATACAATCTTTTATTTCGTTAAATCCTAATCCTACAGAAACAAAATATATAAAAGAAACTCCTAATTTTGGTTTTAAAACTATAGATAAAGAAAAAGATTTATTAGATTTATTAGAAAATTTATTATCTAATGAACTTAATTATTTTTCTGCAATGCTTTCAAAACAAGAACTTGGAAATATTATTAAAATTGCAAGTAAAGAAAAAAGCAATGAAGATATTGCGTCAAAATTTTTGGAATTAATAAAGGAATAATTTATTATTAAATGAAAGGAACTAAAACAAGCTCATTTGGAACGAAAGGAAGAGTAGCTCATGATTCTTCTAAATTTTATAATTCAAAATTATATAAAGAGATAAAAAATAATAATTCTGATATTATCGTTAATGAATTTCCAAACGAATTATTAAATACAATTATTGCTAGTTCATGCGAGAATATGAAAGATATTCCTAATAATTCTCTGCATTTAATGATAACCTCTCCGCCTTATAATGTATCGAAAGAATATGATAATGATTTATCTCTAAACGAATATTTGAGTTTACTTAAAAATTGTTTTACTGAAACTTATAGAGTATTGGTTGATGGAGGACGGGCTTGTATTAATATAGCGAATATTGGCAGAAAACCTTATATACCGTTATCCGATTATGTATCAAAAATTATGATTGAAATCGGTTTTAATATGCGAGGTGAAATTATTTGGAATAAATCCGCAGGCGCTGGAATATCTACGGCTTGGGGAAGTTTTCAAAGCGCTAGTAATCCTATATTGAGAGATGTTCATGAATATATTTTAATTTTTTCTAAAGGCAATTATAAAAGAGAAAGAAATAAAGAAGAAAAAGAATTAAGAAAAGATAATATAACTAAAGAAGAGTTTATAGAATGGACTAAAAGCGTTTGGACTATGAATACTGAAAGCGCAAAGAGAATAGGGCATCCCGCTCCTTTTCCTGAAGAATTACCGAATAGATTAATAAAACTTTTTTCATTTACAAACGATATTGTAATAGACCCGTTTATGGGAAGCGGAACTACAGCTATAGCTGCGATAAAGAATAATAGAAATTTTGTAGGTTATGAAATAAATAAAGAATATATTAATCTCGCTAATAATAGAATATTAAACTTGAAAGAAAAAATTTCATAATTGTATTATAATTAAAATTATGCTTACATTTAATTAATTTGCATTATATATTATAATAAGTAAAATACGATAATATTATTTAATTAAGGAAATTTTATGTCAAAAACTATAAGATTAATTTATCCTCAATGGCAAGGCGGAGTTATCTCTAATTGTATACCCGAGCTTTCAGAAGAGGATTCTTCAAGAGGATATTATTTGGGAGCGCAATTATTAAATACGCTCGCTCCGAAAAACGACTTTCAGGAAACTTTTGAAGTTCCAATTTCTATGGATATAAGCAAAAGAGAGATAAAAAACGGAATTATGGATTATGATTTTATTCTTAATCAAAGCAAAGAAGCTCTTAAAATACTTGAAAAAAATAATCCCGATAAAATAATAGTATTCGGCGGAGAATGTTCCGTAAGCGTAATTCCTTTTACTTTTCTTAATAAAAAATATAATAACGATATCGCTATAATTTGGATTGACGCTCATCCTGATATTACTCTTCCAAACGATTCTTATGCAGGATATCATGCAATGGCTTTAACGGCTTGTATAGGTGAAGGCGATAAAAATATAATGTCCGCTCTTCCAAGCAAAATAGACGCTTCAAAAATTTTATTGGTTGGAATAAGAGATTGGGAGAGAGAAGAGATAAAATTAAGACAACAAAAATACGGAATTAAACATTTGACTCCTAAAGAAGTTTCTAAAAATAGCGACTTAATAATAAAATGGCTTAAAGAATGCGGCGCTTCAAAAGTTTTAATTCATTTTGATTTGGATGTCCTCGAACCTAAAGAATTAATAGCGGCTGTCGGAGTCGTTGAAAACGGAATGAAAATAAAAGAAGTAGTTAGAGTTATAAACGATATCGCTAAAGAAAAAGAAATTGTAGGTTTAACTATAGCGGAACATATCCCGAGAGTTGAGATTATGATAAAAAATATTCTTGATAGATTGCCTTTAATTAATTAAAAATTTATTTAATTTATTTCTATTAAACTAATTTAAGATTAATTTTTTAAGTTGATAAAATTAACCCATTTATTATATAATTCTTTAATTTTATTATCTAAATAACTTATAGCTTTCTCTTTTATATCTTCGGGAATTCCGTAGGAGGCTTCTGCAATGCTTCCCGTAATTGCAGCAAGAGTATCGCTATCGCCTCCGATTGAAATTGCATTTCTTATTGCGTCTTCAAAATTTTCGCTTTCCAAAAATGAAACTATGGCTTGAGGAACGGTTTTTTGACAACTTTCATTAAAAGCGTAAGAAGGACGAATTTCATTTAGAGTAAAATTTAAATCGTATTTATATTTATTTTGTATATAATCTTTAAGTTTATTTTTATATTCTTCAATAGCGTTTTTTGATTTTCCATGACGCATAAAAAATATTGACGATGCCGTAGCTTGCGCTCCTTTTATTCCTTCGGGATGATTATGCGTAACTTCGGCGGATTTTTTAGCCAAATCTTCCGTTAATTTTAATCCTTCTTCAAAAGGTTCGCTTAATTTTGCAACCCAGCCGCATGGAGACACTCGCATCGCAGAACCGTTTCCCCAGCTGTTATAAGGCTCGGAATTTTCGGATTTAAGCCATCTTCTAAAAGAACGCCCATAACTTTTATCAATATAATCGACTCCCCATTTTTTCATTGACAAAATAAAATTTTCGGGTTTAGCACCGTTTATAATGGCGTCCGCAATCGCTACAGTCATAACCGTATCGTCCGTAAAAAACATTTCGTTTGTAAATAGATTAAAATCTTTTGTTTTAATATTGTCGAATTCGTATATAGAACCGACAATATCTCCAATTATAGCTCCAAGCATATTTTCTCCATGTAATTTAATCGCTTTATCATATCATAAATTAAAATATTTTAAAATGATAAATTATTGAAATTCGTTTTTGATTTTTTCCTTAAAATCATTTTCCGATTTTTCAATTTCCTTTTTAAAGTCGTTAATATTTTCAAAATTTTCTTTGTTTGATTTTTTATTTGGTATTAAGAAAGCGTATTTAAAAATTGAAGGACTATAATCTTCCAAAATGTTTTTATTATATTCTCTATTTAAAATTCCTATATTGTCAAAACTAAATTCTTTATTTTCCGAAGGATAAACGAAACCTCCGATTTTAGCGCCCAAAGTATAAACATAAGAAATTATTTGATGTTTATCATTTCTATCGATATCTTTATTTTCTAATCTTTTATATTTAGTATCTAATACAATATTTTTTTCATTATTTATTTTATAAAAATCTGGAAAAACTTCCCAATCTTTTTCTAATAAATTTATTCCACCTTTTCCAGTTTTATTTTCAGGATGTTTAAAATTCAAATCTTTTAATATCGTCCAAATATATTCTTCCCAAAGATAAGCGCCGTCAAATAAAATGCCGTAAATTTTATTTTCTTCTCGTCCGTATTTTAATTCTTCATGCCTTAATATTTGAATGCATATTTTTCTTAAAGGTTCGTATTCGTAAAAATATGGATGATTTAATTTTTTTAGATTTTTATTTATTATACTTTGTCTTTTATTTTTATCGTATCTTTTAGTCGCTTCAATTATTTGAAATACTCCGCTTTTTATATCTTCGTTTATATTTAAAATTCCTCTGCTTTTCGTGTTTATATATTCTATCGTATGTCTTATTAATTGAGTTATATTATTGTCATAGCTATATTCTCTCGTATTATATGCAATCTTTCCATTGAAAGGAATATTATTTTTTATATGTCGATTTATATCAATAACGCCTCTAACATTTGCATCGTTATATTTTCTCTTTTGATAGCTTTTAAAAATTCCTTGTCTAATCGCTTTTTGAAATAAATCAAGAAACATATAAATCAAAAAATCAAAAGAATCGTCTTTATTGGTAGAATGTTGCAAATCAAATATATTTAAACATAAAACTTTTTGCAGCATATAGTGAAGAAAATAATCATTTTCGTTTGAAGCAAATCTTGAAGTAATTTTTATTTGAGTATCGTTATAGCCTATAAAACCCATTAAATTATTTGTTAATATTTTATCATTATAAATATTAAAAATAGTTTTACTTTTGTCAATATCTTTACTTTTATTTAAATCGCTTGGAAATATCAATAAATTATCGTTTTCTATTATATTTTTTATAGTTCTGTGAGATATTTTTTCTAATGAATTTATATCTTCTTCTGAAATAGTTTCTTCGGTTTCAAAATATTTTAAATCGTTAATCGCATGACTTCTATTATCTATTAATGGAATGCATTTCATTATTATACCTAATTTAATTTATTATTCTTCAATAATTTCTTTCTTCAGCTTATCAATAATATCTTTTTGGTTTGGCATTCCTCTCGTATATTCAAATAAAATAATATTTAAGTGATTTTCCCATAACTTTTTAAAAGCCTCTTTTTTATTATTATCTTTATAATAATTATTTAATTTTAAGAAATAGGAAGCTCCGATATTATAAGCGTCAGATAATTCTTGCGTATTTGATATCGCTTCGTTTAATTTATTCATTTTTTCTTTAGCGCTTTGAATTATATCGGCGTCAATTTTATTTTCCCATTTATATTCGTCAAGCATATTTTGAGTGTCTTCGGCTTTAATCTCTTTCCAAGCGAATCGTCTACGCATAGCGAAATCCATACTTTCAACGCTTCTGTCAATATCGTTCATAGTTCCGATTATATAAACATTTTCGGGAATATAAAAACCGTCTTTAAACTGGTCTCCATCCTCGATTAAATTTGCGTATTGAGTTTGGACTTTTCCTTTTTCCCCTCTATAGCCAGAATCAACCGAAAAGAATAATTCGCCAAAAATTTTTGAAATTTCGCCTCTGTTTATTTCGTCTATTATAAATACAAAATCTCTCTTTTCTACTTCTTGAACCGTTATATTATTTTTTTCTTGTTCTATTTTTTCATTATATTTATCATAAAATGATTTTAAAAAACCGTAAATATATGTATGATAGCCTTTTACATTTAGAGTATCAACAAAATCTTTGTATTTCCATTCGTTTGGTTTTTTAGAAACAAATTTTTTATAATAATCTGCTATTAAATCTAATTTATTATTAAATTTATATTCATTGCCATTTTTAGTTTTTACGGTGTAGTCTAATTCCGCTTCACTTTTATTGTAATTTATTTCTATAATAGGTGCAGCAATTCCTCCGCCTATTCCATGTATTTTATATCCTTCGCTATTATCAGCTATTTCTACACTTACATCATTATAAAAATCTTCTAAATATTTTTTTATAATTTCATCATAATTTAAAGTAGTAATATCTTTTTGACTATCTTTTAAATTTTTAAGAGCTTTTTTACAGAAAGCTTTAAAAACTCCGTCTTTTCTTTCAAAACCAATATTTCCGTTATCGTTTTTAGGGCGCAAACCTTCCACAAAATCTGTATAATCGTAGGAAGGATGGAATTGCACGAATGCGCATTGTTCTTTAAAATTAATATCATTTTCAACGCTTTCGTCATAATCTTTATTTAATATTATTTTGGAAGCTACTTGTTTAGCCAAGTAGGTTTTGCCCGTTCCCGGCGCTCCCGTTAAGATTAGGTTTTTATTTTGAATTAATAATTCTTTTATTTCTTCTTTCATTTTTTCTCCAGAATATTTTTTTATTAATTTGTCAATTTTATTTATAATATCTTCGTTACTTTTAATAGGTTTGCATCTGTCTATTGCCGCTGGATATTTAAAACAATCTTCTTCCGATAATTTAAATAATTTTACTTTTACCGCTAATACCGTTTCATCTACAGCATAGTCAAACTGTTCCAATTCCTCATCTGAAAAATTAATTCCTAAATTATTTAAAGAGTTAAAATCTTCTTCTGCAATACCTACAGCCTTTACTTCAGTCCCTTCTTTAATAGCTATTTTTGTATCTTTCTTAAATTTTTTCTTATAATTATTTACTTTGTCTAAAGAGCCTAGCCCTGCAAACGCCACTTTATGATTTAAAAATATATTAAGAAGTGGCTTTTTTTTCTCTCCCCATTTACTACCAAAATAAATATATTCGCTCAACTTAATAAATGCTCCTTTACAATGAAAACATAATTATAAATAAATTTAATTTTAATATAAGTTTGTAAAAATTTCTTGCCATATAAAAATCCTAAAATTATATAGATATATTATATATTAAAAAAATTATATTTCAATTTTACGAAGATATATTAATTATTTCTAAAAAATTATTTATAGTTATAATTGTATATAATTTTTATTTCATTAAATAATCAATAAAACTTTGCGGTAAATATACATTGTCGTATTTGTCTTTAATCGCTTCTTTGAATAAAGGCGCTATATCCGAAACTTTAAAGCCCGCTATTCCGCAACCTATTTCTGTAACCAAAAATTTTTTATCTTTATTTTCTTTCGTAAATTCTAAAAATTTATCGACATATTCTTTTATACTTTCGATTGACATTTTACCGCTCTTTGTATAATCAACCGTAGGAATTGCAAAAGTTTTTCCTTGAAGTCCGAAAGGTTTTCCGTAAATTGCGCCAAAGTTCATTGCCATTTTTGCCGCTCCTCCGCCATGCGCTCCTTGCGTATTGCTTCCAAAAACAAATATTTCATTATCTGCCAATTTGTCTATATATCTTGCCGATACTCTTTTCATGATATTTTCTCCTAAATTTTTATTTTAAAATCTTTAAAATATGTATGATATGTATTATATAACGGCATTTTTATTTATGCAATGCGAATTTTTTTAAAAAAATGGGTTAAAAAGTATTGACATTTTTTTTTTTAATGCTATAATTGATAAACAAAAGATTAAAAAGTTCTTTGAAATATGGATAGCAGAAGCAATTTAAGAAAAACAAACACAACTGGTGTAGAACTTAAATAGTTCAAAAGACCCAAAGTTACAATTTGTAACAATTTCTTGCATAAGTAAATCATTACTCGATAGAGTGATAAAATAATTTGAGTATGGAGAGTTTGATTCTGGCTCAGAGCGAACGTTGGCGATGCGTCTTAAGCATGCAAGTCGAGCGGGCTTATTCGGGCAACTGGATAAGTTAGCGGCGAACTGGTGAGTAACACGTAGGTAATCTGCCGTAGAGTGGGGGATAACCCATGGAAACATGGACTAATACCGCATATACTCTTGACGCTAAAGCGTAGTAGAGGAAAGGAGCAATCCGCTTTACGATGAGCCTGCGGCCTATTAGCCTGTTGGTGAGATAAAAGCCCACCAAAGCTACGATAGGTAGCCGACCTGAGAGGGTGACCGGCCACATTGGGACTGAGATACGGCCCAGACTCCTACGGGAGGCAGCAGCTGAGAATCTTCCACAATGGACGAAAGTCTGATGGAGCGACATCGCGTGAGGGATGAAGGCCTTCGGGTTGTAAACCTTGGAAATTATCGAAGAATGAGTGACAGTAGATAATGTAAGCCTCGGCTAACTACGTGCCAGCAGCCGCGGTAATACGTAGGAGGCAAACGTTGCTCGGATTTACTGGGCGTAAAGGGTGAGTAGGCGGAACTATAAGTCTAAGGTGAAATATCGAAGCTCAACTTCGGAAACGCCTCGGATACTGTGGTTCTTGGATATTGTAGGGGATGATGGAATTCTCGGTGTAGCGGTGGAATGTATAGATATCGAGAAGAACACCTATAGCGAAGGCAGTCATCTGGGCATTTATCGACGCTGAATCACGAAAGCTGGGGGAGCAAACAGGCTTAGATACCCTGGTAGTCCCAGCCGTAAACGTTGCACACTAGGTGCTCCTATTAAAATAGGCGTGCCGTAGCTAACGTCTTAAGTGTGCCGCCTGAGGAGTATGCCCGCAAGGGTGAAACTCAAAGAAATTGACGGGTCCCCGCACAAGTGGTGGAGCATGTGGTTTAATTCGATGATACGCGAAAAACCTTACCTGGGTTTGAATTGTTAGATGAATGATATAGAGATATGTCAGACCGCAAGGACATTTAACATAGGTGCTGCATGGCTGTCGTCAGCTCGTGTCGTGAGATGTTGGGTTAAGTCCCGCAACGAGCGCAACCCTTACCCTTTGTTGCTACCGAGTAATGTCGGGCACTCTTAGGGGACCGCCTACGTTTAAGTAGGAGGAAGGTGGGGATGATGTCAAGTCCTCATGGCCCTTATGTCCAGGGCTACACACGTGCTACAATGGCAATTACAAAGAGAAGCGAGACCGCGAGGTGGAGCAAATCTCAAAAAAGTTGCCTCAGTTCGGATTGGAGTCTGAAACTCGACTCCATGAAGTTGGAATCACTAGTAATCGTAGATCAGAACGCTACGGTGAATACGTTCCCGGGGATTGTACACACCGCCCGTCACGCCATCGGAGTTGGTTTTACCTGAAGTCGTTAGCCTAACCGCAAGGAGGGCGGCGCCGAAGGTGGGACTGATGATGAGGGTGAAGTCGTAACAAGGCAGCCGTACCGGAAGGTGTGGCTGGATCACCTCCTTTATTCGGAGATGTCCGACTTAAATCTTACTGCTATTCATATTTGAAAGCATTTTTTATATCTTAACTCATATTAACCAGCTTTATGGCTGGTTTTTATTTTTAATAATATAATTATTATGAATATCAATCAGGCTTTAAATTATTATTCAAAAAAATTAATCGAAATTACAAAAGATTATAAAATCGCTTATATTGAAACTCAAATTTTAATTTCACATTCTCTTAATTTGAGCAAAACAAAACTTATTTCAAATGCGCTTATAGAATTAAACGAAAATGAAATTAATAGAATTGAAACTCTTATAAATAGAAGACTTAATTTTGAGCCTATAGCATATATTACAAATAAAAAAGAATTTTACGGAATTGATTTTTATGTCAATAATTCCGTTCTTATTCCGAGAGTCGAAACGGAAGAGATTATTGACTTGATTAAAGAATATATTGATAAAAAAAATAAAAAATTTTCTGTTTGCGATATAGGAGCGGGATGCGGAAATATTGCTATAACTTTAAAAAAACTTTTTGAAAATGCAGATATAACCGCTATTGAAATAAGCGAAAAAGCTATGCAAGTTATAAAAAAAAATTGCGAGAATATTTTGCAAAATAAAAATTTAATAAATATAATAAATGCGGACGCTTTAAGTTTTACTCCCAAAAATAAATTTGATATAATAGTTTCAAATCCTCCTTATGTCGCTTTGAAAGATAAAGATAATTTGCAAAGAGATTTAAATTTTGAGCCTGAAAACGCTTTATATTCTGGTTATGACGGAATGGATTTTTACAGAAATTTTTTTAATATTATAGATAGATATTTAAAATATAACGGTGCTTTTTTCTTTGAAATTGGATTTAATCAAGGAAAAGAATTAATTAATATATGCGAAAGTTTTAATATAAAAAATGCAGAGATTAAGAAAGATTTGAGCGGTAAGGATAGATTTTTGATTTGTCATAATTATATTGCAAATAAAAAATTATATTAATTATTTTAAGTATTTCATTTTATAGATAATATAATCAATCGTAAAAATTAATTAAAGTTTAATACGCTTTAAAGCTTCGTAAGAAATTATAGCCGCAGAATTAGAAAGATTAATTGAACGAACTTTACCCGTCATTGGAATATAAATCGAATTATCTAAATTATTTTCCCATAAAGATTCTCTTAAACCCGAACTCTCTCTTCCAAAAAGAAATATATCTTTATTTGAATAATCAAATTTATCGAATCTTATATTTCCGAATTTTGAAACGGGAACTATTCTCAAATTATTTTTTTTAGAATATTCCAAAAAAGTATTTTCGTTTTCATGTTTTATAAGATTTAAATTTTCCCAATAATCCAATCCCGCCCGCCTTATCTCTTTTGAACTTAAAATAAAAGAAGGTTTTGAGACGATATGCAAAGTTATTCCAAGCCCAACGCATAGCCTTCCAATATTTCCCGTATTTGCGGGTATTTCAGGACGATAGAGAGCGATTGATATATTAAAATTATTAAAAATTTCTTCTTTGTATTTTTCCATAAAAAATATTATTCTATTTATTAAATAATTTTTGAATAAAAAAAGGGAATTGCAAAAATCAATCCCCTCTTATTTTTTATTTATAATAAATTAATTGTCTTTTGTATTTTTTTCACTATTGCTTTTAGATTCTTCACCTTTGGCTATAATCGCGCTTTCGTCTTTTACGGGTTCGGGTTTAGGAATTAAAGTATGCAATAAAGTATAGGCTACAGCGACATTTTCTTCTCCCGAATCGGATATTACTCTAAAAGACATTAAAGAAGAATATCTACTTCCTCCGTAAGCGTATTTAAAATTTATCTCTGCAGTTTCGCCCGCTTCTATATTTATAGTGTCGTAATCAAGAGCTATAGCCGATAACGCTTGAGATAAATCCGTTTTTATAGAAACATTTTTTTGTTGTTTTGAAGTTCTATTAACTATAGTCAAAATTCCAGTTCTGCTTTTCTCGTCAAGTTTAACGCTAACATTAAAAGGATTTTCAGAATATTTTTCTTCTATTCTTGAAACTATCGAAGCGTTTATATTAGCCCATTCTCTTATAGTATTTCCATAGCCTTTATATTTGGACCATAACATTCTTGAAATATCATGAAAGAATACTCCTCTTATTCTACTGCTTCTATTAAATTTCGCTTCCGATTCGTAAACTCTCTTCATATATTCTAATTCGGGTCTTAAACTTCCATCTTGAAGTCTATTATCAATCATATTGCCGACTAAAGTATTATATTCTCCCGATAAATATCTGGGCCAACTTGCAAGCATACCGACATGCTGCGCTCTGTTCGCTTCGTATATCATAACCGCATCATAATCTATTCCCGCATCAAAAAACATATAAGGGTCCTGTCCATGTTCTTGCCCTTGCGCCCAACCTAAAGTGAAAGCCCATAATTTTTTCTTTATTCCCGATTCTTTTATTTGTTTTATTATTAAAGATTCTTTATGCGCTCTAAACCATCGCCATTTCATTCCAATTTCTTTTTTTCCTCTGTTAACTGCAAGCCATCTCATTCTCGCTTGTTTATTCATTGTATTCCAATTAGCGGGAACATAAATGCCCGTAAGCTCTACCATTTCATCAACCATTTCATAACCGTCAACTTCTCCCGTTCTTATAAAATCCAATCCGACATAAGAAATATTTGGGTTAGAATCGTATCTTTTTAAAATATCTATTATATCTTGAACTCTTTTAGTATCGGCTAAAGATATATGTCTGCTTTCAACCAAACTTTTTGTTTCAGAATTATAACCTATTGAAACATCGTATCCTCCTTTTCTCGCTCCGCCTCCTGCGGCAAAATAACTCATAACATAAGCGCCAAGTTCAACATTTCCTTTTTTCTTGCTAGACGCTAAATTTTCAATATTTTTAATCATATCTTTTGACCAAGGCTCGTCAGAGTTAATGCCTTTTGTCCAGCCCGTAGTTTGTCCGCCTATAGCCCAAAATATATCGCATTTCATATATCTTATCCAATCGTATATAGCATCGTAAGTTGTTAACTCTCCCGTTTCAACGCTCGGCACTTTTTTTGTTGTTAAATCTATAGCATATTCTAAAGTCGCTATTTTTTTAGTTTCTTTTGCAGGCGGCGATTGTCTTCCTTTTACGGTAAAATCTTTAGTATATCCGTATATTCCTTTTGCAGTTTGAACTAAAACTACGGCTTGATATTCTCCTAAAGTTCCGCCGAAAGGATGCAAATAAGTTCCTTTATATTGAGAGTTTTGAACTTTAAATACATTTATAGCGTATCTATCGTCTCCGTTCTTTTTTACAATTTTATCCGATTTATATCTAACATATATGCTTATATTTTTTATAAAATCTCCCGTGTATATTGAAGCGTTTATTACAACGGGTTCGTATCTGAAAACAGAAATTTTAGACAAATCTATAGAAACTCTCGGCGCTTCTCTATTTCTTGAATTTCTTATAGCCGTATTAACCGCTTCGCTTAATTTATCCGCAGCGGAATCCGTATTATTTGCAGAAAATACTAAAGCGGGCAAAACATTTGGATTTGGCATATTTCCGTTTAATTCGTTTTCGCTTAATAATAATTCTTGATTCAAAAGTTCTATTTTATTGTCGGCGCTTATATTTTCTTTAAAATAAAAATCTTCCAAATCTACAGCTAAATCGTAATCGTATATAGGTTTTACTGTAGCTAAAGAAAGCGAGTCGGGATTATACATATCTATTCTACGAAATTTATTGTCTTCGTCTAATTTATATTGAGTAGATTCGTTATTATAATTTATTATGGCTATTCTTTCGCTGATTCCAAAAGTCAATAATATAAGCGAAACTGAAATTAATAATAATATAGTCGTGGCTAATATGCTTTTTTTCATTTTTAAAATTATTCCTTTATTTATATTTTAATTATATATTTTCTCTCGTATGTTTAGGATGTTTAGGATGTTTGTCAATTTGTTTTTTCAAATGTGAAGAATCAACATGAGTATATATTTCCGTTGTCGTTATATCCGAGTGTCCTAACATTCTTTGCACCGCTCTTAAATCCGCCCCATGCTGAATTAAATGCGTTGCAAAACTATGCCTAAAAGTATGAGGATGAATATTTTTTTCAACTCCGCTCTTTCTCATAGCCTCTTTTACTATTTTCCAAATTCCTACTCTTGAAATTTTATCTCCTCTAAAATTTAAAAATAATTCGTTGGTATCTTTACCTTTTACTAAAATTACTCTGCTTGTATTTATGTATCTTTTAAGTATATCTAAAGCGCTATCGTTAATTGGGACGATTCTCTCTCTCTTGCCTTTTCCAAATATTCTTAAATATTTTCCTTCAAAAGATATATCTTCAATTTTCAAAGAACAAATTTCGCTTACTCTTAAGCCCGAAGAATACATAAGCTCAAAAATAGCCTTATCTCTCAAGCCTTTATCGGTTTTTTCGTTATGAACAGAAATTAAATTTTCAACTTCAAGCGATGTAAGAGATTCGGGCAAATTTCTTTTTAATCTTATAATCTCCAAATTATCGGTTGGATTTTTTGTAATATAATTTTCCATTACCAAAAATTTATAGAGATTAACAACGCTAACTTTATTTCTTGCCACAGTTCTAGATTTTGCGCCTTGTTCTTTTCTTTCGTCTAAAAATTTTTCAATATCGCTTCTGCTAACTTTTAATACGCTTTTTTTATTTCTGCTTAAAAAATCGAGATATATCGCTAAATCTCTGCCATAGGATTCAAGAGTATTTAAAGATAAGCCCTTTTCCACTCTCTCGTAGTTTAAATACATTGATAGTATTTCTTTGTCTGAAATCTGCTTTACTGACATTGAAAATTGCCTCTTAAATTAAATATATACATAATAAAGTCAACATAAAAATTTTATAGTATTTTGTTGACTTATATATATTATCGACAATGTCCGCTATTTATTTAAACATAATATCTATTATTAAGATAATAAAAAATAAAAAAATTTGTTTAAATTTTTTAAGCAAATTAAATAAAAATTGCTCCGTAAATATAAATTATTTAAGAAGCAATTTTTTTAATTATTTTTTAATATTTTTAATTTTATTATAAATTATATTTGCACATCGGCGTCATAATTGATTCCGTTGAAACCGAAACCATGCAAATGCAAATATTCGTCTCTAAATTGATTTAAGTCGGCGTTCGCTTTTAAAGTGTCGTTATCTTTTACTTTATTCCAAGATTCCAAAACTTCTTTTTGAACATCGTCTCTTAATTCCCAATCGTCTAATCTTAATCTATGTTTTTCGTCCAATATCGCGCCTTTTCCTGAAAATAATTTTTCGTTAAACTGTCTATACATTTGCTCTATACAACCTTCATGAATTCCTTTATCTTTCATTATTTTGAATAGAATGCTTATATATAAAGGCATGGCGGGAATAACGGCGGACGCTCTCGTGACAACGGCTTTTGCCACGCTAACATAAGCATGTCCTTTGAGTTTATCTTGCATCATTTTATCAAGTTTAATTGCAGTTTCTTCCAAATCGTCTTTTGCTTTTCCGATTGTTCCGTCTCTGTATATGGCTTTAGTTATTTCAGGACCGATATAAGAATAGGCTAAAGTTAAAGCGTTTTCTGAAAGCATATCGGCTTTAATTAAATCTTCAATCCATAAACTCCAATCTTCGCCTCCCATAACTTTTACTGTAGCTTTTATATCTTCTTCGGTAGCGGGTTCTATTTCCACATTTATAAGCTCTTCTTTCATGAAATCGACTCCGATTCCTTTATACTTTTGTCCTACAGGTTTTAAAGTGGAACGATAAGTTATATTTTCTTTTTCGTCCTTTCTTATTCCCGTAGCCAAACTATAAATTAGAATGTCGATTTTTCCGTCAAAGAATTCTTTAGCTTGCTTTATAATGCTTTCTTTTGAAGATTCTAAAAAAGCATCTCCCACAATAGTTTTTTCTTTTAGTCCGTCTCTTTTTGCAAACTCGCTGAAGGCTTGATTATTATACCATCCAGGAGTCGCCGTTTTTTCTTCGGTTGCCGCCCTTTCAAAAGAAACGCCCATAGTATTTGCATTTAAACCGTAAGCTAAAACTATTCTGCTTGCTAGTCCGTATCCGCCAGAAGCTCCAAGTATCAACGCATTTTTTATATTGGCGTTAATCTTTGGTTTAGATTTAACATAATTAATTTGATTTTCAACTTCTTGCCTGCAACCTAATGGGTGAGAAGTTCTGCATACATTATTAGATATTTGAGGTTTTACTATCATTTTTATACTCCTTTTAATAGTTTTTATTCTAAAATGTCCAGATAATAATACAATATAATAACATTTTTTGCAATAGTTTAATTGGTTAAGTGAATAGTATTTATAATAATTTATTTTGATTTAAGGCTATTTTTTAAAATTTAGTTTTATTAAAAAAGGAATTTTATTAAAAGCGGATTGCTTCGGCTAAATAGCATAGCAATGATAATATTTTTAAAAAAGTAATTGACAAAAATTAAAATTTGTCGTATATTTAAAGCAACAGGACCCCCAGCGCTTTTGCGGACATGGGGGACATTTTTTTTATATGGGGAATTTATGTATCCGAAACCTCCGCTTAAATACAAAGAACAACTTGAAAAATTAAAGAAAAGAGGTTGCATTATAAATGACGATAAAAAATGCATTTCTATACTCGAATCGGTTAATTATTATCGCTTGAGCGCGTATTTTTTGCCATTTAAATTAGATAATGGAAATTATGAAGAAGGTTTATCGTTTGAGCGCGTTTTTTCTATTTACGAATTCGACAGAAAACTTCATGGAATATTGTTTAACGCATTGGAAGAAACGGAAATTTTTCTTCGTTCAAAAATCGCTTATTTTCATGCTCATAAATACGGAGCTTTGGGATATATGGATAAAGCTAATTTTTCTGTGAAAGCGGAGCTTCATGAAAATTTTATTGAAAATTTTAAAAGAGAAATAGATAAAAATAAAAATATTCTTTTTGTAAAACATCATATATACAAATACGGAGGAGAGTTTCCAATTTGGGCGGCATCGGAAATGTTTACATTTGGAATGCTTTCTAAATTTTTTGCAAATATGACTTGGCAAGATAGAGAAAATTTATCTAACGATATTTATAAAACAAACCCAAAATTTGTAGGAAGTTGGCTTCGATGTTGCACAGATTTAAGAAACATTTGCGCTCATTACGGTAGATTATATTTTAGAACTTTTTCGGCGGCGCCTTCTGGAATCGATAATTTAGAAGAGAAATCAAAAAGAAAATTATTTGGAGCTATTTTGTCTCTTAAGAAACTTTATCCTTTCAAAGATAAATGGAATAATGAAACATTAAAAAAATTAATGTCGCTTGTAGACGAACATAAAAGCGATATAGATTTGGAACATATAGGATTTTCTTATAATTGGATTGAAGAATTAAAAAATTGCAATTCAAAAATTTAAATTGCTTCGGCTAAATAGTATCGCAATGATAAACTTTTTATAAAGTAAACAATTTAAATAAAATTAATAAAATTCATTTTAATAATTTCTTCTATAAATAAAATTACGGGAATTTTTTATAATTTTTTTTTCTAAACACGATTTTATTATTAAAGGAAAATAGCGAATTTTTTATTAAAGTTAGTTTTTTGAATTAAATTAATTGTATATATTGATAAACTTGATTTTTAGAATTTTTGATTAAATTGTAATATTGATAAACGGAATTTTTTTAATTAAATATAAATTTTAGCAATTAAAAATGCTTAATAAAATTTTTAAATAAAATATTAAAGTTTTTCTATCTCTTCAATACTCAATCCTGTTGCTTTGCTTATCAAGGCTTTATCAATGTTCATTTGTTTTAAATTTTTGGCGATTAAATATTTTTCGCTTTTTATTCCTTCTTCTCTCTCTACATTCATCATATCCTTGTAAAAATATTCATTCCATTCTTTTTTTCTATACGCATTTATCAATGGGTCGCTATCGATAAAACTTTGGCATCTCTTTTCTACTTCTTCAAAAATATTATTCTCTTTTATTAAGTTTGACATATTCTCCCCCTTGAAAAATTTTATCCAACTTGATAATTTTTCTTTGTCGTTATTTAAATTAAATTTCGGAAGCTCAATATAATGCAACATGCAATGGTCGGTTAATATTTTATTATGTTTAATTTCTTTCAATAAATAGCAAGAATGAAAATCTTTAATATCGTTAAATAAAATAAAGTCCAAAACATTAATGCTAATCACAGGCGAAAGTTTTGTATAATTTTCCGATTTGTTTAAAAGTGAACTATAGCTATTTGCCCAATAATAAAGACTTCTGCGAATAAAATATTGATTTCCTTGTAATTGAATTTCTATTATAACGGTTTGATTATCTTCAGTTATACATTTCACATCAACAATAGATTCTTTGCCGTCTAAATATTTTGTAAGATTAAATGGATTAAGAATTACAACATTATTAAAAGTTTGAAAATTTAAATCAATCATTACTCCGTTAATAAAATCTAAAACAATATTTTCATTTCCTTCGTCAGAAAATAAATATCTGATAAAACAATCATTTTTTTTATTTAAACTATCAATGGTAATAATTTCGTTTTTGCTTTTTTCTAAATATTCAAATTCGTTCATAAGATATATTATAACAAAATATCTCAATTTGTCAAAAAGTTGCACGATTTTTTTGATTAAATATAGATTTTTATATGAATTTTCACTTGAAAAAAATTAAATTTTTTTAAAAAAAATTTGTTTTAAGTGTTGACATTTTTTTAACATATTGTATAATTTCATTAAAAAGTTTTTCATTTGCCTTTGTTTTTAATAATCGCAAATGATTTTGATTTTATTGTTTTAAGCGCCTCGATTATCTCGCAACGATAAACGGAGCGATTAAAACGGACGAAAAACAAATTGCCAATATTTAGAAATAAATATCCGCAACGACAATTTAGTTTTTCGATGCAAGGCGAATTGTGGATTGCTTCGTTTGTTCGGCAATGACGAAGTTGGACGCAAGGGAGCTTTGATAAAATTGAAATTTGCGAAAGTTTTAAACTTGGTAAAAATCTAAAAAAATTATAGGAGAGAAAAAATGAGAAAGATTTTTTTAACCGCTATAGCTTTATTGTCTATGGCAAGCGCTTCAGTTTTCGGTATGTATGGGGTTGATACGGATTGGATATTCTTCCTCACGCATGGCAATCAGTTCAGAGCAAGATTAGACCAACTTGGATTTACGCTCGGAAACGACACTATTAAAGGAACTTTCGGTTTCGACAATAATGCAGATTTTGGCGGAGTCTATGGAAGTTTATTAAGCGAAAACTCAGAATATCCAGCTCAAGGCAGAGGTTTTAATTATGACTTTAAGCCTTCAATCTCAATGGGACTTGGTTATACTTCTTCTTTAATCAGCGTTGGCGTTGGTTATAATGTAACCATTGGAAAAAAAGATTATAAACAGAATGGCAATGCTGATTACTTAAAACCTTATAACCCTGTGGCGCATACGCCTGTATTAGTTTTGAATGCATTAGATAACGCTTTCAGAATGGCTATTCCGATTCAAGTTTATGTTATGAACGATAAAGATGCGACTGGCACTAAAAAAAGTATAAATGCAGTGAGCGTTGATTCTCAATTTAGATATTATACGGGTTTGGATATGCTTCCTGAAATTAGATTATATTTGAGATATGGCGGCGGAAATTTCAAAGAGGGAAATGTTAGCGCAAAAATTGGCGAAAGTTTCGGCTTTGACTTTAGACTTTACTTTGGCTCTATGGTTGAAGAAGTTGCTTTAAAACCTTATGTTAGATTGGCTTATAATGGCGCTTTAGGAAAATACCACAGAACCACGAGAGTAGAAGCGGTTAAAATTATGAATGCTGATGGGTTTCCTGTTCTTAGTTCAGTTTTGGCAAAGGGCGCTTGGGATTTAAATTTAGTAGCTGGTTTGGGATTAACTGCTAATAGCGATATAGTTTCGCTTTATTTAGAACCTACATTAGGTTTGAAAGTTGAGCAACCTGGAAGCACCGATAAAAACGCTAAAGAAGTTTATAGTTTAGGCTATGGAGTTTATGCGGAAATCTACATTACGCCTTTGAAAAATCTTGAATGGTATTTTGAAGCCCAACTTGGAAATTTGGGCGGTTCAGGCACTTATGCTACTACGGATACTGCAGGCACAACAACTACTCATCAAGTTTCATTTACAAAACTTGGTTTAGGTTTCAACGCTACTACAGGTATTACTTGGTATTTACCTGCGCTTTAATAGATTTTGTTCTTTTTGAGTAAAAAGGAAGCAAAAAATATTTACGATTGGATTTTAAAAGTTTAATCGTAAGACTGAAAATTGAGCGTTTGTTTATAAAATAAAGTTGGTTAAACCGCGGGCTTTTTTAAGTCTGCGGTTTTTTTTATGATTAGTAAAAAATATGTAGTAAATGTTTTATTTTTTATATTAATTTATCAATTATTAATTAAAATTTTGAATTTTTAACTAAAAAAGACTTGACAAAATTAATTATATATGATATAATAGAAACAGGAAAAATTTTTTAAGGAGTAAATATGTTTAATATTTTTAATAAAAATAAACAATCCACCGAGAATTTAAATATTAATAATGTATCTAAAAGTGTAGATAAATTAAGGGAAATTGTAAAAGATTTTAATAATAAAAATAGTAATACAAATATAAATAATAGCAATAATACGAATAGTAATAATCGATAATCATGGATTTTTCTACTTTTATAACCTCTATAATATTTATTTTGCCTGGTTTTATTGTCATTAGTTCGATAAATTTATTTTCGTATGTAAGAAATGTAAATACTTTTTATAAAATTTTGCAATCTATTATAGCGACTATTATTTTATGGTTGTTAATTCTTTTTATTTCTAAATTTAGCTTATTTAATTTTATAGATAATATATTAAAAATAATTATTTCATTTGATAAAAACGAATTATTTGAAAATAAGATAAATATAGCTTTATTTTTATCTGCAATTTATTTTATTTCGTTTATAATAGGTATTATTATTGGAGCGTTTATGTATCGTTTTGATAAAACAAGAAATTTTATATATAAAATATATGCGAAAATTTTTGACCAGACGCCTTATAAACATATTTGGGAAGAATTATTTTACGAACTTAAAATAAATGAAAAAAGTGTAGATTCAAATATTATTGTAAAAACCGTGAATGGAGATATTTTTATGGGTTGTTCATATTTAATAAGTTATAATCCAAACGATAGAGCCATTTCATTTTTACATTTATATAAATTTAACGACAAAACAAATGAATTTGAACAAATTATAGATTATGACGAATCAAATATAAAAATCAATAAAGTTAAACATGGGGATTTATTTTATATAAAAGATAGTAGCATAGAATATCTATATATACTTTATAATGGTAAAAGCGCAAACAATTTGAAAGATAAATTAAGATAATTATTTTAAATAATTTAATACAAGTAAAAATTATTAAACGCTAAAATTTTATAATTATTTTTCTATTTATAATTTTTCAATTTCTTCAATACTTAAGCCTGTGTATTTTGAGATTAGGTTAATATCCGCTCCGTCTTTTTTCATTGATTTTGCAATGGTATAATTTTGTTTTTCAATTCCTTCTTTAATTCCTTCCGCTTTACCTTCCTCTCTTTCTCTTGATAACATCATTTTTTGCCCTAGTAAAAATGCATCTCGGGCGTCATAAGCTCTCATAAGTTTATCGTCAGAAGTAAATCTTTTGTATTCTTCAATTACTTTTGTCATAATCGGGTTTGCCTCCATTAATTCTTTTTCTATAGCTTTTAAATTTTTGCTTGTAAAAAATTTCATCCAAGTTAATAATCTATTCTTTTTAAGTTCGTTTAAAGTAGATTTTTCAATTATTTCAATAAACCTCTTCGCTTCTATAATATGCATTTGAATAAAATCTAAATCTATATTATGATTTTTCGTATCGATTAATTTAAAGCAACGGTGAGGTTTTCCTTCGTCTCCAAAATCTAAATTAAAATTAAGTAAATTTATGCTTATAATTCTTGGCAATTTTTTATAATCTTCGCCTTCCTTTAATTCGTTTACAATATTTTTTGAAATATAATAAAAAATTCTTTTGACAAAATCCATATTTCCGCAAAGTTGAATTTCAATAATTACAGTTTGATTGTCTTTTGTTTTCGCTTTTATATCTATAATTGATTCTTTCAAATCTATATTTTCCGAAAGGTTATAAGGGTCGATTATTTCCAAATCTTTAACTTCTTCAAAATTGAAATCACTTAAAGCGGCGTTAACCATATCCTCAAGCATATTTTCGTTTCCGTTTTTGCCGAGCAAGTATCGGACAAATAAATCATTTAACTTGTCAATTTCTCTATTTTTTTTCATAAGATATATTATAACAGAATAATTTTATTTGTCAAAATTTAATTTAATTAATAAATGAATTTTATTAAAAGTCGATTGCTCGTCAATGCGGATTTTAGTCTTGAATATTTAAATTATAAAATAAAAAAACTCCATTATTAAATTAATTAATAATAGAGTCTTTATTTTACAAGAACTATTTTAATTTTTAAGATATTCTTAAATATTTTTATAGTTTTACTCTTATTATTTCCAAGTTGGCAAATAAGAACCTTTAAAATTGTTAGCGTAGATTTCTTCAACCGTTTCAGATTGATAAGCTGCGACAACTTTTTTATATAATTCGTTATCTTTATCTTTAGTTCTTGCCGCGATTAAATTAACGAAAGAATTTCCGCTATAAATCGCAGGGTCGTCTTTAAATATATAATCGGAACCTGGATTTAATCCGAAGTCTATCGCATAATTTCCGTTTATAACCGCGCAAGCTACATCGGGAAGCAAGCTATATATTCCGCCCGCATCGACTGTGATTATATCCAAATTTAAAGGATTGTCGATTATATCGGAAACGCTCGGAGTATCGCCAGCTTCAGGTTTTACTTTTATCAATCCCGCAGCTTCTAAAACTTTTAATGCTCTTCCGCCGTTTGTAGGGTCGTTTGGAATTGCAACTTTATCGCCTTTTTTAACTTCGCTAACGCTTTTAATCTTTTTGGAATAAATATTCATTGCCGATATATAAGTGTTAGCTATAGCGGTTAATTTATAACCTTTATTTGAAACTTCGTCATTGAAATAGGCATAATGTTGAAACGCGTTCAAATCTATCTCGCCGTCATTTAAAGCCTGATTAGGTATCGTATAATCGGCAAAAGTAACCAATTCTACCGTTATTCCTTCTTTTGCCAAATTTGAAACTATAGGATTCCAAATTTGATAATCCGAATCTCCTGCAAATCCAACTTTTATAACTTTGTTAGAATAACTCGCGCTTGAAGAAGAATCGCTTCCTTCTTGGCATGATATGATTGCAAAAATAATAATTAATGCAATTGTCAAAATGTTTAAAACTTTTTTCATTTTAATTTCTCCTTTTTTTATTTATATAATTTTAAATTTTTGTTATTTTATTTCCAAGCTGGCAAATAAGCGCCCTTAAATTCTTCCGCGTAAACTTTTTCTACTTCGGGCGAATGATAAGCGTCAGCAATTTTTTTGTATATTTCATTATCTTTATCTTCCGTTCTTGAAGCTATTAAATTAATATACATATTGTTGTTATATATTTTTGGATTATCTTGAAATATAAAATCTTCGCCAGGATTTAATCCAAAATCTAAAGCGTAATTACAATTTATAACCGCGCAAGCGACATCGGGAAGCAATCTATATATTCCGCCCGCATCGACTTCTATTATTTCCAAGTTTAAAGGATTTTGTCCTATATCCGAAACTTCGGGATTATCGGGAGCGTTATTTTTAAGTTTTATTAAACCCGCAGCTTCTAAAACTTTTAAGGCTCTTCCTCCGTTTGAAGGGTCGTTTGGAATTGCAATTTTATCTCCTCTTTTAACTTCGTTTACATTAGAAATTTTTTGAGAATAAATATTCATTGCCGAGATAAAAGTAAGTCCTATTATAGACAAATTATAACCTTTAGTATTAGTTTCATTATAGAAATATGCATGATGCTGAAAAGCGTTCAAATCTATATCTCCGTCATTCAAAGCCTGATTTGGCATAGAATAATCGGCAAAAGAAACAAGTTCTACGGTTATTCCTTCTTTAGAAAGTTTTTCTTGAATCGGTTTCCATATAGCTCTATCCGATTCTCCGACATGTCCTATTTTTACGATTATACTACCCTTATTTTCATTGGAACATGATATAAAAAGCATAGTCATAAACGAAGACAATATAACAAATATAGACAACGAAATAAGCAATTGTTTTTTTATTTTCATTAGTTTCTCCTTCGCCGTTTATTTGGCGTTTTTTATTTTTTTAATTTTTAAAATGATTGAAATATTTTATATTATAATAATAAAAATTTCAATTCACCAAACCGCTATATAAGCTCCTTTAAAATCTTCCGCGTAAACTTTTTCTACTTCGGGCGAATGATAAGCGTCAACTATTTTTTTATATATTTCGTTATCTTTATCTTCAGTCCTCGCAGCTATTAAATTAACATACATATTATTATCATATATTTTTGGATTATCTTGAAATATAAAATCCTTTCCAGGATTAAGTCCAAAATCCAAAGCAAAATTACAATTTATAATGGCGCATGCCACATCTGGAAGAAAACCGTATATACTCGCAGCCTCAACTTCCACTATATCCAAGTCCAGAGAATTTTCAGCTATATCGGATATTTCGGGATTATCAGGGGCGTTATCTTTAAGTTTTATTAATCCTGCAGCTTGCAATACTTTTAAGGCTCTTCCTTTGTTTGAAGGATTGTTTGGAATTGCAATTTTATCTCCTCTTTTAATTTCGTTTACATTAGAGATTTTTTGAGAATAAATATTCATTGCAGAAATATAAGTATCGGCTATAGCGACTATATCGTAGCCTTTATTTGATACTTCATCATTTAAATAGGCATGATGCTGAAATGCATTCAAATCAATCTCGCCATCATTAAGCGCCTGGTTAGGAATATAGTCAGCAAATGAAATAAGCTCTAAATTTATTCCCTCTTTAGAAAGTTTTTCCTGAACGGGCTTCCATATAACCATATCGGATTCTCCAACAAATCCTATTTTTACAGTTATGCTATCCTTATTTTTGGAACATGCGGCAAAAAATATAGCCGTAAATATAACCAATATAAACAATACTCTCTTGATAGAAATCTTTTTTAATATCATTATTTTCTCCTTAAAAAATTATTTTTTTAGTTTTAAATTTTTATAAATTATAGCTTTACCAAACCGCTATTAAAGCTCCCTTAAAATCATTAGCGTAAATTTCTTTTACTTCGTCAGATTGATAAGCGTTTACTATCTTTTTTAATATTTCATTGTCTTTATCTTCCGTTCTTGCAACTATTATATTTATATAGCCATTTCCAGAATAATTTGTAGGATTATCTTGAAAAATCGCGTCTTGGCTCGGATTAAGTCCGAAACTTAAAGCAAAATTACAATTTATAACCGCGCAAGCGACATCGGGAAGCAGTCTATATATACTTCCAGCGTCTACTTCAATTATCTCTAAATTTAAAGGATTATCGATTATATCTTTAACTATTGGATTAGCTACGCTTTTATCTTTAAGTTTTATTAAACCCGCGGCTTCTAAAACTTTTAAGGCTCTTCCTCCGTTTGAAGGGTCATTTGGAATTGCAATTTTATCTCCTCTTTTAATTTCGTTTACATTAGAAATTTTTTGAGAATAAATATTCATTGCAGCCAAACAAGTATCGGCTATTGCAGTTAGATTATAACCTTTATTTTTTATTTCATTGTCGAAAAATGCATGATGCTGAAAATTATTTAAATCCAAATCTCCGTCATTCAAAGCCTGATTAGGCAAAAGATAATCTCCAAAAGTTATAAGCTCTATTTCTATTCCGTCTTTAGAAACTTTATTTATAACTTCTTGCCAAATAACTTTTTCCGAATCTCCTATAATTCCAACTTTAATTTTATTTGTTGGTTTTTCTTTGCATGATATTAATAATATTATGCATATAAAAAATATAATTATTCTTTTCATTTTAATTTTACCTCTTTTTTTATTTAGATTTTTAATTTAAAAAATTACATACCCAAAGCTAATTTATAATTTTCGCTCATAATTTTGCAAGAATTATCAAATAATTTTTTTTCTTCTTCAGTCATATTAAGCTCTATTATCTCTTCTACTCCGTCTTTTCCCAAAACCGCTGGAACGCTCGCATAAACATCTTTTTGTCCATACTCTCCATTTAAATAAACCGAAATGGGCAAAACTCTATGCTCATTGCATATTATGGCTTTTACAACTTCCGAAAGAGAAGCGCCGATTCCAAATTCGGTTGAGCCTTTTCCTCCCAATACTTCCCAACCTCCTTTTTTTCCTTTTTCGGCTATTTTATTTAAGTCAAGTTTTCCGTATTTTTCAGGTTTTTCTTTTATTAATTCAAATAAAGGTTTGCCTGCAATAGTGACGGTTGACCAAGCTACCATTTGACTTTCGCCATGCTCTCCAAGAGAATATGCATAAATTGATTTTTGGTCAATATTTATTTCTTCCGATATCGCTCTTCTTAATCTTGCAGAATCTAAAGTTGTGCTTGTCGATATTATTTTTTTATAATCGTAATTTAATTGATTTTGAATATAATGAGTAATAACATCTGCAGGATTTGATATATTTATTATTATTCCCGCGAATTTAGTTTTCTTTATATTTGAAATAATATCTTTCATAACGGCTACAGTATCACCTAAAGTATCCATTCTTGTTTGAGACATATTAGGCAAAGGTCCCGCGCAAATAACCATTATATCGGCATCGTCAATATCGCTATAATCTCCGTCTTTAACAATTATTCTATGCGGAAGATAAACTATAGAATCAAATATATCTAACGCTTGAGAGAAAGCTTTTTTCTTATCAATATCTATATAAACTATATTTTCAACTAAACCTTGAGAAGCTAAAGAATATCCTGCATGAGAGCCGACATGTCCAGCTCCGATTATCGCTATTTTTCTTGTCTTTATATTATTCATAAAATAAACTCCTTAAATTAATGCGTTGATTTTTTTACTATAAAATTTCCTATCGCTTGAATTATTCCAACCAATATTACTAAAAGTATAACGGAAACATATATAATATCCAATTTATTTCTATAATATCCCGCCGTAATAGCGTAATCTCCAAGTCCGCCAGCTCCTATTGCGCCAGCCATTGCAGTTAATCCGATTAAACTTATTGCAGTTATCGTAATAGCTCTTGCAATTGGCGCTATGCTTTCTTTTAAGTAAACTCTAAAAATTATAGCGATTGGAGAAGAACCCATAGATTGAGCCGCTTCTATTAAACCAGGATTAACTTCGGATAATGCGCTTTCCATCTGTCTTGCGAAAAAAGGCACTGTTCCAAATATTAAAGGAACTATAGCGCCCTTTACTCCGATTGCCGTTCCCATAATTAATCTTGTTAAAGGAACGAGCATTGCAAGAAGAATAATAAAAGGAATAGCTCTAAAAAAATTAATAATATTGCTTAATATATTGTATATTAATTTGTTTTCTAATATTCCGTCTTTTTTTGCAACTACCAAAAGTATTCCAAGCAAACCGCCTATAAAAAACGATATTAAGCCCGAATGAATAAGCATTATAAAGGTTTGTCCTATGCTTTTATAAAGTCTTGGCAAATCGTTCATAACATTTGGAATTAATTTAGTCAATATTTCTAGCATCTAATATTACCTCCACATCAATATTTTTTTCTTGTAAAAATAGAATCGATTTTTTTATTCCGTCTTTTTCAAGTTCATGCATTATAACAACCAAACCGCCTAAATGACTTTCGTCAACTACTTCGACATTTGCAAATATAATATTAATATCAACATTATAAACTCTCGAAATATGCGAAACCATAGGCTCTACAACATTTCCTTTTTTATATCTTAATCTAACTATGCATTCGTTTGGTTTAATTTTTGTAAGTTCGTCTTTTTCTTCGACTAAAGAATATATTTTTGAAACATTTGAAGTTGTGTCTATAAAATCTTTAGTTATTTGATTTTTAGGAGCGGAAAATACATCAAATATATTTCCTTCTTCAATTAAAACTCCTTTATTCATAACGGCTACTTTATGACATAATTCTTTAACTACATTCATTTCATGAGTTATAACTACTATAGTAAGCCCTAAAGTTTCGTTTAATTTTTTTAATAATTTTAATATAGAGCTTGTAGTTTGCGGGT
Source organism: Brachyspira aalborgi (assembly GCF_008016455.1). NCBI lineage: Bacteria > Pseudomonadati > Spirochaetota > Spirochaetia > Brachyspirales > Brachyspiraceae > Brachyspira > Brachyspira aalborgi. The sequence continues at coordinate 1,313,087 of NZ_SAXU01000001.1, read as the reverse complement.
CTAACGCGCTTGTAGCTTCATCGCATAAAAGTATATTTGGTTCGTTGGCAAGCGCTCTTGCAATCGCTACTCTCTGTTTTTGTCCGCCGCTTAATTGCGAAGGATAGGCGAAAGCTTTTTCTTTTATATCGACAAGCTCAAGCAAAGCCATAACTTTTTTTTCAATTTCTTTTTTAGATAAGCCTCTGTATCTTAATGGATAAGCTACATTTTTAAATACCGTTCTTGAAGCAAATAAATTGAATTGCTGAAATATCATTCCTATTTTTTTTCTTTTTTCTCTTAACTGACTATTTGATAAAGAAGTCATTTCAACATCGTCTATATAAACATGCCCAGAAGTTGGACGCTCTAAAAGATTAATGCATCTAACGAGAGTTGATTTGCCCGCTCCCGAAAAACCTATTATTCCGTATATCGAACCTGTTTCAATTTTCAAAGAAACATCGTTTACGGCGTTAAGTTTTTTATTATTTTCGGTATTAAAAGTTTTACTAACATTTTCTAATATAATCATTTTTTATCTTCTCTATGTATTTTATTAAATTTTTATTGTCCTTTTTTAAATATTCCTTGAAGCATTAAAGCTATAGCTCCGTCTCCCGTAATATTGCAAGCCGTTCCAAAGCTATCTTGCAAGGCAAAAATTGCTAAAACTAAAGCCGTTCCGTCATTATCAAATCCTAAAATCGATATGATAATTCCTAAAGAAGCGACAACGGTTCCTCCTGGAACGCCAGGCGCCCCAACGGCGAAAATTCCTAATAATATGCAAAACAATATCATAGTTCCAACGCTTGGAATAGAATCGTATAATAATTTTGATATAGTCATTACGAAAAAAGTTTCCGTTAAAACAGAACCGCATAAATGAATTGTAGCCCCCATTGGTATTGCAAAATTTACAATATCTTTATCTAAAGCGTCAGATTTATTAGCGCATTGTAAAGCTACGGGCAAAGTTGCAGCGGAAGACATTGTGCCTACAGCCGTAAGATATGCTGGTCCGTAATGCTTTAATATTCTTAAAGGATTTCTTTTAGATATTATTCCAGCTATAGAATATAATAAAGCAAGCCAAATAAAATGTCCTATAATAACTATCAATATAACTATTAAAAACACGGGAACTCTTTTTATTATAGCGCCTTCGTATGATAAAGTTGCAAATGTTGTTCCTATATAAACGGGAAGTATTGGCACTACGACTTTACTAACTAAAAATAGCATTATATCGTTAAGCTCGTTTAACAAGTTTTTAAAATATTCGGATTTAGTTTTTACTACGGCAACTCCGCCGCATATAGCCAAAAATAATGCCGTTATAACCGAAAAAACTGGGCTTATATCTAATTTAAATATTATCTCTGGTAATTTTCTTAAACCCTCTACATTTGAAGGTATATTTAAGTTAGGTATAATCGTATATCCAGCTATCGTGGAAAATAAAGCGGCACATACGGAAGAAGCATAAGCTATAATAAGTATAACTCCCAACATTTTGCTCGCTTTATCTCCCATTTTGGTAATTGCTGGAGCTATAAATCCTAAAACTATTAAAGGGACCATAAAAGATATAACTTGATTAAGAATATATTTTATAGACTGTATTACATTTATTATTCCTTCATTAGAATATATGCCTATAATTATGCCTAATGCAATACCAATAAAAAGTTTAATTAAAAAGTAATCCTTTTTAGTTTTCTGAAGTGTTAATTCATTTAAATCAGACATTTTTATCCTCTCTTAATATTTTTTAAGGCTATATTATACTATTTATAGTATTTTTTGTCAATAATAATTATTAGAATAAATTAATCTTTACCATAGAATAAACCACGACAACGACTTTGAGAAAAAAGAACCTAATAAAGTATTTGACTAATCTTCACCATAATTGCTATATCATTGAGAGTGAAACGAAGTAATACAACCTTAAAAATTGATTTTTTTACTATTGACATTTTTATTTAACATGTTAAAATTAGTCTAACAAAAATTAAAAAAGATATAAATATGGTAGTAGATTATGCTTGTGACACTTCACTTCACTTCACTTCACTTCACTTCACTTCACTTCACGCCGCATTGTCATTTCTAAAAATGTAGTAAATGTATTACCAACGCTATTAAATTATATAAAATTTATCATAAAGTTTTACTCCGTTAAAACTGAATTCATTATTGCAAAAATTAAATCTCAAAATATTTATGCTCTATTTAGCATATTAAAATTTATTTCTAAAAGGAAAGAATTATGAAAAACAAAAAATTATTTCTAATAATTTACATTTCGTTTGTAATTATCACAATTATTGCCTTGATAATTTTATCAATCTTGGGTTCTAAAAGCAGAATTGGATATTTAAGCAATTTCAAATTGAATATCGAGCGAACTTTGGATTTAAATAATTTAAGTAATATTGTAAATAATGAATTGGACGAAAAAAGTCTGAATAATTATTTACTCACCAACGAAAATATTACAGATTATGTTTATAACTTTAGAATTAGATATTATGATAAAATTTTTAGAAATAGCGATATTTATGGCGTTTATCCAAATTTATCTAATTTGCCCGATTATATGAAAAATGCCGAAATGGAATTCGATGGAAGTCCTTATGGGAATTTTATTTCAGATAAAAGATTAGATGGAATTGAAGAAGAAAATATTGATAATATTAATTATGTTTTAAAAATTAAATTTAGTATTATCGTAAGTTGTATTGTATTAATAATTTATTTATTATTATTTTTATTGATAATAAATTATAATATTGAAAAATTGATAAATATTATATTTCCCATATTAATTTCATTATCTATTTTTATCGCCACTTATTTATGCATATTGTCTAGTAAAAATATGGCGGGACATATATACACTATTACGATACTATTACTGACACTTTTATTAATTAATAAGTTTGCAGATAAAATATATTCGTTATTATTTAATTCTAAAAATGAAAAATTTATTTTAATTTTTACGGCTATATTTATTGGAGCATTATATATATTTATAATAAATTCAAGCTATCCTTTTGTTGGACATGATTTTTCTTTAATAATTCCAAGAGCCTATTCTATGTTGTTATACGCTCAAAATAACGGAATATTTAATATAGAATTTGCTTCGCCGTTATTCGGAGCGGGAACTTTATCTTATCCAAATCCTCAATACGACCAATTTTCTATATTTTATTTTTTACGATATTTAATGCCTTTTTGGAATGCTTATTTATTATCAATATTTATATTTGTTATTATAGGTTTTATATCGTTTTATTATATCGCAAAAGACATATTAAAATGCTCTTTTGAAATATCATTAACAGCTGCAATATTATTTTCATGCACGGGTTATTATATTCATCATATAATGGTTGGGCATTGGGCTTTTTTATATCATCCTTTTACAGCCGTTATAATATTGGCGTCTTTTTCCGATAGACTAAATCCTTTTATAAGGATAATTATAAGCGCTTTATCGTTTTCGATTATGATATTTGGCGGAGCTATGCAAACAATATTTTTTCTCACATGTTTTAGTTTATTGGGGGTAGCCTGTATTTTATTCAAACCTAATAAAAAATTTATTTTACAAAGCGTATCCATAATAATTTCGGCTATGCTTGGAATAATAATGGCGATTTCTAAATTTATACCTTCTTTAATTTTAGGTTCTAAAATAGATAGGGGACCTTGGGGATTATATACGAACGACCCAAAATTACTTATCGAAAATATATCCAATATAATATGGTATCCTATTTTAGATTTGGTTATAGGCAGTATTAACCTAATTGGTTTTGAACGGTTAATATGGGAAGCGGATATATCTTTGCCTTTAATAATTTTTATAATTATAATATTTTTTGCCTTCAAATATTCAAAGAAAGATTTTATTAATTTTGTAGATAAAAATAAATTTAACATAATATTAACTATAATTTTAATTTATTTATATTTTGATATATTTTTTGCAGACGGATTAATTCGTTCGTCTTTCAAAAAATTAAGAGGAGTAAATATTCATTTAAGAATGGCGAGCGTATGGATTTCGCCTATAATATTTATATTTATTCTTTTGCTTAAAAATATAAAAAATAAATATGCGTTTATTTATAAAAAAATAATTTTAATCTCAATTTTTATTACGATAATATTGTTTTCATTTAAATTTATATTAATAAGAAATTATAATACTAGTTATAAAAATTTAAATATATCGTTTGATAAAAATGTTTATAAAGAGATAAAAAATAATCATAACAAATTTAAAGTAAATAGTATTAACGATAAAAACGAATTTAATAATATGCAAGATTATCTAAATGGGACTTACAAATTAAACTCTTCAAGATTTCCTTACGAACCTATTTATGGTTATTTTCTTGAGACATTTAAGGCAAAGGAATTGGGATGTCCATTTAAAATAGTCGATAATAAGTTTAATTTTACCGACCCAAGAAGCTTAATATTTTTTAACGAAAATTATCCGCAATTTAGCGGTTTCGATAAAAACGATTTTGAAAATTTAAACAAATTTTTATCTTTTCAAAAAGTTGATTGGGGAACGGCTAAATATTTTAATATAGCAAATTACATAAGCGTAATATTGCATATTATAGTTTTATCAATATTAATTATTTATGCAATATATTGCTTTATTAAAAAATTTAAATTAAAGAATATCCGTTAAATTTATTTTATATAGATTACCTACATCTCCAAAGAAATAAATTAATAAAAAACTCAAATTCAAGCGATTTTATAAAATAACAATTAATAATTTTTAAAAATATGTATTAAATGTATGATTATTGGGAATAAATTAGTAAAAAATTTAAAAAAAATTAAAAAAATTGAAAATTTAGGTTAAAAAACTATTGCTATTTTTTTTAAATATGGTATTATTCAATAACCTCAATTAAAAATAAAAAATATTGAGGTATAAGTTCTTTGACAGATATATAAGAGCGTAGATTTTTTAGAAAGTATTTTTCCAATAAAACGGAAATCGGCATTTAAAAAATCTTCACTAAATAATTAAAATACACAATTAGATTGTGTGTCTTAGAGTAGAAACAATAAGCGGAAAGTTACTAAAGAATTAGAAGAAACAGCTTTTTAGCTAAAGTCTCATTCAAGAGCATATTTGATTTTTAAATTTTTAATTTATCTTTAGTTAAAGAAGGAAAGGATAATATGGTCAAGTAAATAAGGGCTTAAGGTGGATGCCTAGGCACTGGAAGGCGATGAAGGTCGTGACAAGCTGCGATAAGCTACGGGGAGAAGCAAATATTCTATAATCCGTAGATAACCGAATGGGAAAACCCGTAAAAGCAATCCTTTTACATCATGCATTGAATACATAGATGTATGAAGCGACACCCAGGGAACTGAAACATCTAAGTACCTGGAGGAAAAGTAATCAAAATTGAGATTCCCTCAGTAGTGGCGAGCGAAAGGGGAAGAGTCTAAACCGTTATAATGCCAAGTTGCAAGATTTTGTTATAGCGGTGTTGTAGGGCGATATGTGAAATACTTGCATATTTCGACTTTAATCTATATGATAGTAGAACTGTTTTGGAAAAGCAGACCATAGTGGGTGATAGTCTCGTATACGAAATCATATAGTTAAGGTTATGTCGTTCCTGAGTAGGGCGGGGCACGAGAAACCCTGTTTGAATCTGGGTAGACCACTATCCAAGACAAAATACTAGCCAGTGACCGATAGCGTATAGTACCGTGAGGGAAAGGTGAAAAGTCTCCCGTTGAGGGCTATTAAATAGAACCTGAAACCTTAAGCTTACAAGTAGTCAGAGGGTATCCTATTAGCAATAATAGCGACCTGATGGCGTGCCTTTTGTAGAATGAGCCTGCGACTTATAGTATGTAGCAAGATTAAGAGGTAATAGCCTTGTAGTCGTAGTGAAAGCGAGCCTTAATAGGGCAAAATTAGTTGCATGCTATACGACCCGAAGCCAAGTGATCTACCTATGAGCAGCGCGAAACTCGAGTAACATCGAGCGGAGGTGCGAACCAGTGGTCGTGAAAAGACTTTGGATGACTTGTGGGTAGGAGTGAAAGGCTAATCAAACTTGGAGATAGCTGGTTCTCTCCGAAATGTCTTTAGGGGCAGCGTTATGCGTTTACTTGCGGGGGTAGAGCACTAAATGGACTAGGGCTCCTAACCGAGTACCAAACCCAACTAAACTCCGAATACCGTAAGTTAAGAGCATGGCAGTTAGACAGCGGCGGATAAGCGTCATTGTCAAAAGGGAAACAGCCCAGATCCTCAGCTAAGGTCCCAAAATCTATGTTAAGTGGGAAAGGATGTGAGAATACTTAAACAGCCAGGAGGTTGGCTTAGAAGCAGCCATTCCTTTAAAGAGTGCGTAACAGCTCACTGGTCGAGTGTTTTTGCGCCGAAAATGTAACGGGGCTCAAACATAGTACCGAAGCTAGGGAATTATAGAGTTAATCTATAATTGGTAGGAGAGCGTTCTTTAAGCCGTCGAAGATGTATCGTAAGATGCGTTGGAGGTATAAGAAGCGAGGATGCAGGCATAAGTAACGAGAAAACGGGTGCGAAACCCGTTCGCCGCAAACCCAAGGTTTCCTAGGTAAAGCTAATCTGCCTAGGGTTAGTCGACCCCTAAGATAAGGCTGAAAAGCGTAGTCGATGGGAAACAGGTAAATATTCCTGTACTATAGTATGTTTCGATGGAATGACACAGATTGTTTGCGTGCGCGAGGTTTTGGTTGTCCTCGTCGAACCGTTTAGACTTGTGGCGAGTCAAATGCTTGTCGCTTTAAGGTTGAGGCGGGATAGTGACTGGGCTTTCGGGTTCAGGAAGTTGCGTGAACTAGGCTGTCGAGAAATAATTTCTAAGGTTAGGCATATTATAATCGTACCGTAAACCGACACAGGTGGGTGAGATGAATATTCTAAGGCGCTCGAGATAATCTTCCCTAAGGAACTCTGCAAATTAGTCTTGTAACTTCGGAAAAAGAGACGCCTGAATCTCGGTAGCAATATTGGGAGGAGGGTCGCAGTGAAAAGGCCTGGCCGACTGTTTAACAAAAACACAGATCTCTGCAAACATGCAAATGGATGTATAGGGATTGACACCTGCCCAGTGCTGGAAGGTTAAAAGGAGAGGTTAGCGCAAGCGAAGCTTCGAATTGAAGCCCCAGTAAACGGCGGCCGTAACTATGACGGTCCTAAGGTAGCGAAATTCCTTGTCGGGTAAGTTCCGACCTGCACGAATGGTGTAACGATCCGGGCACTGTCTCGGGGAAGAACTCGGTGAAATTGAATTATCAGTGAAGATGCTGATTACCCGCAACAGGACGGAAAGACCCCGTGAACCTTTACTATAACTTGGCATTGAGTTTTGTTTTGCGATGTGTAGAATAGATGGGAGACTTTGAAGCGAGAGCGCCAGCTTTTGTGGAGTCATCGTTGAAATACCATCCTTCGTAAAATGGGATTCTAACGATTAGCCGTTATCCGGCAGTCGGACATTGCCAGGCGGGTAGTTTGACTGGGGCGGTCGCCTCCTAAAGAGTAACGGAGGCGTGCAAAGGTCACCTCAAACCGAATAGAAATCGGTAGTAGAGTATAAAGGCATAAGGTGGCTTGACTGCGAGAGAGACATCTCGAGCAGGTGCGAAAGCAGGTCTTAGTGATCCGGTGGTCCCGAGTGGAAGGGCCATCGCTAAACGGACAAAAGGTACTCCGGGGATAACAGGCTTATCTCCCCCAAGAGTTCATATCGACGGGGAGGTTTGGCACCTCGATGTCGGCTCATCGCATCCTGGGGCTGGAGCAGGTCCCAAGGGTTTGGCTGTTCGCCAATTAAAGCGGTACGCGAGCTGGGTTCAGAACGTCGTGAGACAGTTTGGTCCCTATCCGTTGTGGGCGTTGGAAAATTGAGAAGAGTCATTTTTAGTACGAGAGGACCGAAATGAACGCACCGCTGGTGTATCTGTTGTCTTACCAAAGGCATCGCAGAGTAGCTATGTGCGGACGGGATAACCGCTGAAAGCATCTAAGTGGGAAGCCTCCTTCAAGATTAATTTTCCCTATGAGTTTCGTTGGAGACTACGACGTCGATAGACTGCAAGTGTAATTGGGGAAATCCCATTCAGCTGAGCAGCACTAATCAGACCAATGGCTTGACCATATTATCGTTTTCTTCTTTTGTTTTTCAAATTAATTAAACGATAGATAAAGAATGAGACAATCTGCGCTCTTATATATCTGACAAAGAATAAAGTTCTTTAATTTGTTAATATTATTTCGGCGACCATAGAGAAAGTGATACACCCGTTCCCATTCCGAACACGGCAGTTAAGCCTTTCATCGTCAATGGTACTATAAGGGTAGCTTTATGGGAGAGTAGAAAGTTGCCGGGTATATATTATATATTTAATCCCAATAGATTTTATCTGTTGGGATTTTTTATATAATTTATTTTTAATCAATGTTCAAAATTTTTTGTAAATTAAAAATATTTAAATTAATTATGTTGACATTATTTTAAAAGATTGTATAATTTCGATATAAATAAATTAAATTACAAATAAGTAATGGATTTTATATGATAACTAAAAATACTATAATTTCGTTAAACAAAGCCATAATTGTATTTTAAATTTTATATATCTCAATTTTTGAAGGCATTTAAATTTTTAAGTGTCTTATTTTTGTTGCATAATAAATTTGATAATATTGTACAAGGGGCTAAAGCCACTTGTTGTTTAAAAATATAATAACAAGTGGTTTTTACCCCTTGTATGCTTTTTCTGTAATAGCATACAAGGGCTTCCCCCTTGTTTTTAATTATTTACTTTCTAATTAATTAAAGCGCCCTCCGTCCGCAACAAACGAAAGACGCCAAAATTATAGGAAATACAAAGGATTTGAGAATAATCCTCTGTATAAGAAAGATGCAATTTAAATTTTTACTTTATTATTAAATTAAAATTCTTGTTTTTATCGCTCTACTAACCTTCTTTAAAGTAAATCAAATTTTTAATCTTACTTTTTTAATATCAAATAAAATAAGAAAAAAACTATTTCTTTTTATCTCTCTACTAACCTTTGGTAAAGCAAATTAAAATTCTTATTCTTTTTTGATAACAAAAATTATTTATTCTTTTTGGTATCAAAAAAATAAAAGAATTTCTTTCCAAAAGAAAAAACTTATAAATAAGGAACTCGCCAATCGACAAGTCCCTTATTATAAATTTATTTACTTTCTATTTATTAAAGCGCTGGCAAATACCAAGTTATTCCCGTAGTGCTTGCAAATGTTATAGCGCTTTGGTCTGCAGTAGTTCCGCCGTTATTTAAATCTACTTCAAAATACCATTCAAGGTTTTTCAAAGGCGTAATATAAATTTCTGCATAAGCGCCATAATATAAACTGTAAAGTTCTTTAACTTTGTTGTCTGTTGCGCTTCCTTTTTGATTAATTTGGAAACCTAATGAAGGCTCAACATACAATGAAACTATATCGCTGTTTGCAGTTATTCCCAAAGCTGGAATTATTTTCAAATCCCAAGCGCCTTTTGCCCAAGTAGGAGTATAGCCTGAACTGCCAATAGTCGTTGTAGCACTAACCAAATCGGCGGCTTGAATTCTCGTTTGATTATGTTGTTTTCCTAAAGCGCCGTTATATTGAATTTTGATTATAGGATTAATCGCAACTTCTTCAACCATTGAACCAAACCATAATCTAAAATCAAATCCAAAAGTTTCTGCAAATGTGCCTTTATCTTTCGTGCCTCCTTCAGTAGCTTCATAACCGTAATTACCATATCTTAAATATAATCTAATTTGAGGAAGGAAATCTAAACCCGTATAATATCTAAATTGAGCGTCCAAACTTACTGCGGTGAATCTGCTTTTATCTCCGTTTTCACGTTTGTCTGCTAGATTAACCACTTGAATAGGAATAGCCATTCTAAATGCATTATCCATTGCATTCAAAACTAATACAGGCGTATGAGCTACGGCTTCTGTCTTTTTGCCTTCCGCTTTACCGTTATATTTTGTCCATCTTTGCGAGCCTATGGTTGCATTATAGCCAACGCCAACGCTGATTAAAGAAGAAGTATAACCAAGTCCCATTGAAATTGTAGGATTAAAGTTATAATTTACTCCATCCGTTGTGTTTAGCATTTTGCCAAACTGTCCGCCGAAACCTTTGTTTCTGAAGCCAAAAGTTCCTTTAATAGTGTCGTTTCCAAGCGTAAAACCTAATTGGTCGGCTCTTGCTCTAAATCTGTTTCCATCGGTAAGAAAAAATATCCAATCTGAATCTGGACCATACATACCGAAAATTGTTGCGCTTGCCATAGAAAGCAAAGCTATTGTTGTTAGAAAAATCTTTTTCATTTTCTCTCTCCTTTTTAAAATTTTTTTGATTTTTCGTATTAAATAAAAAATCCTTCAAATTATCGCAAATGCAATAAATACGCCAAAAACCATAACAAGAACCATTTAAAGAATTATAATTTCCGATTTTTGACAAATTATAATTTTTGCTTTCAATGTTTATAAAATCGTAATTAAAATATTTTACGAAATTGCAATTTTCACCGAATGCAAAATTATAATTTTCATTAACCGAAGGATTATAATTTTTTAGATTATTCTCATTATGATTAAAGCCGTAATTATAGCAAAAGCCATAATCTAAAAGACTTATTATTTCAAAATTATTAAAATTAAATTTTTTAAAAGTTGATTGCCAAGCCTTAAATTTTTTAAGCCCGCAATGAATTATATTAAAAAATAACTGAACTAACTTATATAAAAATTTTGCAAAGAATAAATTTATCTCATGGTTGACGGTTGACGGTTGACGGTTGACGGTTGACGGTTGACGGTTGACGGTTGACGGTTGACGGTAACCTAAACTATAAGATAAATATTTTACTATCATAACTCTATCAATAAAATTAATATTTAATTAAATTATACAATATTTAAAAAATTAGTCAATAACAATTTAAATATTTTTTAACTAACTTTTAATTTATACAATAAGTTTAAAAATTAGTCAATAGTTTATTTTAATTTTTTTCAATATTGATTAATTTAATTTAACAATATTTTATAATATTAAAAAAATTTGTCAACTATTTATTTTAATTAATTGAATAATATTTTACAACATTTTAAATTTTTTGTCAACAAAATAATTTAAATATTTATTAATTAACTTTTATATTTATACACTTTGATTAAATTTTTGTCAATAACTCTATAGCATAAGACGGACTTTAACACAAGAAAAAATTTGAATAAAATCAATATTAATATATAATATTTTACAATGAATATTTTTAATAGTTTAAAACTTTAACATTGTTCTTGTAGAGAGGTTATAGTGTATAATTCGGTTATTGGATATGCTTTTAAGATTATAAAAGGCAATATGTTTTTTTCGGTAATAATGTTTATTATAATATCGCAGTTGATGGTTGTAAATTCAATTTTTAGTTTAGTTTGGAAATACGAAATATTAATACAACAAGAAATTAATTTTTTTAGGCAATTTTCAATTTATTCTTTGTATATATTTATTTTTATATTGTCTTTTTTATTATCTACATTATCAAGCATATATATTTTTTCAAGAAATAGAAGAATGTTCTCAACTTTAAGAATATTCGGTTCAAATAAATCGGAAGTTAGAAGATTGTATAGCGTATTAAGTTTTTTATATCCTATAATATCTCTTTTTATATGCATTATAGAAGATTTAATTTTATATATAAGATATAGAGGCGTAATTTCAAACGCTTTAGAAAATATAGAAATGTCCGATATATTCAGCGGAGCTTTTTTAATATTATGCGCGAATATAGTTTTGATTTTATTTTTTATGTTCGGGGCTTTTATTACGAATTCTATTCTTTTAAATCGAGACCCTTATGAAGATTTAAGGGGGACGCTATGAATATAAAAATTATCAATGTTTCTAAAACATTTAATTTTGGAGTTAATAAATTTAAAGCCTGCGAAAATATAAGTTTAGATATAAATCAAGGCGATTTTATAAGTCTTGTAGGACATACGGGAAGTGGGAAAAGCACTTTATTAAGCATAATCGGAGGAATATTAAAACCGAGCGAAGGCTCTATTTATTACGATTCTTATAAATTAGATAATCCTTCCGAAGAAATTTTATCAAGTTTTAGAAGAGAATATTTTTCTTATATTTTTCAATATCCCGTTATAGTTCCAACTTTAACGGTTATAGATAATATTTTAATGCCTCTTTCTTTTAAGCATAAAATAACCGAAGAGAAAATAAAACAAACTAAAAAAAATATAGAATTATTTTCGCTTAAAGAAAAAACTTATTTAAAATCTTCAAACCTTTCAGGCGGAGAGATGAAAAAAGTTTCCGTTTTAAGAGCTTTAGCTTACGGTTGCAAATGCTTAATAGCGGACGAGCCAACGAGCGATTTGGACCCTTCTACAACAAAAACTCTAATGGAAATATTTGCCGAATTAAACAGAAACGGAACTACTATAGTTATGGTTACTCATGCTCATAATATAGCGGCGCATGCGAATAATGTTTATGAAATGTCAGACGGTAAAATAGTTCGATGCCTAAAATAAAATACGAATTTTAAATTTGTTTTATAAAATATATTATGATATAATAATTAAAATAAATTTTTTAGAGAATTTTATGTCGGAAAAAATATTTTTATATATTATAATAGGTATTATTTGGGCGATTATAAGTCTTATCAATCAGGCTAATAAAAAACAAACAAAAAAACAAAAAAAATATAATAATAAAAAAACAGAAGACGAAGAAGAAATTTTTAAAAATCTAAATAATACTTTAAATAGCGAAAAAACAATTAATAATCCGAAAGTTGAGAAAGTTAAAGAAAAAGAAAATAAAATTTATGAAACATCCAATAAAGAAAAAGAAATACTTGAATTGCAAAAAAAATATAATTCTATCATAAACGACAATAAAAATATAATAGAAAGCGTTAATACAATTAATTTGGTTTCGGATAAAAAAACAAATAATATAAATAATGTTATTTCTTCTTTAAATATAAAAAACGCTATAATTTACAATGCAATACTTGAGCCTAAAAGATTAAATTACAGACGAATTAAAAAAAGTTAAGAGAGTTAAAATAATGCAATCATTTGAAGAATTAATTTCAATAGTTAAAAAATTAAGAGGCGAAAACGGATGCGCTTGGGATAAAGTTCAAACTTTTGACAGTTTAATTCCATGCTTTTTGGAAGAATCTTACGAAGTTGTAGATGGAATTTCTAAAAGAGATTACAAAAATATAAAAGAAGAGCTTGGCGATGTTCTTTTGCATATCGTATTTTTTTCGGAGCTTGCTAACGATGAAAATAAATTTAATATAGACGAAGTTATAAAAAATATAAATGAAAAACTTATAAGAAGGCATCCGCATGTTTTTGGCGAAAGCAATATTAAAGATGTTGACGGAATATTAAAACAATGGGATGAAATAAAGAAAGAAGAAAAAGCAGAAAAAGAAAATAAAAATTATAAAAGCGTTTTGGACGATATTCCGAATTCTTTACCCGTAATGGAGCGAGCTTATAAATTAATGAAAAGAGCGGCTAGCGTAGGTTTTGAATATAAAAACGCCGATGATTCTTTGAAAAAAGTTGAAGAAGAATTTTTAGAAGTTAAAGAAGCTTATAATGAAAGTAAAGAAAATAATAATAAAGAACATTTAGAAGAAGAGATAGGCGATTTGATTATGACGATTTTGGATTTTGCAAGAATGAATAAAATTAATCCCGTTAACTCTCTTATTAAGACAAATAATAAATTTATTAGAAGATTTAATTATGTGGAAGAAAAAGCAAACGAACAAAATAAAAATTTAGCAGATATGACTTTAGAAGAAATGGATTTATTATGGAACGAATGCAAAATAAACGAATATAAATTAAAAGGAGAAATTATAACAATGAAAAAAGTCAGTCCTAATAAAAAATATACTTTATTCGACTTACTTAAAATAATAATAGATAAAAGATACGAAACTAAAATAACTAGTCAAGAACATATTAACGCTTTGCTTGAAGCTATAAATAGAAGTTCTAAAGCGGATATTATTTATAAAAACGAAAATAAATTAACTTGTTTGCATTTAGCCGTTCAAATTGGAAGCGCCGATATAGTAAAAGCTTTAATAGAAAAAGGCGCTGATGTTAATGCGATAACAGACAGAGGAGTAACACCTTTGCATTTAGCTATAGTAAAAAAACAACCCGAAGAGATAATAAAAGTTCTTATAGAAAACGGAGCGGATTATAATGTGAAAGAAGCTAACTTTTCCGCAATGGAGCTTGCAAAATTAATGGATGTCGATTATATGCATTTATTTTATAAAGATAAGGAATAGAAAAACTTTAAAAAATTACTTTATTTTTAAAATTAACTTTTTTCAATATGAATTGCCACGCATCCGCCAAATTCTAGCAATAAAAATTAAATAAAATTTCTTAAATTTAATTTTACAAATAATCATTTAATTGATTTTTAATTAAGTTATTGATAAATTTAATAATTTATATTAAAATTATGTAAACTTAATTATTAGTCATTTTTTTAATTGGAGATATTGTGTTGATTAAAAATATAAAAACTGTTTTAATAATTTTATTGTTTTTCTGCTCGATAATTTATGCTAAAGAAAAAAAATATAACGAAAAAACTTATATAAGAAACGAAGAAGAAGCAAAAGCCGCTTATAGTTTGGCATTATTCTATAAAGAAAGAGCTTTAGCTTCAAAAATTCCGACTGAAGAATCTATTGAAGATTTGGAAAAAGCGAAAGTTATTTTAAAAGAAGTTTTAAAATATATTAACAATAACGAAATAAATATTACTTTAGCGGAAACTCATGAAGCTTTGGGCGAATATGACGAAAGTTCCGCGATATACGATAAATTAATTTCTGAAAATCCCGATGATGTTTATTTACTTATAAAAGCCGCAGAAAGAAATATATTTTTGATGGGCGATTACGGAAAGGCAAAATATTATCTTGATAACGCTTATGAGATTGACTCTTTTAATAACGATATCCTTATATTATTAGGATTTATTTATTATAGCGAAAGAGATTTTGAAAAAGCCGTTTTATATTTTGAAAAAGTTGAGCCGAGCAAGGGAGCTAGCAATAATTATATGCAATATTATAATTATTATTATGGAATGAGCGAATTTTATTTAAGCAGATTTAAAAAAGCTTTGAACAGATTAAAAGAAGTTAATATAAAAGGTTTAAATCCTGTAGACAGATATAATACTTTATACGGCATAATAAAAAGTTATCAGGCTTTAGAAAATTATAAAGAAGCTTATTCAAATAGTTTAGCTACTAAAGACGCTCCCAAATTGAGTTTATTTTTAAGTTTTATGGCGGATGATTATAACGAAGAATTATTTTCTGAAATAGATATGTCGGATGCGCCAAAAATTTTATCGATAATATTAACGGCTAAAAACGAAGGCTATAGCAACGCTTTAAATATTATAGAAACGGGTTTAGACAGAAGAGATATAGATTTAGATATAATTCAAACTTATTACAAACTTATTAATGAAGTCGGAGATATTGAAGATAAAATTAACGCCGAAATGGACACAATCTCTTTTTATGTCGCCCTTAAAAATATAGACGCATTGCCTAATCATATAGATAAATTAATCGAATACGATAAAACGGAAAAATTTAATAATTTATATTTGCAAGCGGCTGCGGAGTTTAGAAATCAAAACGATTTTGAATCTGCAAAAGAAATGCTTAATAAATATATTTCTTTAACAAATAAAGCCATATTAGAAAATGAATTAGTTTCTTTAGTTCTTACGGCGATTGATATAAAAGAATACGATTTAGCTTTGAATTCTATTAATAAATTTGAAAAAGAAAAATATTCTTATAGTTATTTAAGAGCTTATGTTAATTTGCATAAAAATGAAATTGAAAAAGCGAATAATTTTTTAAACGAAGATTTAATATATTTTAGAAATAATAAATCGAATACAAACGAGTATAGATTAAATATTCCTTATATAACGGCAATGTCCGTATCGAATACAAACTCCGTTATGGAATATGTTAATTTTATTTATTCAAGTAATACGAATTCGGCTAATAACATAAATAGCATGGCTTGGGTTTTGGTATATTTGGAAATTGATATTGACAGAGGAATAGAGCTTGCTAAAAATGCCATAAAAAAAGAATCTAAATCTCCTCATTATTTGGATACTTTAGGTTTTGGATATTATAAAAAGAAAAATTATGACGGCGCTTTGAAACAACTTCTTAAGGCTGCTTTATATGTTGACGATAATTCTAAAGCGGAAATATATTTGCATATTGCGGACGCTTATTATGATAAGAACGATTTGAAGAACGCTTTGAAATATTATAGAAAATCAATTTCTTCTTTGTATAAAGATTTTATTTTTATTAATTTTGAAGAGGATAGAATAAAAAAGAGAATAGAGTTTATAAATAATAAATTAAAAAATTAAAAATATTTTAGGAGAAAAAATAAAATGATAAAAAGGACATTATTATATTTATTTGCATTTGCATTTTTAATTCAAAATATATTCGCTCAAAACGAAGAAAATATTATTAAAGAAGCTTTCGATAGATTTTCAAAATCTCCTTTTACTTCAATATATTCTTCAGGCGGAGCGTTTTACAGCGGAGACGATGTGGACCAAATGCCTTTGCTTATTAATTATTATATGAATGGAACGAGCAAATATATAAGCGCGGTTGACGGACTTTTTGGAGGCGCAATAATGAACGCTCAAGTTATTAAAAATCAATTAACTTTGAATGTTCCCGAAGAAGAGCCTATAAAAGATAATTTTAATAATTTTTCTTTGGAAGCTCCGATAATGCGTTTTCCAAAAGTTTACGCCGATATATTAGATTATAAATTTATAGATTTAGATAAAAAAATATTAAGCAGTAATTTAACATTGGGAAAAAATTGGCATACTCTAAAAATAGGATATGCAGACAGAGTCGACACAATAATATTTTCGGCTTCAACTTACAGAATAAGAAATATTTCAATCGCTTTTATGAATAATTTAATCGATATAACTTTAGGTTCTTATACTACAATTAATAATATTCCTTATCCAAAAGAATTTATAATAAAAAGCAAAACTGATAAAAGAGAATTGCGTTATAATATAACAAATGTTTTAGCGGGAGATAATGCAAAAAGAGAAGCTAAAAAATTAGGTTGGTAGAAAATTTAAATTTTTATTTATATGTATGAAGAATATTTTAATTTTTTAAATATAGATTATCAAAAAAGAATAGCTTTGATAAAATACACTTCTTTGGTTATAGATTATAATAAAAATATAAATATAACGGGAGCTAAAAATATTGAAGATTTTATTAAAGAGCATATTATAGATTCTCTTCTTGCTTTTGATTTATTTAAAAATTATGACAATATTATCGATATCGGTTCAGGCGCTGGACTTCCTTCAATTCCTCTTTCTATAATTTACGATAATAAAAAATTTGTTTTATGCGAATCAAAAAATAAAAAAGCCGACTTTCTTAAATTGGCAAAAAAAGAAATTTGCTTAAATAATATAGAAGTAAAATGCGTTAATGTTTATGAAATAAAAGAAAAATACGACACAATCGTAGCGAGAGCTTTTTCTGATATAAAAACTTTGTTAAAAATATTTAACAAATTAAAAAATAAAAATTCTGTTTTGCTTGCTTATAAAGGCAAATTAAATAAAATAAACGAAGAGCTTGAAGAAATTAAAGATATAAAAAAATATAATATTGAAATAAAAAAATTAAATAATGAAGATAAAGAAAGAAATATTGTTATTATTAAAGAAAATTAAAAAGGATGCATAATGCTTTATATTGCGGCAAGAGATATTGGAAATTATAAAGACAATACGGAAAGGTTAAAAGAAATTCTTATAAAAAGCGATATAATATTAGCGGAAAGTTTCAGAGAAGCGACAACTCTTTTTAAGATTTTAAATATAAATATTGAAAGAGAAAAATTAATCGAATTTAGCGAACACACGAATAAATCAAAAGAAATATACGAGATAGTAGAAAAAATATTAAACTGTAAAATCGCGACTTTAATAAGCGATTGCGGAACTCCGATTTTGGAAGACCCTGGAAAAATATTGCTTGAATATTGTTATTCAAATAATATAAAAGTTAAGCCAATTCCTGGAGTAAGCAGTATAACCGCCGCAATAATGTGCTTGCCTTTTAATTTTAAAGAATTTTATTATGCGGGTTTGCTTTCGCGAGACGATAAAGAGAGAGAAAGAAAATTAATATATTTAAAAAAATTAAATATTCCAATTATAATTTTAGATACGCCTTATAGAATGAATAAAGTATTAAATGTTATTAAAAAAGTTTATTCAAAAAATAAAATAATCGGGCTTTGTTTGGATTTAACTACCGATAAAGAAGAAATAATAATAGACGAAATTGGAAATATATGCGAAAGATTTAATAAATCGGAAGATAAGAATAAAAGAGAATTTGTTATTGTTATAAGTTAAATTATTTTTTCTTTTATCTAAAATAATAAGACAAAATATTTTTAAAAGAATTTATATGATGCCTTATATCGTAAATATCTCTTATATCTGCGATTTTATGAAACAAATATAAAGGATTAAAAGACAAATTATAAAAGTATTCTATATATTTATATAATTTCTCTTCGTCAAAATTAAGTTTAATTACGGATTTACGCATATCAAAATCGAACCAATTTTTAGTTTTAAGCAAATCGTTTTCCTTACAATAATTAAATAATTGAGTATTAGGATAAGGCACAAATATTGAAACATTCATTGAATTAACATATCCGCCAAGCATTAATTTTTTTACTATTTGAAATGTTTTTATAATATCTTCTTCCGTTTCGTTTGGATAGCCTAATTTTACCATTAAGTCTATAAATAATCCCGCTTTTTTTGCTAATTTAATCGATTCAACCATTTGCTCTATATTATTTCTATCTATTCCTATTTTTTCCATCGTGTAGCTATTAATCGTTGGCAAATTAAATATTATAGTTTTGAAGCCTGCTTTTTTCATCATTTTAAAATCTTCAAAATGCAAAATATTTAAATACATATAACAATCTATATATACTTTTTTATTTAATCCTCTCTCTCGCATAGTTTCGCAAAATAAAGAAAGCCATTCGTCAGTTGGAAAACAAATAGTGCAATCTATAATCTCTTTTATTCCGTATCTTTTATTTAAATATTCTATTTCGTCAACCACATTTATCGGACTTCTTAACATCGCGTTATTGAAAAGTATGCTCGAAGAATTGCTATTAAATCTATTATATATAGAGCCTCTTCCTGACATTATAAAAGTTCCTGGATATTTTTTAAAATATTCGTTTTTCTTTGAGTAAATTTTCCAATTAGTTAAATTTCTATCTATAAAAGGCAAACTGTCTAAAGGATAATCAAGCATAAACTTTCCCGTATTTTTTATATCTCCCGCTTTGTTTCTGTAATATATTCCTTTTTCTAATTTATCGCCGTTATTTATATGTTTAACTATGCTTAAAAGAAGAATCTCATAATTTCCGCCCGTTATAATAAAATCGGCTTTTGAATTAATTAAACTCTCTTCAGGCAAACTCGTCACATGGTCGCCTGCCAAAACCACATAAACTTTGCCGTATTTATTTTTTAAAGTGTCTATCGCATCCCAAATATAATTTATAATCGGAGTTCTAGTTTCAAAAAATATTAATTGAGGTTCTATTTTGTCAAGTTCGCTAAACCATTCTATAGTATCCATATTTCTCGCTATAGTATCAAGAAAAAAAACATTATAACCGTTATTTTTAAGCAAAGTCGCCGCATAAGCGGGAAGAATAGGATAAGTATAAGACGGATTTCTTAACCATTGAAACTGTTCGTTTAAAGACATTAAAGGAAAGCCTTCGTTATTTTCAAAAGGCGGATATGTTATGCATATTCTCTCTACTTTATCTTTTTTCATTTTATTTTTAATTTTATTTCTTTTTACCCGATTTTTTAGATTTTATAATTTTATTTTTATAAACATATTTTTCAAGTTCGTATTGGTCGTCAAATATAATATTAAACCATTCTTCGTATCTTTCGCATTTTGGCGGACTATGTTTTGAGCAAATTTCGTTTCTGTTTTCGTAATTTTTGCATAAATATGTTTTTTTATCCAAATATCTGCATTCGCTTCTTATCATATGATACCAAGTATCTTCGTAAATAAATATAAATGAATGTCTAAAATGCAAATACCATTTCAAAGTGTTAAGTTCTTCCTCGTCTTTCGGAGGCGATATTTCCATTACCAAATCATGACAGCATAAAGAATTACAATCGGCGCATAATTTTTCGCTAACCGTTTTCTGCCTACTTTTTAATAATTTATCCGATGGTATAATTTTCATTAATATAAACCGTTTTTATAAAATTTAATTTATATTATATTAAAGATTAAATTAAAATTCAATGATTAAATACGAAACTTGCATCTATAAAAATGCTTTAGTCAAATATTGAAATTAATAACTTTATTAGTATTACAAAAACTAAATTTTATGAAATTAATTTTTTTAAATTTGTATTGCTACGCCTTCAACTCGTAGTGAAGGTAAAGATAATAAAAACAAAGAATTTAAATAAAGTTAATAAATTAAGAGATAGTATAAACTCATTCTATAAGTGACGCTTACCTAAACTATCTTGTTTACTTAAATAAGTTCTGAAAACTAAAAAACTTCCATCCGATTTTATTTCAAATTCGTCATCCAAAGCTTCGTTTAAAGTTCCTTGCCACCAATATTTATAAGCATGAGTTTTCCATTTTGTCCCTTTCGATTCAAATTCGGAGCAGTCGATATTAAAAAAACTAACTTGTTGTCCTTTGAATGAAGAAAATCTACAATTTCCTTGAGCCGATACAAAATAGCCATAGTCTGTGAGCATTACCGATTTAATATTAAATTCTTTTCTGTAGTTTGTAAGATGTCCGATATTTCCTAATGTATGGTCTTCTCTCTTTCCTGTAGCGCCTAAATATGCAATATTTTTAAAGCCTTTATTTATGCAAAATCTCGTAGCTTTAGTTTGGTCGTTAGTGTCTTGTTCGGTTTCAATATGAATTATATCTTTATATTTTCGCTTAAAATTTTTTGAGAGAGAATCGCCATCTCCGACTATAGCGTTGGGAATTTTTCCTCTACGAATATATTTATTTCCCGCTCCATCGCAACAACAAATAAAATTAGCGTTTCTTAAAATATACAAAGGAATTTCTTCAGAAGGATAATCGCCATCGCATAATATCACGGCGTCAAATTCGCTATTTTTATTAATTAAAGGATAATATTTTGACATTTCTATTGATTCATTTTTTCTAAAATATTTTCTATATGTTTAAGTTGTCTATCGGCGGTTTTATTATAATCTATTTCGCCGAGCGCGATTTTATAAGCCTTATCGATTAAATTATCCATTTCCAATTTTGATTTATTAAGCATAACTTTTTGAGCTAAATCTTTTGTAATAATCCATCTTTCTTTTGCCAAATTATAAAAATAAATCGCGTATTCAAAACTTTTTTTTATATCTTCGTCAAATTGAGAATTATAAAAATAATAATTTTCTTTATCGTAAAGTCCCGCAATATAAATATAATTTTGAGTTATAAGATAATTAAATTGCATATGCATTAAATCTTTATATCGAGTATATGATTCTTCGCTTTCTATTATCGTTAATGCTCTATTTACGAAATCGAAAGGAGATTTTAAGGCTCTTTCTAAATAATCTACATTTTTAAGCATATCATATTCGGAGTAATAGGAAGGCAAAGAATATAATCTATAATAATCTTCCGCATAAACTATATAACCGTAATCTTTTTTTTCAATTATAGTAGATTCTTTAAATCCTACTCTTGAATAGAGATTTAAACTAAAAATTACAAATATTATAAATATTATTTTTTTCATTATTATTTTAATTAAAATTTAATTATTATTAATATTAACGGTAAAAATATATAATTCTTTATTTATTATTAATTTTTACTTCAAGAATTTTCCTTTCATTTCAACGCATAAATCTAATAATGCAATCGATAAAGCCGCTTCCAATACGGGAACTGCCCTAACAGCAATACAAGGGTCATGCCTTCCTTTAATTATAAGTTTATCTTCTTTTTTAGTTTTTAAGTTTAAAGTTAATTGTTCTTTTGCGATTGAAGGAGTCGGTTTTATTGCTACATTTACAATTATTGGCATTCCGTTTGAAATTCCGCCTAAAATTCCGCCGTTATTATTCGTTTTAGTTTTTATTTTATTATTTTTAATTATATAAGCGTCATTACATTCGCTTCCTTTATAATTTACAAAATCAAATCCGAGTCCGAATTCTATTCCTTTAACTGCGGGAACTCCAAACATAGATTCTGCAATTCTGCTTTCAATCGAAGAATAAAAAGGCTCTCCAAATCCAACGGGAATATTAAAAGCGACTACGGTTATAATTCCGCCTAAAGAATCCATATTTATTTTAGCTTCTTTAATTGTTTTTATCATTTCGTTCATTGCTTCATTATCGAATACGGATAATTCTTTTTTATAATTTTTAATAAATTCTTTATAGCTTGGCAATTTATTATTTGGATATTTATCTTTTATATTATATATCTGTTTTATATGAGCGGCTATATTTATATTAAATTTTTCTTTCAAAGCCAATTTACATAAAGCGCCTGCAAATACTAAAGGTGCGGTAAGTCGTCCCGAAAAATGTCCGCCTCCTCTTATATCGTTATAATTTTCGTATCGAATCATTGCCGTAAAATCGCTATGCGAAGGACGAGGCATAATTTTTAAATTAGAATAATCTCCGCTTCTTTTATTTTCGTTTCTTATAATTGCAGCTATCGGCATTCCCGTAGTTTTATTTTCAAGCAATCCCGAAAGAATTTCAACTTTATCTTTTTCGTTTCTTGTGGTAGAGATGTTCGGATTTTTCGCTCTTCTTCTTTCAATTTCAGATTCTATAAAATCATTGTCAATTTTAATGCCATGCGGAAAACCGTCAATAACGCATCCTATAGCCTCGCCGTGAGATTCGCCAAATAAACTTAATTTAATATTTTTTCCAAATACGCTTCCCATGTTTAGTTATCTGCATCTATTCCATTTTTATATCCAAAACCGTATCCGCCAATAATTCCTTTTAATAATTCGGTATTATCTGTAAATATGGATAGAATTGATAATATTATAAGTCCGAAAAATATTAAAAGTGTTATAATAAAAATTCTTTTCTCTTTAAATTTTCTTTCGTCACGTTTGTCGTTATTTTCTAACAATTTATTTATATTATTACCATACATAAAAATTCCTTAAACTAAATATATATTATGAACTTCGGAATTTGAAACCGAACAATTTAATTATAGTAAAATTATTCTATTTTGTCAAACTAATTTAATATTAAAGCAATATAGAAATAATTGCAAGTAGTAAAGCGTTTTCATTAGCATACGCTATAGCTCAAACTACATTATTTAAAACATATTTTTGAAAGTTCTGTTTTAGCGATATGGATTATGAATCCACTCCTCCTTCAATTAGCAGTAAAAATTGCACTTTCACTATAAAATTTAAAAAATTGCAAAGCGGTTATGCATTATCAAGCGAGGTTTCTCGTTTAATGACTTCAGGTTTAACTATTAAATTAACTTTAGACAGTAAAGCAGATTGGAAATAAAGATTAATTTATATTAATAAGATAGTGATAGTTAAAAGGCATCGTATTTATTACGGTGTCTTTTTTTATTTTTGATTGTTTGGCTTTTACCCGACTTTGTCCTCGTAATTACAATTTATTTTTTCGTCATTACAAAAATATTTATACCCGAAGCAATCCACTATTAATATAATCTATTTCGTTATTACAAATTAAAGTTTCAATAAATATTAAAAATTTTATTTAGTATAAACTCTACCGTTATGTTTAGCTTTTATCTTTAACACAGTTTCACTAATCATATTAACAGCCTCCATTATATCAGCAAATACTTCAGGCTTGATAGATTGCGCCCCATCGCATAATGCATGCTCAGGGTCGTTATGAACCTCTATTATCATTCCGTCAGCTCCAGCAGATAACGCGGCTAATGTCAAAGGTAATGCCATCCAAGATTTTCCGCTCGCATGCGAAGGGTCGCCTATCACAGGCAAATGACTTACTCGCTTTATCATTGGAATCGCGCTAACATCAAAAGTATTACGCGTATAATTTTCAAATGTCCTTATTCCTCGCTCGCATAAAACTACATCGCTATTGCCTTTGTCTAAAATATATTCGGCGCTCATTAACCATTCTTCTATAGTATTTGCAAGCCCTCTTTTTAATAAAATCGGTTTTTTTAATTTTCCGACTTCTTTTAATAATTCAAAGTTTTGCATATTTCTCGCTCCAATTTGAATCATATCTACAGTATTATCGAATTCTTCCAAATGCCTAATTGAAACGATTTCGCTTACGATTGGAATTCCAACTTCTTCTTTAGCAAGCTTTAAAATTTTAAGTCCGTCTAAAGCCAAACCTTGAAAAGCGTAAGGTGAAGTTCTAGGCTTAAAAGCTCCTCCTCTTAAAATTGAAGCTCCAGCGGATTTAACGCTTTTAGCAATATTAATAACTTGTTCTTCGCTTTCAACGGAACAAGGTCCCGCTATAATAACGGGTTTATTTTCTCCGATTTTAACTCCCGAAACATTAACAATAGTGTCTTCTTTTTTGAAGGCTCTATTCGCTCTTTTAAATGGCTCTTGAACTTTTAAAATTTTTGAAACGCCAGGAAGAGACGAAATTAATTCTCTATCGATTTTACCCGTATCGCCGACTACTCCTATTACAGTATAATCGACTCCTACGCTCTTATCGATTTTCAAGCCAGCATTTTCGATTCTTTTTATAATGCTATTTATATGCTCTTCTTTAGTATTTGGTTTCATTACTATTATCATAATTATCTCCTTAAAATAATTTTTATAATATTTTTAAATTAATATAATCTACGGTTAAAGTTTGATTACTATCTTCGTTAGTCGATTTAGTAATTACAAATTTATAATTATCTTTTTTAAAATAAAATATTTCCGCTAAAATATTTCCGTCAATATTGTCTATAATTTCTTTATTAAATCTAATATCGTTTGAGTTCAAATTATTTAATATATTATCTAATGAAGAATCTATATTATTTGTTACGCTAACGGTTATCTGCTCTATTGTATTATCTCCGACAAATATTATAATCTCGCCTTCGCTTTCTTTTACTTTTATGTTTTTTCTTAAAATATTATTTCTAATTAAATTTTTATCTATTTCAAAAATTTTTGATAAATTATCGAATGAAGTTATAAAAGATATTGAAGCTAAAGATTTTATATCGTTATTATTTACTGAAATAAAATCAGAATATATAAAACTGTCTGAAATATTTGCTTTTCTATTAATAGCCGTATTTTTATGAATCAAATTAGCGACAACTATGCATGAAATAAACAAACATGAAAATAGTATAAATCTTATAACTTTCATTTAATAATCAAATAATTAATTTTCCATAAGTAATATATCGTCAACTTCTTCTATAGAGAATAAAGGCATATCGTTTGCATTATAAAAAGAAGGACTAATTTCAAAATTCAAAACGCTTTTATATTGTTTATAATTTTCCGCTTCTATAACTATATCTAAATCTATATTTATACTTTCGTTTGAATCTATTTTTTTAGGCATAAAGCAAAACATAAATTTTCCAGGAACATTTTTTGAAACAACGGCGGGATTAGGAAAATTAGCTCCGTAACCTTCGATAAGTTTATTTTTATAATACATATATACTAAAGCGCTTTCGACTCTTTCGGAATTTTTAGCCGAACATATATTTCCCATAATGCTCGGATAGGTTAAATAATAACCGTTTTCTTCTATAAGAGGAATCGATTCTAAAGGAGTATTTTCTTTTCTTCTTCTTATAACTTCGCATGCTTTTTCTATAGTAGTTAATATTTCTATATTTTCTTCAGTATCGCCCTTATCATAACTGTGTAAAACTCCTCTCGCGCTTGTAACATATTGAGGTTGAACTCTATTCAAAGTATAGGCTATTATATCCATACGCATATTTGTATTTGCGGGTATATTTTTTTCTTTAAAATAGGAATCCGCTAATTTTGAAACTTTCTGTTCCATAAGGTTTACTAAATACATAATATTCTCCCTAACAAAGTTTATGATATATTATACAAAATAATATATTATTTGTCAAAAAACTATTTAAATTTTTTTAATATCATAATATAATAAATACGATAAAAAAAGCGATTTAGCTTAATTTATTTTAGAGGTAATTTGTCTTAATGAAAAGTCGTAGCAATAAAAATGATTTAAGAGTAAAAGAAACAAAAAAATTACTTGAAGATTCTTTAGGCTCTTTATTAGAAGAAAAATCTTTTGAAGAGATTAGAGTAATGGATATATGTTCTAAAGCTAAAATACATAGAAGCACTTTCTACACTTATTATAACGATAAATACGAGCTTTTAAAATCGAAATTAGACCAATACGAGGCTAAATTTTTAGATTTTTTAAGAAGATATAAAATAGAAGAAAAATTAGTAGATTCTCATGTCGATATAATGATTGAAATATTAAAGTATTTTTATTTCAATAAAAAATATTTAAAAGTAATATTTCAAAACAATAGAGAAGGAAGTATAATAAAAATATTGCAAAAGTATCTTGAGGCTTATATTATAGAAGGCGTTAAAGATATGAAGCAGATTCGCCATGACAGACCGCATATGGTTGGAATAATGGGAAGTTTTTATTCGGGCGCTTTTATTTCGGTTATAGGAGAGTGGATATTAAAAGATTGTTATATAACTCCCGAAGAATTATCTCAATATATTTCAGATATAATAATGCAAAAAGTTTTTATATAAACTAATTTAACATTTTAATTTAACTTTTTATTAAGAATTATAATTAATATTTATTTAGTAATATTAAAAAGCATAAGTTCAAATCTTGCCTTAAAAATATTATTAGGAACGCTTACGCTTAAAGTATTCAAATAAGATATTTTAGATATTATACTTACTATTTCGGAAAGCGAAAATAATTTTAAAGCGTTCTTTTTTTTCGTCAAAATAAATGTTGGAATTTTTGTTATTTTGCTTATATCGTTTAACGCCGTTTGCGGAGGAAAAATTTTCATATAATATAAAGCGATAAAATTATTCATCATAAGAGTTAGAGAGCTTGAAGCGTCTTGGTCTAATCTATTCATCAAACTAAAGCATTTATTTCTGTTTCTTTCAAAAACAGCATCCAAAAAGTCGAATATATTTTTATTTTTAGACACATAAGTAAAATCAATAATATCTTCAATATTCAAATATTCTTTATCGTTATAATCGCAAATTTTATCAAGTTCGGAATATAAAGAATTATAATCTAAATTTATATTATTAATTAAATATTCTATCGCATCGCTTGAAATCTTTTTTTCTTTTTTATTCATATAGGCGTTTATTAATCCCTTAAAATCTTTTTCTTCAGGCAAAGGAAAATTAATAAAATGCAAATAATTTATATTCTGCTTTTTTGAAAAATATTTATATATGGCGTCTTCTTTTAATTCGTTTTCAGTTTCAAGTATAACTATAGAAGACTTTGAAGGATTAGAACAATAATCTAAAAAATCATCTTGAAAATTATTATATTTATAAATAACTATAACTCTAATTTTAGAACCTAATGGCGGAGTGTCGGCAATTTCTAAAGGAGAATAACCTATAGCGTCATTTTTATCGTAGAATATATTATAATTCATTTCGCTTTCGCCTTCGTCTTTGAAAATTGCAGAATGCATAGCGGCTATAAAAGATTTTTTAAATAATCTTTCTTTTCCCGTTAAAATATATATTCCGTATTTGAAAGGCTCTTTTATATAATTGTCTTTTAATTTTTTGAAATCCAATTCTGTTTTTATAGAAATCGCGTTTATCATAAATCAACTAAACTTTTTTACTTTATCTACAAAAACCCTTATCTCTATTTTGCATTCATCATGAGCGTTTAATTTTATTTTTTTAATAATAGCGTTAACTTTTTTATTTTTATCGTCTAATTTATGAGAAATTAAAGGAGATATAATATCAGGCACATAACCTAATTGTATAGGGTCCGAGGACCATACCGATATTGCAAATTGGTCGTAAGGATAACTTGTATCTTGTATAAGTTCTATAGGCTCGTTTTCCGATAGATGTTCTATTATTTCTTTTCCATCGCTATCTTTATAATCCGCCACAAAAAAATCTATATAATTTCTTTTCGTTTTATAATCTGTATTAATTATTATTCTTCTATAACTGTCTTCTTGACTTCTTATATTAATAGTATGTTTAGTAATGTTTTTACTCTTGGTATACAAAATTAGCCCCGCAATATTTATTTTATAATAAAGAATTTTACTTTAAATCAAATTTTCTGTCAAGCGATTATGAATAAAAAAATAGCCGACTTCAAAAAATGAAATCGACTATCTTAAAAAATATTGTTTCTAATTATTGAATTAGACGCAATATGCCTTGTCCCATAGTATTTGCTTGGGCAAGCATAGCTAAGTTAGACTGCTGTAATATGCTGTCTTTTGCCAACTGAACTGAAGATTCAGCCATATCCGTATCTCTTATTCTGCTTTCGGAGGCTATAGTGTTTTCATGAGCTATCATTAAACCTTTAGCCGTTAATTCCAATCTGTTTTGATAAGCGCCAAGATTAGACCTTTGTTTTGAAACTTTTGTTAAAGCTTCGTCAACTAAACCAATCGTAGTATTCGCCTTATCAACGGAAGATATGGATATAGCGGTTCCGTCTTGAGGATTTTGTATTCCCAAAGCTGCAGCCGTCATAGTGCCAATATAAACTCTTCTTCTTTCGTCCATATTCGCTCCAATATGAAACCACATACTTGCAACAGGATTTCCGCCTTCGTTAGGATTTGCAAATCTTCCCGTAAGCATATTGAGAGTATTAAATTGAGCTTGACTAGCTATTCGATTAACTTCGTCAACCAATTGAGACACTTCAACTTGAATAAGCATTCTGTCCGCATCCGTATATATTCCGTTTGCAGATTGAACGGCTAACTCTCTTATTCTTTGAAGAATATCTTGACTTTCTTGAAGATAACCTTCGGTAGTCTGAATAAAAGAAACTCCGTCTTCGGTATTTCTTTCCGCTTGACGCAAACCTCTAATTTGAGTTCGCATTTTTTCGGATACCGCTAAACCAGAAGCATCGTCTCCAGCTCTGTTAATTCTGAGACCAGAAGATAGTTCTCTCATATCTTTTCCCAAATCCCAGTTCTTAAATTTTAGTGTGCGCTGTGAATTAATAGCGCTAATATTATTATTGATGATCATCGTCATCCTCCATGATATTTATTCAAAAAGGCATCCTTGCCTAATTGGCTAAAAAAATATTAAAGAGAATTTAAGGTATTCCGACAATCAAAAGCGAAGACTTTAGTTGAAAGAATACCTATAAATTCTTGGAATATACTTAAAGGACTAAATATATTCCGCATATGGTATAACAACTCTACAAATTGAAAGCTCGAGACCGCCAAATCTATGGGCTTTCATTTGTTATATAATAATTTTCGGCATTATCGTCATAAAATTAAATTTCATTTAGAATTTTTTTCGCTAAAAACGGGCAAAAACCAAATTTTTTTAATTTTTTTCTAAAAAATCTTTTATTATAATACATTTCATACATTTTTATCAATATTTTTATTAAAAAAATTCTACGAATGAATAATGAAGCATATCGATTGATAAAATTTTTTTGCATAAACTCTTGACTAATAATAAAAAATTTATTATAATTATAAGTAGATTAATTAAATTTTTAAGGAGATAAAAAATGAAATACTGTATAAACATTAAGCAAAGCAAAGCAAAGCAAAGCAAAGCCTAAAATTGTATCTTTAATCAATAATTCTTTCAAAATCGTATTACTCATATTATTATTTTCAATTAGCTGCAAATCTAAACAGAAACCTGAAGAAAAATATAATGGTATAATACCTCAAGGATTTTCTGGAAAATATATATATGATAATAATAATAGAGATAATTATTTTGAAACTACATCTTCAAATGCTATTATTGGTTCACCTAAAGCAATAAGACAAGGAGTTCTACCTCTTATATTAGTGGGTACAAATGATTATCGGGACTCCATTAATGGTAAGGCTATTACTTATCGTGAAGATTTAGATAATGGGTATCGTTATAGATTTTATACAAATAAGGATGATTTAAAAAGAACATTATTCTTGGCGCACACTGCTAGTGGGGGTTGGGGGATGGTATATATTCATGCAGACGATTAAATAAATAATTTTTTTAAGTTTAAATTTTGTTAGTTTATTTATTTCGTAATTGCGAGGCTATATCGAAAATAATTTAATAATATCTTTAATCATAAAAGTCTAAAGCTATTTATATTTTAAACGAAAATAATAAAGATATAGTATAAATTAAACGGGATTATCTTTAAATATATGCGTTTTAATAAAATATTTTTAATAGCGATTTTTATATTATCTATAAATTTTAATCTTTTTCCAAATAATTTTAAAATAATTTCAAGGCAAGGCGAAACTTCAATAATAGTTAATGAAGAAAATTCAAATATGGATTTTAAAAAAAGTTTTCCAAATGATTATTTTTCTGTTTTAACTAAAGAATCTTCTTATTTAGTTTTAGATAATTCTCAAAAATCTATTATATTAATGCCGAGCGCAAAATTAACTTTTGAAAATAATAGATTTACTTTAAATTACGGTTATATGTATATAAAAACAAAACATAATGACGATATACAAATAATTTTATCTAAAGACGGAAAAGCTTATAATCTCAAAGGAAAATCTTTTGCCGTTGTTTCTTATGACGAAAATATTTCTATTATAAGTTATGATAACGCTACAAAAATAGCACCCGAAAATTCTTTGGGATTAAGTTATTATTTAGAACCTTATAATAAAACTTCTATTATTCCGATTCTTGACGGTCCTTATAGAATAACTGAAAACGAAAGAACTTTAATAGATAATGTTTCAAGACAGTTGGATACTGAAATTAATAGTCATTTAAATGAAGATATAGAGAGATACAATTTTAAAATAATGGAAGGAACTAAAAACGAAAATATTATTCACAGAGTTGTTCATCCTAAAGAAGGTCCTAATATATTTTTGATAGTTCCGCATGGAAGCGAGAGAGTTGGAACGGATGTCGCAATTGAAAGAATTAATATGCCAATAAAAAAGGGAAGTTTAACTATAGTGCCGATAGCAGTCCCTGAAGCTTACGAAAAAAATGTTCGAGCTATAGAAGGATTAGATATTAACAATAGATTTTTTAACAGAAAAATAAATAGAAGTATTACCGATAAACTTGCAAAAAAATATATGGATATGCTTGACGAATATAAAATTGATGTCGTTCTTACATTGCATGAAGGAAACGGATTTAAAGAATTTTTTGGCGATTCTATTATTTACGACAGCAGAAAATTAGACGATAAAGTCTCTAAAGTTTTGGCAAATATAAATTCAAGAATAGAGCCAATGAGTTTTAAGTTTAAGCAAATGTATTATCCTATGCCTACGACTATAACCTATTATGCCAATAAAAAAAATATAGAAGCTTTCGGAATAGAACTTACTAAAAATTTAGATTATGATAAAAAAAGAATTATAATGCATACTATATTAAGCGAATTTTTTAAAATATACGGATTAGAATGATTTATTATTTATAGTGGTTATGTATAAAGCTTGGTAAAATATAATAAATGAAGTTAAAATTATTATTTTTTAGTTAGCAAAAATAAAGAATAACATTATAAAAAATTATAAATTATTTACTCATATACTTATTTACAATCTCATCGTCTTCTAAAGCGGTTAGAATTTCAACTCCGTCATTTGTAATTGCAATCGTATGTTCGTAATGCGAAGATAAAGAACCGTCCTTTGTTATCACAGTCCAATTATCTTCTTCAATTAAAATAGAATGATGTCCCATATTAACCATAGGCTCTATTGCTATAACCATATTCTTTTTTAATATCGGACCCGTTCCTTGTTTTCCTCTATTTGGAACGGAAGGCTCTTCATGTAAATTTGAACCGACTCCATGTCCTTGAAATTCTCGCACAAGAGAATAGCCCGCATCTTCGGCGGTTTTTTGAATAGCATAAGAAACATTTCCTAAATGAACTCCGTCTCTTATAATTTTAATTCCGTTAAAAAAAGATTCCATTGTTGTGTCTACTAATTTAGAAGCTTCTTCTGAAACATTTCCAACTTTAAATGTAAAAGCTCTATCGGAATGATAACCTTTATAATAAACTCCAATATCTAAACCGATTATATCGCCGTCTTTTAAAATTCTTTTCTTGCTTGGAATTCCATGAATTACTTCGTTATTTATTGAAGCGCAAATTGAAGCGGGAAAAGGCGGATTTCCATAACCTTTAAACGAGGGTTTAGCGTTGTTTTTTCTTATATAATTATAAACGAATTTGTCTAATTCTTTAGTAGATATTCCAGCCTGCACGATTTTTCCGACTTCTTTAAATACATTTGCAAGAATATGTCCGCTCTCTCTCATTAAATTAATTTCGGATTGAGTTTTTATTTTTATAGACATTTTAATCCTTTATATTATTTACCGTTATCTATATCGGAGTTTTCAGAAGGCTTATTAACCGTAAAAGATTCTTCGACAACTTTAGTAATATTCTTTTTTTGTCCGCCCGTAATTGTCATCTCGCCTTGAATAATCGCTCCTTCGCCAACATCTATTTTAGGCGCTTCTATATTTCCCAAAACTCTTCCCGTTTCTATTACAATAACTTCTTTTTTTGCGTCAATATTTCCGATTAAAGTTCCCGCTATCGTTATACTTTCTGTAAGAATTGTGCTTGTTTTTACTCTTCCGTTTGTTCCTATTATTAAATGTCCGTCTATTTTTAAGTCGCCTTCAAATTTTCCGTCTATTTGAAAAGAACCTTTTACTATAAAAGTTCCTTTAAATGAAGAACCGTCTCCAATTACGCTGTTTATAATATCTTTTCTTGCCATAAAATCAACTCCGTAAATATATTAATTTAATTTTATAATCATAATATTAAAAAGTCAATATTTATTTTTTATTTTAAAAATTTAATTATTATAAATTTAATTATTCAAAATAGAATTTATTTCGTCTTTAGTTAAATATTCAAATTTTCCTTCTTGCAAATCATTTAAATATATATTTGAAATTCTCAATCTCTTTAATAAAATAACCTCAAAACCAACCTTTTCGCACATTCTTCTTATTTGTCTATTTCTGCCTTCTTTAAGAATTATATTAAAAGAATTTTTTGAAACTCTTTTAACTATAGCGGGTTTTAATTTTTTCCCGTCAAGCGAAATTCCAAATTCTAATTTTTTTAAAGCGCTGTCTGAAATATTACCTTCTAATTTTACATAATATTCTTTTTCGCATTCGCTTTCTTCTCCGATTATTTTTCTGCTAAAAACTCCGTCATTTGTAAAAAGTATTAATCCTTTGCTATCTTTATCTAATCTTCCAACGGGATATAATTTTTTTAAATTTTCGTCTAATAATTTATAAATCGGTTTTCCTTCTTTTTTGTTATTTGAAACGACATAACCGACTGGTTTATTTAATTTTATATATATTTTTTCGTTTTTATAATTTTCTATATCGCAAATAATTTTATCGTTTTCTCCAACTTGAATAGCGGGATTAATTATAATCTCTCCGTTAACTTTTACTTTTCCGTCTTTAATTAATTTATCGGCTTCTCTTCTGCTTGCAATATTTAAATAGGCTATATATTTATTTAATCTCATATTTCAACTTTTTATTTTTTGATTATATTATCATAGTTTTATTAATAATAAAATAACCTAAAAAAGATAAAGTTTTTATTCCATCATTAGAGCATTGTCGAAGGCGCACAGAGTGAGCGAAGCAATCCATTTTTCATAAAATTCAATTATTAATGAAATAAAATTTTGACAAATAAAAATATTCTGTTATAATATTCTTATGAAAAGAAATAGAGAAATTGATAAACTAAATGATTTATTCGTCCGATATTTGCTCGGCAAAAATGGAAATGAAAATATGCTTGAGGATATGGTTAACGCTGCTTTAAGCGATTTCAATTTTGAAGAAGTTAAAGATTTAGAAATAATCGACCCTTATAATTTATCTGAAAACATTGATTTAAAAGAATCAATTATAGACATTAAAGCGAAAACAAAAGATAATCAAACTGTAATTATTGAAATTCAACTTTGCGGGAATATTGATTTTGTCAAAAGAATTTTTTATTATATTTCAAAAAATATTGTTAATGAACTAAAGGAAGGCGAAGATTATAAAAAGCTCCCGAGAATTATTAGCATAAATTTACTTAACTTTAATTTAGATTTTGGAGACGAGGGAAAACCTCACCGCTGCTTTAAATTAATCGACACAAAAAATCATGATATAGATTTAGATTTTATTCAAATGCATATTATAGAAGCGAAGAGGTTTATTGAAATAATTGAAAAATCGACTTTAGATGAATTAAAGAAAAATAGATTATTAACTTGGATGAAATTTTTCACAAGCAATAATTTAGAATTAATCGAAAAAG
The DNA here is from genome assembly GCF_008016455.1 of Brachyspira aalborgi. NCBI lineage: Bacteria > Pseudomonadati > Spirochaetota > Spirochaetia > Brachyspirales > Brachyspiraceae > Brachyspira > Brachyspira aalborgi. Next base: position 1,278,117 of record NZ_SAXU01000001.1, on the reverse strand, counting down.
AATTAATGGAGGCAAACCCGATTATGACAAAAGTAATTGAAGAATACAAAAGATTTACTTCTGACGATAAATTAATGAGAGCTTATGATGCCCGAGACGCATTTTTATTGGGGCAAAAAATGATGTTATCAAGAGAAAGAGAGGAAGGCAAAGCAGAAGGAATTAAAGAAGGCAAAGCGGAAGGAATTAAAGAAGGAATTGAAAAACGAAATTATACTATTGCAAAATCAATGAAAAAAGAAAATATCGATATAGAAACTATTAAACGAATAACAGGCTTAACCATAAAAGAAATTGAAAAATTATAAATCCCACTTCTTTTTTAATTTTAATATAAATAAAAAACAACGGACGAAGTTTTAACCTCGCCCGTTTAACTTGAAAGTTTAAAATTATATTATATTATTCAAGGTTGTTTAGTTCCTTTAAATAAAAAGTCGGTTCCAGAATTACTTTTAAAAGTTATTTCTAAAGTTGAAGAATCGTAATAATAAACTATACTAATATTTCGATGCCCCCAACCCCATGCGTCTGTTGCGTCTACCGATTCAAGTTTAATATCTTTTCCGTCTTTTGTTGTTTTCTTCCATTCTGTAATATTAAAACCAAAACGGCTATCTCTGCCTTCACTATTTTTAGCCTTCCCCTCTATTTCAGTCTCTTCATCTCTTCTAGTGACTTCTCTTCTAGTGACTTCTCTTCCATCTTTATCTTTATATGTTCCCGCAGGTGGAGGAAAATTTCCAATTTCAGTAGTTTCAGTTCCGCCTGTCCCAGAGCCTCCGCCTGTTTCAGAAGTTCCACCCGTTCCAGAGCCTTCGCCTGTTCCAGCTCTTCCGCCTGTTCCAGAAGTTCCGCTTTTTCCGCCGCCTGTAATTTCAGTTCCATCGGCATTGTCTTTTTCTTTTACTCCGCTTTTATCTTCGGCGCTACAACTTACGAAAGCTATCAAAGACAAAAAGCATAATAAGATTGTAATTTTTTTTAGTAGTTTCATACTACACTCCTTAATTTTTATTAAAAACATTTAAATAAATGTTTCTTGCGAAATTAAAATTTTGATTGAATTGAAATAATTCAAATATTAGTTTTTTATTTGATAAAAATTTTTGCAATAAAATTGAAGCGCTTAAAAATTTAAACGCTTTTGAAATTTGTAATATATAGAAATTTAAATTATTGTTTAGAAGATAATAATAGCGTTCTGTTCTGTTCTAGATTATTCAAGTTAAACATCCTTAAACCGAAATTCTTTCCTTCGGTTATTTATTTATTAATTGTATGCAAATTATAACATTTTAAAAAAATTTGTCAAGCATTTATTTTAAAAAAATTCTTAAATTTCAAAAAAATTTAAGCAATCCACATTTGAAAAAAGTTAAATTTTTAGAATAGAATTTTATTAATTTTATATTAAATCGTTTCACTATAAATATATTTTAATCAAATACAAATAATTTTAATCAAACCATTTTTATTTGCTATTTACTTTTTTATCATAATATTTTATAATTCTATAAAAATAATAGCGTTAAGGTTAGTTTTAAAGTGTTTGAAAATTTAACTAAATCTATATCGGGCGCATTTTCTAAAATACGCGGTAAAAAAGTTTTATCGGATAAAGATATTGAAGAAAGTCTTTTAACGATAAAAGAAGCTTTATTATCTGCCGATGTTTCTTTGGAAGCTGCAAATAAATTTTTGGAAGAAGCTAAAAGCAGAGCGCTTGGAAAAAATAAATTGGAAGGAGTCGACCCTTCAAATCAATTCATAGCCGATGTTAACGATACTTTAATCTCTATGATTGGCGAAGGAGAAAGCGGTTTAAAATTAGAGCCTATCGAAAAAACTACAATAACTTTACTTTTCGGTTTGCAAGGTTCGGGTAAAACTACAACATCCGCAAAATTGGCAAAATATTATAAAGAAAAAAGAAGAGTTTTATTAGTCGGTTTGGATGTTCACAGACCTGCCGCAATGGAGCAACTTTCCGTATTGGCTAAAGAGATTAATATTTCTTGCCATATAGACACAAAAGAAAAAAAGCCTTATAAAATATTAAAAAAAGCTTTGGCAATCGCTAAAAAAGAACAGTATAACTTAATTTTAGTCGACACTGCAGGACGACTTGAAATTGACGAAGAGATGATGCTTGAATTAAGAAGAGTCGTAAATACTACAAATGTTACGGAAAAACTTTTAGTAGTAGATTCTACTGCGGGACAGAGCGTTTACGATGTGGCGAAAAGTTTTCAAAGCAATATAGGAATAGACGGAGTTATTTTAACAAAATTCGATTCGGGAGTTAGAGGAGGAGCGGCGCTTTCTTTAAAATATGCAACGGGTTCTTCGGTTAGATTTGTCGGAACGGGCGAGCATTTGGAAGATATAGATGTATTTGACGCTAAAAGAGTAGCAGGACAAATACTTGGAATGGGCGATATTGTAAAACTTGTCGAAAAGGCTAAAGCGGCGATAAGCGAAAAAGAAGCCGAAGAAATGTTAAAAAAAGTTATAGAAAATAATTTTGATTATAACGATTTTCTAAAGCAAATTGAAGCTACAGCTAAAATGGGCGGAATAAGTAAAATGAGTTCTATGATTCCAGGAATGGGAAATATTGACAGCGATTTAATAAGTAGAGAAGAAGCTAAATTTAGTAAATATAAAGCTATTATTCAATCTATGACTAAAAAAGAAAGATTGGCATTATTTCCTTTAAATAATTCGAGGAAAATGAGAATTGCTAAAGGAAGCGGACAGAGTTTATTTGAAGTAAATCAACTTATAAAACAATTTTCTATGATGAAAAATATGATGGGAAGTTCAAAGAAAATGGATAAATTGGCAAAATCATTGGAAAATATGGGAATGTCGATAGATGATTTAAATAAATTAATGTGATAAAATAAAATATTAAATAGTAAAGAATAAAATTGATTGGAGGAAAAAAAGTGGTTAAATTAAGATTAAAGCGTATGGGACGCAAGCATGAACCTCATTATCGTATAGTCGCTACGGATTCTCGCTCTCCGCGTGACGGACGCTTTATTGAAGAGTTGGGTTGGTTCAATCCAAAGGCAAAAGAAGTTCTATATAAATTAAATATAGAAGGGATAAAAAAGTGGCTTTCTAACGGAGCGCAACCGAGTTATGCGGTAAAAAGTATTCTTATTAAAGAGGGCATAGTAGAAAGAGATAAAAAGGATATAATAGAAAGGAAAGGGAAAAGACCTTTGAAAAATCCTGAAAAAAGAAGAAAAAATCGCAAACAGGCTAAAGCGGAATCCTCTGAACCCGTTAAAGTAGAGGAAAAAAGCGAAGCTTGAATATAAAAAAAGGAGTTTCTATATGGCAGAAGAAAAAGAACTTATAGAGTATTTGGCTAAAAAATTAGTTGATAATCCTGATGGAGTGAGCGTAAAAGTTATTGAAGGAGAAAAAAGCACTATTCTCGAACTAAAAGTAGACCAAAGCGATATAGGTAAAATCATCGGCAAAAGAGGTCGTATAGCGAGCGCATTACGAACGATTCTTTTCGCTACTTCCATGAAAAGTGGAAAAAGAATGATTCTTGAGATTATTGATAATTGATTATCTTTTATTCAAAAATCACGGGAATACATGGGATAAATGGAGAGGTTGAAACGGCTTTTAAAGATAAAAGTCATTTTGCCTCCATCCCAATTTTAAGTAAAAATATTCCCATTATAATAAACGATAAAGAATATATAATTCTTAAAGTAAAGAAAAAAAATAAATCTTTCGTCTTTCAATTAAAAGATATCGAAAATATTGATTCGGCAAAAAAATTGATTGGATGCGACATTTATATAGATTCTAAATATTTGCCCGAACTTGATAACGACACTTTTTACGAAGCGGAATTAATAGGCTATAAAATAATAGACGAAAATAAAAATATTTACGGGGAGATTTTAAGTATTTATAGTTTGCCTTCAAATTATGTATTTAATATTTTACTTTCAGAAAATAATCAAAATAATAAAATTGTTTCAATTCCTTTCGTAAAAGCCTACTTTGGAAAAACCGACAAAATAAATAAAACTATTGAAATAATTCAAAAACCAATTTTAGAAGATTAAATTAAAATTTTAAAATCTTAATGTAATTTGTCCGCCAATATCTAAAGCAGAGAATTTGGCAATTTTTGTTTGCGATAAAGTGTCGACTATTTTATAATTCATTAGCGGAATATCATAAGAAATATATACTCCAAGTGCGATATTAGGCAATAAAATAAAATCAACTGCAGCCTTTATATATGGAATAAATAAATTTTTTCCGTATCGTCCTTGCATTTCTTTATAATCGTATTTTTCTAATCTTCTTCCGCCATAAGTATCTACAAAAGAATAATTTCCTCCAAGCGGGAATTTAATTCCTCCGCCAAAACCTATTGATAAAAATAAAACATCTATTTTAGGAAAAAAGCCCAAAGCTATACTATCGAAAGAATAATTGCCTTTGCTTTTATAGTATTTGTAGGCAAAAATATCTCTTTGATAGCCTACTTCTAAAGATAAACCTAAAGATAGAACTGCAAATTCAAAATAATAATTTGGTTTTAAATATACTCCGAATTCAAAACTGCCATCGGGATATTTATTCGTATCTCCATGAAAGAAGCCGACTCCAGCTCCAAGCGTCACAGTTAAGTCTCCTCCAAAGCCTTTTTTAGCGAAAAGATTTGAATTAACTATTATAATTAAAATAGCTGATATTAAAATAATTTTTTTCATTAAAAAGTTTCTCCCGAAGTTCGATTTATATATTATGTTAATAATACAATAATAAAAATTAAAAATCAAATTTATTTTATAAAAAACCTCTATACTTTAACGCATAGAGGCTTAATTATTATAGAGTTTTTTTAACCAAATTAGAATATAGCTGTATATAAACGCGCTCCGCTTCCTCCGTTTGCTGGCTCATCCGTATAATTGTCAGGATTTGCATGAATAACGAAAGACCTTCCTTTTACATCGCCGTATTTTATCTTTGCGCTTATAACGACTTGATTTATACTGCCATCGTCATTAATATTTAAAGCGTCTAAATCTCCTCTATGTCCGTCTCCATCTGGACCTGCATGTTTTTGAGTGTTATCTGGGTCCCAATGTCCGCCTAATCCTCCGCCTACTACTAAATTACCGTTAGCGTCCGTAGTAGGTTCGGGAGAATTTTTTTCATGCAAGTGAAAACCTACTTGTCCAGGTTTCGATTTTAATCCAGAAGCTTTAACTTCTATAGATATTCCATCCGCAGTTTCCGTAACCGTTATAGTTCCGAATTTTTCTCCAGCGCCTTTTTCGTTTAATTCTACAATATCACTAGTAGTAGAATTAAATTTTTTCTCTCCATCTACGGTATCTTTAATAGTAGAATCCGTTTTTTCTTGAGAGCAACTTATTAAAGCTATAAAGCTTAAAATTAATAAGACTTTTAAAATTTTTGTCATAGTTTACTCCTCCTCTGAAGTAATTTATTTTAAATTTTTGTAGTATAAATTATATATTATAATTAATATTTTGCAACCTTATTTATTTTATTAACAAATTATTTTTGTATTTTGTAAAAATAAAAAAGCCTATGCTATTTTAAGCATAGACTTTTTAGTTATCCTTTATCGATTAGAATATGGCGACATATAAAGGTTCTTCGCCTTTAGTTTGCGTATTATCCGCATAACTATTTACATCGTCCGTAATAACGAGAGATTTTCCTTATTATAAATTTAAATTATTTATTTTAATACTTTTTTCAAAGCGTCTATAACCATATCCTGTTCTTCTTTAAGAATATCGTTGTCTATAGGAAGGGCTATATTATGTTTTGATGCATATTCCGATTTTGGCATATCGCCTTCTTTATATCCTAACTTTTCAATTAAAACGGGCGCTAAATGAATAGGATGCGGATAATAAAGAGCGGTTGGAATTTCAAGTTCGCTTAATTTTTTTCTAATTTCATCTCTATTTTCTTTAACTTGAATAACATATTGAGCATGAACAGATTTTGTATATTCTGCGACTTCAGGGACTTTAACAATATCTTTTAATTTTTCATTATAATATTTTGCAGCTTCTCTTCTATGATTCATATCTTCTTCAAAGCATTTGAATTTTTCTAAAAGTATTCCAGCTTGCAAATTATCTAATCTTCCCGTAGTTCCTAATTTAACATGAATCATTCCGCCTTCATCTCCATGATGTCGAAGTTGTTTAAGGTTTTTATAATATTCTTCATTATTTGTAAAAACCATTCCGCCATCTCCAAAACAACCTAAAGGTTTAGCGGGAAAAAATGAAGTGACTGAAATATCTCCTAATTTGCCCGAACAAGATTTTATATTTTTATAACTTGCTCCAAAAGATTGACAAGCGTCTTCTATAACGAAAATATTATTTTTTTTTGCAATATCTAATATAATATCGTAATTTGCGCATTGCCCGAATAAATTAACGGGAATAATAGCCGCCGTATTTTTATTTATTAAAGATTCTAATTTTTTTACATCGATATTAAAATATTCGTCTATATCGCAAACGACTACTTTCATTCCTAAAAAAGACGGAGCTTCCGCAGTCGAAAAAAATGTCATTGCGGGAACTATAACTTCTTTATTAGAATGATTTTCTCCCGCGTCAAAACCCAAAGCCAAAAGCGAAAGAACGAGTCCGACATGCCCCGAAGAAACTCCAACCGAATATTTTGCGCCTGTGTATTTTGCAAGTTCGCTTTCCAACTCTTCCAATTCTTCGCCAAAAATAAATTGACTTCTTTCTATAATAGAGAAAATCCTTTTATCAATCGCTTCTTTTCTTTTTTCGTAGCCTCTGTATAAATTCATATATTTCATAATTCAAATTCCTATTAACATAATATAGAATATTTTATTAATAATTATGATAATTGTCAATATTTTTAAAATAAATTATAGTAGATTATTGAAAGATAAAATTAAGCGTTTATATTAATTAAAAATTATTGTAATATAAATTTTTTATTATATAATATATTGCAAAGATATTATTAAAAATATATAATAGTAAAATCAAAATTTGGAGGCATATATTATGTTTAAGAAACTATATATTTTATTAATTTCAGTTTTATTAATTTCTTGCGGAACGGGAGTAAGCAAAAAGAATCCCGAAGGCTGGATTAATAAAGACACTTTTAGAGTTATGGGAATGGGTTCGCCAAGCGATACTATAGATGCAAACGATAAATTCAGAAGAGAAGTGACTTCAAAACAAGCTGCAGAGTTGGATGCAAAAAATAAAATTGTCGCTAAAATTGCGGGTTCTTATATAGAATCTTTAAGTTCAACCGAAAAAGGTATGATAGACGAATATGTTATTCAAGAGAGAGTCGCTGGAAGAATAAGAGGGCTTTCTATAGTTGAAACTAAATGGGATTCAAAACAGAATTGCACGGTTGTAGCGGAATTGTATTCAAAGGGATTAAAAAATCAAATGGATAGTTTAATTTCAAAATACTTAAAAGAAGTTGGAATGCAATATACGGCTCAAGATGTTGCGGGAAAAGTTCAAACCTACGAATAATTTAATAAAAAGGCAACTTAATGTATAAAGAAAATATTAGCGGAAGACTCGCCTTTATTTCTGGAGCAAGCGCTGGAATAGGAGAAGCTGTGGCTAAAATGCTTGCTTCAAACGGAGTTAATCTTATTTTAACGGCAAGAAGAATTGATAGATTAGAAAATCTTAAAAATAGTTTGGAAAAAGAATATAAAATAAAAGTAAAAACTATAAAAATAGATTTTTCTAAAAGCGAAGATATAGTTAAAGCTTTAAATTCTTTAGAAGACGAATGGAAAAATATTGACATTCTTATAAATAACGCTGGACTTGCATTAAATAAAGATGTTTATTCTAATAATTTGCTTGAAGACGCTTTGCAAATGATAAGGGTAAATTGCGAAGGCTTGATAGCGGCTACAAGAGTTTTGCTTCCGTCTATATTAAAAAGCAAATGCGGACATATAATTAATATTGCTTCAACGGCGGCGGATGAGGCATATTCTGGCGGAGCTATTTATTGCGCTACAAAATCTTTCGTTGAAATGTTTGGGGACGCTATAAGAATAGAATTGATTGATAAGCCCGTAAAAGTTACTACTATAAAACCAGGTTTAGTCGATACTGAATTTTCTACGGTTAGATTTAAAGGCGATAAAGAAAAAGCTGATAATGTATATAAAGGATTAAATCCTCTATATGCGGAAGATATAGCCGATAATATAGAATATGTTATAACGAGAAAAAGTCATGTTCAAATATCGAGTATGACTATTATGGCTGAAAGTCAAGGAACCGCGACAATAGCGTATAGAAAAAATATTTAAGAATAAAAATAAATTGGAGTTATCTTTCTATGGGAGATATTGATAAAACCAGAGATAGATTAAAATTAGACGATATTGAAGAAGACGACAGAAGAGATTTATTCAATAAATTTGTAGATGCTGGAGGCGAGGTTGTTTACGATAGTAGAAAAAAAATAAATTCTACGACTACAAATATAAACTCAAATACAAATAGCCATATTAAAAAAAATAATTCTATAAATACTAACTCGCAAAGTCGTTTTGAACATTCGGATATTAAACCAAAAAAAGAATCGCATCCGACAAATAAACAAACTAATTATGAAGCTATTGAAAAAATTAAAACTAACGAAGTATTTAAGCCTGCAAATAAAAGCAAACCTTTATTTTTTAATTTTAAGTTATGGTTAAGCGCTTTCAGTTCGGGAGTTATAACATTTTTTGGCGGTAAAGTTAATCCTAAATTTTTAAATTTTATAGACAAAAATGTAATTTCTTCTCTTTTGGAAATGGATACTTTAATGTTTAACGCTTTAAATCCTATGGGAATAAACGATACCGATTCAAAAAATAAGAGAGAGAAAATTATAAGCAGATTTGCCACAGAATTGGAAGATGTTGAACTTTTAGAGAGAATAAAAGACCAATATGACGAAAAAGTTTATAAGAATCTATTGCGTCCTTATAAAGAATTGGATTCGCCCGTAGTCGCAGTAAACTATGTTAATGAATTAAAAGGCATGTTTCGTCCTCTATATGTTTTGCATTTATATTCTTCAAAAATTAAATTAGTAGGCGAGAAAGCAATGTCTTCTTATGCTATAGTCGATAATATGAGCAAAGGAATAGTGAACTCAAGAATTTCAGCTTTCAAAAGAGCGGTTGAGCTTATATATTCAAAATATTATCCTAAATTATTAATTTTACTTCAATATGCGTCAAAAGAAAAATTGGAAACTTTGGAAGAATTTAATAAATTTTTAGAGATTACGGATGTCGATATACTTGGTTATTATACAAAATTAAAATTGGCAAATCAAAAACTTCATGAAAGCAAAATTGAAGCTGCAAAAGAAAATATAGGAAAAAAAGACGAAGAAGAAAAATTAAATAAAATAGAATCTATCGGAGTAAAACTTATTGAAAAATGCGTTTCTTTCAAAAAAGAAGATAATAATATAGAATACGAAACCGACCCTTTTTATACGATTGAAGAAAACGATAAAATTTATAGAATAAAAGTTTTAATAGATTTTTTAGATAGAGAATATTCAATATTGTTTGTTTCAAATAAAGTAAAATATAATTTAGTTTATGATAATTTAGTTAGAACGGATTATAAATCCGATTTTAATAATATATTTTTATCTTTGTCGGATATAAACTCAAGATTTAACGAATATAGCGAAATTTGTAAAAATATTTTGAAAGTAGAAGAAGACGAAGCTATGAGATTTGAGCAAAGAGTTTCTATGCTTTCAGAGAGAAACGGACAGAGAGCTTATATTTCAAAAAATTTAAAATCTACTGTTATGTCGATTATTAATTCTTTTAAAAAGAAACTTGATAAATTGCTTTTAGATAAAGAAGAGAGAGAAAAAATAATTGCAAATCCAAACGATATATTAACTTTATTTGCAGATATAGGAAATCATAAAAAAAGAGTTCAAGGCTATAATGTTTTAAAAGCATTAACCGAAGCCTATTATTTTATATCTGGTTTTAATTATTTGATAACAGAAGGAGAACTTTCTGGAGCTGGAATTTTAATCGATAAAGCAGAAGAGACTATAGAAGAAAATAAAGAAGAAAAAAACGACAAAGAAGATAAAAAAGAAGAAGAAATAAAAGAAAATGAAGAAACCAAAAACGAAAATAATGAAGACAATAACGAAGTAAATAATACTGAAGAAAATGAAAAAGAAATTAATAACGATAACGAAGAAAATATAGATACTCTTGTTTCCGATAATATAGACGAAGATGTCAAAGATATGTAAATAATTATTCAAATTGGAGATTATATTTTGTATAAATCAAAAAAAGTAATAATGCTTGAATATATTCCGTTGCGTATTTTAATGGAAATTATATCTTTCTCTCCGTATATATTTGTAGTTTTATTTGCAAAACTTATAGGCGCTTTAATGTATTATTTAGTTCCAAGCGCGAGAAAAGTCGCTTTAATAAACTTAAAACAAGCTTTCCCCGAAAAAACTTATAGAGAAAGAAAAAGAATAGCCAAGCGCTCTATGAAATCTATGATAATAACTTTTGCAGAATTTATAAAATCTTCGAGAATGTCGAATAATCAAATATTAAAAAGAGTAAAAATTGAAGGGCTTGAAGATTTTGATAAAGCATTGGAAGACAAAAAAGGAATAATTGCAATTACGGGACATATAGGAAATTGGGAATATATAGCTTTTTATTTTGGAATTCATAAATATAATCCAAAAGTTATATTCAGACCTTTAGATAATCCTAAATTAGATAAATATATGCGTTCTTGGAGAGAAAAAAGAGGAGAAGAATGCATATCGAGATGGGGAGATTTAAGAGATATATTTAAAGCGTTATACGATAATTCGCCCGTTGCATTTTTATGCGACCAAAATTATTTAGACGGAATTTTTGTGGACTTTTTTAATTATCCTTGCGCTACCGCCGTAGGACCTGTGGCAGTCGCTATGAAAACTAAATCGCCTATAGCTATAATTTACGATGTTCCCGATAGATACGGACATCATAAAATAGTAGTTTCGGAAATAATGTATATTGAGGAAAAAGCGAGTAAAGAAGAAACTTTATATTATAATACTCAAAAATATACTAAAAAGTTAGAGGAAATAATAAGGAAGTATCCCGAAAATTGGCTTTGGGTTCATCCAAGATGGAATACGAGACCAAAAGGAGAGCCTGAAATATTTTATAAACATAATAATTATAAGTAAATTTTATTTTACTTTGTTTTTTTATAGCTGGTTTATATAATACAATAAATTAAATAAAATTTTATAAAAAATTGTAATAATAACTATTTTGGAGGTATTTATATATGAATATGAATCAAAAAAAATCTTCATTTATGTTTTTTCTAAATTTAGGATTAACATTTACTTTAGTAGGGATTATAATTTCTTTCTTTATATTTTCATACGAGAAGAATTATAAAAAAGATAACTTCACGGTTTACGCTCAAGCCGCTCCTCAAAAAGTCGCTTTTTCAGGTTCTATAGACGGAGCTTTGCAAGTGGAAAGCGCAATTAGAGAAGTAGTTAATAAAAATATGGACGCCGTAGTTAATATATCTACTGAAATTGAAGCGAGACAAACCGAGCAAGACAGATACGCGGACGAGTTTTTTAGATTTTTCTTTGGCGACCAAGTTCCAAGACAGAGAAGAAATCAAAGGTCATTAGGAAGCGGTTTTATAGTAAACGAAGACGGTTATGTTTTGTCTAATTATCATGTTGTTAAAGGCGCTACTAAAATAATGGTTTTGCTTTACGGAGAGACTGAAGAGCTTCCTGCAAAATTAATCGGCTATGACGAAGCTTATGATTTGGCATTACTTCAAATAGAAGCGAATAGAACTTTTCCTTATGTCGCTTTGGGCGATAGCGATGCGATAGAGCCTGGCGAGTTTGCAATTGCAATAGGAAATCCTTATGGACTTAACAATACTGTTACTTTCGGCATAGTTTCTGCAAAAGGAAGAAGCGATGTCGGAGCTAATAGATATCAAAGATATATACAAACCGATGTTGCAATAAATCCAGGAAATTCGGGCGGTCCTTTATTTAATATTTACGGACAGGTTATTGGAATAAATACTTTAATATATTCTACTTCGGGCGGAAATATTGGAATAGGTTTTGCAACTCCTATTAATATAGCCACTTCCGTTATGAACGAATTAAAAGAAACGGGAAAAGTGACAAGAGGATATTTAGGAATATATTTGCAAGATATAGACGGAAATTTGGCAAGAGGGCTTAATGTTAGACAAGGAAGCGGCGTTTATGTAAGCGAAGTTATTCCCGACTCTCCTGCAAGCAGAGGCGGAATTCAAGACGGAGATATTATAATTGAATTTGACGGCGATAAAATGACAAAATCGGCTGATTTATTTAATAAAGTCGCCACTACAAAAGTAGGAAAGCAGGTGACGGTTAAATATTTAAGAGGCGGTAGAGAGAGAAGCGCAAAAGTGACTATAGAAGCTAGAATGGAAGATACCGAAGAAATTCCAAGCGGAAGAAGTTTGCCTAATAGAGGACAATCAAATAATTCTCGTTCTTGGATGGGACTTGATGTTTCGGATATAACTCCCGAAATATCTCAAAGACTTCAAATTAGAAATAATGAAAGAGGCGTAGTCGTTCTTAATATATCTCAATCTTCAAAAGCCTATCAATCGGGACTTAGAGCGGGCGATGTTATAAAGGCTATTAACGGAAGGACAATATCTAATATAAGCGATTATAATAATTTCGTTAAATCTTACGGCAATGAAAAATCTTATACGATTACCATTAAAAGAGCTAGAATGACTTATGTTATTATTGTAGAATAATATTTAAGCGTGTAAATTAAAAATATATAGCGGTTTTATTAAAAGAAAGTGAAAATTATTTTTCTTCTTTTAATTGCCGTTATATAAAATTAAAATATTGACAAATTAAATTCTTATTCTAAAATATACATTAATAATTTAGTCGGAGATATTTTAATGAAAGATATAGTTATAGCTTTAGATATTGGCGGAACTTCTATGAAAGGAGCAATTGTAGAAGAAAACGGAAATATTTTATATAAAGAAAGTTTTGATGTTGATGCTAATCATACAACCGAAGAGCATAAAAAAAGAATAAAAGAAGTTATTGAAAAATTAAAATCTCATATTCCTGCAGATTATAAAGCGATTGGTTTGGGAATAGATAGCCCTGGAGTAATGAATAAAGAAACTCTACATTTAGGCGGAGCTGAAAATATTCCTGGACTACATGGATTAAAATTTTCGGATATAGGCGATTTATTTAATCTTACCGTAAAAACCGTAAACGATGCAAGCGCCGCAGCTTTGGGAGAGGCTAAATATGGAAGCGGTAAAGAAAAAAATTATCAATCAATAATGTTTATTACTTTAGGAACGGGCGTGGGCGGAGGATTTGTCTTAAACGGAAAATTATTCACGGGAGCTTTGGGCGGAGCGGGAGAGCTTGGGCATGTATTTGTTGTTCCTGACGGAGATAGATGCAATTGCGGTTCTTCGGGATGCATTGAAAGATACGCTTCCGCTACGGGATTTATAAACATGGCAAAACAGAAGATTCATAAAAATCTTATTCCGACTACTTTAACCTACGAAAAATTAGATAAAGGAAAGGCTAAAGCTTTATTTGACGCCGCTAAAAACGGAGATATTCTTGCGAAAGAAACTATAGCGGAATGTTCTTATTATTTAGGAATGTCTATAGCTCAAGCTTTAAATATGCTCGATTTGGATTTGGTTCTTATCGGCGGAGGTTTATGCAAAGATTTCGATATGATGATAAACGATATTAAAAGAGGAGTTCAAAATTACGGTTTAAGAATGATGGTTAATAATCTTGAAATAAAACCCGCTTCTTTAGGAAACGATGCTGGAGTTTTAGGTTGCGCCGCATTATTTTTTAGAAATAATTAATTTGAAATAATCGAATAAAAATTAAATTATATATCTATAATATTTATTTTATTTCCGTTAAGTTCTATCATTTTTTCTTTTGCAAGTCTATTTAATTCTCTCGATAAAGCGCTTCTGTCGGCGGATATAAACTCGGCTAGTTTATCTCTGCTATAAGGAATATTTATTTTTTCCGATTTTTGCATATTAGACATATATTCTAAATATAAAATAATTTTGCTTCTCAAACTCTTTTGACTCAAAATATCGTTTTTCATTGAAAGAAATTTATTTTTATCAGAAATTATTTTTAATAAATTTTCTATAAATATATTTTTATTTTTTTCTAAATTATTATCGAATATATATTTTATATTTATTTTTAATATTTCGCTTTTGCTTAAAGATATTGCAGTTATTTGAGATATTTTATTTGTTGATAAAGCCATAGCTTCGGCGAATATCTCTCCGCTTTCAAGTATATTGACTATATTTTTTCTTGTGTCGTCATATTCTTTCGATATTTCAATTTTTCCGTTTAATATTAAATATATCGCTTCTACTTTATCTCCCATATCTATTATTATATTTCCTTTTTCGTATAATTTCTTTTGAGATTTAAAATTATTCAAAATATTAGGAATTTCTTTTTTGTCTATATTGTCAAATAAACGAGTTTTAATTATTGTGTTTAAGTATTCTGTCATAATAAAAACATTTTAATTTTTATTAATAAAAAATCAATATTATAATAAATTTTATTTTATACAATTAAAAATCAGCTTCTCTCCAAACCTTGTCAATCTCCTCTTGTAATAAAATCGTCCTCTCAATCACAGCTATAACTTTAATCAAATGACTAATATCTTTCAAAGTCAAAATATCTCTTGCCTTAATATATTTTTCAATCGGCTTATAACCTCCGATAGAATAATTATAAACTTCTTTTTTTACATTTTCAAAATATTGTTTTTCGTTTATATATAGTCTTTTCTCTTCTTCGTTATATTTTGAGTAAGAGATTTTATGCTCTCCTTTATTCGGATAACCTGCATTACTTTGCGGAACTTTTTTCAATAAATGCAAATCAATCAATTCGCCTCCCAACTTTTGCAATCTATCAAAAATCTTTTTATCTTTCGTAAATGGAATTCTTGGATAATCGTATTTCAAATCTTCTTTATAATTTTCTCTGTAAGTCGGACTATAAAGAATCGCGTAAATATAATTAAAAATTTCTTTCGGATTATCGCTTATATAATTTTTCAAAAACTCTTTAAAAGAATCTGTCCAATTCGGCTTGCATGAACTATCCAATTTAAATTCGCCCGCAGAATTTTCTTCGTATAGATAAAGCGGTGCAATATAAGTCCAAGAATTAGTTATCCCACCGTCTATAATAAATTTAGAAACTAAACAATGATGAAAAATATCAACACCTGAATTTTGACGAGTAAAAGCTAAACCAATATTCTCTCTATTTATAATATGTCTCATAATACTTTTTCTTGGATACGCTACAAATCCTCTTGAAATTCCTGTATAATAAGTATATCTAAAATCAAAAGGGCGATAATGTATAATTTCTACATGTCCGTTATTTTCTAATAAATCTTTTTTAGAAGTGCTTACTTTCCAATCTCTATTATCATTAGTATTATATTTATTTTTAATTTCTTCTTCAGATAAATTTCTGAAATCATTGACTACTTCTAATATTTTATTTTTTGATAATTGTATCGTTAAGTAATCTCTTTTTGTTTGTATAGCACTATTTATTTCATTAAAAATTTCTGTTAATCCGATAAACTCTTTTAAATATTTTTCATTACTTTTAACTTTAGTAAACCAATGCCATTTTTTATCGTCTTCCAATTCAACCCATTTCTCGTCCGTTATTGATTTGTCAATCAAATAATTTTTTTTATAATCTTGCGTTCCAAAAACTTCGTTAAAATAAATTCCTTTATTCTTATTATTTTTTAATCCCGTTTTTACAAATAAAGCAATACAAACGCCAACTTCCTTTATATTAAAAATATTAAAATCCATAGAACCATCGGGACATTTTTCGCCTTTATTCACATTGCCATGCAAATCCAAAATATAAATTTCGTCAAATGTTTGCATAAGTTTTCTTCTCATCTCTCTATGAGTGACGCCGCTAATAAAAGAATTATTTACTATTATTCCGATTATTCCTTTTTCCGCGTTTTCCATTTTCCAATGAGCGAATCGAATAAATTTTATATAATCGTCATCCAAATTAATTTTCTTTTCGTTCAAATTTTCTTTATAATCTTTAAGCAGATTTTCAATCCATTCTTTGCGATTAATCTTTTCCGATTTATTATTGTAAGGCGGATTTCCCATTATAACCAAAATCGGCTCTTCGTTTTTTATTTTATAAGCGTTGTCCGATTCCGCCTGCATTTGAGGAAACATTTTTACTTGTCCGCCCGTGCTATTGTCAAGCGTGTTTGTTAAATATAATTGAAGTCTATCATTTTTCTTATAATCGTAATTCAAATCTTTCAAATATTCATGAATTCTAAAATGCGCCAAAACATAAGGAACGATTAAAAACTCGAAACCGTAAAGCCTTTTTAAAATAAAATCCGAAACTATATTCTCCCAAACTCCCGCAATTCCGTTTTGCTTCGCGTTTTCAAAAGCTTTCTCAATCGCTCCAAGCATAAATGTTCCCGTTCCCGCCGCAAAATCTAAAATATGCACTTCTTCTCCGTAGATTCCGTCCGCTATATTTAATCTATCTTTCAAAATTTCGTCAATCGATTTTATAATATATCTCACAGCTTCGATTGGCGTATAAAAAACTCCGCGAGCGTTTCTTGTCTTTGCGTCAAACTCTTTCAAAAAATATTCATAAGCGTAAATAAAAGGGTCTTCTTTTTCTGTCGATGTGGAAAATTGACTATAAAACATATTTTTATTGTAAGCGTTTACCGCGTTTATTATCGAATCTATAGAATATAAAATATGCGAATTAAAATTTTCAATATCTATCTTCGATAAAAATTCTCTAAAAATTGGAATATATTCGGGCATATTTCTAAAAGAATCTTTATCGACATTTTTTCTTTCGCTTAATCTATAAAACAAAAGCGAAAAAGAAATTATTTGGGAGAAAGCGTCCGCAAAATCTTTGTCGCTCAAATCGTTAAAAATCGTATTTTCAAACAATCCTTTAATATCGTTTTTCAAATACGAATTATTATTTATAAGTTCGCCGTTTATAAAATCTCTTAAAATTTTAGTTCTTCTTGCAAGCAGTTTCAAAAAATAATCTTTTCTGTCAATCTCTTTAATCGTAGCTCCCAAAAAATCTTCAAAAATATTTTCAAAAAGTTTCTCGGCGTCCGCGCCTTTATTCAAACAAACTTCATTTTTAATTTTTATAGTTTTAGTCTGCCCTTGATTTTCTTCCAAAACCAAATGAATAAAATCAATATAATTAGTATAAATTAAATTATTGTGAATATCCAAATATTTTAAAAGCTGTTCTTTATAAATCTTAAAATTTCCTTTGCCTTCAATCGCTTTATGCAAATCAAAATCAATATCTTTGCATTCTATAAAGCCGATTAATCTTTCGTCCTCGTTTACAACCGTAAAATCGGGAAATACTTTTTTCAAATCGCTATCGTCCGAAATATTAATTGAAGTTTCTTGCTGAATAGTTATAGCGCTTCGAGGATAAAGTTTTACTTTCAAAGAGTTAAGCGCATTTTCTAAAGGCGTTCTATAAGTATGCTCGTTCGATATAGGAGATTTTAATTTTTCAATTTCTTTTAAGTAATTTTTAATCATATGTTTTTTACTCTAATTTTTTATTGTCAAAATATATTATAAATTACATAAAGATTTTTATCTATAGGTATAATTAAATCGAATATAAATATTGTTGCCATAGCAACTGACAAATATTTTAAAAATATTTAAAATACGCTTATTAATAATTAATAAAATAAAAATAATTTCTTAAGGAGGAATTAATTATTATGAAACGAAGAATAATAACAATAGACGAAGACAAATGCAATGGCTGTGGATTATGCATTCCCGATTGTCCCGAAGGCGCTTTACAAATAATAGACGGTAAGGCAAGACTTATAAGCGATTTATTTTGCGATGGACTTGGAGCTTGCATAAAAACCTGTCCTGTTGACGCTTTACATATAGAGGAAAGGGAAGCCGAAGAATATAACGAAGCTAAAGTTATGGTTAATATAGTCAAAGGAGGAGAAAATGTTATAAAAGCTCATTTAAAACACTTGAAAGAACATGGGGAAAATAAATTATTAGAGGAGGCAATAAATTATATGAAAGAAAATAATATAGAAATACCCGTTATAGAAGAAGATTTGCCATGTGGATGTCCTGGCAGTATGCAAAGAGATTTAAGAAAAAATATTCATCATAGTGAAAACAATGTAGCCGTTAATATGCAATCCGAAATAGCAAATTGGCCCATACAATTAAAATTAATGAATCCAAACGCTCCTTATTTAAATAATGCGGATTTGCTTATATCTGCCGACTGCGTTCCTTTTGCATATCCTAATTTCCATAATAAATTTTTAAAGAATAAAATTCTTATGCTATTATGTCCGAAATTAGACTCCGATATAGATTCTTATATAGAAAAACTTGCAAATATATTTGAAAATAAAAATATAAAATCTATAACTATAGCTCATATGGAAGTGCCTTGTTGCGGCGGAGTCGAGATGATAGTTAGAGAAGCTATGGAAAGAGCTAATAAAAATATAATAATAAAAGATTATACAATATCAATAGAAGGAAATCTTGTATAAAATAAACTTTTATTTATTATATAATTAAAAAAATTGATTTTAAATAATTAAGGAGAATAAAAATATTATGAATAAATATATTGATAATGTTGAAGCTAAAAAAGTTATCGCTTTAAAAGATTTAGTTTTCGTTAAAGAAAATAGTCTAAATCCTTTTTCGTTAGTTGAAAGAAATAGTTTAATTATAAAAATTCTTTCTCTTGGAAAAAATGCCGAAGTGCCTACTCATAGCGGAACGGGAGATATTTTAGTAAGCGCGATTGAAGGCGAAGGATATATTATTATAGAAAATGAATCCTTTGAAGTAAAAAGCGGAGAGTCGATTTTGATTCCTGCAAACGCTCCTCATTCTTTGAAAACAAAAGAAGCCAAAGACTCTTTTAAGGTTTTGGTTATACAGGTGAGAGCCGAATCGTAAATATTTATTTTTCGGACGGGAATAAATCTCGTCCGTTTTTAATTTATATTATTATTTGAATTATCGTCTGAAACTTCGTCTTTATCTTTTCTAAAAATTAAAGAAATAATAAATATTATAATCGCTATAATAAGAATTGAAATTATTAAAGCGGTTGAAAGCCATAACGGAGATAAAACCCAAATCCATTGCCAATTTATAGCTTTGAAAATTTTTAATAAAATAAATATTAAAGTTAAAAATCCAAAAAATGCGGAAATCGTATTTAAGATTTGGAATTTTTTATTTTCTTCTTTAGTCTTATTGTCCGTTTTGTTATTAGTTTCTTCTTTTTCTTTATTTTTAAAAAATAGAGAATTGAAAATTAAATTAAATATTATTAAAATCGCTTCGACTACGATAATTGCGATAATATATTTTGAATTTAATTCTATTATTTTAGTCGATTTGAGAATCGCCAAAGCTATTATAAGAAAAGGAACTAAACGAGAAGAAAATCCTAATAAAAATTTTATAAGTTTAAGCATTAACATTGTAAAAACATTTTTAATCGTATTCATAAAACTATCCTAAATTATTATTGCTTATATGATACATTATTTTAATTAAATTTAAAGATTGATAAAAATTAAAATATAAAATATTATTATTCTTATGCGGGTTTTTATATGAATATTGATAACTTTTTTTTAGAATTTTACTCTAAATTAGAAAAAGACGCCGTTTTGGTAGGTTTAGATTTTAATCTTAATAATGAAAATAATAATAAATTTTATTCTATTGATAACGATTACAGAATTATAAAAAACGATATAGAAAATTCTTTATCGGGCTATTCTATATTAAAAAAAATCGCTTATAAAAATAATAATAAAATAAATATTGACGAAGAGATTATTAATAAAGCTTTTGAAAAAAAATTATTATTCGGAATTCCTTTATATATTCCAAATAAAAATAAAAAAATCAATAAGGCTTTATTTTTAGACAGAGACGGAATATTAATGGAAGATTTGGGATATGTAGGAAGCGTTGATAGAGTTAAAATAAAAAAAGAATTTATAGAAATTGTAAAATATGCTAAAGAAAAAGGATTTATAACTATAGTCGCCACAAATCAAGCTGGCGTTTCTTACGGTTATTACACAGAAGAGGATGTTAAAAAAGTTCATAAATATATTTACGAAGAATATAAAAAATGCGGAGCTTTAATAGACGATTTTTATTATTGCCCTTATCATATAAAAAGCGAAAATAAAAAATATAATATAATTTCAATGATGCGAAAACCCGAATCTGGAATGCATTTGCTTGCCTCAAAAAAATATAATATTGATTTAAGCGCGTCTTTTATGATAGGCGATAGAGATACGGATATTATAAAAATTCCTTATTTGAAAACTCTTCTTATTGAAACTCCCGCTTATAAAATAATTAACAGAGAAAATATTGTCGATACAAAAGATATATATTATTATTTACAAAATGGAGATATTAATTATGACTGAAATATATAAAAATTTATTTGTCGGAAACGATAATGATTGCAGAAAATTTGAAGGAGCTATAGTTCATGCATGCCAAAGTTGTTTTGTTCGTGGCGTTTGTGGAAATGTGAGAGATAAAGTAGTTTTTGAAAATATTGACGATTTATATTTGAATTTGCTTGATATATCCACTCTTTCCTACGATTACGCTTATCCAATAATAAAAAAATCAATAGAGTTTATAGACAGAAAAATCAAAAAGAAAAAAGTATTGATTCATTGCAATTTTGGAGCGTCTCGCTCTCCTTCTATAGCTTTGATTTATATGGCAAATAAAGGTTATATTGATAATTCTTCCGTGAAAAATGCTGTAAGCGATTTCAAAAATATTTATAATAATTATTATCCAGGATTTGGAATGTATAAATATTTTGAAAGATATTGGGATGATATAATAAAATTTTAGAAAATATTATTTATTAAAAATTATAAACATATTCAAAAACAAATTATTATCTAGGCATAGAAGCCAAATATTGCATTATCTGAACTCTTCTACTTTCAACATCTTGATAAAGATTTGCTATAACCTGATTTGTCGAAGTCAAAGGCGACATTCTACTTTTAAAGTCGTTGTAAATATTTAAAGCTTCTATAACTTTATTCTGTTCAATATACATATGCCCGATTGCATATAAAGCAAAAGCTCCATCTTGAGTAAGCTCATTCGTATATTTTGAATATATATATGTAGCCTGATTATACATTTTTTGATTAAGATAAATATTTGCCAAATCAAATTCTAAAGAAGATTTATCCTCTTTTTTCAAATTAGGAATTTTTAAAGTTTCGTTTAATATATTTACCGAAGAGTCGATATCTCCCGTATTGGCGTATAATATCGCTAAATCTTTATTAACCGAAAATATTTGCTCCGTATTTTTTGCTCTATTTTTTGCCTCTTTCTTTGCCCATAAAGTTTCTTCTATATCTTGTCTATTTTGATAAACATAATTTGCATAAGCGCTATAACTTTCAAAACTATTTTCTATAGCAGCCTGTTCTTTCATAGCGTCAACCTGACTTTTTGGAGTTTTTATTTGCGATTCTATTCTTTGAATAAATTGTTTTATTTGCTGATAGGTTTGATTTTTCTCTCTTGCTGCATTGCCAATATCTCTTCCTCTGTGAAAAGTTTTTTCCGCTCTTTCTAAAACTTCTTTAGCTTTATTTAAATATTCCGCTTCTTTTTCGTAAGGCGTTTCTTTTGAGCGAGCCAAATATTCGTATGATGCCGCCAAATTAAAATAAGCAGGATAAATAAGTTTTTCAAGTCTTATAAGTTCTTCATACATAACTACCGCGCGCTCATAATTTCCGTCAATAATCGCTTGATTTCCTACAGAAAAATAAACATTCGACATATCGAAGCCTATTTTAAGCATTTTATCTTCTTCTTCTCTTTTCAATTTTTTAAGCTCTTCTATTTTTTCATTAGCTTCGTTTTTTGTTATTCCGTTTTTAGCGATATTATCATTTCCCATATATTCTAAAAGTTTATTATAGGTTTTTATTTTTCTATTATACATATCTATTTTTGCAAGAGAATAAGAACTTATAAATATCTCTCTAGTTAAAAAATCATAATTAGAAATTTCTTCCTCCGTTCCTTGCATAATATAAGTATTCCAATAATCTTCTTCGGTTTTTAATTCGGGAAAAGGAAGCTCATACATTTTTATAAATTCTATCTCTTCGTTTCCGTTATATTTATCTTTTCTTTGAGTCGATATTAAACCTTCGTCAAGCAAAGCCTTAATATCTGCGGCGATTTTTGAATCCTCATAATCTATTTTCAAATGCTCTTTCACTATATTCTTATAATCGTTAATAGTCAAAGATTTAAAAAATTCTAATTCGTCAACTAAAGCGTATTTTATAGGCTGAACTTTAAATACGAGTCCATAAGCCTTAAAATAATAATCTCCGAGTCTATGAAGTCCTTCTCTTCGCCAAGCCATATAATAAGGGCGTCCCGCTTCTATAAAATCTTTATCAACCGCATCGCTTATATCTCCAAGCCATCTTCCGTCCGTTTTCATTAGGTTTCCGTATATTCTTTCAAATACATTTCCTTTTTGGTCGTATATTTTTAAGTCGGGTCTTCTTCTTTCAACCATAGTATAATAAACGAGTCCGAATACTTGATTGTCTCCGCCTTCGGTAGCAAATATCGCGTTATCGGGAATTGAGTTCATCATATTATAAGAATAATCATGATTGCTAAAATCTTTTGAGTTATTATTTCTGCTTAAATTATTTATAAATATTGGAATTAGTATAATTAAAATAATCGCTAAAGATATAACATGTCCCGCTTTAAATGAATTTATATTTTCTTCTTTTGAAGGTTTTTTAAATACATTTTTTATATTTCCGTTAAAATATTCTATATACCATTGAATGCCGAAACCGATTATAACCATCATATATAAAGTTGCAGGAAGAAAAAATACTTCGACAAACGATAAAGTTCTAACGCTTGGAGGCGGATTTGTATAAGCCATAAGCGAAATTGAAAAACTTAAAAGTCCGAATACGGAAAATATTCCGATAAATTTATTTTTTTTAAATATTTGAAATAGCCCTGGTATTAAAAATAAAAATCCTAAACTTGTAAGTTGAGTTTTAAATATATTTATTAAAGCGCTTACCTGCTCGGGATGAAGTATAAAAATTGCAGCAATATCGTTTCCAGAAGTTCCATATTGTTTTCTATGAATCATACTAAATAAATAGCTTAAATTTTCCCAGCCAGAAGGTTCGTTTAATTGTCCCCAATTTAAAGGAGGCAAAGCTCTCGCTCTTATCGGCATATAGGCGTAAATTATAACTCCTACAGACAACATTAAAAGCATTTTATAATACTCTATAGATATTCCCGTTATAAAATCGTTATCTTTATTGAATTTATCTATTTTGCATAAGAAATATCTATATACCAAACACCAAATTAAAACTAAAAATAATGACCATAAAACTAAAAACATTCCTTTATACAAAGTAGGATAAAAAGGCGCTTTCAAATTTTGTATCATATCGGGACGCAAATAAGAACCGTTTGCCAAAGCTGTAAATATGTCGCTCATTATATTCATATCGCTAAACGGTTTAAATAAAATCGAAAATATAGAATCGTTTGAAGAGACTCCTGCAGGAAAATATAAATAAGCCTCGTAATTCATAATAAATCTATAATATCCAAAACCGCCTATAAAAAGCAAAAACAAAAATACGAATATTGAAATAAAAGAAGTTTCTATATGCTCGATATATCTGTCTTTATGAACTAAAAATAAAACTATTCCAATAAAAAGCAAAGGAGCGAAAGCGAAAGGCAAAGTCACATGGTGATTTGCAAGAGCGACTCCGTATAAAAATCCAAATGACATAAGATATTTTGAGCCGTAATAAGCTATATTATCGTTTGCATGTTTCCAAACCGCTTCATACCAATAAACTAATATCAAAAGCATCGAAGCTATTTGCAATATATTCAAACTGTAAACTTCCGCCATTGTCGCCTGCGCCCACATATTGTCGGATATGGCGAATACAATTGAAGAGAGTAAAGCGGGAATTTGAATTACGGGCGAAAATCCTCTTTCAATTCTATTTTGTCCTAAAACTTTTGCCATTATCAAATAAAAAAATATTGTTGAAATCGCAGCGCAAGTTCCTGAAAATAAATTCGTTCTCCAAGCTATATTTCCAAACGGAATATAAGTAAATAATTTCGACATT
Source organism: Brachyspira aalborgi (assembly GCF_008016455.1). Classification (NCBI taxonomy): domain Bacteria; kingdom Pseudomonadati; phylum Spirochaetota; class Spirochaetia; order Brachyspirales; family Brachyspiraceae; genus Brachyspira; species Brachyspira aalborgi. Next base: position 1,253,522 of record NZ_SAXU01000001.1, on the reverse strand, counting down.
AAAGTATAAAACGGATATCCAGGCGCATGTCCTACTCCCAAAAAATATGCCGCCGTTGTAAGCTCGCCATTATCTCCCGCGGAAAGCGAAGGCGTTAAAGTAAATAAATATAAAAAGAAAGCAAATAAAAACGAAATAGAAGCGAATATAAAATCTATTTTTGAAAGTCTATAAGATTTTATAGAATATTTTTTATAAATCGGCTCTGATTTTTCTTTATCTTCAAAAAATATTTTTTTTATAGTATTAATCGCTTTATTTTCTTTTTTATCATTTTTATTATTTTTTTTAGATTGCCTATTTTGAAGTTCTTTTATATATTCTTCTACAAGTTCTTTATCTTTTTCTAATTTTTTTGAAAGTTCTTCAGCAGTTTTATTTTTATGATTAGCTTTAATATATTCTTTTTCCAAATGCGAAAGTTTAGCCATTATTATTTTCCTTATGATTTAAGTTTTATAGTTTATAAATAATAAAATTAAATATTAGAAAGTAATTATATAATAAAATCGTTTAATATTCAATATATAACTTTAAAAATTAATTTATTTTTTTAATCTTTTAGATTTTATTTTATTAGAATTAATCATAAGTTTTTTTAACTCTTTAATATTTTTATTATTTAACGCTTTCTTAAAATCGCTTAAACAATTTATATATTGAGATAGAGATTTAGATAAATATTTTGAATTATATAAAAACAATTCGCTCCACATATTGGCGTCTATAGTTCCAACTCTCGTATGGTCGCCCAAACTATTTCCTTCATAACCGAATGATTCTAAAAATTGTTTATGATTAACTATTGAGCATGCGATTATATGCATAAGTTGACTCGTGAAAGCTATCATATAATCATGTTTTTCTGCATTTGAGAAAATTATTTTTTTGCAACCGATATCTTTCGATAATTTCTCTATTTTTTTTATATCTTCTTTTTTTGCTTTATCGTTTGCCACTATTATAGCGTTTGAATTTTTAAATAAACTTTCCGTTGAATTATCGTATCCGCCTTTTTCTTTTCCCGCCATAGGATGAAGTCCGATATATTTTTTATTTGAAGTCGCTTTGAAAATATCTTTTTTTACTCCGCAGAAATCGGAAAGTATTTTTTTATCGCCAATTAAATTTTTATATTTTTTAATTATATTTAAAGCTATAGAAGGAATTGAGCAAATCATAATAATATCTGCAAATTCAAAAGCTTCTTTTATATTTGAATAATTATAAAAACCTTTTTCTATATATTTGTCTTTTAATGCTGATTTTATATTTTTTTTATTCGTATCTATAGCCCAAATTCTATAATTTTTTTTAGATTTTTTTAAAGCTTTAACGAGAGAGCCTCCCATTAAACCAAGCCCAATAACAGTTATTTTTAACATAATAATTCCTTTATTTTATTGTAAAACGGATTTTATAAAAAAACAATACGATAAAATATTTTGTTTAATTGAAATATAATTTTTTTAATATAAAATGTTATCGATTTATTTTATAAGGTTGTTAAAATTTATTATTTAATGGGAAAGGGAATATTTTTATTTATAGGAGTCGCTTCTTTATCTGCATCTGCAATATTCGTAAGGCTTGCAAACGCTCCCGCTTCAATAACGGCTTTTTACAGATTATTTTTTACTTTTATTTTAATTTTTCCTTTAACAATTTTAAAAAAATCAAATAGAGAAGAATTAAAATCATTAACTAAAAAAGATATTATTTTATGCATAATTTCTGGCTTTTCTTTAGGACTGCATTATTTTTTATGGTTTCAATCTTTAAATTTTACATCGGTTGCAAGTTCTACCGTAATAGTGACTTTACAGCCTTTATTTTCTTTAATATTCGGATATTTTATTTTTAAAGAAAAATATACAAATAAGGCAATATTAGGATTTATAATCGCTTTTGCTGGTTCTTTTATAATCGGATTAGGAGATTTTCAAATTAATCCGAAAGCTTTATTTGGAGATTTTTTGGCTTTAATTGCCGCTATTTTTATAAGCGTTAATTTTATAATAGGACAATATATTAGAAAAAGATTATCGGCGATTAATTATACGGCATTTACTTATATTCCCGCATTTATATTTTTAGGTTTTCTTTCTTTTATAATTAAAGTTAATTTTTTTGAATATTCTTTTGAAACTTGGATTTATATTTTATGTTTAACTTTAATATCGACTATGCTCGGACATTTTATATTTACTTGGCTTTTAAGATGGTTTTCTGCAACCGTAATTTCTATGACTATATTAGGAGAAGCCGTTGGCGCTTGCATTTTAGGATATTTTATATTAAACGAAAGCGTCAGTTTAAAACAATTAGTTGGAATTATAATAATATTATTCGGAATTGGATTATTTCTTAAAGAAAGCAATATAAATTAAATCATTGATAAAATTATTATTAGTTATATAATATTGAAAATTGAAAATAAATTATAAATAAATGGGAGAAAATTTTTTATGAAATTTTTTATTGATACGGCAAATGTTGAAGATATAAAAAAAGCTAACGATATGGGAGTAATATGCGGAGTTACGACAAATCCGTCTTTGATAGCTAAAGAAGGAAAAAACTTTAACGATGTTATAAAAGAAATTACTTCAATAGTTGATGGTCCTATTTCGGGCGAGGTTAAGGCTACTACTATAAAAGCTGAAGATATGATTGTAGAGGCGAGAGAGATTGCTAAAATTCATAAAAATATGGTTGTAAAAATTCCTATGACTGTAGAAGGATTGAAGGCGGTTAAAATTTTATCTAAAGAAGGAATAAAAACGAATGTCACTTTAATATTTTCCGCCAATCAAGCTTTGCTTGCAGCAAGAGCGGGTGCTACTTATGTTTCGCCATTTTTAGGAAGATTGGACGATATTTCTACAGATGGATTAGAATTAATAAGAACGATAGCCGATATTTTTGCAACGCATGGTATTGACACTGAAATAATTTCTGCAAGCGTTAGACATCCTATACATGTTACAGAATGCGCATTAGCTGGAGCGGATATTGCAACAGTTCCTTATAGTGTTATAGAGCAGATGACGAAACATCCTTTAACCGAACAAGGAATAGAAAAATTCAAAAAAGATTATGAAGCGGTATTTGGAAAATAAATTTTAAATAATAATTTTAAATTATAAATATTTTAAATAGTAAATATTATTAAAGAAAAATAAAATTGGCGATTAAAAAAAGTTTTTCATTAATTATAAATTAATTAAAGATTATTTTTTTGAAAAACTATTTTCTTCGCCTTTTAATAATCTCTTATAATTCGGTATATGTTTTATTATTATAAACAAAGCCAAAAGTATCGTTATAGGAAGTAGGAGTTTATAATCTATATTAAAAAATATTCTATACAAAAAATTAAACTTAAAATATAAAACGCTCAAAACTATCGGAAACATTATCGCTCCAACTGTGCTTCCCATTGCAACAGTTTTTTTTGAAGCGAATAAACCTATAAAGAAAAATACCATTGTAATAATCAAACTTACAGGAGCAAGCATAAACATTGTTCCCGCGCTTGTCGCAACTCCCTTTCCGCCTTTGAAACCTAAAAATATTGAAAATACATGTCCGATTATCGCGGCAACCGCGCATATAATTAAAATATTATTTTGTCCTTTCAATATAAACGAAGGAATTAAAACCGCAATCATTCCCTTTCCAATATCGCAGAAGTATGCAAGAATTCCCGCTTTTTTTCCGCATAATCTTAAAACATTGCTAGCTCCTGGATTAGCGCTTCCTTCCTTTCTCACATCATGCCCGTTTGCTTTTCCAATTATAAATGAAAAAGGAATCGCTCCTATTAAATAAGAAATTAGAACGCTTATAATTTTAACTATCATTTTTTTTACCTCTCTTTCTAAAATTAAGAATTATAGGAGTTCCTCTAAAATCAAAAATCTCTCTAAATTTATTTTCTAAATATCTTCTATAATGAGAATTTAATTTATGAGGATTATTACAAAATATTGCAAAAGCTGGCGGATTTATTCCCGTTTGAGTCGCGTAAAAAATCTTAAAAGGACTTCCGCCTGCCGATATCGTATATTCTCTTGTAGCTCTAACAAAAGTTTCTGTAAGCGAATGAGTTTCAAATTTCTGTCTTCTTGTTTTAGCGACTCTAATTGCCAAAGATAAAAGTTTTTCGGCGTCTTTTTTTTTAGTTGCCGACACTTTCGCGTAAAAAACATAATTTAAAACGGGAAAAGTTTCTTTCATATATGTTTCATAATCGTTCCAAGTTATGCCTTTCTCTCTAATATCCCATTTATTTGCAGCGATTACTATTCCTTTTTTTCTTTCAATTATTAAATTTGCTATCGTTTTATCTTGTTCTGTTAAACCTTCAAAAACATCGAGCATAAGAATACAAACATCGGAAGCTTCTATTGATTTTATCGCTCTGTTTACGCTATAATATTCTATATCGGAATTTACATTTTTCTTTTTTCTTATTCCCGCCGTATCTATTAAACAAATTTCATTTCCGTTAAAATTAAAAGTTTCATCTATTGGGTCTCTTGTCGTTCCCGCGATATTTGAAACTATGCTTCTTTCTTTTCCGATTAAAGTATTTAAAAGAGTAGATTTTCCAGCGTTTGGTTTTCCGACTATTGCTATATTTACTTTATTTTTTTCTGCAATAAATTCTTCTAAATTTTTATTATCTTCATTTTCCGAATTTTCAATTATTTTTTTCTTTTCTTTAAATTCATTTTTATTAAAGCTTTTATATATATTCAAAATTTTTTCTTTTAAGTCGTCTATTCCTTTATTATGTTCGGCGCTAACGCTTACCATTTCTTTTATGCCGAGCGAGTAGAATTCGTTTATTAATTGATTATGCGAATCTGCATCAACTTTATTAATTACGAGTATAATCGGTTTATTTGATTTTCTTATAGCGTTTATAAAATGTTTGTCGTCAGGATGGTTTTGATGAGCGTCAACTAAAAATAAAAGTATATCGGAATCTTCAGTCGCCGTTTTCAAAGCTTTCTCTCTAACTTTTTCATTTAAAATATCTTCGCTTATATCTAAAAGTCCGCCAGTATCGAATATATTAAATTCAATATTTTCTATAAAAGTTTTCGCTATTCCAATATCTCTTGTCACTCCAGCCGTAGAATCGACTATAGATTTTCTTCTTCCTACTAATCTATTGAAAAGAGTCGATTTTCCAACATTTGGTCTTCCAAGTATGGCAATATTTTTCATAATTAATTTTTCAATTCTTTATAATTTATAATTAAATTAAATATTATGATATCATAATTTTTAGTATATTTCTATAGTTTATAGTTATATAAAAATAATATTAATAAAATTTTTATTTATCCGAAAATATTAACATAATATTATTATTTATCAGGAGTATAAACTTGAAAGAACCAATAATAGCGGGCATTGATGCAGGAAGCTCATCGGTGAAGACGGTTATAGCTCGCGTAAATGATGATAAACTTGAAGTTATAGGAATAGGCGAGAGCGAAAGCGAAGGAATTATAAAAGGAATTGTAGTAAATATAGAAGCTGCCGCAAACGCTATAGAAAAATCTGTAAATCAAGCCGAACATATGGCGGGTATTCAAGCCCCCGATGTAATAGCCACGATAGGCGGAGAACATATTAAAGGAAAAAATAGCAAAGGAGTAATAGGAGTAAATAATAAAAATAAAGAAGTTACTTCTTTGGAAATAGAAAGAGTATTAGAAAGCGCAAAAAATATATTGATGCCGCAAGATAGAGAAATAATAGAAACTATAGAGCAGGAATATTCTTTAGACGAACAAGATGAAATAAAAAATCCTATAGGAATGTCAGGCACAAGATTAGAAACGAGAGTTCATATAATAACGGGACTCAAATATGTTAGCGATAATTTGAAAAGAACTTTAAATAAAATGGGATTTTCAGGAAAAGATTTTATAGTAAATGTTAGAGGAAGCGCCGAAGCCGTTCTTACGAAAGACGAAAAAGATTTAGGCGTTGTCGTTTTCGATATAGGACATTCAACAACTTCTTTAATGGTATTTTTAGAAGGGACAGTTTGGCATACGGCGGTTATTCCGATTGGAAGCTATCATATAACAAACGATATTTCAAAAGGATTAAGAATTACAATTCCAGCTGCAGAAAAATTAAAATGCGATTACGGTTATGCTTTTATAGATATGATAGGAGAGAGAGAAATTATAGAAGTTCCTACGGCAAGCGGTAAATTTAAAACTATTCCAAAAATAACTTTAACAGAAATAATACAACCGAGAGTAGAAGAGATATTGCATCTATGCGGAAAGGAACTTGCAAAAATGAAATATATAGATTCTTTATCCGCGGGAATGGTATTTACGGGAGGCGGAGCTTTATTGCCAGGACTTACAGACCTTGCTAAAGCTTATCAAACTGCGGTAAAAGGTTCGATTCCAATATCGGCAAGAATAGGAGTGCCAGACCAAATAGCGGGAATAAGAGATATTGCAAATAATCCAGCTTATTCTTCTGTTATAGGAATATTAATGATGAGTTTAGACGAAGCTACTTTAATGAATATACAAAGCGGTAAGAAATTTTCCGATAAAAAATTTAAATTCAAAAATCCTTTCAGCAAAAATCCATTCACAGAATTTTTTAAATAATTAATTAAATCAAAACGCTTATTTTTATAAATAGTTAACATAACTCCTTAAGTTTATGATTAATATAACGAAAATTATATAAATTAGGCATTAATTATATAAATTTATTTAAATTTATTTGAATTTTTTTTAATTAATCGCTTGACAAATTTATTAAACTAGTGTATAAAATTAAATAATATTATGCTATTAATTAAAACAAGGAGTGCAATAAATGAAAAGGTTATTCGCAGTATTAGCATCTATTTTTATCGCCGCATCAGCTTACGGATTGACGAATTCGACTCTGATTGATTTTAGTATATCAGGTAATGCCGACAATCTACAAAGCGAAGAAGGCGATACTAATGAATTGATTACAGCCCAACAAAGCCTATATAACGATAATTGGGTTGTATGGTTGAACGATTCCGCAAGGCTTACGGAAAATCGCAGAAATTCCTATGTTACCAATACGGATAGTAAAGGTAATAACGGAACTTGGGAAGAAGGAAAAGTTCTCGGTATAAGAGTTCATTTTCCTATAGCCGCATGGAATAGCTACGCGTTAGTTAAACCCGCTTATGAGCTTGAAATGTATGGCGGAGCTGAAGGAACAAAATATACCGAAGGCAAAGGCGTTATACATAATGTTGGCGAAATAAGGTCAATAAGTTCATGGGTATACGGACGAAATTATTTAATTAGCTATTTTGTTAATTTGCAAAACGAATTAGGCGAATTAAAATCTTATCCTATGGGTAATGTTTATTTCAGCGGTTGGAGACAATTAAAATGGGAAAATAGAGAATATTTGCCAAATGTTCGCGATAGAATATTGGTTAGAGAGCCTCTTTATCCTAAATTGATGCCTTCTGTAAAAATAGATTCTATAGGTTTTTATAGAACTAAAGATACGAGAGGCGGAGACTTTATAGCTTATGTTAAAGACATTACGGTAGAACATGATTTAGCTGTTGTAGACTTTGAAGAAGATATAGACGATGAAGGCACATGGCAATTAATAAAAACCGAAAATGAAAGAAGACAAGCTATAGAAGCAGCAAGAGTTCGCGAAGTAACCGAATTGAGAGATTTGGAACAAAGAAGAATGGGCGGACAACAACAACAACAAAATGCTGAAGAAGAACAAGCTCAATAATTTGATTGTTAACTAATTGAAAATAAAAGGGAAAGCAAAGTATTATTGTTTTCCCTTTTTTATTTTTTATGATATAATTAATAATTAAATTATATAAATAAATTAAAGAGGTAAATAATGAGATTAGAAAATAAACCTATATTAAATAAAGAAGATTCTTTATGTATATGCATAGACTTGCAAGAGAGATTATTACCAGCTATGCATAATTTGGATGAGTTAATAAAAAATGCGAATATTTTATTAAAAATGTCTGAAATATACGATATTTCCGTTTTGGCAACGGAACAGTATCCGAAAGGGCTTGGCAACACAGACTCAAGAATAGTATTGCCTAAAAATCATAAATTATTTTCTAAAGAATATTTTAGCATTTTTGGAAGCGAAGATTTTGTAAAAGAGTTTAATTCTCTTAATAAAAAAAATATAATAGTATTCGGAGCGGAGACTCATGTATGCGTTTATTATAGCGTTTTACATTTAGTTAAAAACGGATATAATGTATTTGTTATCGCTGACGCTTGCGCATCGAGAACTAAAGAAAATAAAGAAATTTCTTTAGAGCAGATGAAAAAAGTCGGAGCTAATGTAATAAGCGCGGAAATGATTTTATTTTGGCATATAGAAAGCGCTAAAGTTCCGAATTTTAAAGAATTAAGCAATTTAGTAAAATAATTAAAGAGAGGTTTAATAAAATGAGAAGAAAACTTATAGCTGGAAATTGGAAAATGAATAATACCAATAAAGAAGCTTTGGAATTAGTATCGCAATTAAAAGATATGATTAAAGATGCAAAAGATAGAGATATTATGATAGCGCCGACATTTACTTGTTTAAGCGATGTTAATAACGCTATTAAAGGAACTAATATCAAACTTGGAGCGCAAAATCTATATTTTGAAGAAAAAGGCGCTTTTACGGGACAAATTTCAGCCGATATGCTTATTTCGGTTGGTTGTGAATATGTTATTATAGGGCATTCGGAGTGCAGAGATATATTTACAGAAAAAGACGAACTTATAAATAAAAAAGTAAAAAGAGCTTTAGATAAAAATCTTATTCCCGTTTTATGCGTTGGCGAGCATTTGGAAGAAAGAGAGAAAGGAATCACCTCCGATATAGTAAGCGGACAAGTAAAAAAAGCTTTTCAAGGTTTAAGCGAAAGCGAAGCGTCTAAAGTAGTAATAGCTTATGAGCCTGTATGGGCGATTGGAACAGGAAAAACGGCGACTCCTCAAGATGCGGACGATGTTCATAAAACTATAAGAGAAACTTTAAAATCTCTATATAACGATAAAATTGCAGATAACACAATGATTTTATACGGCGGAAGCGTAAACGAAAAGAATGCGGACGATTTACTCAATATGCCGAATATAGACGGCGCTTTGGTTGGCGGAGCTTCTTTAGTTGCAGATAAATTTGCAAGAATAGTAAATTATATCGCAAAATAGATATTGTATTTATAATTTAAGGATTGTATAATAGTTGATTATTATATTTTGAGATTCATTATGAGACGAATAAATACAATAATTTATATAATACCGTTTGCGTTTTTATTTTGTTATAATATAGTTTTTAGCCAAACGCCTAGCATTTCAAAAAAAGAATTTTATTTTATGAAAGGAAATATAGGCGGTTCGGCTATAACTATGTATCTTTATATTAAAGGAAACAGAATAACGGGAAAATATTATTACGACAGCATTAAACAGTTTATAGATATTAACGGAAATATAAACGGAGATACTTTTTATATAAACGAATTTGTTAATAATAATAAGATTGCTTCTCTAAACGGAAAAGTCACGGAAAATATGTTTTTTTCGGGCGATTGGATATCTTCAGACTTTAATAATAAACATTATTTTAATTTTTCAAGATATAGTTCGTCTTCTATAAGCAAAGCGACAATTATTAACTCTTCTTTAAAAATAGATTTGGAAGGAAGCGGAAAATTTGATTCTAGCAGAGATGCCGTAGTTATAGAAAATCAAATAAAATCTAAAGTTTTGGATAAAATATCTATAGATGTTGACGGAGTAAAATCTTTAGATGAAAATGGAATTGCCGATATATTAAGCAAAGAAATTATAGCCGATTATAATAATTGGAAAAATAATTTATCTTTAGAAACGGACATTAATGTAAAAAGAGAGATTAAAATATCTTATTTGGACGATAAAATAATATCTTTTGCAATAAATAATTATTCTTTTGTCGGCGGAGTTCATGGAATAGACACTTCAGTCGCCTATATTTATTCTATAAGCACGGGAAACAGAATAGGAATAAAATTATCGGAATTAATATCTAATCCGAGCGATATGGATTTAATTAATTTAATTAGAAATAAATTATTAATTAATTATTCTGAAAAAGACTTTTTTGATTTTAACGCTATAGAATTAAGCGATACTTTTGATATAACGCCAACGGGAATAAAATTTATTTACCCCGTTTATAAAATAGCGGGATATTCTTTAGGCATTATAGAAATTGAATTTACTTTTTCGGAATTAAAGCCTTTTATAAAATCAAGCTCTCCGTTTTTTTATTTATTTGAATAGGTTATTTTTATGAACGATAAAGATATAGATAAAATAATGAAAGAACTTTTGAAAGTTACTAAAAGTATGCCAATGCCTGTAGTGACAGAAATTAAATTAGTGACAAATAGAGACGCTTATAAAATTTTAATATCTACAATGCTTTCTTTAAGAACTAAAGATTCTACTACAAGAGACGCTTCTATGAGATTATTTGAAAAAGCGGGAAATCCTAAAGATATGTTAAAATTAAGCGAAGAAGAAATAGCAAAATTAATTTATCCCGTAGGTTTTTATAGAGTTAAGGCAAAAAATATTTTAGAAGTATCTCAAACTATTATAGACGATTATAACGGAAAAGTGCCTGACGAAATAGACGAACTTTTGAAACTTCGAGGAGTTGGCAGAAAGGTTGCAAATTTGGTTATCACAGAAGCGTTTGATAAATATGGAATTTGCGTTGATACTCATGTGCATAGAATATCGAATAGATTCGGATATGTTTCGACTAAAAAGCCCGAACAAACAGAATTTGCCTTAAGAAAAAAACTTCCAAAAAAATATTGGCGAGTTTATAACGACACTTTAGTAATATACGGGCAGAATTTATGTAAGCCTATAAATCCTTTATGTAATCAATGTAGCGTTTCAAAATATTGCGATTATTTTAAGAATAAAAATTAATTCTTTTATTATTTTAATGTTATAACAAAAAAGAATATAAATTTTATATTTGCTTGTTTTTGTCCTTGTGGGAAAACGAAATTTTTTATTAAAACCGCTTGACATATCCTTAAAAATGTTATATAATTATAATAGTCAATTAATTAAATTAAAAATATTTAAATTATTTTGTTGATAAAAATTTTTAAATATTATAAAATATTGTTAAATTAAATTAATCAATATTGAAAAAAAATTTAAAATAAACTATTGACTAATTTTTAAACTTATTGTATAAATTAAAAGTTAGTTAAAAAATATTTAAATTGTTATTGACTAATTTTTTAAATGTTGTATAATTTAATTAAATATTAATTTTATTGATAGAGTTATGATAGTAAAATATTTATCTTATAGTTTGGGTTACCGTCAACCGTCAACCGTCAACCGTCAACCGTCAACCGTCAACCGTCAACCGTCAACATGAGATAAATTTATTCTTTGCATTTTTAAATATAATTTATTCTTTTTACAAAAGCACGCAAAATTATTTGTTCTTTTTTGATAGCAAAAAAGAACCAAAAAACTATTCCTTTTTTTGTAAAAAAAGGAAATAAAAAAACATTAACAATCGGAATTTAAAGCTCAATAACTATGGCTTGGGCAATTTTTTAAAATTTACTTTATTTAGCAACGGGAATTATATTCCCTTAATACAGAATATAAAATTTTATTTATATTCATTATTTAATTTTGAAATAATAAGTCGTTTATTTATGACTTTTTACATAATCGTTGTAGATTTTACGGATTATATCATTACAAATTATTTATTAAAGAATTCTTTATTAAAAGTTTTTTCTTTGAACTATTCATTTGAAAAAATTTATTTTAATTCTTCTTTTAATAATTTTTATTTGAATTATTCAAAAGAATTTTCTTTTAATTATTTGAATTCTTTTTTGAATTTTGAAGTAATGAATAATTTTGTAAAACTCAATGATTTTGTAAATTGTTATAAATGGAAGGATTTTTTATTTAATACGAAAAATCAAAAAAAATTTTAAAAAGGAGAGAGAAAATGAAAAAGATTTTTCTAACAACAATAACTTTGCTTTCTATAGTAAGCGCGTCAGTTTTTGGTATGTATGGAGTTAATTCGGGAGATTGGATTCAATTCCTTACTCACGGTAATCAGTTCAGAGCAAGAGTGCAACAATTAGGCTTCACGCTCGGAAACGACACTATTAAAGGAACTTTCGGATTCTTTAATAATGGTAGAGGAGCTTGGGGTTCTATGTTGTCTACAAATGCTAGCGATTTAGGACAAGGTTTATATTATGACTTTACTCCGACAATTTCTATGGGTTTAGCTTATACTTCTTCTTTAATAAGCGTAGGAGTTGGTTATAATGCAACTATAGGACAAAAATGGACAAAAAATAACGGTAAAAAGACAGAAGCCGTAGTTCATACGCCTGTTTTAGTTTTAAACGCTTTGGACAATGCATTTAGAATGGCTATTCCTATTCAAGTTGTTAATCTTACCGACAAAATTGATGGAGTAAAAGGAAGCATAACGGCAGTAAGTTTAGACGCTCAATTTAGATATTATACAGGTTTAGACTTCTTGCCTCAAATCAGATTGTATATTAAATACGGAAACTATGGATTTCAATTTAGCGGAGGAGGAGAGAAATTTAAAGAAACATTCGCGGAATCATTCGGATTTGACTTTAGATTGTATTTCGGTTCTATGGTTGAAGAAGTGGCTTTACAACCTTATATTAAATTGGCTTATAATGGCGCTTTAGGAAAACAACATAGTAAAACAAGCGTTACGGCGCTTGGCGCTCTTGATGATTCTGTAAAAGTTGCGAATAGTGTTTATTCAGCTGCTAGTGGTGGAGGTGTTGACGCTTTAACTTCTGCTTATGCTGGAGGTCCTAGTTCGAAAAAAGGCGCGTGGGATTTGACATTAGCTCCAGTTTTGGGATTAACTGCAAACAGCGATATAGTTTCATTATATGTTGAGCCTTCATTAGGTTTGAAAATTACTCAACCAGGAAGCGCAACAGACAACAAAGTTAAAGAACTTTACAGTTTATATTGGGGCGCTTATGCGGAAATCTACATTACGCCTTTGAAAAACCTTGAATGGTATTTTGAGGCAGATGTAAGCGGCGGAGATGCAACAAAACAACCGCCAGTGAAATTTGCAGCCTCTACGGGTATAACTTGGTATTTGCCAGCGCTTTAATTAATTAGAAAGTAAATAAATTTATAATAAGGGACTTGTCGATTGGCGAGTTCCTTATTTATAAGTTTTTCTTTTTAGAAAGAAATTCTTTTATTTTTTTGATACCAAAAAGAATAAATAATTTTTGTTATCAAAAAAGAATAAGAATTTTGATTTACTTAATAATAAAGTAAAAATTTAAATTGCATCTTTCTTATACAGAGGATTATTCTCAAATCCTTTGTATTTCCTATAATTTTGGCGTCTTTCGTTTGTTGCGGACGGAGGGCGCTTTTATTTTTTTGCAGGTTTTATTTTAATTGAATATTTTTTAAAAATTATTTTTTACGATTATAATAAATGAATTATATAAAGTTTAAAAAGTTGCAAAATCTCAGAAGACAACTTTCAATAAGAGAAAAATTATAATTAAATGAATTAATATAAAGTTTTAAAAGCGATATTAAAGTTTATTTATTTCGTCTATGGTTAAGCCCGTTATTTTTTTTATTAATTCTATGTCTATATTTTCTTTTTTCATTGATTTTGCCATTGAAAATTCTCTTTCTTTTATAGCTTCTGATAACTCTTCTTTGTAAAAATATTCATTCCATTCTTTTTTTCTATAAGCGTTTATTAATGGGTCGCTATCGATAAAACTTTGACATCTCTTCTCAACTTCTTCAAAAATATTATTTTCTTTTATTAAGTTTGACATATTCTCCCCCTTGAAAAATTTTATCCAACTTGATAATTTTTCTTTGTCATTATTTAAATTAAATTTCGGAAGCTCAATATAATGCAACATGCAATGGTCGGTTAATATTTTGTTATGTTTAATTTCTTTCAATAAATAGCAAGAATGCAAATCGTCTATATCATTGAATAAAACAAAATCTAAAACATTAATGCTAATCACGGGCGAAAGTTTTGTATAATTTTCGGATTTGTTTAAAAGTGAACTATAGCTATTCGCCCAATAATAAAGACTTCTACGAATAAAATATTGATTTCCTTGCAATTGAATTTCAATTATAACGGTTTGATTGTCTTCGGTAATGCATTTCACATCGACGATTGATTTTTTGCCGTCTAAATATTTTGTAAGATTAAACGGGTTAAGAATTACAACATTATTGAAAGTTTGAAAATTTAAATCAATCATTACTCCGTTAATGAAGTCTAAAACAATATTTTCATTTCCTTCGTCTGAAAAAAGATAACGAATAAAGCAGTCATTTTTTTTATTTAAACTATCAATGGTAATAATTTCATTTTTAGTTTTTTCTAAATATTCAAATTCTTCCATAAATATATTATAGCAGAATAATTTTATTTGTCAAAATAGAATACGATTTATATTTATTCTTAATTCGATAAAAAATAAAGAAATAAATTGAGAATTTGGTTGATTAGGATAATTGAGAGGAAGGGTTGAATTTGCAAGAGTTAATGGATTATAAATTGGACTTTTTCGCTAAATTAAATTTTTAATAATACCTACTATAATACTCGTAGCTTTTCATTACTTTTTCGACATAATATTCCGTCTCTTCAATATCTATAAATCTTCCCGTTCTATACATATTATTAGTTCCATATTCGTTTTTCCATCTGTTTCCTCTACTTGAACCAGCGTTATATTTTGCAGCAACGATAATATAATTGCTCGCGTTTTCGCTTTGAAAAAGCCAAGATAAATGCGAAATTCCCAAATATATATTTTGTTTAGAATCGTATAAATTAAGAGGATTAAATTTATATCTCGTTTTTTTATTTTCCGCTCTTGCAGTCGCGGGCATAAGTTGCATTAACCCTCGCGCTCCAGCCCAAGAAAGCGCCTTTGAGTCAAATAAACTTTCTTCGCGCATTATAGAATAAATAAATTCAGGCTCTATTTTATAATATTTCGCTTCGGGAACTACCAAATCGTCAAAGTAACGCGGATAAATATATTTTCTAAACTCTTCGGGAAGCAAATCGACATTTTGAGAATAAGGATAGCCAAAATATTTGCCAATATTATTGCATATTTGCATAAATCTTTTTGTGTTTGCAGAATCTAAAAATATTTTTTGGGCATAATAAAATAAAGGATAGGTAGTTTGAGTTTTGCTATAGATTTTATCAAATTCGTTATAAGCGTTTTGATTATCTCCGTAATAATAAAGCAAAATTGATTTATTTGATTCTTTTCTCGTTTGTAAAGAAAGCTCGTTAAATATTTCGTTTTCGGTTTTTTTAGAATAAAAATCTTTAACAAATTTATTTTGCATAAATATTTTTTTTGCAATATCTCTCGCTTCTTTTACAAGTTTATCTTCTCTTTTAGTCGCTATATAATCTATAAATTGAATCTTATTTAAAAATTCAAGCGTTTTTGAATAATTTGAATTAGCAAAAAATTTTTTAGCTTCTTCCATATTGTAAGCGTTGTTTGAATATACATTTTGCAGCATATCTTTATTTGCCAAAGTTAAAGCACCTTTAATATAATAAGGATTTTTGCTAGTTAAAAGAGTTTCCAAAACATATTCGTCTCTTTTATTGAAATCTTTAAATTCGTTTGCAATCCATATATTCCAAGATAATATAAAATCTTTTCTTAATTTTGAATGTCTCTCTTCAAGTATTTTTAATCCGTAATATGTTTCCGTTTTATTTTTTAATCTCAAAGATTTTCTCAAATAACTTTTTAAAGATGTTTCAGTCCATCTATTATTTGGAAATTTTTTTAAACTGTTTGTTAAATATCTTTTTGCCGAAATCAAATTATTTGCATTTAAACTTTCATTTAAAAATATATTATAAATTCTCGGAACATAATCGTCTTTCGGATATTCTTTTAAAAAAGTTTGATAAAGCGAAATAGATTTTTTTGTATTTTTTAATTTATAATAATTATCGGCGCTATAATAAAGTCCTAATCTTCTATAAGATTTATTATTTGTATTTGCAAGATATATGTCAAATAATTTTGCCGCCTCCTCTCTTTTATTTTCCTGTTGATTTATTCTAGCCGTATAATACAAACAATTTGCTTTATTATAATTTTGTTTTATTAAAGAATTAAAATAATTTAACGATGAGTTTCTAAATCCCGCTTCGTATAATTCTGTAGCCATTTTATATTTTATATTATTAGGCAAATTCAAAGCTTCTTTTTGAAAATTATTATTAAAATAAATTATTGCATCTTTAGTGTAAAATCTATTTATAAGTTCAAGCGCTATTTCTTTATTTTTATTATTTGTTTTTTGTAAAGCTTTTAATCCTACAAATTCTTTAATCCATTTTTGAGCTTTTCCGTTAAAAAAATTACTCACGGGATAATCGTCTCTGTAAAATTCCGCTAAAGCTTTATATTGTTCGGCATAAGGATAGAGAGAAGAGCGAGGATGTTCTTTCATAAGCAGAGAATATAAATCAATCGCTTCTTCAAACATTTCGCAATAAAAAGCGCTTTTCGCTCCATAATATATTACATAATCTCTTATTAAAGCTTCATCATTTCCGTTTATTATATTTGTAAATTGATTATAAGCGTCTAAATATTTTCCATCGTTATGCAATTTTAAGGCGGTTTTATAATTTATTTTATTTTTTGAAATTATATCGGGAATTTCGGGCATACTTTTTGCATTTAAAACCGAAGTTGCAATTATTATAATAAGTTCAAAAGACAAAGCTAATAAAAATATTCTTTTTTTCATTTTTTATACAACTTAACATAATTTTATTTACTATGTATTTTAATATTTTTTATTAATTTTTGCAAATAAAATTTATTATAAAGTTTAATAATAATTAATTGTGAATATTTATAATTGACAAATATATTAATTTAATTTAACATATAAAATATATTTATCAATAAGAAAATTTTTTTATGAAGAAAGCGATTATTTTAATAATTTTACTTATAATAGCAAATATAATTTTAGTTAGCGCGTTTATTAAATTTATTATAAGTCCTACAAGTAAATATAACGAAATCGTATATTTTGAAATTAAACAAGGCGAAGGCGCAAATTCTATAGCAAATAAACTTAAATTGCAGGGATTAATCAGAAATGCAAAATTATTTTCTTTAATATCTAAATATTTAAAATACGACAGAAAACTTTTAAGCGGATATTACGAATTAAACCGAACTATGAGTATGATTGATATAATGAAACATATAAATAGCGGAAAGCAAGTAATGAGCAAATTAACCATAGCGGAAGGAAAAAATATTTACGAAATAGCAAATTATTTGGAAGAAGAAAATTTTACTACAAAAAATGAATTCTTAAAATTATGCTATGATAAAGAAATATTGCAAAAATATAATATTCCCGCCAAAAGCGTTGAAGGTTATATTTTTCCTTCGACTTATTATATAGTAAAAGGAAATCCTCCAAAAGTATTATTAACTTTAATGATAGATTCTTTATTTAAAAAATTTCCAAGAGAAGATTTTGAAAATAGAGCTAAAAAATTAGGTTATAGTTTGCATGAAGTTTTAACTATGGCTTCGATTATAGAAAAAGAAATGGGACCTTTAGACGACCCAAAAATAATATCTTCGGTTTATTATAATAGACTTTCTATAGATATGAGACTTCAAGCCGACCCGACTACAATTTATGCTATGACTTTACAAAAAGGCGAGGCTATAGAAACTGTAAAATCTAAAGATATAGCGGATGCGATTAGATTAATGCAAAGCCCTTATAATACTTATCTTAAAAAAGGACTTCCGCCAGCTCCTATATGTTCGAGCGGAGTAAAATCTATAGAAGCGGCGCTTAATCCAGCCGATACAGATTATTTATTTTTTGTAGCGGATGGAACGGGAAAACATGCTTTTTCTACAACTTATAAAGAGCATGTTAATAATATTGATAAATATATTTTTAATAAGAGATAATAATTTTTTATTAAAAAATAAAAGTTATAAATAGAATAAATTTTTTAGGAAATAAAATTGTT
Organism: Brachyspira aalborgi; assembly: GCF_008016455.1. Classification (NCBI taxonomy): domain Bacteria; kingdom Pseudomonadati; phylum Spirochaetota; class Spirochaetia; order Brachyspirales; family Brachyspiraceae; genus Brachyspira; species Brachyspira aalborgi. The sequence continues at coordinate 1,235,288 of NZ_SAXU01000001.1, read as the reverse complement.
AAATAGAAAAAACACACTAATTGTAACAAATAATAGCAAAGTGTTTATAAAATATAAAGAAAATTATAATATAGAATTTATAGATTCGGAAAGTATGTATAATGTTCTTATTAAGACAAGAGATTTATTGCATTCAGGATATAAACTTTTAACGCATCCTATGAGCGGTAGTTTAAAGTCGAATCAAACTCCTTATAAATCGATTCTTTTAATAAAAAATAATGAAGCAAATCTTGATGACATTTTAATGATAGAAAATGCGATTGATAATTATAATAAATTTTTAAAAAATAGAGCGCTTACCAATTGGACTGAAGCTATAAAAAACGATTTTAAAACTGTTGATTTGTCGTTAATTTCTTCATGTTTTAATAAAAATATTCCTTAAAAGTTGTTTATTGTTCGGGGGGGGGGGGGGGGGTAATATTAGTTTTTAAAATTTTTATTGTTATCTATTGACAATTTAATTCTTATTGACTATAATATATGCATAATGAATGTAGTTAGTGTGGAAAATATTAAGTCATAATAATGGCTTTTTATTAATAAATATATAAATAAAAATTAAGGAGATTAAAAATGCCTGTAAACTTAAAAGGAAGAAATTTTTTAACATTAAAACATTTTACGCCTGATGAAATTCACTATTTGCTTAATTTAGCATCCGACTTAAAAGCTAAAAAAAGAGCGGGAATAAAAGGCAATTTATTAGAAGGAAAAAATATCGTTCTTCTATTTGAAAAAACATCCACAAGAACGAGATGCGCTTTTGAAGTCGCTGCAATGGACGAAGGCGGTTGCGTAACTTTTTTAGGTTCAAACGATAGTCAAATGGGTAAAAAAGAATCTATTGAAGATACGGCTAAAGTTTTGGGAAGATTTTATGACGGAATAGAATTTAGAGGATTCAAGCAAGAAACGGTCGAAGCTTTGGCTAAATATTCGGGAGTTCCCGTATGGAATGGACTAACCGATTTATATCATCCTACTCAAATATTGGCTGACTTTTTAACCGTAAAAGAATATGTTGCAAAACCTTTTAATAAAGTTAAATTTGTGTATGTTGGAGATGCAAGAAATAATATGGGAAACTCTCTTATGATTGGAGCGGCTAAAATGGGTATGGAATTTTGGAGTATCGCTCCTAAAGAATTATTTCCTTCGGATTCGCTAGTTAAAGAAATGAAAGAGGTTGCAAAAGAAACGGGAGCTTCTATTAACTTTAGCGAAAATATAGACGATGTAAAAAATGCCGATGTTATTTATACGGATGTTTGGGTTTCAATGGGAGAAGAATCCAAATTTGAAGAGCGTATAAAATTACTTAAGCCTTATCAAGTAAATATGGAAATGATAAAAAAGACAAATAATCCTAATGTTATTTTCTTACATTGTCTGCCTTCATTTCATGATTTAAATACTACTACGGCGGTTGATATTAATGAAAAATTTGGACTTAAAGAAATGGAAGTAACGGACGAAGTATTTTTAAGCAAATATTCAAGAGTATTTGACGAAGCGGAGAATAGAATGCATACTATTAAAGCGGTTATAGTGGCTACTATTGGTAAAATGTAATTAATATATTATAAAAATAAAAAATGGAGAATATTAAAAATGGGAAAAATAGTAGTGGCGTTGGGCGGTAATGCGTTAGGCAATAATCCGAAAGAACAACTTCAAGCTGTATCGTATACCGCTAAACCTATAGTAGATTTGATTCAAGAAGGACATACCATAATAATAGCGCATGGAAACGGACCTCAAGTAGGTATGATAAATTTAGCGTTTGATAACGCATCTAAAAATTCTTCTAATATACCCGATATGCCTTTTCCAGAATGCGGTTCTATGAGCCAAGGTTATATAGGATATCATCTGCAAAATGCTATTAGAGAAGAATTAAAAGTAAGAAAAATAAATAAAGATGTGGTTACGATAATCACGCAAGTTATAGTGGATAAAAGCGATAAGGCTTTTGAAAATCCTACAAAGCCTATAGGTTCATTTTATTCTAAAGAAGAAGCTGAAGAATTATCTAAAAAAACTGGAGATATATTTAAAGAAGATGCAGGAAGAGGCTATAGAAGAGTTATAGCTTCTCCTTTACCTGTTGATGTAGTTGAAAAGAATGTAGTTCAAACATTGATAAATAACGGAACTATAGTTATTACCGTAGGCGGAGGCGGTATCCCCGTATACTCCGATGGCGATAAATTAATAGGTATTCCAGCGGTTATAGATAAAGATTTTGCATCCGCTAAAATAGCCGAAATATTGAATGCTGATTATTTGATTATATTAACCGCTGTTGAAAAAGTTGCTATTAATTTTGGTAAAAGCGATGAAAAATGGTTATCATCTATGAGTATAGATGATGCTAAAAAATACATAGAAGATGGACATTTTGCGCCAGGTTCTATGTTGCCTAAAGTTAAAGCCGCTATGATGTTTGCAGAGTCTAAGCCAGGACGAAAAGCCTTAATAACATCGTTGGAAAAAGCTGCCGATGGTATAGCTGGAAAGACTGGAACTGTAATTATTAAACGGTAAAATTTAAATTAGCATTAAATAATTGTTATCAATTATTTAAAATATAATTAATTAATTAAGGAGAGCCAGAATGAAAATAGTAAATTCTTGGAACGATTTTGATCCTCTAAAGCATGTTATAGTTGGTAGAGCGGACAATTGCTGTATCGCCCCTTCTGAACCTGCTTCAAAAGCTAAAGTACCTTTGGATAGTCCTATGCGCGGTATGACAGGACCTAGACCTTTGGACACTGTGGAGAAAGCTAATGCCCAATTAGATAATCTCTGCAAAATATTAGAACAACATGGGGTAAAAGTTGACAGACCTGAACCTATACAATGGAATCAGGCTGTTGTAACGCCTCATTTTATGACGGGAAGTATGTTTGGTTGTATGCCCCCTCGCGATGTATTGTTAACAATAGGTAGCGAAATAGTATCTGCAGCCATGTCTTTCAGGTCAAGATTCTTTGAATATTTGGCGTATTCTAAAGTATTAAGACAATATTTTGACGATGACCCAGAATTCAAATGGATTTCCGCACCTCGTCCAGAATTAGGCGATGCAAGTTATGATATGCATTATTATGACGGAAATATTACGGAAGAAATTCTTCTTGAAAGAACAGCTAAATTGCATATGGTAACCACTGAACATGAGATACTTTTTGACGCTGCCGATGTTATGAGGCTCGGCAAAGATTTATTCTGTCAGCATGGTTTAACTACTAACAGAAAAGCTATGGAATGGTTAAGGCGACAATATCCAGACCATAGGATTCATGCGGTTAACTTTCCAGGAGACCCTTATCCTATTCATATTGATGCAACATTTGTTCCTTTGAGACCTGGTTTGATTATCAATAATCCTTCAAGAAAATTGCCTAAAGAACAGAGGAAAATATTTGAAGCTAATGGTTGGGAAATAGTGGATGCAGCTATGCCTGCTCATAAGGAACCTCCTCCATTGTGTTATTCAAGCGTATGGCTTTCTATGAACTGTTTGGTATTAGACCATAAAACTGTTTTGGTAGAAGCCAGCGAAACTCATCAATTAGAACAGATGGATAAATTAGGAATGAATGTTATACCTGTTCCATTCCGTGACGCTTATCCATTTGGAGGCGGATTGCATTGTGCTACTGCCGATGTATATCGAGAAGGAAAATGTGAAGATTATTTCCCTAAACAAGTAGACGACCCTACTCTTGTTACTTATAAAAAGTGGGAAACAAAAAAATGGTAAAATAAAATTTTATCGGAGGGAGATTGGATTATTAATCTTCTAATCTCCCTTAATTTTAATTTATTATTAAGGAGTAAAATATGACAGGTTCTTGGACAATGGATTGTTTTATCTATGGATGCATAATTTTAATGGTAGTTCCAATAATAGCATGCATCGTTAGATATGTAAATAAAAATAAAGGAGGTAATAGATAATGACTAATTGGATTATATTTATAGTGTCATCGTTAATTCTTTTAAGTGTAGGCTTTTGGTCTCAATTAAGAATAAAAAAGTATAAAAGTGATTCTCAAGGTTTTTTATTGGGAGCTAAATCTATAGGCGCTTTTATTGGAGCAGGAACATTAATGGCTACAGGCTATAGTGGTTGGGGCTTCATAGGTTCACCAGGCACAACTTATGCTTACGGGACCATAGAGGTATTATCTAATTTCTTTTTTGCGCCTGCTATAACTTTTGGAACATTATTTTTTGCAGGCTTTATGAAAAGAAGAGCTGAAGAAAGCGGAGGTTTTACCGTTCCAGAGTATATATCTACGACTCACAGAGGCGATGTTATTCAAAAAAGAATAGTGCATTGTTTTGGCGGTTTAGCTACTTTCGTGTTCTTATCCGTATTTAGTATAGGGCAAGTAAGAGCAGTAGGTTTGCTTGCTTCTCAATGGTTAGGAATTTCACAAGAAATAAGTTCCATGTTAGTAATGATAGTTATAATAATATTTACTGTGCAAGGCGGTTTATTAGCCGTTGCTATAACCGATACTATGATGTGTATGGGAATGGTAATAGGAGCTCTTGTAGTTTTCTTTGCTATTATCAAGGATATTTCAATAGGTGAGCTTATTCAAAGAGTAGGAGAAATAAAGCCAGAATTTATTAACCCAGAAACTTCTACTCCTTATGGACAAGGAAAGTATAGCTGTTTCTTGGTATTTATTTACGCTTTCTTATTTACTACAACTCTTCCATATATGTCTGTTAGATTCTTGTCATTTAAAGATAATATTAATATACCTTTAACGGCTTTAATAATGGCGCCTATTGGAATAATTTTAAGTTTTATTCCTTTAGCTGGACTTTATATGTTTTATAAGCAGCCTGGTTTAGCTAATCCAGATAGCGCTATGCCAGTATTTCTAACGACTTATTTGCCTCCATTTTTAGGTGGATTTATCATACTATTTATTTTATTTGCTATGATGTCTACTATAAGTTCCGTATTACAGGCATTAGCTGCGGCTCTTTCGCATGATTTGGTTGTTTCAATTTCTGGTAAGCATAAGGCAAGCAGCTCATTGGTAAATAGAATAGGTGTTGTTGTTACAGGTATTTTATGTATTGTATTAACCTATCTTGCTCCTCAAGGTATGCTAAATCAAATAGCATATATAGGAACGGGCGGTTTAATTGCTATGTTTGTCGGACCTATTATGATGAGACCTATAGTTAAAGCCAATATAACTGCAGCTTTATCGTCTATGGTAGTAGGATTTGTTCTCAGCACAATTTTTATATTAAAATTAAAAGTTGGTTGGGTGGAAGCTCCTATTATATCAGGATTATTCGGCTCTATAGTGTATTTAGTGGTAGGATTTATTGGCAACGGTATGAAAAGATTCCCAGATGAAGAAACAAATTAAAATATTTAAATATAAAAAATAGGAGAATATATGAATAACGGTTTAAATGTTTATTCGGAAATAGGAAAATTGAAGACGGTTTTATTGCATAGACCCGATTTTGAATTGGAAAATCTTATACCAGATATATTGGAGAGACTTTTATTTGACGATATACCTTATCTTAAAATAGCTCAAGAAGAACATGACGCTTTCGCTAAAATATTGAGAGATAACGGAGTAGAAGTGTTATATCTCGCCGATTTAGCGGCTGAAAGCCTAATAAACGACGAGGTTAGAAATAATTTCATTATAGATTTTGTTAATGACCTTAAATTTGTGGGTAAAAAGAGAGATATGATACTAAAATTTCTATCCGATATTAAAGATAATAAAGAGTTAGTGTCAAAAATGATGGCGGGTATAAGAAAGGACGAAGTTAAAGGTTACAGAGGAAGTTTCTTCGATGTATTCGATTACGATTATCCTTTTGCAGTCGACCCTATGCCGAATTTATATTTTACCAGAGATTCTTTTTCTATAATAGGAAACGGCGTCTCTATAAACCATATGAGAACTGTGACTCGAAGTAGAGAGACTCTCTTCGGAAAATATATTTTTAAATATAATTTTAGATTTAAAGATAAAGCGGTTCCTATATGGTATAATAGAGACGATACCACATGTATAGAAGGAGGAGATATATTAATCCTATCTAAAGATACGGTAGCGGTAGGTATATCCGAGCGAACGGATGCGGAGTCCGTTGAAAAACTTGCAAAAAATTTATTTAGTAATAATGAATTTTTTAAGACTATTTTAGCTTTTAATATACCAAGAAAAAGAGCTTTTATGCATCTTGATACCGTATTCACTATGATAGATATAGATAAGTTTGTTATGCATCCCGAAATAGAAGGACCTTTAACTACTTACGCTATTAAGAAAAAAAATGCCAATGATTTAAGTATAGAATTAGAGAATATAGATATAGATAAGTTATTGGCAAAATATTTAAATCTGGATAAAGTTAGCGTCATTAAATGCGGAGGCGACGATTTAATAGCGTCTTCAAGGGAGCAATGGAATGACGGTTCTAATACATTAGCCATATCACCAGGAGAAGTTATATGTTATTCCAGAAATATAGTAACTAATAAAATTTTAGAAGATTCTGGAATAAAGATACATACTATGCCTTCTTCCGAACTTTCGAGAGGAAGAGGAGGACCAAGATGTATGTCTATGCCTTTTGATAGAGATGATTTATAATATATTTATTAATGCTACTTGAAATGTTATAGGAATAAAATTATAATATTTGTATAAGAAATTTTGAGGAGTAAATATTAAAATATATTTATGGAGGATTTTATTATGAAATTTACATGGGGGGGGGGGTAATAAGGTTTCAATTAATAATGTTATAATGTTTGGCGGAAGTATTATAGCGTTTCTAATCGGTTCGGGATTCGCCACAGGTCAGGAAGTATTGCAATATTTTACGGCATACGGTTTTTGGGGTATGGCGGGAACATTGGTTATGTTTATCGTATTTCTTTATGTATGCTCAAGTTTTATACTTGTAGGATACGATAATACTTTTGAAAAACCAAACGATGTATATATATATTATTGTGGAAAATACATCGGAACTTTTTTCGATTATTTTTCAACTTTGTTTATATATATGTCGTATTTTGTTATGATAGCTGGAGCGGGAGCGACTATGAAACAGCAATATGGAATTTCAGAAGTTATAGGAGCTATTGTTATGGCTATATTATCTGGAGTAACGGTTGCTTTCGGACTTAAAAATATAGTAAAAGTTTTGGGAAAATTAGGACCTATAATTTGTATTATATCTATATGTCTAGGCATATATGGAATAGTGACAAATTTTAGCGGTTTAGCCGAAGGAAATAGAATTGTTGGAGAACTTCAAAAAACTAAAGCCTCTACTAATTGGTTTTTTTCTTCGGCTTCTTATATAGGATTTTGCATGCTATGGCTTACGGCTTTTGTAGCGGCTTTAGGTAAACAAGCTAATAGTAAAAAAGAAGGAGTGCTTGGCGCCTTTTTTGGAACATTTGGATTTTCAATTGCGGTTATTATAGTGGCTTTAGGTTTATTAGCTCATATAAACGAAGTAGCAAATAGTCAAATACCTTCTTTAATTTTAGCTTCTAAAATAAGCGCGATATTCGCAACCGTTTTTTCCGTTATTGTAATTGGTGGTATATATACTACGGCTGTGCCTCTATTATGGACTGCATCCTCAAGAGTTGTTAGTGACGATAGTAGCGGTAAATTTAAAATAGTAACGATTATATTAGCGGCTGTTGGATGTTTTATAGGATTAAAAATTCCTTTTGATAAATTGGTAAATATAGTTTATGTATTAAACGGTTATGTTGGATTTTTATTATTCTTTATAATGCTTATAAAAAGTATTATAAGAATTAAAAATAAAAATAATATAAAAAATATTTAAAAATGGAGGAATAGTTGATGAAACTAGAACTTGGTAAAATTTTCATTAAGGATGTTCAGTTTGCCGATAAGATGAAAGTTGAAAACGGAGTTCTTTATATTTGTGCTAAAGAAATAGAAGAACTCGTGCTTCAAGACGATAGAATTATTTCGGCAAAAGTCGAACTTGCAAGACCAGGCGAATCCGTTCGTATAGCTCCCGTAAAGGATGTTATAGAACCTCGAGTAAAAGTGAGCGGAGGCGGAGGTATATTTCCTGGCGTAATAAATAAAGTAAAAGAAGTCGGTAGCGGAAGAACTCATGCTTTAGTAGGAGCATGTGTCGTTACTTGCGGGCGTATTGTAGGATTTCAAGAAGGCATTATAGACATGTCTGGACCTACGGCTAAATATACTCCTTTTTCCGAAACAAATAATGTATGCGTAGTTATCGAACCTAAAGAGGGATTAGAAACGCATAGTTATGAAGAAGCGGGAAGATTAGCTGGGCTTAAAGTTGCGGCTTTAATAGGCGAGACTGCAAAAGAATTAAAGCCAGATGAAATAGTAACCTATGAAACAAAACCTTTGGCGGAACAAATAGCGCAATATCCTAATTTACCTAAAGTTGGATATGTTCATATGTTGCAATCGCAAGGTTTACTACATGATACTTATTATTATGGAGTTGATGCTAAACAGATTGTTCCTACTTTTATGTATCCTACCGAAATTATGGACGGCGCTATAGTAAGCGGAAACTGTGTGGCTCCTTGCGATAAAGTTACTACATATCACCATTTTCATAATCCCGTAATAGAAGATTTATACAAGAGACATGGAAAAGACTTGAATTTTATAGGCGTTATACTTACAAATGAAAATGTATTTTTAGCCGATAAAGAAAGGTCTTCTGATATGGTAGCTAAATTGGCAGAATTCTTATGCTTGGATGGTATAATAATTACGGAAGAGGGTTACGGTAATCCAGATACGGATTTAATGATGAATTGCAAGAAAGTAGCTCAAAAAGGAATTAAAGTAGTTCTTATTACGGACGAATTTCCTGGAAGAGATGGCAAATCTCAATCGCTTGCCGATATAACTTCTGAAGCCGATACTTTAGTTTCCTGCGGTAATGGTAATGTTATTATAGACTTTCCAAAAATGGATAAGGTTATAGGAACATTAGATTTTGTTGAAACTATGATTGGTGGATATGAAGGCAGTTTAAAACCAGACGGAACTATAGAAGCCGAATTGCAAATAATAATAGCTTCTACTATTGCTAACGGTTTTAATAAGCTTGCGGCAAGAGGTTATTAATTAGAGTTAATAAACAATTTTAAGGAGAGTATTTAATATGAGCAAGAAAAAAGTTATTCACTATATGAATCAGTTTTTTGCTGGGATAGGCGGAGAAGAAAAAGCGGGCATTCCGCCTGAAATTAGAAAAGAAAAAATAGGACCAGGAGCCGCTTTAGAAAAAAGTCTTGGAGATGATTACGAAATAGTAGCAACCGTTATATGCGGAGATAATTATTTTGGAGAACATCTTGAAGAAGCTAAAACCACTATAATAAAAATGATGGAAGAATTTAAACCAGATTTATTTATAGCTGGTCCAGCTTTCAATGCGGGGCGCTATGGTGTCGCTTGCGGAGGAATTTGCGTAGCAGTTGAGGAACATTTTAAAATTCCCGTTGTTACGGCTATGTATAAGGAAAATCCAGGCGTTGATATGTATCGTAAGGATTTATACATAATAGAAACGAAAGATTCCGCTGCAGATATGCGAAATGCAATTCCTAAAGTAGCTTCTCTATCTAAAAAGTTAGTTAATGGCGAAGAGATTTTAGCTCCTTCAGTTGAAGGATATTTTGAAAGAGGAATAAGGGTTAATTACTTCAATGAAGTTAGAGGTTCTACGAGAGCCGTTGATTTATTAGTAAGAAAAATAAAAGGCGAAAAAGTTGAAACCGAATACCCTATGCCTTATTTTGATAAAGTCCCTCCTGCAAAAGCTATAAAAGATATTACAAAAACAAAAGTAGCTTTCGTTACTTCTGGCGGTATAGTTCCCGTAGGTAATCCCGATAGAATAGAAAGTTCGAGCGCCACTAAATATGGAGTTTATAGCATCAAAGGTAAAAAAGCTATGGACTCTAAAGAGTTTATGACTGTTCATGGAGGATATGACAGAGCTTTTGTTTTGAAAAATCCTAATTTGGTTATACCTTTAGATGTTATGAGAGAAATAGAGGCTGAAGGCGGTATAGGAGAGTTAGCCGATTATTTTATAACTACCACTGGAACGGGAACATCAACGGGTAATGCTAAACATTTCGGAGAAGATTTTGTTCCAAAATTATTGGCTGATGGAGTTCAAGCCGTTATATTGACTTCAACATGAGGAACTTGCACTCGTTGCGGTGCAACGATGGTAAAAGAAATTGAACGAGCTGGAATTCCTGTAGTTCATATTGCAACCGTAGTTCCTATATCATTGACTATCGGAGCTAATAGAATTATTCCTGGCGTTGGTATTCCTTATCCTTTAGGTAATCCTCCTTTAGGCGAAGAAGCCAGCAAAAAAATTAGACGAAAAATGGTTGAAAGAGCTTTGAAAGCTTTACAAACTGAAGTTGAAGAACAAACAGTATTCGAATAATTTTTTAATAATTAAAAATATAATAACAAACCTTCCTCTATTATATAAATACTATAGAGGAAGGTTTGTTATTATACGAGGTTTAAATTGAAATATTAACTTATATTTATCTTTCTTTCATACTTCACTTCTTCTTTTTTAGGAAGAGTTAAAGTGAGTATTCCGTTTTCCAAATTAGCTTGAATATTGTCTATATCTATGCCTTTTGCACTTATATTAAAGCTTTGTTCGTATTTTGAAACTACAACGGATTCTTTATTTTCCGTTTTGTCTTCTTTCTTTCGTTCGGCGTATATTGAAAGTATATTTTCTTTAATGCCGATTTCCAAATCTTCTTTTTTCACGCCTGGCATATCCATTTCTATAGTATAGTTTTTTTCGTCTTCTTCTATTTTATAATCTGAAGCCTTATTATAGAAATTGATAAGACTATTATCAAAACCTCTAAAATCGTCCAACATTGAATGTAAAGCTGGTAAAAATATTCTTCTTGACATAGTTAAATCTCCTTTTAATTTATAATTTTTATTTTGTTTTATAACAATGAATTAAAATTATCATTTGTTATACAATATATTAAGCAAGAATTATGCCAATTTGATTATAATTTATGTATAGTTTTTGAACGATTTTTATTAAATAAAAGATTATATTTATATTAAGAATTACTAAATTGTATTATTATAAAACATTAAAATTTTAAATTTTGTATATTATAGCTATACTTTTTTATAAATTAAAAAATTATAGTTTTATATTTATTCAATTATAATTAATAAAATATTGCAATAGAAAATAATATTTAATAAATAGACTTTTAGAAAATCTATTTATTAAATAAAGCTAAACTTTTAAAATTAAATTATTATTTGTCTTCTTTGGCTACAATTTTACGAACTTTAATCGTCCATTTTTTGTCCAATAAATTGTCCGCTTGAAGAAACAAATAATTCCATCATATTGTTTAATTTAATTTTATAATTTCCAAATTCTTTTTCAATATCCGTAATAAAAGCTTGAGGATAAGTTTGTTTTACCGTATTTTGAACCGCTTGAGGCAAAACCGTTATCGGAATAGGAGTATAATCGCTGTCTATATTTACCCATTCTCCATTTGGAAGAAATTTCATATCAACGCCGTTATTTAATTTAACTTCAAATTTTCCATCGTCTCTTTCAACTTTAAATATTTGAGCGCCAGGAAAAGTTTTTTGTATAAAGTTTTGAGCCGATTTAGGCAACTGCGAAATTGGAACAACCATATCGGCAAACATAATTGAAGCGAAAGATAATGTGATTAATAAAGCTAATGTTTTTCTCATAATGAAAACTCCTTAATATATTTTTTATTTATTATATATAATAACCAATATTTTAGCAATAGATAAAATATTTTATAATTTATAAAATTATAAAAAATTAAGATTTATGTTATCTTTGAAAAGAAGAAGTTTATATTAAAACATAAATTTTTTCAAAATCTATTATATTGAATTGCTAATTTTTTTTATTATAATTTTCGTATAAAGAAGATAAATTAAGTTTTGAAAGCGAAGAATCTAAAATATCTACAATAATATTATAATCATAATCGCTTAATCTTCCATGCGCCAATATATTTTTAACTATGCTTAATTTACCATCAAGTTTTTTATCGGTAGATTTATTATAATTGTCAATCAAGTCCTTAAAATCAATATAACCTTTTTCTTCAGATAGACTTTTAAATTGATGTTCGGTTAATGAAATAGATAATTTATATATTAAATATGTTTCCACTCCGCAGATAAAATATAATAATTCTTTTTGCGCCCATCTCAAAACTTTTACTATATCGATAATATTATTTGCATTTAAAATATTATTTTGAATAATTGAAGTCGGTTTTGGACATTTGCTTTTAAAAACATTATGATTAATTATTATATTATAATTCGATAAACAACTTTCTAAACATTTTTGCAAATCTTCTTTTCCGTTTATCTTTCCGTCTTCTTTTATTCTTTTAATATCAAATATAAAGTCTAAAGATTGTTTTGTATCTCTTTTAATATAATCTTTAATATTAATTTTAATTTTTGGATTTAAATCCCAAATTAAATCAAAATCTAAAATATTATTATCTTTTTTACGACTTTCAAAATAAAAATAGCTTTTGTTTTTAGTTTCAATATTTTTTATATATTCTAAATATATAAAATAAAGTATCATCTCTTCGGATATAATATTTCTTATTTCTTTTTCTTCATAATAATTAATTTTATTATTCTTAATATAATTTTGATATATTCCAACTATAGTAGGAATCGCTATATTATTTTTCTTAAAGTAATTAAATAAAATTTCAAATATATCCGCTTTGCTATTTTCTGTTAATAAATTATTTTTAATATTTTCCCAACCTAATAAAGAATAAATATTTTGATTTTTCTGATTTACGGGCAAGAAAGCAAATTTACTCCAAGTTTTAAACGAAGCTATAGATTGCTTTATTTCTTTTTTCTTTTTAATGCTTACTAAAATATCAACAGAAGCTAAAGCCATATCTTTTAAATTATTATATTTTAACAACTTTATTATTTCTTCTGAAAGATTTTCATTTGGTATTCCATATTTATTAATGATTTCGACAACATTATCGTAAATATTTGAATTTCCGCTATCGAGTTTATACAAGATTCTTATAAATTCTTTATAAAAACCTACGCTATCTTTATTATGAAGATGAATATCTTTAATAATAGATTTTCTAACGGTTTTGACGATTAAAGACGCTTTTTTATATCTATTCCAATTAGGAATTTTATTTTTTAAATCCTGCGATAAATTATTTGTATTTTCCGAATTATGATTTTTAACTTTCAAATTGCTACTCGCCGTATCTTTCAAATCTTTAAAACTCAAATCGCCGTTTATAAGTATAGAAGTAATTAAAGCTCTTAAATTATATCTATTTAAACTATATCTATTTGAATTTTTTTCGTTATAAACTATTTTATATATAGAATTCATTCCGTTTTTAGAAGGTTTAACTTTTCTTCTCACATCAAAACATATATTATCGTTAGGTTCAAGCCATATAACCGCATTGCCTGAAATTGTCCAAGTATCTTTTCCAAATTCATTGCCATATTTTGAAGATAAAAATTCTATAGCTTCTTTCATAAATATGTCTTCTTCTCTAAATACATTTTTAATAGTCGGAATAATTTTTTTATAATCGGTTTCGAGATTATTATTTTCTCTTTTTACGGCTAATTTTACAAAACCTCTTTCTATTTTATTATTATATTCTCTTGCATTTTGATTATATTCTTTAATAGAGTTCATAGTATTTATATTTGATTTTACTATTTCATTTGCCTTAAACTCTCTTATATCGCTTTCAAATTCTTTTATTTTAGGAAAACTATTTATATAATTATAAAATCTAATCACATTATCGTAAATATTATATTTTTTATCTTTATTATCATAATTAAAATAATCTAATTTCTTTATCGCTCTTTTCCCCGAGCTATAAGTTTCTTTATAAATCTGCTCTGACATTTCAAGTTGCTTAAAATATAATTTTTCTTCTTCTGAAATAATTCCCGAAATCAAAGTTTTGTAATCTCCTCTTAAAGAAAAAGACAAAACTATATCTTTTATAAATTTTTTTACTTTTATTAAATCCAATAATTCTTTAATATATTTACTTTCTGTAAACATTGCTAATATAATTAAAGCGTATATAAACGGAATATTTTTAAAATCATTTTTCATTTCAAACGAATTCATTTGCAAAACTTTATCAATATAATTTTCTTTAATGTCGGTTTTATACGAAGAAAAATTTTTATCGGTTAATAATTTCTTTTCTCTTAAATTATATTTATATTCCGACTTTAAACATATTCTTAAAAAATAAAATAATTCTCCGTCAAAATTCTTAAAATTGCATCTTGAAAAAGTATCTTCTTTTATATTTTTATGAATCATAATATTTCTAAAATCTCTTAAAAATATTATTGCATCTTCAAAAGATTTTTCTATTTTTTCGTTTAATATAATCTCTTCTTCAAATATATTCTGATTTTTAATATATTCTTCTTTAAACTCTATCGGCAATTTTCTATATTTATTTTTTATAATAACAGAAAAAGATTTTTTGATATTCAAATTATTTTTATTAAAATCTTTATCTTCAATTATAATAGTTAATAAAGGCATAAAATATTTTTTAATTTTATTTTTATTTCCGTCTTTTTTGCTATCTTTTAAGAAATATGACAAATAATATAATTCTGGAATTTTTATCGGTTGTTTTATATTTGGCTTATCGTAATTTTTATTTTTGAATTTATTGAACTTATTAAAGTTTCGATTTGCTTTCATTATAAAATTTTTCTCCAAAAGAATATATTTCATAATACTATTTATAATATAAAATGTCAAGCGATATTGACAAATTAATAAAATATTATATATTACTAAATAATGTTAATTGAAAATAGTTTGTTTTTTTGAGTCTAGCTACCCTATTAAATAGGAAAGCATGATTTTGAGTTGTTCATGTTAGAACTCTTTGTTTTGATAATCTATTTAATATAGGAAAACAAAATATTGACAAATTATGCCGATATGTTATATTGCAAATAATTTTGTTTTTTGAGTTTAGTGTCTTGATAGTCCGATAATAATTAATTGCGGAAAAACAAGATTTATTAAAATGTAAAAATATTTTCTCATTAGTTTTTATAACCTATTGCATATAGGTAAAAGAGATTCATTGCAATTGTTAGAAGAAATTTTTTAAGTTTTTATAACCTATTGTATATGGGAAAATAAAATTTTAAGAATGTTTTTTGTGTGTTTCATTTTGTTTTTATAACCTATTTAATATAGGAAAACAAAATTTCTATAGCTTACCGAGAATAACGATAATGTCTTGCTAGCCTATTTAATATGCGGAAAACAAGATTTAAAAAGCATAATAAGATTGTAATTTTTTGTCTTTGATATCTCATTTGATATGGGAAAACAAGATTAAACGATAAGAGCATTATAATAATTTGTTTTGATAGCCTATTTTATATAGGAAAACGAGATTTTTAGAATTCTTCATTTTGAAATTCTCATGTCTTGATATCCTAATTTATTTCAGGAAAACAAGATTTTAAGAGTTTTTCATTTTAAAACTCCAATCTTGCTACCCTACTTTAGCGTAGGACAGCAAGATTATTTTATGAAATTAATTTTAATTATATTACAATCTAATTATAGATAATTTTACTTTATAAAATTTACTTGATTTAATATCTCTTTAATGATATTGTTTATAAAAATAAAAAAGGGTTATTAAATGAAAACTAAACATATATTTGTAACGGGCGGAGTCGTATCTGGGCTTGGAAAAGGAATTACGGCGGCTTCTTTGGGAAGACTATTAAAATCAAGAGGATTAAGCGTAACTATTCAAAAATTCGACCCTTATATAAATATTGACCCTGGAACTATGAGCCCGTTTCAGCATGGAGAAGTTTTTGTAACGGACGATGGCACGGAAACCGATTTGGATATCGGACATTATGAAAGATTTATTGACGAAAATTTAAATAAATATAGCAATGTGACAACGGGAAAAATTTATCAGCATGTTATAAATATGGAAAGAGCGGGAAAATATTTGGGTGAGACGGTTCAAGTTATTCCTCATATTACTAACGAAATAAAAAATAGAATCTATAGAGAAAATGACCCAAAAAAAACGGATATAGTTATAACCGAAATCGGAGGCACAATCGGAGATATAGAATCTTTGCCATATATTGAAGCGATAAGACAGATAAAAGCCGAATTAGGACAAGAAAATGTTTTATATATTCATGTCACTTTAATTCCTTTTATAAGTTCATCCGAAGAGATTAAAACTAAACCGACTCAACATAGCGTAAAACAACTTATGCAAAGCGGAATTATTCCCGACATTATAGTTTGCAGAACGAATAAACATTTGGAAGATTCGCATAAGGCTAAAATCGCTTTATTTTGCAATTTGCCTAAACAAAATGTATTTGAAAATTTTGACGAACCTAATATTTATAATGTTCCTTTAATGTTAGAAAGTCAAGGGCTTTCAAATGTCGTTTGCAAACATTTTAAACTTGAAACCGAAAAAATAGATTTGTCAAATTGGAATGATTTAATAATAAAACAAAAAAATATAGCTATAAAAAACGAAAGAGTAAAAATAGCGATAGTCGGAAAATATATTTCAATGAAAGACGCTTATATCTCTTTAATCGAAGCGCTCAATCATGGCGGAATTTATAACGATATTAATGTAGATATTAAATGGATTTCGGCTGAAACTTTAGAAAACGATAAAGATATAGAAAATTATTTTAAAGACATAAACGGGCTTATTATACCAGGCGGATTCGGAGAGAGAGGAATTGGAGGAAAAATTGAAGCTATAAAGTATGCAAGAGAAAATAAAATTCCTTATTTGGGAATTTGCTTGGGAATGCAATTAATGTGCGTTGAGTTTGCAAGAAGTATTTTAGGTTATAAAGAAGCGAATACTATTGAAGTAAATGAAAATGCAAAATATCCAATAATAACTCTTATGGAAGAGCAGAAAAAAAATATACTAAAAGGCGGAACAATGAGACTCGGCGCTTTTCCTTGCGAAATTAAAGAAGAAAGTTTATCTTATAAATTATATAAAAATAAAATAATAAGCGAAAGACATAGACATAGATACGAATTCAATAACGAATATATAAACGATATGGAAAAAAACGGACTAATCATAACGGGAAAATTGCAAAACGGAGAATTGGTAGAAATAGTTGAAGTTAAAAATCATCCTTATATGATAGGCGTTCAATTTCATCCCGAATTAAAATCAAGAATAACAAATCCGCATCCTTTATTTGTAGGATTTATAGACGCGGCTAAAAAATTAATTTAATGATTTAATAAAATTTTTAAAAAAGAATAAATTTATTTGATTAATCTTATATATTCTTTATATCTCTTGCAAACTTTTCCGATTATCGAAGCGTCAACTACTCCCTCTCTCCATAAATCTGCAAGCATATTTTCGCCTTTATCTTTATCTACGCATATAAATAAACCGCCCGAAGTTTGAGGGTCGAATGAAAGCATTTTTAAATTATAATCGATATTATCGTCTAATAAAATATTTTCTCCGACATAACGCATATTTGTAAAAGCGGCTCCTGGAATGCATCCCATATCTATAACTTCGTAAGATTTATTAAACATAGGCAAATTTGAAGTATTTATTTCTATACAAACATCGCTCGCCAAAGCCATTTTATAAGCATGCCCGATTAATCCAAATCCCGTTATATCAGTAGCCGATTTAACATTATATTTATTCATTATTTTACATGCTTTTTTATTTAAAGTTTTCATAGCTTCAAAAACATCTTCAATATCGTTTTCTTTAATAAGTCCGTTTCTCATAGCCGCAAGACAACAACCCGTTCCCAATGGTTTTGTAAGAATTATAATATCTCCGTCTTTAGCGTTTGAATTAGTCGTTATTTGATTAGGATTTGCAAAACCTATAACCGCCATTCCGTATTTAATCGTAGTGTCCGTTATCGTATGTCCGCCGACAACTAATACTCCCGCTTCGGTCGCTTTATCTTGTCCGCCTTTTAAGATATTTGCAAGTATATTTAACGAATCTTCTTTTGGAAACATCGTTATATTTAAAGCTAATTTAGGCTCTCCGCCCATCGCGTAAATATCGCTTATAGAATTGCAAGCCGCTATTTGTCCGAAAGAATAAGGATTGGCTACAACGGGAGGAAAAAAATCAACCGTAAATATTATAGCGCTATCTTCTGAAATTTTATAAACTCCCGCATCGTCTCCTATATCTACATCCGATAAAAGATTAGAATCGGTTTTTAATTTTAATATTGGAGCTAAAGTTTTTTCAAGCAAATCGGGAGGAATTTTAGCTGAACATCCGCCTTCCAAAGCGCATGATAATAATTCTATATTATCTTCCATAAACAAAATATAATAAAAATATTATTCTGCAATTACGCTTATTGCCTTTTTGCCAAATTTATTCGTATAGAATTTTACAGTTCCAGAAGCGGTTGCAAATATTGTATGGTCTCTTCCTATATCGACATTTTTACCGACATGAAATTGAGTTCCTCTCTGTCTTACAATTATATTGCCAGATATAACTTTTTGTCCGCCATAAACTTTTACGCCTAATCTTTTGGATTGACTATCTCGTCCATTTTTTGAACTTCCGCCGCCTTTTTTATGAGCCATGTTTTTCTCCTATTTTATATTATTTCTTCTTTATATTTTATATAATCGGGATATTCTTTAATTAATTCTTTTATTCCTATTAAATATCCGTTGCTTACAATTTTATATTCTTGTTTTTTGCTTTCTTCAAGTTTATCAAAATCTTTTAATTTTAAACTCAAATTAGCGTCTTCTATTTTATAAATTAAATGCCTCGTTCCAATTATGCTAATTAAAGCTCTACACATTGCCTGCATAATGGAACTTAAAGCTATACAAACTTCGTAACCTTCGCCGATTTTTTTTATTCCCGCATGTCCATTAACCGAAATATATTCTATAATTCCATAAACATTATAACGAACATTTACCAACGAAGCCATAAAATCAAACTATTATATCTTCTATAGTTATTTTATGATATTTATGTCTATGTCCCGTTTTTCTTCTATAGTCTTTTCTTCTTTTATGCTTTCCAATTATCACTTTATCGCCTTTCAAACTTTCTACTATTTTTGAATTAACTTTTACATTTTCAATATAAGGAGTTCCAACGATAACGCTCTCATCGTCTTTTTTTAATAAAAGAGTTTTAATTTCAGGCGACTCTTTTGCATCTTCTCCTAAATATTCTATTAATATATTTTGTCCTTTTTCGACTTTATATTGTTTTCCTTTAACTTCTACTATTGCATACATTATCGTTTATCTCCGTTTTATTATTTTTTATATTAATTGTTTACATGGTTGTTAAATATACAATATTAATATAATTTTGTCAAGTATATATAATAATTTTGTTTTTATAAATTATATAAAATTTAAGCTTTAATAGATAATATTTTAACAATAATATTTTAATTTATAAAAATAATTATTTATGAAAATGCTTATATATATTATCCGCTACTTTATAACTTATTCCTGGAATATTTCTTATATTTTCTAAAGAAGCGCTTTTTATATTTTCTATATTTATAAAATGAGTATATAATTTTTCAATACCGCTTTTACCAAGTCCCGAAATACTTTCAAGTTCGCTTTTAATCATCTCTCTACTTCTCTTCTTTCCATGACTCGTATTTACAAATCTATGCGTTTCATCTCTCACTTGTTGTAAAAATAATCTTGCAGGCTCATTATCGCTCAATAAAATTGGCTTTTCTCTGTTTGGCAAATATATCTCTTCAAATTTTTTAGCAAGCGCCATTATTGGCTGTCCTTTAATATCAAGTTCTTTCAAAGATTCTATTGCTGCATTAAGTTGTCCTCTGCCTCCGTCTATAAGAATTAAATCGGGGAATTTTAAATTTTCTTCTTTAAGTCTTTTATATCTTCTATAAACCGCCTCTTTTATTGAAGCGAAATCGTCTATTCCTTTAACGGTTTTTATATTGAATAATCTATAATTTTTATTATCAGAAATTCCATTAACGAATCTAACCATTCCCGCCATAGTATAACTTCCATGAATATGCGCGATATCGAAAGATTCTATTATATTTGGAGCTTTGCTTAATTTAAATATTTCTTTTAATCTATTAATTCCAATCGGAATTTCTTTAGCTAAAGTTTTTTCTTCAAAAAGATGTTTAGCGTTATTGTTTGCTATATTTATTAAGCCTTTCTTTGTTTTGTCAAATTTTATTTTTACAGTTTTGCCCGATATTTTTTTTAAATAATCTTTAATAACCTTTATATCGTTTACTTTTATTTCGGTTAATATTATTTTAGGAATTAAGTTGCCGTAAATATAATATTGAGTAAAAAAAGCCGAAACTATATCGGAATATTTTGCAAGTCCTTTTAATTCTTCTAATTTTTTAAGTTTATTAATAGAAGGAGCTTTTATAAAAAAATCTTTTCTGTCGGCAAGCTTTCCGTCCTTAACCGACAAAATTACTATAATATAATTTCCATTCTCTCCGTAAATTCCCAAAATATCCATGTCGTCATTTTCATTAATATATATATTTTGTTCTACATTAATCGATTTAAGAATATCTATTTTATCTCTAATTTCTTTAGCCTTTTCAAATTCCATTTTT
This sequence comes from Brachyspira aalborgi, assembly GCF_008016455.1. Classification (NCBI taxonomy): domain Bacteria; kingdom Pseudomonadati; phylum Spirochaetota; class Spirochaetia; order Brachyspirales; family Brachyspiraceae; genus Brachyspira; species Brachyspira aalborgi. The sequence goes on along the minus strand of NZ_SAXU01000001.1, from coordinate 1,214,406 downwards.
TTTGCATAAGATTTCATTTCTCTTTTTAAGTTTGAAACAAGTTTATCAATATTTCCATCCAAAATCATTGAAGCTTGTTCTACAGTTTTATCATAATCTTTTTCATTTATTAAATTTGCGCAAGGAGCGGTGCATTTTTTTATATGATAATACAAACAAGGTCTTATAGGTTTTTTTAGCGGAAAATCATATTTGCATCTTCTCAATTTAAAATTATCTATCACAAATTTTATTATTTCATCCGCTTTTCCAAATTCAACATAAGGTCCGAAATAACTTTTATATTTATTAGCGTTATTTTTATCTATAACATTTCTCGCCTTTATAACTCTTGGAAAATGCTCGTTTGTTATAGCCACAAAAGGAAAAGATTTTTGGTCTTTAAGAAGTATATTATAATGAGGCTTATGCTTTCTTATCATTTCCGCTTCAAGTATCAAAGCTTCGACTTCATTTTCGGTTAAAATATAATCAAAATCCGCTATATGTTCCACAAGAGCGGTTGTTTTAGTGTCTTTAATCGATTTATTGAAATAAGAAAGAACTCTTTTTTTTAGAGATTTTGCTTTTCCTATATATATTATATTTTCTTTTTCGTCTTTCATAAAATATATTCCAGGATTATCGGGAATATATTTAAATTTTTCATTTATATGTTCTTTAAATTTTTCTTTCATATATTTGTTATTAATTATTAAGCATACAATTTTATTTTTTTATTTTTTATTTTTAATAGATTATACTAAACAAATTAGAATTGTCAATTTTATTAAGAATTAGGAATAAATTGATTTCTATGTCCTGCGCGTTTATAATGATAATTATATTTATTCGTATAAAAAAATAAGTTGATTAAAAATAGTTGACTTTTTAAAATAATTTATTATATTTAAGGGTGTAAGATAAATAATAAACCTAATAATAAAACAAAAATCTAAATAATTATTATGGTTTTTTATTTATAAAAAAAATTATTTCATTGTAAGAGGAGGAATAGAACAATGAAAAAATATTTTAACATTTTATTAGTTTTAGTTGCGGTTTTAGCCGTGTCGATGGCAGGATGTAAAAAGAAGCCTACGGCAGCCAATTTTTCAACTTCAGATGAAGTGAAAAACGAAATAGTAAAACCAGAAGACACTATAGCTACTTTTAATGGCAGAGTGTATAATTCGGGCGGACAGAAATTTAATGTTAGCGGTGAAACTCGCTACTATACGGCGTCTATAAAAGACGGCAAGGTAATCATTGAAACATATAATGATTCAACTTTTAATGACAAAAATAATAGCGAAAAAGACATAATATTTGATGTAAGCGGTAGCGGAACATCATACAACTTAACGCCTGAAAGCAAAAATTATAATATAGTAATCGGTGGCGATGTGGTTAGCGTAGGAGATGCAAAAGCTACTTTTAAAGACGGCGGTTATTTGACGATTGTATTTAAATGGGGCGGTTCTTCTGCTGAAATTACATTTCAAATAAGATAATAGTTAATTAAAAAAAGATTGAGTTATAACATGAGGAGAAGATTTCTTTTCCTCATGTTTTTTTATTGTTATTGTTTTTGTCAATTAAAAAAGATTAACTTTATTTAAATGTGTATTGCATAATAACGATTTATTTCTATAAAAAATAAATATAATTAAAAAAGGTTTATTTCGGTATTTGTTATTGTTTCAATTATTCTTATTTTAATAAAAGCTTTGATTTTATATAAAAATATGAATAAAGTTATTTTTAAATTTAAAAAAAGTAGAAAAAAATTAAAAAAAGTTCTTGACTTTTTAAAAATATTTATTATCTTATAGATGTAAGGTTAATAAAATCTTATAAAATAATATTTAAAGTCAAGGATGGAAACCTTGACGAGGAGTTTCATATGTTTAAATCAAAATTATTGTGGAGAATGGCTGTTATAATTTTAGTAGTTGCATTCTCTGCGGCAACGATTGTCTCTTGTGGTGGCGATACCCCAACTCAATCGACTTCTTTATCTACTTCTAGTGGTGGCGGAACTACTGGCGGTGGAACGGGTTCTGGTGACGGAACTACTGGCGGCGAAACTAATAGCGATGGAACAGGTTCAATTACTCTTCCAGAAGAAGCTGGCTCAGTATATACAGTTACTGTTCCTTTTGCAAGTTCTCAAAAAGTCGCAGTAGACTACAGAGATAGCGCAAAACTAAATCAATTATGGCTCGACCAAATTAACAGAAAAGCCGCTAATGACGGTAAAGTTTTCGCAATTAGAAATGGTAGAAATTATCATGCACCTAGTGAATTCCAAAAAAGCAAGCCAGCAACTGGTGAAAAATCAAATCTACAAGATTACTACTATTTTGATTCTAAAGGCGATATTTACTACAAACAAGATAACAGATTAATCAAACAATTTGTAGGAGCGGTTATAGTAGATTATGTAAATTGCACCGCAAAAAAATATGGAAATGAAGATAGCGTAACGCATGAATATGCTCATACGGGAAACTGGACAGTTGGAGCTATTTATAAAATGGCTATAGGCGGAAGTGAAGCTGAAAGAATATATGGTTCTGGAGGAAGCGCTAAAAACGCAGTTCATACATTTATAGAGGCTAATATAACTTTGTCTAAATTCTGGAATGGCGTTCATGGTGAAAATATATACTTTAAGAGAAATTTCCAAAAAGATTATATAGAAGTTTTGGTTATGAATCCACAGGCTAATGAAGGCTTAAGCGGTTGCGCAGGCGTTGATTCTTACTATTGGTGGTGGGAAGTAAATGAAAGAAACCTCGATAACAGATTTGGAAAAATGCAAGATGCTAGTTTATATATAGGTAAAAAACCTCAAGAACTAGTTAAAACATTTACGAGATATGTAAAATTCACAGATTCTTGGAATACGCCTTGGTGGAATTACATGTTCATACCAGGAAGTCCTAATTAATTTGGGAATATAATTTTAAGGGGTTTATCCGAAAGGGTAAGCCTCTTTTTTTTAACTTTATTTTTAAAAATTAACTTTCTTAAAAAATATCAAATTAAATAATCCTTTTTAATATTTGATTTTTTTTAATTTATATATCATAATAATAAAAAATATAAAATTATAAATACTAAAGGATTTGCAAATGACTGAAAAATTTATTCCTAATAAAAAAGTATTCGTTTTTGACACAAATGTTATACTGCATGATTTTAAATCTATATTTTCTTTTGAAGAAACAAATATAGTAATACCGATTACAGTTTTGGAAGAAGTAGATAAATTCAAAAAAGGAAGCGACACAATTAATTTTAACGCAAGAGAGTTTATAAGAGAACTCGATACGCTTTCGGAAAGTAGCGAAGATAAAGATATATTTACAAACGGAGTGATTCTTCCAAATAAAAGCAAAATATTTATAGATGTAAATAACGAAGAGAGAGAGGATTTCAAAAAAATATTTTCTGGAAATATTCCCGACCATAAAATTCTTTCTTCAGCTTATAATATTAAATGCGAAGATTTCAGAGTCGTTCTTATAACTAAAGATATTAATATGAGAATGAAGGCGAGAAGTTTAGGAATAAATACTCAAGATTATAATACGGACAAAATAGAAAAATTATCTTCATTGTTTACGGGAATTGAAAATATATCGGGCGATAACGCTAAAGTATATATAGAAGAACTTAAAAATAATAATGAAATAGGAATTAAAAGCGAACATTCTATTTATCCAAATACTTATTTATGTTATAGAGTAAACGAAGAAGACGAAGCGGTTATAGGCAAATATAAAGAAGACAGCAATACGATTATTTATGTAAATACCGATATAAGCGCTTATGGAATAAAGCCAAGAAACGAAGAGCAAGCTATGGCTTTAGATATTTTGCTTGACAATAGCGTTCCTTTGGTTACTGTTATGGGAAAAGCGGGAACGGGAAAAACGCTTTTGGCTTTGGCGGCGGCGCTTGAAAAAAGAAGAGAATACAGACAAATATTGCTTGCTCGTCCTATAGTCGCTTTGTCAAATAAAGATTTGGGATTTTTGCCTGGCGATGTTAATAGCAAATTAGAACCTTATATGCAGCCATTATTCGATAATTTATCGGTTATACAGCATATACATTCCGAAGATAGCGATGAGAGTAAAAATATTAGGAAAATGCTTGAAAATGAAAAAATAGTAATATCTCCTTTGGCTTATATAAGAGGAAGAAGTTTGAATAAAATATACTTTATAGTTGACGAAGCTCAAAATTTAACTCCGCATGAAATAAAAACTATTATAACGAGAGCTGGCGAAGGAACTAAAATAGTTTTCACGGGCGATATTCATCAAATTGACACGCCTTATTTGGACGAAAGAAATAACGGTTTAACTTATTTAATAGACAGAACTAAAGCGGAAGTTTTAAGCGGAACGGTTACTTTGGAAAAAGGCGAGCGTTCAAAACTTGCGGAACTTGCCGCGAATGTTTTATAAAAAATATGTTCAGTAGCGTAAAAAAATTTTTAACTAAAAACATAAAAGATATAAATAAAAAAACTTTTGCTGTAGCATATTCTGGCGGAATCGATTCGCAAACTGCTCTTCATATAATTTACAAATTAAAAAAAGAACTTGGCTTTAATCTTATAATTATTCATATAAATTATAATTTGAGAGGAGAAGAATCTAAAAAAGACGAATTATTTGCAAGAAATATTGCAAAAAAATATAATCTCAATATTTACATTAAAGAAATAAAAGAAGGAAGTTATAATAAAAAAAATATTCAAAATGAAGCGAGAAAAGATAGATATAATTTTTTTGAAGAGCTTTACAATAAAAATATTTTCGATTATTTGATTATCGCTCATAATAAAGACGATTTTGTCGAAACGATAATTTATAGAATGATTAAAGGAGCTGGAGCGGATATTTATAATTGCCTTAAAAAAAAGAATAATTATATTTTACGCCCGATTCTTAATTTTTATAGAGAAGAGATTGAAAATTACGCGAAAGAAAATAATTTGGAATATAGAGAGGACGCTTCAAATAAAAAAAATAAATATGCGAGAAATAAAATAAGAAATTTAATTATTCCAATGCTTGAAACTATTAATAAAAAATCAAAAGATAATATAATAAAATTTTCAAAAAAAGCTTATTTGGAGAATAAATTTTTAAGAAAGAAAATTAATAATATTTACAAAAAAAATTTGATAAATAAAAATTCTATAAATATAGAAAATATTAAAAATTTAAATAGAATTTTTCTTAATAGAATAATAATGAAATTTATTGCCGAAAGCGAAAAAAATAATATAGAGATAACCGAAAAAAGAATTTCTGAAATAGTTAAAATAATAAAATCGAAAAAAAGCAATGTTATTTTAAGATTAGATAATTTTAATTTGATTAAAGAATATAATTTATTGATTATAGAAGAAATTGAAAAAAAAGAAAATATAAACAATTATTTAAAAATTAAAAAAGATGGAATTTATAATTTTTTAAATAAAAATATTAGTTTTAAAACGATTGAAAATAAAAATATAAATTATAAAGAAAAATTATATATAAAATGCGATTATCCAATAATTGTTAGGCAAAGAAAAAATGCGGACTTTTTAATTTCGTATCCTAACGGAGAGAAAAAGTATTTAAGAAAAATATTTATAGATTCAAAAATTCCTTTAAGAGTTAGAGATAATATTCCAATAATAGAAAATTCAAATAATGAAATAAGCGCGATTTATCTTAAACCTTATGCGATTAATAGAATTTCAAAAAAAAGTGAAATTGCTGAAAAAGATAAATATATAATAGAGATTGATTTTGTTTAAATGAGAATAAGAGATTTTGATTTAATAAGGATATTGTCATTACGAGAGGCACACAGCGTGAAGCGAAACAATCGATTAATAAGCTTCTGCTTTTCTCAAAAAAAATAAAATTAATACATAAAAAACGGTTTATACAATTAAGTATAAACCGCAAATCAAGTGTTTTAGAATTTATATGAAAAATTTTGAAAAAGATTTTTAAGCTTTCGGTCCAAATCTAAATCCTAATTGCAAACCTACATTAAAGTCATGAACATTTACTCTCTCAAATAAAGCGGTAAAATATGACGCATCTCTTGCCGTTGCAGTAAGAGGAGTATCATATCCTAAATACAAACCGAAATTCATGGCTAAATTATCAGTGAAGAAAAGAGAATAATCAAAAGTTAATTTTATATAACCTTGAACGGCATCGGCAGGTTTAAATTTACTCTTTTCGTCTATTCCCAAACTGTCTATTTTTACTCTTTCTTTAGCGCTTATCGGAATTTTTACTCCTCCGCCAATTCCTATTGAAAATGCTCCAATATTAAATTTAGGCAATAATCCAATTTGAAACTGTTCTAAAGTATAAATTGCTTTTATTCCGCTCCAATTAATACTATTACCGTCTCCTCCTTCGATTTTGCTATAAGTTCCAGATATTGTGTCATGGCTATAGCCCAATTCTCCCAAAACGCTTATTCCAAAACCGTCTTTAACTTGGAACATATAACCCAACTGCGCCGCAACTCCAATATCGAAACCTACGCCAGGACTTGCGTCTTCGATTTTTCGTTGCGTAATTCCGTCAGCGCCTGGTAGCATACCCAAATCTACCGATTCAAAACCAACGCTTAAACCGAAAGGCACATTTAATATAAACTCGAACCCACTTGCCGCAAATGCCGATACGCTAAAAATCATCGTCATTGCAATTGTTAGAAGAAATTTTTTAATTTTTTTCATTTTGTTATCTCCTTTTATGAAAAATTTTTTATTTATAACAAAATCGGGTTTCTTCTCTCCCGATAAGTTATCACGGCTAATGTATCCGAAAGAAACGGACAAAATTTTAATAATTTTTTTGATTGATTTATTTTTGAAAAGTTTAAACTTATGGCACTGTACTGTACTGTACTGTACTGTTCAACATACTTACAATGTTTTTAAATCTCATATAAATTTTCCATCACTTTTTTTATTTAATTTATTTTCAAATTATACAATATCTAAAAAATTTTGTCAATAATAATTTAAATATTTTTTAACTAACTTTTAATTTATACAATAAGTTTAAAAATTAGTCAATAGTTTATTTAAATTTTTTTCAATATTGATTAATTTAACAATATTATAAAATATTTAAAAAATTGTCAACTATTTATTTTAATTAATTTAATAATATTTTACAACATTTAAAATTTTTTGTCAACAAAATAATTTAAATTATTTATTAATTATTATACAATCTTTTTAAAAATATTTAAAGCGTTTATTTTAAAAAATTATAAAAAATAATATTTATAATCTTACTTAATAGTTTAATTAAAATTATCTTATATTATTTTTCTTAACTCTTGCTTTTTCAATATTTTTATTTTGCCATTCATTTTCTATATAAGAACTCAATTCCATTTTTATAGCCGACTTTATGCTATCGTCAGAAGTCGCAAGTTTATTCATATCTGGTTTTTCTTCGGATAAAACTTTTATTATCGCTACTCCGTTTTCAAGTTTTACGACATCGCTAACAGAACCTACTTCTAAAGAAAATACTCTTCTATAAAAATTTTCTTCGGAAGATTCGGGAATCATATTTCCGTTAATCGAACTTAAATTTGCTTGATTATAATAAAAAGGCTTTGAAGTTTTATAATATTCTATATTTCCTTTATTATTAAGCGAAGCAAGATTATTATTATTTTCAAATGCCGATTTTAATATTTCCGATTGTTTTGTTTTTTCAACTTCAAGTAAAGCTTTCATATTTGATTTTAAATATTCGTTTTTTAATATATCGATTTTTACATCGGAATATTTTTCGGGAAGTCTTATATCGTTTAATAAAACAATATAATATTTTCCGTTTACATAAATAGGTTGCAATAAAGTATTTGTTTTTGTATTTGTAAATATACTGTTTGCAAAATTTTCGGATGGCATTTCCATTTTAGTCACATAACCTAATTTATAATTATTAGTTTCTATACTTTTTTCAATGGCGTTTTTGTCAAATAAAGTTATATCGTCTTTTAAGCTTTTATATAAATTATCCGCTACTCCTCCGCTTTCTAAAGCTATATAGGAAATATCGGCTTGAGCGAAATTTGTTTTATTATCGTTAAAATATTTTTCCAAATCGGATATTGGAATTTCGGAATTTTCAACTATTGAAGCGGCGTCTATATAAACCATTTCAATATCTCTTTTAGTTTCTTCTTTTATATAATTTCTTTCAACTTCTAAAGAATTAATTTTTATATCTTTAAAAAGTTCCATAGATATAGTTTGATATAAAATACTTTCTTTTAATTCTTTTTCTATTCTTTTTTGTTCCGATTTAGAAGTATTTTTTATAAAAGATTGAAAAGCTACATCGTTATATAATCCGTTGGTGTCTACAAATTCGCTTTTCATAGCGTCTACTATAAGATTATCCGATATCTTTATATTTTCAGAAGCTATTTTATCTAAAAGAATGATTGTAACCGCTCTCTTAAAAGCCATATCTTCTATAAAAGAATACATTTCGTTATTTATCGGTATTCCAATTTGCTGATAATATCTTTCTATATCTCTAAAAGCTCTTCCATAAGGACTAGTGCTTGTATAATAAATCGGAGTTCCATTAACCGAGCCTATAGTCGGAGTAGTTTGGCTTCCTCCCGTGCTTACCAAAAAATATAAAATAAGCAAAATAGAAATAACCGATATTCCTATCCACTGAAGAGTTTTTACAACGCTATTTTTCTTTTTTACCGTAATTTTTTTAGACGACATTAAATTATCCTCATAAATTTTTATTCTTTATTATTATAATTATAATATTTTGATTATATAAAAATTATTAAAAAAATCAAGCCGTTTTATTATATTGAATTTTATTTTATACCATATATAATAGTTTATTAATGAAGGTTTTAAGCTATAATTTATTTGCCCCATTATTGGGAAACATTAAAAATTGGTATTCGCATATAGACAGAATAAAAAAAATCGGATTTGAATGGGTTTATATTAATCCGATAACTTACCCAGGATTTAGCGGAAGTTTATACGCGACTAAAGATTATTATAAATATAATCCTGCATTTTTTACAAGTTCTGAAAAAGACATTGCCGAAAAAGAAATAAAAGATTTCGTTTTATATTGCAAAAATAATAATATAAAAATAATGATAGATTTAGTTATTAATCATTCTTCAAAAGATTGCAATTTAGTTGAAGAACATTTTGAATGGTATAAATTAAAAGACGGAAAATTAGAATCGCCAGGCGCTTGGGATAATGGAAAATGGATAGAATGGGGAGATTTGGCTTCTTTCAATAATCAAAAAATTATTTTAAATAAAGATAACGAAGAGATTGAAAATCCTATTTGGAATTATTGGAATGAGCTTATTAAACATAATTTGGAATTGGGATTTTCGGGTTTCAGATGCGACGCGGCTTATAAAGTCCCTAAAGAATTGTGGCAATATTTAATAAGCGAAGCAAAAAAAGAAAATAAAGAAATTATATTTTTTGCGGAAAGTTTGGGTTGCTCTTTGGACGACACAAAAGATTTGATAGAATCTGGATTCGATTATGTGGCGAGCAGCGCGAAATGGTGGGATTACGAAAGCGAATGGTTTATAGAACAATACGACGCGGCAAGAGAAAATTGCAAACAAATAGCCTTTCCAAGCAATCATGATACAAAAAGACTCATAACGGAATATAAAGGCAATATTTGGAAATTGAAACAAACTTTTTTATTTACGGCAATCGTCTGCGATATGTGGATGATAACTACGGGAGATGAGTTTGGATTTTATAAAAGATGCAATGTAGTTAATGGAAATGAAAATGACTTTGAAAAAATAAGTTTTGATTTAAGCGAATATATAAAAGATATGGCGATTTATATTAAACAAAATCCTATATTAACAAATTGCGGAAAAATAGTTTCTTTGGATGTTTTGGAAAATATTGAAAAAAAGAAAAAATTAGAAGAATTAAAAAAACTTAATGAAAACGAAAATAACGAAGATAAAAAAATCGATATTGAAGAAAAAGAAGAGATAAAAAATCCTTTCAGAAAATTTTATAAATATAGTTTGGATGAAAAAGAAAGAGTTTTTATAGTGATTAATATTACGGACAAAAAAGAAGAATTTGACGCTAAAAATTTTGACATAAAAGAAGATATTTCATTCGATAATATTGTCGATATAAAAGAAACTATAGAAATATTGCCTTACCAATTAAAAGTTTTTAAAGTTTAAAAAATATATTATAATGAGGAATTTTATGGAAGATAAAAAGCCTATTGAAAGTTTTTTTACGGATTTATCAAACGGACTTTTGTTTGCAGAAAATACAAATGAAATAGATAGAGTTGTAGATTTATTTTTAGAGAAAATATGTCAATATTATAATTTTGATTGCGGAGAAGTTTATTTTCCTAAAGGAGAATATTTAATTTTAAGAGGAGTTTACGGAATAGACAGATATTATGTTTGTAAAGTAGATTTTCCAATAACTAACGATAATATTAAAGAAATTTTATATGACGGAAAAAAATATATCGGTAAAAATATAAGCAATTCTAACGCCGAAGTTTTTTTAAATTATAACGCTTTATTAGCTTTGCCAATATCTATAAGTCAAAAAAATATCGGAATTATAGTATTTAGAAATAGGGAAGATAAAATAGATTTTTACAATAGCATATTAGACGAGATTCAAAATTTTATCGGACATTTCGCGGTTTATGCAAATAATGTATTGCAGCATGTTACTTATAAAGAAAAAGATAAACAATTAAAATTATTAAGAGAATTATATTTTAAGTTAAGCGATATCGACAAATTTGAAATTAACTTAAAAGAATTGGCTTCAGACATAGCAAATATATTCAGCGCAAGCAAATCGTTTATAAGAATTAGATATAAAAAAGATAATTTTGAAACTATATCGAGCTATGGTTTTGAAGATAATTTTGATTATTCAGTTTTTGAAAAAAAAGAATATGAAATAAAATATATCGAGCATGAAATTAATTATATAAACAATATAGAAAAAAACGAAGATAGTAATGATTTTAGAAATATTATAAATCGTTCTGTGTTATTTAATAGAATTCCTATGGGAGGCGGATGTATGGGATATGCTGTCGTTATCGATAAAATAAAAGACGCCGTTAATCCTTTGGGCGATTTTGATAAAGACGATTGCAATTTATTTAATCCTCTTCTTGCAAATATCTCAAGCAGAATATCGGAATATTATAGCATAAAGGAATTAGATAAAGCTAACGAAAAAAATAAAAAAAATATGTCTCGTTTAAGCACTTTATACGATATAAGCAATATTTTACTTGAACGCTCAAAACCTGAAGATATATTATTTATGCTTCTTACTATAGCGACTATAGGAGATGTGTTCGCTTTCAATAGAGCTTTTGCATTTTTATACGATAAAGAATTTAATGTTTTTAGAGGAAGAATGTGCGTAGCGCCAAAAGACGGAGAGAATGCGGGCGATATTTGGAATCATATGAATAGCGTTGATAAATCTATTAGAGAAACATTGCTTCATAAACAATATTATGGCAAAGATATTTTAAGCAATATGAAGAATATTGATAAATACGCTCTTAGAGAAAAATTAATGTTATCTTTAGACAGAAATAATTTGGAAGCGTCTTGGGATTTAAATCAGAAATTTTTAAATACGGTAATTCCAAATAGCGAGCAATGTCAATTATTTTTTGATTTGTTTAATAATAAAGAAAGCATAAATATAAAATCCGTAAACGATAATAATCAAGTTGAACAATTAAAAAACTATACCGATATATTCGGCTATAATCCTTTCGCTATAGTTCCAATAATGGATGCTAATAATTGCGTTGGCGTTATTTTAGTCGACAATATTTATAATAATATTCCGATACCAGACGATGATTTGGATTATTTAAAAATGTTTGGAAGGCAAGCGGCTATAGCTTTAGAATATTCTTCGCTTTATAATGAAATTGAAAAAAGCAGAAACGATTTGAAAGTCGCAGAAAAAAGTTTATTAGATATTAAAAGTTTGGCTATTATAGGAGAGATGAGTTCTTCAATGGCGCATAATTTAAGAAATTTTATAGTTCCAATTTCGGGATTTGCAAATAGACTCGTAAAAATAAGTTCCGATGAAAGAGTAAGCGAATATGCAAAAATTATAGCGGATGAAGTCGATAAATTAGAAAGCTATATAAGAAGAAATTTAACATTTGCAAAAAGTATTAATTTAGTTCCCGAAAGTATTAAAGTTGACGATATAGTAAAATATATTACCGTTCTTGCTAAAGAATATATAAAGAAAAGCGAAAAGAAAATTAAATTTTATGCCGTTAAAACTACAAAAGAAGAATTTGTTCGTTGGGATTATAGCAGAATGAACGATGTTATAATTAATTTAATAATAAACGCTATAGACGCTATAGAAAATGAAAATGACGCTATAATAAGCGTTACATTTGCCGACAACTCGTATAAAGAATCTATGATTGATATAATAGTTGAAAATACAAACTCTTATATAGAACCTGAAACGATTAATAAATTATTCACTCCGTTTTTTACTACAAAAAGTCATGGAGTAGGAATCGGTTTGGCTGTGTCAAAAAGAATTGTTGAAGCGCATGGCGGAAGCATGATAGCTAAAAGCGTAAAAAATAATTTTGAAGCTACGGCGTTTTTTATTACTATGCCCGTTGAATTAAGCAATTAAATAATTAAAACTTATTTTCAAATTTTCCGATAAATTAATAATAGAGGTTAATAAATGGCAAAGATAAGCGAGGCAGCTAAAGCGGAATGCAATAGAATGCAAAACAAATATAAAGAATTGCTTCAAGCCGTAGAAGTTAATATTGATAAAATGGAAAAAGAATTAAATTCTATTGAAGACGAATTTGAAATTGCTAAAAATAAAATAGATTTGGCGGTTTTGCATATAAAAGCTTCGTCTTTCATTGCCACGATATGCAATATTTCTATAGAATATTTGGATATTAGAATAGAAAATCAATTAAACGATGGAAGAAGATATATTAATAAAGCTATAGTTTTACTTGAAGAAGCTTTAGGCAATTATTCTGACGATTCTTTATCTTTAAATGAAGAAGTTCATGAATTCTTAAAAGATAAATTTTCAGACGAATGGAGATATAAATTTATTTGTTCTTTCGGTTATATTATAGATTATTTCAAATTCTGCTACGGCGAAAATTCAAAATGGCTACAAAACTTCGTTGAGATTGAAGGAAGATTTGCTTTAATAACAAAAAATATAATAGATTTCAAAAATTATATTAGAGAATTAAGTCCCGAAATAGACGGATATATGTATAGAGTAAAATTAATGAATTTAGCAAAATCTTTAATTTGGATTTCGGCTGAACAATACAGAGCAAAATACGAATTGCAAGACAGACTTCCCGATGACATGAAAATGGCTTTGAATATGTCGGGAGCTTTAAGAAGAATATATATATATTTAAATGAAACTGAAGAAGCGGAAGAACAGAAAAAGATTTACGACCTTTGGAAAAAGAAATTAGACGCCGATTTGAAAGATATGAAAAAATAAATTCTAATAAATTCTCTTTGACAAATATTTTTTCATTAAGTATAATACTATAATGAAAAATAAATTAATATTTCTTTTATGCATATCCGTAATTGCAATTCTTTTGAAATTATTGAGCCTTTCAAAATTTTTAGTAGAAAATTTTTATTCAAAATTTATATACAAAAAATTGGCGGGAGGCTTAAATAAATTATCAGGTAAATTAAGTTTTTCTTTGGGCGAGATTTTAATTATCATATTTGCAATAATTATAATTTTATTTATTATTTTTACTATAAAAAATTTAATAACCGAAAAAGAAAGATTAAAAATATTATTTAATTTTTTATATGCTATAATATGCGCCGCTATAATCGTTTATATAATATTTATGTCGATTTGGGGATTAAATTATTATAGAATGCCTATTATAGATAATTATTCTAAATATATGGAAAAGCAAATTGATAATGAAGATATTTATTCTCTTGCCGAGTATTTGATAAAAGATATTAATAATTTAAAAAGTCAAATAAAATATTCTGAAATAAATACGAATTATCAGGCTTTAAATAGAATAGTTGAAGTCGATTATAAAAATATTTTTGAAGAGTTTAATTTTTTGAATATGAATTATAGCAGAACAAAACCTATAAAGTCTTCAAAACTTTTTTTATATTTGCAAATCTCGGGAATTTATAATCCTTTCACTTTTGAATCGAATGTTAATATTTTAATTCCTTATGTTTCTTTTCCTTTTACCATAGCTCATGAAATTTCGCATCAAA